>CAVYUE010000006.1:0-54818 GCA_963771625.1 uncultured Acidobacteriaceae bacterium
GGATCAAACTCTCGTTTAATCTTGGTTTGCATGCCCTCCAGCGACAGGGGTCGGGAGGTTATCATGCGCCCCCGAACTCGAAAGTTCCGGAGGTTTATAACTAGTGAGAATGACTAAACCAAATTCCACATCATCTCACGACTGGCATGTTCAACTATGTTGTCAAAGATCCGAACTCATCAGGCCTAAGCCGTGAGTTTTGGATCAAGGACCAACTGGGCAAAGCCACGAGTCCGTGTCCTCGAACTTGATTGCGCTTCAGTCTCTTGGAGTCTTTCGACTAACTTGGGAGCTGCTTACCGGAGATACTTGCTCAGGGCTTGACTCAACCCGTTTGCATCTCGCTCAGCAGTTCGTGACGTTTACCGCGAACTTTCTAAGAGTATCGAACTTCGTTTCTCTTGTCAACCTTTTCTTTTTTCTCTCTTTCAGCTTGTAGGCAGGAGAAAAGAAGCAAAGCAGGCGACGTTCGCAAGCGCAGAAATCTCAAAATACCGTTACGACGACGAATCGTCGCGGAGCACTTAGCTCCAATAGCCGGTAAAGCCGGTCAGGCTCGGAAGAAGCAAAGGTGAAACCCTCGCTGGATCCTGTCTTGCAGTGGCTTGGGTGGATTCGGCTGGCCCTTGTTGCTTAGGCTCTGCTGCCGCGATCAACGCTTGGACGTTTCTTTAGACTTATCTCGTCCAAAGAAATGCAACTCAACGTGACATACATTCACTCAGCACAAATGTCAAAACATCGTAACGCTCAAAATGAGCGCGGAGCACTTAGCTCCTGGTAAATCTCAAATAAACTGCAGTGGCTTGGGTTTGGATTGTCGGTAGGCCCTTAGGCTCTAAACCGCGATCAAACGCTTGGACTGCGCTCCGTCATCCCTTGTTACTTGCTCTCGTCATACCAGAGCCAAGGTGCGAAGCAGTGTTGCTTTACTTCTCACCTAGAGTATCTTGCTTTTCGTTTCCGTGCAAGCTTTATGCTTTCCACTTCGTTTCTTGCTGTATGCCTCTTTGCGACTTCCTGAGATTATCAGTGACTGAGTCTCTGCGCAACCTCCGAGCTGTGAATAATCTAGCTTTCCTGTAGAAAAGTCCTTTTCATCCAGTAAAGACGCGGTTAAGAAAATGAGACTCAATCCTCGTTTTTTGGATGATGCATCGATTGAGCACTTTTAGTCGCTGAGATATCTCCATTGGCGCTAGAATCACCGCACTATGGAAGCTAATGAAGTTCAAGAATTCGCGAATCAGATGAAGGAGTCGGGCGAGGGGGGCGAATCGCTCAAGAGCATCTCGCTTGGCATCTCGATTCTTGCAGTTCTTGTAGCGATGGTCACTGTTCTCGGGCATCGCAGTCATACCGAGGCAGTTCTTATGCAGTCGCGTGCCGGCGATCAGTGGAATGAGTACCAGGCCAAGAAGATTCGAATGGATAACCTCGCAGTCACTGTCGATCTGCTTGCGATGGAGCCTACGGTCAATGCGACAATGACCGGTGCCAAACAGAAGGAGTATGAGGCCCACATCGACAAATGGAAGGAAGATCTTGCGGAAGAACAGAATAAAGCTCATGAATTCGAACAAGAAGTGACCCGGGCAGAAGCCAAGGCCGCTCGTTACGATCTTGGCGAAGCTTTGTTGCAGATCGCAGTGGTACTCTGTTCCATTACTCTCTTCACTCGAAGGCGGGCTTACTTTCTTCTGGGGCTTTCCCTAGGAGTAGCTGGAATTGTGGTCGCAGCCTCTGCGCTCCTAGTCCACTAATTCCCTTCGACTGCTTTTTGAGAGATACCCCCCCAGGGGTCTATCGTGTAACGTGTTTATTTACAATGGTTTACGTTTTCAACAGGCTGCAAAATCGTCATTCTAGATGACTTATGGGCAAAATCGTCATCCCAAACGACTTACGGGTATAAATGCAAGGACGCCGATGTTTAGGCAGTACCTTCAAGCTATACATCCAGTATAGCGGCTTGCCGGTAGCTTATACGCCACGGTTATGCTGCTGATTTGTAATCACTTATGGGATTATTGGCTTGACATGCGATTTACGCCTGTAATTTGCCGGGGTACCGGTTTCGAGAAATTACGCACGATCCTAATTTCGCAGAGTTTCCCAAATTTGGATTCCAGCGACCTAGAAACTAGATCGGGTGGGTATTGAGCAGGCGTGCAAGAGCATAGGCGACTGCTGCCGCGGCTCCTCCGATGAGGACTGTCTGCACGGCGCTGCGGAGCCACCCTGTTCCAACCAATCTCCCCTTGAGTGCGCCGAAGATGGCTAAAGCGAGAAGCGTGATTACAACTGAGAGTTTGAGCGCCGCAAAGTTATCTGCGACAAGAATGTAAGGCAGAAGCGGGATGAGGCCGCCAGCGATATACGACAAGGCAATGGTGAGAGCCGAGCGGTGGGCACGGTTAGAGGCGGGTTCTTCGAGGCCTAGTTCGAAGCGCATCATGAAGTCTACCCACGCTTTGGGGTTTTGCTTGAGCGCATTGAGAACAGGCGTGGCACTGGTGCGGTCGACCGAATATTGCTCGAAGATCTCGTAGATCTCTTCTTCTTCATCACGCGTTCGTTCGACAATCTCGCGTTCTTCGCGTTGCCGCTCGGAGACGTAATGCTCTGCGTCGCCACGAGCTGCAAGGTAGCCCCCAAGGCCCATGGCAATGGAGCCAGCTGCTATTTCGGCGAGGCCCGCGAGGACGACGATGTGCGAGGAGGCAACGGCTCCTGAGAGACCAGCGGCGAGGGCAAAGGGGACGGTGAGTCCGTCGGATAGACCGATGACGATGTCGCGGACGATCTCGCTGGACTCGAAGTGTCCTTCGATATGCGGGTGAGTGTGAGGGACGTGTGCTACCTCATGCATTTCCGTAGTGTAGTGCAGGGCGCATCGTGAAGTGAATGCGAGGCGGATGATGCAGTTCCCTTGCTGGTTTTAAAGGCAAGGAGAGAGTCTTTCGTGCAGAGGTTACGTCTGTATGAGCACAGGTAGCAGGGCTAGCGTCCAAATAAAGGAAGAAGCAGTAAGTATGAGACAGCAAATAGATCGACGGGGTATGGCGACGCTGCTTCTATTAGCAGTAACTATGGCTCTGTCAGTTATGGCGCATGCACAACAAGAACCGGATGATGAGCGCGGAGGCGGTGTGTCATTCGCTGGCGGTCAGATGGTGCGAGGGACCGTGACGGCAACGTCAGCTGATCACATTACGGTGAAGACCGAGGCGGGCGAGATCTATCAGGTGGCGATTTCGACGAACACTCGCGTGACCAAGGAACGGCAGCCGTTGAAACTCACGGATATCAGAGTTGGAGACGGTGTTGGGGCGATGGGCGTTTTAGATCCGGCAACCAAGACAATTCACGCGGTATTCGTGGGCGTTATGGATGCCGAACAGATCAAGAAGGCACGCGAGGGAATGGGAAAGGTCTACATCACCGGGAAAGTAACGGCGATCGATCTGGACGGACTGAAGCTGACGGTATTGCGTCCTGATGGCGTGAGTCAGGTGATTGAAGTGGACGAGCAGACCTCGTTCAAGCGCGGGGGACGCAGAATGGCGGCACTGGCGAGCGGCGCGGGTGTGGGCGAGGTTGGAAGCGGAGGCGAACGGAGTAGTGGTGTCCCTGCCAGTGGCAGTCCTGGCGGGGAGAGCATTACATTTGCGGATGTGAAGGTGGGGGATTCGGTGGCGGGTCGCGGAGCTCTGAAGAATGGAACGTTTGTACCAACGGAGTTGGGCGTGATGGATGCTGCGATGGTTCAGCAGAGGCGACGGCGCGCGCTTGAAGGAAACAGCGCTGCTACACCGGCTGCTACAGCCGCTCCGACGACACCTGTAAAACCGGCCACCGCTCCTCAGTAGCGCAGGACAGGTGTGATCTGTCATAGGTTGTCGATTGATTAAGGGAGCGAGGCGAGGTAAAGAGTGCAGGGATCGATTCAATGGATAGCGGTTGGCCTCGTGCTGGTGGGCAGCGCCTTTGGGCAGGCTCAGCCTGAGGGCCAACAACCAGTGGCGCCTCCAGCCGCACAGATGCCTACGGCTCCCACGAGTGACGTAAGCGGCGGAACTATTACTGGAACGGTGAAGGCTGGAGCGGTGCCGCTGCCTGGAGTGAGTGTGACCGCGACCAACACTCTAACAGGCAAGAAGTATGCGACGACGACGGATGTAAATGGCTCGTTCGCTATGGCGATCCCACGCAATGGACGCTACGTGGTGAAGGCGGAGTTGGCGGCGTTCGCAACGGAGACAAAGGAGGTCCTGATCAATGCTGCGGGGCTAAATGGCGGAAAGGCGGCGCAGGTTGCGGAGTTCGGGTTGCAACTGGCTTCGCGGGTGCAACAGGAGGAGGAGCGGCAGACAGCAGCGACGAGTGCCGGGGTTGCGCGTGGGGTACAGGCGCTAAGCGTGACCGGTGACGGGTTGGGTGCGGCTGATGCGAGTGCGGGTGGAGGGAACGCGGGGGCTCAGATGCCTTCGCTGGCGGGGTTGGGCGGGAGTGATGCGGCAGCCTCTGACTCGGTGACAGTGAATGGCGCGATGGGACAGACGAACGGGCTCGCGGGCTATAGCGAAGACGACATTCGGCAGCGGGTCCAGGATGCGATTGCGCAGGCGCAGCGACAGGGCGGCGCTGCTGGCGATATGGCAAATGCAGTTGTGGGGATGCTGGGCGGAATGATGGGTGGCGGTGGGTTTGGTGGACCGGGCGGTGGTGGGCCAGGGGGTGGCGGACGAGGTGGTCGTGGCGGCGGAGGAGGTGGGGGAGGGTTTCGTGGATTCAATCCAACGCAGCCGCATGGAGCGATTTTTTATCAGGGTGGAAATGGTGCGCTGGATGCGACGCCGTTTTCGCTGACTGGCGCTCCCGTGATAAAGCCTTCATTTAGTTCGAATCGGTTTGGGGTGAGTTTTACAGGGTCACCTTCGATACCGGGGCTGGTAAAGGCTAGTTCAAAACAGTTCATCTTCTTCAACGTGACTGGGCAGCGAAACACCACGCCGTCAAATCTGTATGGCACGGTGCCGACGCTGGCAGAGCGAGGCGGTGATTTTGCAGGCCTAACGCAGACTGTGGATGGAGTCACATCTCCAGTGACGCTTTACAACCCCGCGACGGGACTGCCATTTCTGAATAACCAGGTTCCTGTGTCACCACAGGCAACGGCGCTGCTGAACTACTATCCGGCTCCGAACATTACGGCCACGGGAAGGCAAGGCTACAACTACCAGACGGTGACCACAGCGGGAAATAATGCGGGGACCGCGGCGTTGCGGTATGTACGGAACTTTGGCCAGAACAATGGATTTGGCAGCAGCCGGCGGCAGCAGAGTGGGCCTGCGACGCTAAGGCAAAATATCAACTTCAATGGAAGCTACTCGCATACCGCCGCAGACAACCGGAATATCTTTTTGCCGCTGGGTGGAACTACAGAGACGACCGGCTACGGCGTGACGGCGGGTTACACGATCGGATATGGACGACTGACCAATAATGCTTCGATCAATTGGAACCGTTCGCACGCTGAGTTGAGGAACTACTTTACCGATGTGAGCGATCCATTGGTGGGAACGGGGATCAGTATTCCGAAGCCAGTGATTGGAGCGAATCCTGGTATCTATTACGGGCTGCCAAGTGTGAGCATCTCGAACTTTACTGGATTGACGCAGGCTTTGCCGAGCGATTCGATCAACCAGACGATTTCGTTTTCGGACTTTGTGAGCTATAGCCACAAGAAACACAATATGCGCTTTGGGCTTGATATTCGCAGGGTGCATGCGGATACGGTGGGTGGAACAAATGTCGTGGGGTCGTTCACGTTTTCGGGGTATGCGACGCAAAATCCCGCGACGGTGTGCACGCCGTCGTCGACCGTGACGTGTCCGGTGGTGGCGGCGAGTGGGTATGGGTTCGCGGATTTTTTGCTGGGGCTGCCACAGCAGTCGGCGATCCAGGCGGCGACGGAGAAGACGTATCTGCGCGCAAATGTCTTTGACTGGTATGCGCAGGATGACTGGCGGATACTGCCGAATCTGACGCTGAACTATGGACTGCGCTATGAGTATTTTTCGCCTTATGTGGAGAAGGACAACCGACTGGTGAACCTTGACCACAATTCGGACTTTACGGTGGTGGTTCCGGTGTGCCCGGTGGCGATTGCTGGAGCTTGCGGACCCGGAACGGTGCGGTCGCTGATAAATCCGGACCGGAATATGTACTCGCCGCGACTGGGTTTTGCGTATCGGCCGAAGATGAAGATATTCAAAGAGACAGTGGTTCGCGGGGGCTATGGGATCAACTTCAACACGGGCCAGTATGCGACGATCGCAAGAAACCTCTCTGCGCAGGTGCCGTTTGCGCTGACGCAGACTAACGTTGTGGCCCAGACGGGATGCACACCTACCACGCTGACCCTAGCGAATGGGTTTGGCTGCTCGACGACGCCGGTGCAGAACAACTATGCGGCGAATCTCGATTACAGATTGGGACATGTGCAGGTGTGGAACCTGGATATTCAGCGGACATTTCCGCTGGGGATTGTGGCGAACATCGGATACAACGGGGCGCAAGGTGGGGACCTGGATATTGTGCGAGCGCCGAATCGAACAGTGAACGGGGTGTTGAATCCTGATGCGCAGCCGTTCAATTTTGAGGACTCGCTAGGGTATTCGCGGTTTGAACAACTAAGTGTGAATGTGCGGAAGCGGCTGCAGAAGGGGGTTTCATTGCAGGCGACGTATCACTATGGACATTCGATCGATAATGCTTCGTCGATTGGCGGGGGAACTCCAGTGCCAGCGCAGAATCCTCAGGATCTAAATGCTGAAGAGGGGAATAGCTCGTTCGACGTGCGGCAACAGGTGACGGGAAACTGGGTGCTGGAGTTGCCGTTTGGCCCGAACCGAGCTTTCTTTTCGAAGGGTGGATTCTGGTCGAAGGCGCTGGATGGATTTTCGTTGTCGGGTGATTTCACGTTCGCGACTGGAACGTACTATACGCCGCACTATGTGTCGACAGTGGCAGAGACGGCGACGGGTACCAACAATACGCTTCGGCCGAACAGAGTATTTACGGAGCCGATTCCGGGGAAAGGCACCATCCTGGATTGGTTCAACACGGCGGCGTTTGTGGCACCGAACGGGTATGGGACGGCGTCGCGAGGATCAATTGAGGGGCCGGGAATTGTGGCAGTGGATGCTTCGCTCTCGCGAACGGTGGCAATGGGAGAGACACGGTCGTTTGAGGCTAGGGTAACGGCGAATAATGTTTTCAATACGGTGCAATACTCAGGGATCGATACGACTCTGAACTCGCAGACGTTTGGACAAGTGACGTCAGCGGCGGCGATGCGGCAGTTGACGGTGCTGGCACGGTTTCGGTTTTGAGATGCGAAGCGTAAGCAGTGCCGTTTAGAGCACAGGAGTTTGGCCGGCGGAAGATGGACGCGAAGAGGATTTCGGCGATGAACGTGAAGGGTACATTTCGGTGGCCGAGGTTTGAAATAAGCAGTTTGCGCAGGCTGTTGGCCGCGGTGATGTTGTCGCTGCTTGCGCTGATGCCGACGGCGACACGTGCGCAGCAGCCGGATGCTTCTGGGACCTTCACGATGAAGGTGCAGAGCGATATTGTGCTGACGAACGTTGTGGTGCGTGACAGGAAGACCGGCGAGATTGTGAAAGACCTGAAAGCTAGCGACTTTACGGTTCTGGAAAATGGGAAATTACAGAAGATTGCGAGCTTCGACTACCAAAATGTCGATGAGGCAGCCGTACTGCGAGAGAAGTCGACGGTAGTAGGCAAAGCATCGATCGCGGAGTTGTTGAACGGAGACTTTGCGGCGAATCCGAGTTCGCTGCGGGACCACCGTTTGATTGTGATGTTCTTCGATTTGAGCAGTATGCAGCCAGAGGATGTCGATCGAGCCGTGGAGTCTGCGCAAGATTATGTCAATAAGAAGATGCAACCGGCCGACCTCGTAGCGCTGGTTAGCATGGCGACGGGCTTGAGCATGGACCAGGACTTTACCTCGGACAAGGCTGCGCTGCTAAAGGGACTTGGCAAATACAACGGGACCGAAGGCACCGGGTTTGCCAATGGCAATGAGGGTGGAAACTCCGGTGGCACTGCTGATGATGCCTCCAGTTTTACTGCCGATGACAGCGAGTACAACGCGCTGAATACGGATCGTGAGTTGTATGCGATCCGCACGATCGCGAAGAGCTTGGAGCGGGTGGATCAGCGTAAGAGTTTGTTGTACTTCAGCGGCGGGCTAACGCGGCAGGGTATCGAAAATCAGGCGAGTATGCGCGCTGCAACGAATGCAGCGGTGAAGGCCAACATGGCCATTTACAGTGTGGATTCGAGGGGCCTGCAGGCGCTGCCGCCGGTCGGTAATGCTTCAACGGGAAGCCTCCGCGGAACAGCTTCTTATAGCGGCGGCGCGATGCAAAGCCAGCTGGATGCAAACTTTGGCTCTCAGGAGACGCTGGCCACACTCTCCTCAGACACTGGCGGGAAGGCTTTCTTTGATTCGAACGATTTCGCACCAGCATTTCAGCAGGTCCAGCATGACACCGAGGCCTACTACATCGTAGGGTTCCGTTCGACCAATACAGCGCGGGATGGGAGCTATCGGCATTTGACGGTAAAGCTGAACCGTAACGATGTGAAGATCGACTATCGACCGGGATATTATGCACCGGCAGATTTTCTCCATCAGAAGTCGGAGGATCGCGAGCAGGCTCTGACGGAACAGCTGCGGAGCGATCTGCCAGCGACTGATGTAGCGGTCTACCTGCAGGCGCTGTACTTCCGAATGGGGGACAACAAGTTCTTCGTTCCGGTGTCGTTGATTGTGCCTGGGTCACAGATCCATAGTGTGAAAAATGGCGACCGCGATAAAGCGAACATCGATGTCATTGGCGAAGTGAAGAACTCGCAAGGAATTATCGTTGGGAATGTTCGCGACACGGTAAAGCTCGCGCTGGATGCGACTCAGCAGGTGCAAAAGAAGAACATTCAATATTCAACGGGATTTACGCTGGCGCCCGGCAAATACCACCTAAAGTTCGTGGTGAGGGAAAACCAGACAGGTGCAATGGGCAGCTTCGAGACAGACCTGCAAGTGCCGGACCTGAAGAAGACTCCGTTGAAGTTGAGTTCCATCGTGCTGTCGAGTCAGCGGGTACCCAACACAGCGAAAAAGACGGTGAACCCCTTGATAAGGGACGGAGTCGAGTGGATTCCGAATGTGCCGCACGTATTTCGGCAAGACCAGCATCTGTACTTCCTCTACGAGGTGTATGACCCTGCGAGGCAGAAAGGCGCGCAAGAGCCGGCTAGCTCTCCCGGCTTGACACGGCGCGAGGGTGGCCCTGTAAGAGTTTTGACCAGTATCGAGTTTCTGAACGGCGGCGTGAAGGTATATGAAACGCCGCTAGTTGAGGCTAAAGTGGTCAACATTCCGGAGCGTGGTGCGGTGGCGTTTCAGTTCGATGTTCCGCTGACTCAACTAAAGCCAGGAACGTATATCTGCCAGGTGAATGTCGTTGATGACGCCGGGGGGAGCTTCAGTTTTCCGCGAATGGCGATGATGGTACAGCCGGGAACGGTAGTGGCTATCGCTCCTACGGAACAACCCCCTGCAAGTGGCCTAGTAAAACCTTAGGTAAGTGGCTATTGACAGTAGGTAATCTGAGGATCATGATGTTGCCCTAATCTCGTGAGGTCCGCCCATGAGTACGCATCGTCGCATATCCTGTCTTCTACTTCTCTCCGGTCTAATCGTCGCGAAATCGCCGCTGAATGCGCAGAAGCTAGCGCCCCCCTCCGAAGTCGTTACCGATGTCAGACATCAAAGCCCTGAATGGCTGACGATCCAGCCGCACCTTCCTGATCCCGCAGTGACAAGCGCGACCCAGTTAGAGACGGTTGGTGACGTACTAAGGGCCCGACGCTTCCCTGAAGAGGCTATAAAGTACTACGTCTATGCGTTGCAAAAGGGTGGCAACGTGCCGACGCTCATGAACAAGCTTGGCATCACCGAATTGGACCTGAGGCATATTGTCGCGGCGCGGGCATATTTCCAGCAGGTCGTCCGGCTGCAACGGAAGGATGCGCAGGGATGGAACAACCTTGGCGCTGTCGAGTATCTCGACGGTCATTACGGAGGTGCGATCTCCGATTATCGTAAGGCGATCAAGCTGGACAAACGATCAGCTACCTATCACTCCAACCTCGGGACAGCCTACTTTGAGGAAAAGGATTTCGATAAAGCCCGAGGCGAGTTTGATGTTGCTCTCAAAATCGATCCGGAGATGATGGAACATCACGGATCAACTGGAGTTTCGGCACATATGCTATCGCCGGGAGACCATGCGCACTTCTGCTTCGAAATCGCTCGACTCTATGCACACCGTGGAGACGAAGAGCAAATGCTGCATTATCTGCAGCTTGCCAGCGAAGGCGGATTTGATGTGCTAGGAACGATGCGTGACGATTCGGCGATGGCCCCGTATCGCAAAGACCCACGAGTGCTGACTCTGGTGCAGAATGCCCGCTCGCTGCGAAATGGTCGGATCTCGGTAGCCGATGCACAAGCCGGGGTGCCTGCGTTACCTGCAGCGACGCATGATTGAGTAATTATTTATAGGGACAGTGACGGCAATCTGAGTTACAGCAATAGCCGCGCTTGAGGTGGTAAGCGGCGGTGAAGACGAGGTATGGGCCTTCGTAGTAGAAGTCTTCCGGGAGCAGCTCTTGGGGTGCCTCATCGACCGGGGGATTCGCGGGTTGGGTGGAGTTCGGCATCGCTAGAACAATCTTAGCCCCGGAGACGGTGGCGCTACGGGGAGCATCGGTGGCGGAATGCTCGTTGCGAAGCCATCTGGAGCAGGCTGATCTGGGGAGTGAAGCTTGCCATCGCAGTAGAGAACCTGTTTGCCGGGGACTGACGGGATGCGGTCGCCGGGAAAGACGATGCCAGCGAGATTCATGGGATCAGCTGCCGCTACGGGAATGATGGCGGAGCAGTCGCGGGTGCGGGCGGCACGGAGGGACTCGACAGCCTCGGGGAGGGCGAACTGCTCGCCGCCGAAGCCAGAGAGGAAGCGGCCGCCACGGATTTCTCCGCGCGCTTCGAGGCGGCGGAGGATACCGAGCAGGTCGCGCCACTTGGGTGCGTTGGATTCTCGTACAAGGAGGTCGCGAAAGAGGACGCCGTAGCGGTTAAGGAGTTGACGGGCGAAAGACTCAAGGGCGGTGTCGGTGCGACGGGCTTGCTCGATCGCGGTTGGGGCGGCGTGGAGTTCCGCGGAGAGGAGAGACCAACGGCCGGTGGTGCTCCTGGAGGCGCGTTTGCCCGGAGTGTCTGTTATGACAGACTTGCGACGGCCGTCCATCATTGTGCGAAGCTGGTCGAACCCATCGGCGGATGCGAGGCCTGCGGTGGCGAGTTCCCAAAGTACCTGCTGGGTCTGATGGCGATTGAGGTTGGCGATGCGCTGGATGTCGTTGGCGAAGCAGGCTCCGCGTTGCTCTAGAAGAGTACGGATTTGCAGGGCCTCAGGTGTAAGGGCTGTGGCAAGTTTGGACTCTTCCACACATTGCTGGGCCAGAGCATGGGGGAGCCAGTCGGCGGTTTCGCGAATGTAGAAGGTGATGGGTGCAGCGTTAGTCGGGATGACGCGGCGGGGAGCAGCGCCATCGCCCGCGGACCAGGCCGGGTGAGGTGAGATGCGTCCCCAGCCAACAGCTCCAGATAGACAAAGGGCATCGAGCCAGCGGGGGTCGTAGTTGGCCACACGCGCGGGGAGTAGAGTGCGCTCCCACTCGACTGCAGGAGCTTCGAAGCCTTCGAGCTGGCGAAGGGCTTCAAAGACTCCCTCTTCGCCGGAGAGTTGTGTCTGCGGAGCGAGATGTTGCCAGGCGAGGAGCCAGCGCATATAAACGGCCGGCGTGACGGGTTCGATCTGTTTACGGAGAGTTGCAACTGTGCGTCGGTGGATGCGTTGGAGGATGCGCCGCTCGCACCACTCGACGTCGTGATCTTCCGTTGTGGACGGGTACTCGAAGGCTCCGCGCATGACGAGGCCTTGAATCTCCATTGCCAGAAAAGCTTGGAAGACCGGAGCTGGATCGAGGCTCAGAGTACGGGAGAAGGAGTTGGCGGTTGTGGGTCCAATTATTTGTAACCATCCCTGAACACATTTTTGTAGAGCGGCCTCTTTTGTAACTTTTACGGTTACATCAAAGGCCGATTGCCATAGAGCGGCTACTTGAGGAAGACGTTCGGTTGCAACCCAGCAAGGGCTGCCGTTCAAATCGATGGTTTGGGCGCGTCCGGTGTGGCAGAGGCGCTCGTAAAAGGCAGGCCAATGGCGGGCTTCGGGGGTATCGACGGAGCGCAGCGGGAGGGTTATGAGGGAGTGCAGGAGGTCGTGGAGTTCGTGCTCGTCGCGCAGGTCAGGCCATATCTCACGGCGGACGGCAGTGATGGCCTGTTGATCGAGTTTGCCGGGCTCTTCGGGGAGGTTACGGCCCAGCGAGGTAGCACGGGCACGGCGCTCTTCGAGGCCGGCTTCGTCCAGATACGCATAGGGGTTGGCGTTGAGGAGTTCGTGGGCAAATTGGGAGGGGGTTGGGGTATCGACGGCGAGGCAGCGGATGGTGCCGTCTTTTATCCCACGGAGGAGATCGATGAGGCCTTCGAGATCCATCGCCTCCTGGAGGACGTCTTGCATGACCTCGTTGACAAGAGGATGATCTGGAATCTGGATATCGCCGACGATGGTCTCGAAGCAGGCCGCGGCCTGGGGGAAGACGCTGGCCATGAGGTCTTCGGAGCGTGTGCGCTGAATCTGAGGGGCGATGCGCTTCCCTTTCGAGAATCGGAGGAGTTGCAGGCTGCGGCCGGCGGCCCAGCGCCAGCGGTTTTTGAAGATCGGAGATGCGATGGATGCTTGTTCGAGAAGTTCTTTTGCGGTGTGCTCGGTGAGGAACTGGAAGACGTCGGCGAGGGGGAAGCTATGCTGCTCGGCGAGTGAGATGTTGATGCCGTTGTCGGTGGCCGCGGCCTGGAGCTCGAAGTTGAAGCCGCGGCAGAAGCGCTTGCGGAGAGCCAAGCCCCATGCTTTGTTGATGCGGCCGCCGAAGGGAGCATGAAGGATGAGTTGCATGCCGCCGCCGTCGTCAAAGAAACGCTCGGCGATGATAGTGGTTTTGGATGGGACGGCACCGAGGACGGCGCGGCCGGTGACGATGTAGGCGATGAGCTGGTGCGCTCCGCTGGCGCAGACGCCGCAGGCTTCCATAAGCCAGGCTGTTGCTGCGGCAACTTCGGGTTGCGCGGGAGAGATATAGCCCGGGGTGACATTGGGAGTGAGGGCGGAGATCTGTTCGCGGAGTTCGCCTACGCCGTCGGAGAGGATGGCGGTGCGCTGTGGGGCTTCGCCAAACCAGAAGGGGACGTTGGGTGGTGCGCCGTGGGCGTCTTCGACCAGGACGCGGCCTACTGCTTCGACCCGCTGGATGCGCCAGCTGGTATTGCCGAGGAGAATGACGTCGCCGGGGCTGGAGTCGACGGCGAAGTGTTCATCGAGTGTGGCGATCTGGACGCCCTCTGGCTGGAGGATGACGTTGTAAAGAGCAACGTCGGGGATGGCGCCTCCGTTGGAGATGGCAATCATCCGAGCGCCACGACGGGGGTGAAGTTGATGCTGAACGCCGTCACGCAAGAGATAGGCGCCGTACCTGCCGCGAGTGGATTCGATGCCCTCGGTTAGAAGGATAAGTAGAGCATCGAAGGCTTCCCAAGTTAAGTTGCGATACGGGTAGGCACGACGAAGGGTGTTGTAGAGTGCATCTTCGTCCCAGGGTTCGGCTCCGCAACAGGCGACGATCTGTTGCATAAGGACGTCGGCAGGTTGGGGTGGGATTTGTAACTGATCGAGTTCGCCGGCGCGCATCTTGCGAACGAGTGCGGCTTGTTCGAGGAGGTCGTCGCGAGTGGTGGCGAAGAGGCGGCCTTTAGGAACGGCGCCGCGCCAGTGGCCGGCACGACCGACGCGCTGCATAGCAACGGCAACGGCGCGGGTGGTACTGATCTGGCAGACCAGGTCGATGTCACCGATGTCGATGCCTAGTTCCAGGGACGCGGTGGCGATGAGGATCTTGATTTCGCCGCGTTTGAGACGCTGTTCGGCGTCGAGCCGGAGAGTACGGGAGAGCGAGCCGTGGTGCGCGGCGACATGTTCGGAACCGAGTCGTGTCGCGAGTTCAAAGGCGATCTTCTCTGCGAGGCGTCTGGTGTTGACGAAGACAAGGGTAGAGCGGTGATTTTCGGCATGGACAGCGAGTTTGTCGAAGATTTCAGACCACATGCCATTGGTGGTGACAGCGCTTAGTTCGTCGTTTGGGACTTCGATGGCAATGTCGAGCTCGCGGCGTTGACCTACCTGGATGATAGTTGCAGGTTTGCGGTCCACGTGTACGCCTGTCAGAAAGCTGGCAACGAGCTCAATTGGATTTTGCGTGGCGGAGAGGCCAATTCGCTGCGGAGGAGTGCTGAGGCCGGTGAGAAACTGGCCTGGACTGAGGCGGTTTTCGCCAGTAACGAGCGCGTCCAGCCGTTCAAGCGATAGGGCAAGGTGCGCGCCTCGTTTATCGTCAGCTACGGCGTGGATCTCGTCGACGATGACGGTGCGAACGCGACGGAGGTGTTCCCTGCTCTTGCCGGCGGTAAGAAGGATGTACAGGGATTCGGGGGTAGTGACGAGAATATGGGGCGGGTTGCGAAGCATGGCGGCCCGCTCTTTGGGGAGAGTGTCGCCGGTGCGAACACTGGTGCGAATCTCCGGGCAGAGATAGCCGCGCTCCAATGCAAGCTGCTGAATCTCTGCCAGCGGCCCGTCGAGGTTCTTCTGGACGTCGTTGGAGAGGGCTTTGAGAGGGCTGACGTAGACGACCTGGGTGCAGGGAGCGAGTTGGCCAGTGAGTGACTCGCGAAGGAGCTTGTCGATACAGACCAAAAACGCAGCGAGAGTTTTTCCCGATCCAGTTGGGGCAGAGATGAGGGTCGCGTCTCCGGCCAGAATGCTGGGCCAGCCGTGGGTTTGTGGCTCTGTGGGACTGCCGAATTTATTGAGGAACCACTCGGCTGTGACGGGGTGGGCCCAAGCGAGGGATTGGGGGATCTCCAGCGGCATCCGCTGATTGTAGCGCGGTTTTGTTCGTTGTTTCTTCGCCGCTTTGTTATCTACATGTTGCCAGTGCCGACGTCAGAGGCAGCGGCGGCTGCGTTTGACTCGTCGAGGTATTGCTCGATCACTTTTTCCAGCGTTCCCTGTGCCGTGAGGATGAAATCGATCGCGTCGCGACCTCCGCCGAATCCGCCTGGGTTCGGAGTGACGTAGTGGGCTACGGATTTGACCTCTTTTCGAGCGTTTGCGGTCGCGATGGCGAGGCCACACTGGCGCATGACGGGAAGATCAATGATGTCATCACCAACGTAAGCTAGCTGGGCGATGGTGTAGCCAGTCTTTGCGAGGATTTCTTTGATGGCCGTCATCTTGTGCGCCTGCCCCTGATAGATGAATTCGAGCTTGAGATCGTTGGCACGAATAGCCACCGTCTGGGATTGGCGCTTGGTGATGATACCGATTCGAAGGCCACCAAGACGGCCTAATGAGATGCCGAGGCCATCATGAGCAGCGAAACCTTTGGCCTCGACACCATGGCCTTCAGCGTTTGGGATCACAAAGATCTGGCCATCGGTCAGTACGCCGTCTACGTCGAAGATGAGAACCTTGATATTTTTAGCGCGGGCTTCAGCGGTCATGAAACGATGATAGCTTGGCGGGTCACAGGGTGGCGACCCGCCAAGGTCAGAGCGGCAGAATGTTGTTAGCGCCAGTGGCCTTCGGTGTAAACATAACCTTCGCCATGGTGGTCCCAGTGACCATCGACCCAAGTAGCGTGGGGATGAGGTGGCTGCTCATAAGATCCGGGCACCCAGACGTAGCGATTGCCGTCCCAACGGTGATAGCCGCCGTGCCAGGCCCAATCACGATGCTCGGCTGGCGGTGGAGGAATGACTTCGTGAGGACGTGCCGGGGGCCCGATACGAACTACAACCTGGGCTTGTGCAATACCTGCGGCGAACAAAAGACCACAGGCGACAGTGAGGAGGGCTTTCTTCATCGTGCAATTCTCCCTTAGTACTACTTCTAATTAGGACGTAGTTTTTCGGGGTCAGGTTGTTGTGGATCGTGAATCGATTGTGTCGATTAGGAGGATGGAGCCCCGTCTAACCCGAACGCAGAAACGCACGCTTCGTATGTCTCGAAGCGTGCGAAAGGGTATAGCAACCAGTATTAGAACTTAACGATCGAATATGCGCGTGTGGCTATTCTTCGCGCCGTTCAGATTCATCGAGATTCCTCTTGAGGTCGTGAATTTTGTCCCGGTGCACTTGTTGGGCCGCCTGGAGGTTATTCACTTCGCATTCGGAGGCCACGGACGCATCCTTAAGATTGATTTGCACTTCGATGGTCTCGATTTGCGTCTGCTGGTTCTCTAAATCGGCCTCGAGACGCTCCGAATCTGGATTCGACATTTGATACCCCCGAAGTGGTCGCAATGGGAACAGATGCCGCGATTCAAGATCGATGCGGATGGTCTGCTCAAAATTATTGCCACTTGCAGGACTAGGATGCCGGATTGTGTCGAGGTGGATGCACCGGCAACGAGACTGGTCGGAGGAGTCCAGTCTCGTTGCTGGAGTGTTACTTCATGATGTACGGAAACTCGAAGACAAGACCGGCGATCGGAAGGACGACGTTCACAAGCTGAGCTTTTTTGTCGCGTTCGAAGAAGACACGTCCACGTGCGACCTCATTTGGAGGCAGAGACGTCGCCGACAGATCACGTTGACTGGCGACCTTATCGGCTTCCTCTTTTTGGGCCACCTTTTGTTTCGCTTCTTTGTAAAGTTCGTCGATATTGGGAGTCTGTCCGGGATCGGCTGCGGCTGGAGTTTGAGGTGGTAGTGGACTCGATGCTGCCTGGGGAGCAGAAGGAGCTTCTGGGGTGGGCGGAAGATCCTTCAGGTCACTCGGAGGAACGTAGAGAAGCACCTTAGGTTTGGGGGTAACAACTTCTACGCGGAAGTCGTCCGGGGAAAGACTTTGGGAAAAGATGGTGTTATTGGCGATGCTGACGTCAGCACGAGTGTAAGCCCCTTCCTGAGAGACGGCGACCATGACAGTGAAGCGAGGAGTGTTGATTACCTTGTAAGTGCGGCCATACAGAGTCTTATTGGTGCAGTTGGCGTTCGTTTGGCAGGTAATTACATTGTCGGGGAGGATGGTCTTGGGGACACTCGCAGCAAATGAGAAGGTTGGGGAGGTGAGGACGAGGAGGAGGGAGAGTTTCCGGCTATGAGTCATTAGTGACCTCCTGCTGGATCGCAGTAGAGGTAACTTAGCAGTTACCAAGGAGGTACTGAATTACTCGATAGTTGTATATGGGGGGCTGCACCGAGATGGTTGTGGAGGATAAATTGCAAAGGGTTGCAAGCCGACGAATGAACGTCTGCTTGCAACCCTGCTTGCTGTTCTGTTGGGCACGACTAGGCTGCTTACTGTTCCGCAGCGTGCCGCTCGAGATGGGTTGGATTAGGCGGGCTGAATGTTTGCAGCCTGCTTGCCCTTGGGGCCAGTGGTGATGTCAAACGTTACGCGCTGGCCTTCCTGGAGGGACTTGAAGCCGCTGGAGTTGATTGCCGAGTAATGCGCGAAGAGATCCTCTCCACCGTCTTCCGGGGTGATAAAGCCAAAACCTTTTGCGTCGTTAAACCACTTCACTGTTCCGTTTGCCATGATGCTTCCTGCTTTCATAAGGCGATATTTCGCCATTACGTCTAAGGGTAGCAGGATGTGAGCGAATTTCAATCAATAAGCTTACAGGTTTCTACAATTAAGGGGGCAAAACCGCTCAGTAGGACTTCATGAGCGACTGAGACGTGGGTTTGAGGGCGTGTTTCATGACTATTCCGCGCATACATCGCCGCTTGGAGCGAACTCGCAGTGGTGGTGCAATTTACTCCCCGCAGAGGCTTTAGGCCTTGTGACAGCGTTTAGCTGGTAAGGCGGTCGCTGGAGATCGGTGTGACGTTGTAGACCTTCAGGCTTTTCAAAGCATCGACCGCTCCGGTCCAGGAGATCAGGATATTCCCGGCGGAGGGGGCGAAGCACCGAGAGGTCATCGCTTCGCGACCATCCACGAAGAGCTCGATGATGGAGCCATCCATCCACAGATGCAGGGTCGAAGTTCCATCACGACCGGACGCAAGCTGCAATTTTTTATCGCCGACACTCAGAGTAGGGTTCGATGGAACGCCATCATATTTGATGACAAAGATGGGTGCGGTATCAACGCTGGCGCGAAGCTCCAAAGCAAATGCGCTTTTCTGCGGCCTGAAGGTGCAGACGATCTCGCCCGCACGATGTTGAATCGGCATCTTTGCAAGCGTTGCGGCTAATGTCTCTGCGCTGTGTGGGCTCTCAATGGAGTGGGCGTTTTTGCGGAGGGTGGAGAACTCAGGTGGCGTCTCCATATGAAGTTGGTTATCGGAATCCAGCGTAAGCAAGCGTGGCAGAGCCATGGAGCCTGCCCATCCGGCGAGCTTGCACTCATCGGGCGTACGGGTTTCTGTGACCCATCCCCATAGGATTCGCCTCCCTTTAGCGTCGAGCATCGTCTTCATTGCGTAGTAGGAGCCATGGTCGAGCAGGCCTTTGCGCTCTGCGTGGAAGCGTAGATCGTGCTTGTCAAAGACTCCTACCTCCCAGTTGACCTTGCCGCCGGTCGAGTAGAGCAGCACATGTTTTTCGGCCAGGGGAAAGAAGTCCGGGCACTCCCACATCTCGCCGGTAGCGACAGGATTGATCATCGAGCCTCCATTCCATGTTCCTTGCGCGAGGGGATGCAGGTACTCCCAGTTGCGACCATCGGAGGAACGATAGAGCAGCACAGCGCCGCCAACCTTGGTGAAACCGGAACCCACACCCAGGTACCAAATGTCACCGTCTTTCCATGGGCATGGGTCGCGGAATCCGGTCACTTTTAAGCCTGGAGGAGGACTTTGCAGTACGGGCTTCGCGAGCTTTTTCCAGGTGCGTAGATCGGCATCGCTTGAGATTGCCATACACTGCACCTCGCGCAATCCTTCGCCGCGAATGGTTTCAAGGTCAGGCGAGCACTTGGTGACTCCTGTGTAGAGGATGGATGCAGTCTCGACGCCCGGCAGTACGCTCCCAGTGAAGCAGCCAGCGGCATCGTAGGAGTTTGCAGAGGGGGAAAGAGCGATTGGCTGGTGCTTCCAGTGAATGAGATCGGGACTAGTCGCATGAGCCCAGTGCATGTCACCCCAGATGGGGCCTCCTGGGTTGTACTGAAAAAACATATGGTACTGCCCTCTGAAGAACCGAGGCGCGCATGGATCGTTCATCCAGTTAGCTCTCGGAAGAAGGTGAAACTGGGGGCGGAAGGGATCCTGCATGAGCTTGTCTCGCAGTGCTTGAGGCAGTTCTGCGTCCAGTGGAAACGCCTCAGCAAATTTGCCAGGGATGGCGCAAAGAGCAGAGGTGGCAAGAGTCGATGCAAGGAATTTGCGACGGTGCAAAAGGTCACTCCTGAGATGCGTTATCTGACGAATCGTGGCTTCGCTCCACCGAGCAGGTTGGCCACCCTTTCGATCAGGTCGGGGGAAAGCAAAGGTGTTGCGCCAGGCTGAGAGGCTACAAAGCTTCCACAAAGATTGCCGATCTCCGCCATACCTGCCAATGAGGCTCCGTGGAGATAGGCGTGGACCAGGCCGGCCGTGAAGGCGTCTCCCGCTCCGACTGCGTCGACAAGTTTGATTGGGAAGCCAGGATGGGTTTGGGTCTCTTTTCGAGTGGCTACCAGGCTTCCGTGCGCTCCCAGAGTCACAGCCACTAGCTGACACTCAGGGAAGTTCTCAAAGAGTGAAAGTACCGCAGCCTCCGGCGTAATTGAAGTTAGTGGCTTGCCAATCTGCGAAAAGACGAAGGGTAACTCTTCATCGCTGATCTTGATCACCGTCGCGTGCAGCATGGACCACGTCAAGACCTCCGGACTGCAGTAGGGCATTCGAATATTGACGTCGCAAACCCGGACGCAACTGGGAGTGGTCGATTCGACGAAGCTCCGAATGGTCGAACGGGAGACCTCAGATCGCTGACTGAGTGTGCCGAAACAAACCGCATCTGCCAGGGGCGCACTCTCACTGACCTCCGGGGTGAGCTGAATATAGTCCCACGCGACACCAGTGGATATTGTGTAGCTCGGCTGGTTTTCAGACGATAGCGAGACCTCGACTGTGCCTGTTGGATGAGTAGCGCTGACCTGAACGTTGTGAAGATCGAGATTCGGCTGGGCCAGAACATGGTTGGCGGTGCTACCGTATTCATCGTCACCAATGCTGGTGATTAACTCGGCGTGGTCTCCCAACCGAGCACAGAAGACGGCAAAGTTCGCGGTCGCTCCACCCAGCCTAGGACCGTTGGGTAGAATGTCCCACAGCAGTTCACCTATACCGACGATTCGGGGAACGTTATTCCCAGACATACTTGCCTTCCGATGTTTCCAGACCATGGCCTGTCGTTGGACGTTTCACTTCAAGTCACCACCGCCTTTATCCGGCGGACATTGCCGGATCATGTTATGTCATATATTTTGTTTCCGTAAACATCTCAAGGACCAGCGCCGTTCCCAATGACAACATCAAAATCCAGCTCGGTCCTGCTTTTAGCGAAAAGTGCCATCACCGGCGCTCTTGGCGGACTTCTCTTCGGCTTTGACACTGCAGTCATTGCCGGGATAACCCATGCTCTAACTGATCGATATCAGCTTTCGCCGGCCAATCTCGGTTTTACCGTCTCCATCGCACTCTGGGGGACGGTGATCGGATCGATGGTAAGCGGCTCTCTCGGTCAACGAGTGGGAAGCCGCAAGGCGTTACGGTTGATGGCGGTCCTGTATGTCGTCTCCGCGCTGGGTTGCGCGTTCGCGGGTAGCTGGGGTAGTTTCCTCTTCTTCCGCTTCCTCGGAGGACTTGGAATCGGTGGTTCGTCCGTACTTGGACCGGTCTACATCGCCGAGCTCGCGCCGGCAAAGTGGCGCGGACGCATGGTTGGGCTCTTTCAAATCAACGTCGTTGTCGGAATCCTGCTTGCTTACCTCTCGAACGCAATTGTGGCCCACTTTGCGCTTGGTCCGATTGAGTGGAGAGTGCAAATTGGTGTTGCTTTCGTACCTGCACTTCTTTTCCTGATCATGCTGTTGAGTGTGCCGCAGAGTTCTCGCTGGTTGATCACGCAAAACCGAATCGCCGAGGCGACACTGACACTGCAACGGATGGGCTCGCCAGACTCCGAAGCGGAGGTCGCCGAGATCATCGAATCCATTCGACAGGAAAAAGCCCAGTCTGCGCAGCGATTGTTTTCAAAACAGAATAAGTTGCCGGTATTTCTGGCCATCTCGATTGGCATATTCAACCAACTCACCGGTATCAACGCAATTCTCTATTACTTAAATGACATTTTTGCGAGCGCGGGATTTAGCCAGGTGTCCAGTAATCTTCAGGCCGTCGCAATCGGCGCAATGAACCTGGTGGCTACGTTGGCGGGAGTTTCGTTGATCGACAAGGTGGGGCGCAAGAAACTTCTGCTCGTCGGGGCCGTCGGCTGTGGGTTGTGCCTTTTTGCGGCCGCTATGATCTTTCAAACCCAGTCGCACGCGCAGTATCTGCTGGCGGTCCTCGTCGCCTACATAGTCTTCTTCGCGTTCTCGCAAGGTGCTGTGATCTGGGTCTACATCAGTGAAGTGTTCCCGACGAGTGTTCGCTCCAAGGGGCAGAGCCTTGGCTCCTCGTCTCACTGGATTACAAATGCCCTGATTGCGAGTATCTTTCCGGTCCTGGCGCGTTACTCCAAATCGATCCCTTTTTTCTTCTTTGCTGCAATGATGGTTGTGCAATTCTTGGTGGTGTTGTTCGTTTATCCGGAGACAAAGGGTTTCACCCTTGAGTCCATGCAGAAGCATCTTCATGAAAAGGCGAAGCCTGCTGCGTGACAGGTTTGGAAGAGCAAAGTCAAGGAGAGATAGATGCGGCTAGGCCTGTTCACCCCGATATTCAATGCACTATCACTGGATTCCCTGCTGGTCGAGTTGAAGCGATATCCCGAAGTTCAAACACTTGAGATTGGTACGGGCGGCTGGCCCGGCGGAAATCATCTTGACCTCGAAGCTTTGCTTGCCAACAAGGAAGCGGCGCATGCGTTTCGCTCGAAGCTGGAGGATGCGGGCCTTGAGATTAGTGCGCTTTCGTGTCATGGCAACCCGGTTCATCCGAATAAAGAGATCGCTAAACGTGACGATGCGCTCCTACGCAAAACCGTGCAGTTGGCCGAGCAGATTCATGTGCCCGTAGTCGTTACTTTTTCAGGATGCCCTGGCGGTTCGGCCCAGGATGCGACGCCGAACTGGATTACGGCCTCCTGGCCTCCAGAGTTTGCAGACGCGTTGGCGTGGCAGTGGGAGCATCGGCTGATTCCCTACTGGAAGAGCGCCGGCGCCTTTGCCGCTAACGCAGGAGTGAAGGTCGCGCTAGAGGCGCATCCGGGCTTCTGCGTATATAACCCTGAAACTTTGCTGAAGCTGCGAGCCGCCGCAGGAGTTTCGATCGGCATCAATCTGGATCCGAGCCATCTGTGGTGGCAGGGGATCGATATTCCTACGGCGATTACTGCGCTCGGAGATTCCATCTTTCATTTTCATGCGAAGGATGTTGCGATCAACGACGCGATGCGTAATCGGAACGGAGTGCTCGATACCAAGAGCTATCGCGAGATGGCGCAGCGGTCGTGGCTATTTCGATCTGTAGGATGGGGACACGGCGAACTGGAGTGGAAGCGGATTGTTTCGGCGCTCAGACTTGCTGGATACGACTACGTGATGAGCATCGAGCACGAGGATGCGCTCGCAT
The DNA here is from genome assembly GCA_963771625.1 of uncultured Acidobacteriaceae bacterium. Lineage (GTDB taxonomy): Bacteria > Acidobacteriota > Terriglobia > Terriglobales > Acidobacteriaceae > Edaphobacter. Next base: position 23,081 of record CAVYUE010000006.1, read on the forward strand.
CCACGCATGAAGGGCTGTCCTCTGCGATCGCAATGCTCTCCCGTGTGCTGCTGAAGGAGCCACCCGTCGATGCCTGGTGGGCATAGTATTTCGCCGGGCTACTCTGCTCTGTTAGAGAGGTGATTCGACCGGCATTGCAGCAGCACTCTCGAACGTACTCACCGTGGCTTTATCTTTGTCCGAGAAGGTGATCAGGAACAAAATCAGAACGATTGCGGATGCTGCGGCGGCAAAGAGCCAGATGGAGCGCCACTCGTGCGTGGCCGCGCCCGTTGCTACAACGGTATAGTGCTCTACGACGGCACCAGAGAGCCAGGAGCCAACAAACATACCAGCCCCGTAGGTGATGAAGGTGATGAGGCCTTGTGCTGCAGCTCGCAGAGCAAGGGATGCTTTGCGGTCGATGTAGATCTGCCCGGTGACGAAGAAGAAGTCATAGCAGATGCCGTGCAATAAAATGCCGAGCCAGAACATCCACATACGATCGCCGACGCCACCGTACGCAAAGAGGACGTAGCGCAAGACCCAGGCCGACATTCCTGCGACCAACATATATTTAACCCCAAGTCTTCGAAAAAACCACGGGATGAGTAGCATGCAAAAGAGCTCCGACATCTGACCGCCGGTCATCTTCCCTGCTGCGTTCTGTACTCCCGCCTCATTGAGGAAGAGGTTAGTAAACGCGTAATAGAACTGCAGCGGAATGCAGATAAGAAAAGACGCGATAGCAAAGACGAGCATGGATCGCTCACGCAGCAATGCAACTGCCTCGCGTGGAAATACGCTTGCCAACGTGAATTGGCCTTCGCGGGCGAGTGGCGGTGTGTCTGGAAGTGTCAGGCAATAGATCGCCATCAGAATGGATAGGGCCGCGGCGAGTTGAAGTGGACGGGCGGTGCTCTCCAGTCGCAATGACCCAACGAGCAGGCCTCCTGTGATCCAACCTGCCGTGCCAAGAACGCGGATTGGACCAAACTCTTCTTTCGGATCGCGCATCTGGCGAAAGGCGAGGGAGTTCGTTAGTGCGAGCGTCGGCATGAAGCACAGGCAGTAGAGCAGGAGAAGCATGTAGATTCTGCTGAAAGCTTCCTGCTGGGACGCAGCGAAGAGGAGTGCTCCGCCCACCAGATGAAGGACTGCAAGCACCCGTTGGGTGGCGAAGAGCTTATCGGCGACGAGGCCGACGAAGAACGGCGCAATCATCGCTCCGACCGCGGTGGTGCCAGCTGCGAGCCCAATCTGCTGCCCTGTGAAGTGCAACGACGACGCCAACCAGGTGCCAAGGGTTACGTACCAAGAGCCCCATATGAAGTACTCCAAAAACATCATTGTGCCGAGCCGCGCCCTGATCTGGGTCTTCACGATGTTGCCGTCCCTTCTTGCTTTCGTGGTTCAACTGTATATGCTGTGTCCCTTAGGGCAGCGCGAATGCAACGTATGCGGCCCCCTGAGGCCCTTTGGGGTTGCGTGCATTGCTGGTTGCGATGACAACATATTGACGGCCATCAATCATATAGGTGGCCGGTGTCGCATTGCCTGCGTAGGGCAGATCAGCCGACCACAGTAATGCACCGGTTCGACTGTCGAAAGCGCGCATCTTGTGATCGAAGTTGGTGGCAGCGATGAAGACGACTCCTCCCGCAGTAACGATGGGTCCGCCATAGTTCTCGCTTCCAGTGTCTTTGATCCCCCTCTTAACCAGTTCGGGATATTCGCCGAGGGGTACCTTCCAAAGATAGCGGCCGGTATTCAAATCGATGGCGTTGAGAGTGCCCCAGGGCGGCACTACGGCAGGGTATCCATCGGGATCGAGAAACTTGCGATAGCCGGTAAAGCGATATTTTGCGAGTCCACCCGGTGGAGCGAGTGCGGACTCTACTTCTTTCTTTGAAGAGTTGCCCGATGTAACCGCTTCTTCGACCATAGGTGAGTTGCTGTCGCCTAAGAATCTCAACAGCGATGCGGTATCGGCGTCAGTCAGCTTGTGGAACGACGGCATACGGCCTTTGCCGTTGTGAATGTTGTCCAGAATCTGCTTGTCTGCAAGACGAGTCCGAACGCCGATGAGGCCCGGATAGTTTGAGGGTGCACCCAGTAGGTCGTCGCCGTGGCAGATGGCGCAGTTGTGGTCGTAAACTTTTGCGCCGGCGATCTCGGTGCGGATTCCTGATCGAAGGGAAGCTCCTGCGACTTTGCTGCCACCATCGTCGCCGGTCTTGAGATATTCGAGCACAGCGGTAAGTCGTGCGGCTTCGACGTTAGGGAAGGAAGGCATGCGGCCTTTTCCATTCTGGATAATCGCAGTGACCTGGGCATCTGAGAGCCGCTTTTGTTCGTCGATAAGAGAGGGAAATGTTGGAGGATTTCCTTTGCGATCGCCTCCGTGGCAGATGGCACACTGACTCTGATAAACGGTTGAGCCGAGGCTGCCGCCCTGTTTGTTTTCGGTTAGGCCTCCGGTCCAGACGATGTCGTTCGCATTGATGTAGATGACGCCTGTCTTTATATCCACGGCCGAACCGCCCCATTCGGCGCCGCCGTCGAAGCCGGGAAAGACAACGGTTTGTTTATCAACGCTAAAGGGGACGAAGAGACCATTGCTGATAAAGGTTTTGAACTGTTCGACAGCCCACGCGTGAGATTCAGGGGTGAGCGTGGTGAGCATGTCGGCTGTCAGCAGCTGGCGAGCGTACGGTGCGGGCAGCAATGGCACTGGCTGCGTGGGAGAAGCTTTTTCGCCGGGCGCAGTAGATGCAGGAAAGGGATGTTCTTCAATTGGGAAGAGCGGTTTGCCCGTCGTGCGGTCGAAGAGGAAGAGATAGCCCTGTTTCGTAGTCTGAGCGACGGCGTCTATCTGCTTCCCGTGAGACCGAACTGTGACCAAAGAAGGTGGCGACGGGAAATCGCGGTCCCAGATATCGTGATGGACGCCTTGGAAATGCCAGATTCGCTTGCCTGTGTTCGCGTCGAGCGCCAGAAGAGTGTTGGCGTAGAGATCGTCGCCTAAACGGTCTGCGCCGTAAAAGTCGTTGACGGCCGAACCTGTGGGGGCGTAAACGATGCCTCGCTTGTCATCGAGAGCCATGCCGGCCCAGTTGTTAGCAGCGCCAGTTATCTTCCACGCATCCTTGGGCCAGGTTTCGTAGCCCGCCTCTCCCGGACGGGGAACGGTGTGAAAGATCCACCGGAGTTTGCCGGTATGCACGTCGTAGGCTCGAATGTCACCGCGGAGCGCAGGCTGCGTCTCCGGAGCACGAAAGCCAACGATGATCATGTCTTTATAGATCAGCCCAGGAGAGGTGAGAGCGGCAAAGGCCTGTGAGATATCGCCTTCTGTTAGATCTTTGCGCAGATCGATTTTGCCGCCTTCACCAAAGCTTGATACCAATTTGCCGTCGGCGGGATTGATCGCATAAAGATTGCTTAACAGCCCTGCAAAGAGGATGCTCTGTGTGCCGTCAGTCCAGTAGCTTAGACCTCGCGTTGGTTGGAGCCCAGGAGTGCCCGAGTCGAAGGTCCACAGATGCTTCCCTGTAGAAGCGTCCAGCGCAATCACCTTCTGCGTCGGTGTGAATGCGAAAAGCACACGCCCCACAATCAAGGGATTGGTTTGCAGCCCTCCCGCCTCTTTTGTGTCGAAGGTCCAGGCGACTTTGAGCTTGTGAACGTTGGTGCGATCGATCTGATGTAGCGCGGAGTAGCGATCGTCCGCGCTCTGACCACCGTAGACAGGCCAGTCCGTACTGCTGGCGGGACGATCTTTCGCGCCAACGACCGCAGCAAGAACGTTGCCGCGGCTCCCAAGGCAAAGCGAAACGATGACACCACCCAGGAGCGCAAGAACGACCCGCCCCGTGCCCACCCTTCGCATGCATATTGCCACGAGTTTCTTCTCACGCATCGTCTAATCCGTGTACTTGATGATTTGCATGAAGCCGTAGTCCATGTGGAGTTGTTGATGGCAGTGCAGAAGTGAATCGCCGGGATTGTCCGCGATAAAGTCCACTGCAACTGTTTGAAGGGGCATGACATTGACAGTGTCTTTGATGAGGCCGCTCACTGGCTGGTCTTCAATTCGGGTCACCTCAAAGCTATGGCGATGCAGGTGAATCGGATGCTGGTCGCCACTCGCGTTGCGAAAGATCATGCGATACCGTTTGCCACGCTTTACCTTCAAAGGCTTGACGTCTGGCCATGCATCGCCATTGATGGTCCATGTATCGAAGTTTGCTCCGTGAAGCGCACCGGCATCGCGAAAGGTGAGGGTGAATGTCTCGTCGGGCTGTGAGACCGCATCCTTCGAACCAAAGCGCGTGTAATCCCACTCGACGGGTTGCGGATCACGCCATACCGGGTCGCCCGATCGTCCCGCATACTCCACGACAACTCCCAGCCCCATATCGCGCCCCTCCTTCAGCGTAGACCCGAGCACCCACACCCCCGGAGAGTTCATCTCGACGATGGCGTCTACTCGCTCGGCCACTGCCAGTGAGATTACTTCGACAGAAGTTGGATTTGGCACGGGATTGCCGTCCAACGCGATCACCCGGAAGGTGTGTCCCGGAAGCGCAAGCACCACATTCTCGGTTGCGCTTGCATTCAAAAGCCGGAAGAGCACGCGTTCTCCCTGTTTTACGCGTATCGGTTCTCCCGAACCTAGCATGTGCGCGTTGATAGTGGCGTGGGTATAGCCGACGTCGGAACCAGAGGTCTGCGGCATATTCTGGGACCCGGCGCGCATCGTCTCAACCATTGGGACAAAGTGCGGGCCCCAGTGATGGATCGCCAGGTTTACCTCTTTGTCATGTCGTCCAGGATCGGGAGCACCATCGACGAGGAGAAATCCAAATTGTCCCGTGTAGGCAGCCAGAGATAGATCTCCCATGGCCATTGCGTGGGTGTGATACCAGCGCGTCCCCGAAGGGCTGGGCGTAAGTTGGTACCGCAGCGTCGCCCCCGCCGCAATGATCGGAGATCCCTCCTCTACCGCGCCGTCATTGAGGGAATCGGTGGTAAGGCCATGCCAATGAACGAGGTCTGGGTTCGGGGTTGCGTTCGTGACATCGATTGTCACCGGCTTGTTCTTCTTCAAACGGAGCAAGGGGCCGGGTACCTGGCCGTTGTAAGCTACGGTCGTGATCTGCACACCCCGCCCGATGTCCAGGGTGCAGGGCTCGATCCGCAATCTTAAATCCGGCGGCCGGAACGCACCAGGGGCCGCAGCCAGGCCCAAAGGTACACTCGCGTTTGCCCATGCTGCTCCTGCCGCAATGACAAAGCTTCTTCGATTCATGAAATGGTTAGCTCGTCCTTTAAATTTCTTTAATCGATGTCATTGAGTAATAGACGTATAACCGTACCGTTGTCCAGAGTCTTGATGATCGTAGCTTAGCTCACGTCACTCTTCGACAAAAAAGCACGAGGCGCCGGAGCACATGAACGCGCATGAATTGTTACGGCTCTTGATCCAGCCCTTAGCAATCTTTTGTGCCGTCAATGACCAGGCCCCCGAGGCATCCTTCGCAACATTCAAAAAAATCAAGTGACCTCAAAACCACATTGCAGTCGGGCCTCATCCTGCCTTGACAGTCGTTTAAAAGGAAGTTCATAGTCTCCAAAGGTCAAACGTTTGCCTAGATTCTCCCTCCCTGCACGAATGCGGCATCCAAGCCCCTGGGGAAGCTTGTTGCAGACGTTTCCCATTCAGGAGGCATCATGTTTCACTTTGATTCAAAAAATATCCTCAGTCGCCCGAGACTACGGCAATACGTGCTGAGCCGGGCAGTTGTCGCCATCATCATCCTTTACGGGACCGCGGTTCAGGCTCAATTCCGAGCGTCAATCCAAGGGACGGTTACAGACCCGGAAGGTGCGGTCATTCCCGGAGCAACATTGACTCTGACTGATGTTGACACCAACCACGTAACGAATGCGATATCCAACAGCAGCGGAGTGTACAACTTCAACGCGCTCCCGCCCGATCACTTCACCCTGACCGCTGAAGCCAAGGGTTTCAAGCAGCAGGTCATTCAGAATGTACGCATAATTCCTGAGCAACCGAACGCTCTCAATGTGACGATGGCGCTGGGTGAGGCGACCACGAGTGTCACGGTATCCGGCGATTCGGTCTCCCCGCTCGAAACCGAAACCGCAGCCACCAGCGGCACCGTTGACAGTAATCAGATTCAGCATCTGCCCTCGGCCGGTCGCGATGTCTTCCAACTCGTTCAGCTTGCCCCCGGTGTCTTCGGTGATGGATCGCAGGCCGGCGCCGGCGGGACCAACAATCTCCCCGGCACTCAAGGCCCGGGCGGCACAAGCGCGAACGCCGGAATCTTCGCTACTGAAAACGGCCCGCAGGCTGTCGCGAATGGCGGCCAGTATGAAACAAACGGCATCAGCATCGACGGCATCAGCACTGTCAGCGCTGTGTGGGGCGGCACCTCCGTTATCACGCCAACGGAAGACTCCGTTGGCAACGTTAAGATCGTCTCCAACAACTACGACGCAGAGAACGGACGCTTCAGCGGCGCTCAGATTCAGGTCACTTCAAAGAGTGGTACAAACAACTGGCACGGCAGTCTCTTTTTCCGAGCCAGCCGACCGGGCCTAAACGCCTACCAGCGCTACAACGGACCCGGCTCGCTGACAGCCGGTACCCCCGCCGAACGCGGACTTCTCAAAGACACGCAACGCTTCAACCAGTTCGGTGGCAGCGTTGGCGGCCCATCTGGAAGGATCACGTCTTCGCCTTCTTCGCCTACGAGACTCAACGCAACAACTCCTCCGTCACCAGCACTGGATGGTATGAGACCCCGGCCTTCGCAGCTCTTGCGCCCGCCAACAGCATCGCAAACACCTTCCTCACGTTCCCTGGCGCAGGCGTCAGCTCCTCTGGGCTCATCAACCAAACCTGCGCCAATGTCGGGCTCACCGAAAACGTAAACTGCCGCACCATCGCCGGGCAGGGCCTCAATATCGGTTCGCCTATCACCACCGGTCTCGGCACGCAGGATCTCACATGGGAGAGCACGGCCAATCCAGGTGTCGGCGGCGGGCTGGCCAACGTCGCGGATATCGCCAATTACACTCTCGTCAACCCGACCTCCATCACCGAATCTCAGTACAACGGACGCATCGACGCAGACATCACCAAAAAAGATCACGTGGCTTTCGCGCTCTACTGGGTGCCGGTATCCAGCACCGATTACAACGGGTCCATCCGCTCCTACAATCTGTATCATCACAACGCCATCAACGATGCCTTCTCACTCATCTGGAACCACATCATCTCTCCGACATTCCTCAACGAAGCCCGCGCCAACGCCGCTGGTTATCGCTGGAACGAGATCACTGACAACCCGCAGGAGCCCTTTGGCCTTCCCACCGACTCCATCGGAGCCATTGGCAGTATCGCGACCACCAGCCTCGGCAGCTTCGGCGCGCCTGGACCAAGCGATGTCAATCAATGGACCTACAGCTACCGAGACATCGCGACTAAAATCGTTGGGAATCACACCATCAAATTCGGCGGCGAACTCACTCGTCTCTACTACCTGAATAACCCCACGTACTCTGCGCGCCCCAGCTACACCTTCTACAACTACTGGGACTTCCTCAACGACGCACCGAACTCAGAGAGCGGAAGCTTCAATCCCTTCACCGGTACTCCAGCCACCAATCGCCAGGATACGCGCGAAGACCTCTGGGGCTTCTTTGCTCAGGATGATTGGAAGATTAAGCCAAATCTCACTCTCAACTTCGGCCTCCGTTATTCCTACTTTGGCCCGTTCAACTCGAAACAAAACAACATCAATGCCGTCGTACTCGGCTCGGGAGCCGACGCCTTCACCGGCCTCTCCATCAGGCGCGGAGGACCCCTCTACAATTCGCAGAAGGGGAACTTTGGTCCGCAGCTCGGATTCAACTTCAGCCCCTCCCAGTTCCACAACCGCTTCGTCGTTCGCGGCGGATATGGCCTCAACTATAACCAGGAAGAGATCGCGATCGCCGGCAACGTGGCAAGCAATCCACCGTCGATCGTTACACCAAACTTCTCCAGCGCCAGCCCTTCCAACATCAGTACCGGAATCGTCTATGGCATTGCCGCCGATCCTCACTCGCTCTTCGGCTACCCGCCCAATCCAAACACCATCACGACCTTCAACAACGCAAACCTCCCGGTTGCAGGTGGGGTCGGCTTGGTATCGTTGCCCAACAACCTCCCCACGATCTACACCCAGCACTACTCGCTCGATACCCAGTACGACCTCGGCCATCAACTCGTAGCCAATATCGGGTATCAGGGAAGCATTACCCGCCACGTCATCGTTAACTCGAACCAATATGTAACAGCGGTTGCCCAGGGTCTTGCACTCAACCCGCTTGTCAACAGCGTCCAACTCTTCGGCAACAACGGCGCTTCCAACAACAATGCCTTTCTCGCTGGCCTCAAACATCAAATGTCACATCAGTTCCAGGTCGAAGCGCAATTCCAGTGGGCCAAGACGATGGATGACGGCTCTGGACCTTACTATCAGGATCCGTACCCCTACGCCCCTTACTTCGCACGTGGCCGCTCGGATTACAACGTAGGCAAGGCGCTCAAGATCTACGGCCTCTGGCAACCCGTCTTCTTCCATGGCTCCCATAGCTGGGTAGAGAAGGTTGCAGGCGGCTGGTCACTCAGCGGCATCTTCAACATCCACACAGGTTTCCCATGGACTCCTGTCTACAACGCACCCGGCAGCCTCTACTACGCCAGCAGCGGCTACAGCCAGTTGCGTCCTGCAGCTTATCTCGGAGGGGCAGGTCACGACACCAGCAACGATGCCTTCAAGTCAGGCCCCGGCGTTGGTGGTGGCAAGAACCAAAACTTCCCGCTCGCCGCAAATGCAACCGGAACCGCGTATTTCGTTGTTCCAACCGCACCCATACCCTCAGGGTCTTCACCAATCTCCACCGCAGCCCTGCCTCAGCTCCCTGGAGTTGCCCGCAACTCTCTGGACGGGCCAGGCTATAAAGACGTAGACGCAACCATTACCAAAGCGTTCGGCCTCCCTAAGCTGCCGGTCCTCGGAGAAGATGCAAAGTTCGAAATTCGAGCTGACGCCTTCAATCTCTTCAACAACCTCAACTTCCAAACGTCAAGCATCTCCAACGTCATCACCTCGACTAACTTCGGCCAGGCACAAACGGCCTTGGGCGGTCGAGTAGTCAATCTCCAGGCACGGTTCAGCTTCTAACCGTCGCTTGTCTTGAATGAAGAAAGAGGATGCTCCCTCAGAGCATCCTCTTTCCTTACACCTCTTCACTTACAGTGCCAACGAAATCACAGAGCACGAGATCTAGGATTGTGGGTCTCAGCATTCCAGAAAAGTGGCTGCCTCATTTATGGTGCAAGCTTATAATCAGATTTTTTTACGCGCTAAAACACGAATACCTGCGTCATTCCTGCTTTCGCACCACAATAAGAGGCTACAATTCACCACGTTTCCACCACGATAAAACCACGTTGTGACCACAAATTACCACAAGCCAAATTACGTGGAGAGGTTCTCATGATTCGACTTCGCAAGTTTGCCCTCACTGCGCTTTTCCTCAGCCTTTTCAGCACGATAGGACTCCACGCTCAGTCAACAGAGCATATCCAGGTCGATACACGCGCCGAAACAACTCCGTTTCCGCATTTTTGGGAGCAGGTCTTCGGCTCTGGCCGTGCCATCCTTTCGCTACGGCAAAGCTATCGCGACGACCTTCGCACAGTGAAGAACGTTACTGATCTTCGCGCCATCCGCTTCCATGGAATTTTTCTTGACGAGGTCGGGCTATACGATCCAGACGCTATGACACAGAACCCCGGACAGGCGCCGGAGAAGGTCAAAGGCGCCGCCATCTATAACTTCTCTTATGTTGACCAAATCTATGACGGACTGTTAGCCGCCGGTGTGCGACCGTTCGTTGAATTGAGCTTCATGCCACGCAAGATGGCTGCTGATCCAAATCAAACACAAGCGTTCTTCTACAAGCCGGTCGTCTCGCCACCGAAGGACTATGCCCTATGGGACGCGATGATCACGGCGTTCGCTGAACATTTGATTGCAAGATATGGCATCGATGAGGTCGCGACGTGGGACTTCGAGGTGTGGAACGAACCGAACCTGGACTTCTGGGGCGGGCGACCGAATATGCCAACCTACTTCGAACTGTACGATCACACAGCATTGGCACTGAAGAAGGTGAGTCAACGGATTCGCGTGGGTGGACCCTCAACGGCGCAGGCCGCGTATGTCGCGGACTTCCTAAAGCACTGCAAGGAACAAAACATCCCGGTCGACTTCGCCTCGACGCATGTATACGCCAACGATACCGCGAAAGATGTCTTTCATACTGATGAGCAGATCCCGCGGGATACGATGGTGTACCGCGCGGTCAAGAAAGTTCATGACGAGATAGCCGCCTCACCTTACCCAAAGATGCCGCTCATCTTTAGCGAATACAACGCCAGCTATTCAAATGAGCCGGACGTGACAGATACCGTCTATATGGGACCATGGCTGGCCAACAACATCCGCCAATGTGATGGCCTCACCGAGACGATGAGCTACTGGTCCTTCTCTGATGTCTTTGAAGAACAGGGTGTTGTGAGGACGCCTTTTTACGGAGGCTTCGGTCTTGTCGCCGCGGATAATATCCCAAAACCGGCGCTGAACGCCTTCGCTATGCTGCATCAACTTGGCGATCGCAGGATCAAGTTAGAGAGCGAGAGCGCGCTAGCGACGAGCTCGAGTGATGGTGGGATCGAAGTCGCGCTCTGGGACTATGCGCCTCCTTTTGGTACAGGCGCGAGCTATACACCACCACCAGTGAACGCAGGTGCCACAAAAAACTTTGAGGTGACATTCGCAGGAGTAGCGTCGAACGCAGGCGTCGAGGTCTGGCGGTTGGACGACGACCACGGCAATGCGGTGAAGGCATTCGACTCTATGGGCCGCCCCGCTGGAAGCCTGACTCGAGATCAGATCAAGAAGTTGCAGGCGGCCGGTGCTATGGCACCACCAGAGGTGGTTCGTCTTTCTAATGGACGCTTGCAAATTGCCGTGCCTGAGCACGGGCTTGTGCTGCTCATGGTAAAAAAACGTCGATGACTGATCTTTATGAGTAGGTAATTCCTCTGACGGCGTTTTTCATGGTCGATAGCGGCTGCGCGGAATGAAGTGCTGGCAGCAGCAACCTCTGCCCGGTATTGGCCTACTGATAGATTTTGACCCGCCGGGGTCCTTCGCACTTAGAACGAGGTCATGATGGCTCACATTCACACCCGATTGTTATCGCTCTTTTTCATTCTTTTATGCAGCACCTGCTCTTACTCATCCTTGGGGCAGCAGGCCACGGAAGTTGTTAACGTTGATGCACGCGCAGCTTCAACTCCATTTCCCCATTTCTGGGAGGAGATGTTTGGCTCTGGACGAGCAATTCTCACGTTGCGCGAGGCCTATCGTGAAGATCTGCGGGCGGTTAAAAAAGTGACTGACTTCCGCTATGTTCGCTTTCACGCGATCCTACATGACGAAGTTGGTGTCTATAACGAAGATGAACACGGTAATCCCGTCTACAACTTTGCTTACGTTGACTCTATCTATGATGGCCTGCTCAAAAACGGAGTTCGTCCTATCGTCGAGATCAGTTTCATGCCCAAGAAGCTGGCTTTCAATCCAGACGCGCTCCATCCCTTCTGGTACAAACAGAATGTATCTCCCCCTAAGAGCATAGAGCGGTGGGATGGTTTGATTCAGCACTTCGCTCAACATCTTGTGGATCGTTACGGCATAGATGAGGTCTCGCAATGGTACTTCGAGGTCTGGAACGAACCGAACATTGATTTCTGGAATGGTATCCCGCGTCAGGAGTCGTACTTCGATCTTTACGACCACACTGCCCGCGCTCTCAAGGGTGTTAGTCCGCGTCTGCGAGTTGGTGGGCCTGCCACAGCTGCCGCACAGTGGGTGCCGGAGTTCCTTCAGTACGCCGCTGAAAATCATGTCCCGGTCGACTTTGTCTCCACCCATGGCTACGCCGACGACACGGTTAAGAATATGTTCGGCACGAAGGAAGATATCGCCATGGATGACCGCGTGGGCCGGGCTGTTGCAAAGGTCCGCGACGAGATCAATCACTCCACAATGCCGCACCTGCCGCTCTTTTGGACGGAATGGAACGTTCCGGGCATGATGGAGGCCCGCGATACGATCTACGTCGGCCCGGCGCTGGCCAATACAGTGCGCGAGTGCGATGGTCACGTGGACATGATGTCGTTCTGGACCTTCTCTGATGTATTCGAGGAGGGCGGCCCGACAACCGGTCCGTTCCGCGGCGACTTCGGTCTGCGCGCCTTCGACGGAATCAACAAGCCGAGTTATTACGCTTTTGGCCTGCTGCATCAACTTGGTGACCAGCGGCTGACCAACCCATCCAACAGCGTCATCGTCACTCGAATGGCGAATGGCGGCTTAGCCATTGCAGCATGGAACCTGGTCGATCCGGACCGAAAGGGTACGGATCGCGAGATGGACCTGCATATTCTCGGAGTTCCTGCTAATGCAGCCGTGACGATTCAGCGAGTAGATCACGATCACGGAAATGTTTTGTCACACTGGGCCGCGATGGGTAAGCCTAAAAACCCAACACCCGCGCAGGCTGAGCAGCTAAACAGCGAAACTGCTCTTCCCGCACCAGAGCAGACGGCGCTTCGCAACGGTGTCCTGCATCTCAAACTTAGTCAGAATGCGCTGTTACTTATCCGCGTCGACGGAACCAGCCATTGATTTGGGCAATGTGACACGAGATAAATTGGCACCCAATTGGCAGCTCCCTACCCCATTCTGGGGATACCCGGGAGGCAGGAGATACCGCAAACTCAAGACATGAGGTTTACCCTGCCAGAGAGCTACCTCTATGGAGCTCTTATCTTAATCAGCGCTCATGCAGTAGGAGCTTCTACGACTCCTGGAGACGGAATGCCTACACCTCCGTCCACGCTGAACGTCCCGCTGAAAAACTCTCTGGATACAGCGATATTCGAAAGCTTGAGACGTGACGTTGCGATTCATCCGAACGATTTTGTCACTTTCGAAACCCAAACGACTGCGAATCGATTCATCTTTGAACACGCGGACGCGCTCAAAGAAACTGACCGCAGGGTGGTGCAGCGCGGGATCATGGGCTATTGGCGCGGCAAAACATTGGTGGTTCTACCGACTCTTTCGATCAGCAACCACTTGTAATCCGCGAAGTGGACAGCCATGATCTTGACTCGTCTCGTGAAAGCACGATAAAAATCGAACGATATAGTTGCTGCGGCTAATGAGAGGAAAATTAGACCTTTCCTAGCGTGGCGCGTTTAGCAATGCGGGATGCTTCTCCGCCACAGTCGCTACAAGTTCTCCAAACAAGGAGTTTGCCCAGGCAAACCAGCTTCTTGTGAACTTCGCGGCATCATTGCGATTAAAGCTTTCGTGCATGAAACCTGATCCCGCGCTGGCATGCTTCAACATTGCGAGTGCTTGAGCGATCTCGGCCTCAGACTGGCTAGTTAGCGCGTAGACAATAATTGCCATAGGCCAGATCATGTCCTTGCCTTCGTGTGGGCCCCCTATGCCTTCGCCTGCACTGCCTTTGAAGAACCATGGGTTGCGTTCGCTCCAGACGAAGCTCCTCGTACGCGTATAGAGCGCCGCGTCAGTGGAGCTTTCCAGATATGGTAGACCAAGCAGGCTCGGCACATTTGCGTCGTCCATTAGCAGCTGACTGCCGTAACCATCAACCTCGTAAGCCCAGATTGTCCCAGTCCCGGTACTTGCAATGGCATACTGTCGCAGTGCGCCCGCAACCTCTGCGGCAAGTGCGGCTGCTTCATTTGCGAGAGCATCGTCATGCAAAATCTCGTGAGCCATATGCGAGAGATGGCCAAGAGCCTTCACGGCGAAGAGATTGGAAGGCACTAGGAACGGAAAGGTGCAGGCGTCATCGGAGGGTCTAAAGCCTGAGGCGATGAGGCCAATAGGTCGCACGGGCGCGCCATATCCGTCGCAAGCTAGCGTTTCAGTAGGAGTTTTGGATGTCCTCTGGAAGTGATACGGACCGAGTCCGTTTTTTCGTTGCTGAACCCGCATGGTCTCCACAGCTATTGTCATTGCAGCACGCCAACCCTGATCGAAGGGGGCCGTATCTCCAGTGGCTCGCCAGTAGCCGTACGCAAGACGCATCGGATAACAGAGAGAGTCAAGTTCCCACTTACGCTCGCCTACGCCGCGCTTGATCTCTGTCGCATCACTCCGACTCCATTCCAGAGGCGGCGCGTCAAGATCGGCCATAAAGGCATTGGCATAAGGATCGATCAGAATGCATCGGGTTTGTCGCCGGATGATTCCTTCCAGCATGTGACGCAGTGCAGCATCTTTGGCCGCCAATGCGAGATAGGGCCACACCTGAGCAGAAGAGTCGCGTAGCCACATCGCTGGAATGTCACCGGTGATAACCGCAGTATCGGGTTTGCCGTCGAAGCTGCTTAGCTCAATGGTAGTGTCCAGTGTGTTGGGGTAGCAGTTCTCGAAGAGCCACGCCAGTTCGGGATCGCGTATCCTGCGACTCACATTCGATAGATAGGCCTCCACGGCGGGGCTACGAAATTTTCTGTCCTGCAACGCTGGCCGGCGAGAGGTGAATGAAGCGGGTACCGTATCAGCAAGCGCGGCTAGTGGGTTCATCGCGGCTGTTACACCCGTCCCTGCAGCAAGCTGGAGCATGTAACGCCGAGTAATCTTTGTACTCATCAGTTCTTTCTTTTAGGTTCTCGCATCCCGCGTATTTATTTTTGACATCTTTCCCATTATTGTTGCCGTAAGTCAATAATAGAGACATCGAGCATTTCGGATTCTTACAGCCGATGTCTCCAGACTGCCTTTTAACGTTAACAAATTTGGACTTAGATCGATGGAGTACCTGTGATTTCAAGAAGAACATTCCTCGGCGGTGCATCTGCGGCATGCGCGGTCGGAGCCACGGAAGCAAGCGCGCTTGGCAAAATCGTCGACAAATCCAGGAAGGCGGCCGCAACAGACGATCCATCCTCGCTTGTTGATATCAGGATAGGCACCGGTGGCCACGGACACACCTTTCCGGGAGCGACCGTTCCGTTCGGTGCCGTTCAACTGAGTCCTGATACCTTCAACGACCAGTGGGACTGGTGCTCCGGCTATCACATCTCCGACACCTCCATTATGGGTTTCAGTCATACCCATCTGAGCGGAACCGGCTGCGGCGATCTACTCGACATTCTTGTGATGCCTGGCACTGGCGAGTCGAAGATTGTGCCCGGCCCTCGCACGGATCCCGATGCAGGCTATCGCTCACGTTTCAGCCACGATGATGAACATGCTGAACCTGGGTTCTACTCCGTTCTTCTAAAAGACTACGGCATCCGTGCGGAGTTAACCGCGACGGAACGCGCCGGGCTACATCGGTACAGCTTTCCTATTGGCAAGGGCGCTCCCGCGACTGGGCATATCATCGTCGATCTAGAACACAGCTACGTGTCTGACGGCCAACCATCCGTAGTCACGGCTTCGCTTGAGCGACCCGCACCGGACATGCTTGCGGGAGGGCGTACTACCAAGGCCTGGGGCATCGGACGGCAAATTTACTTCACGATGCAGTTCTCGCAGCGCCCCACCCGCGTCGTCTTCTACCAAGAGGGCGCAGAGGTCCCTGCGGGCTCGCAGCCGCTTACCGCAAAGTCTCTTAAGTGCGTCTTGTTCTTCGACCTCGCGCACAATCCAGTCATTCTGGTGAAGACAGGCATATCCGGCGTTAGTGCTGAGTCCGCCGCGAACAATTTGAAAGTCGAAATCCCCGGATGGGACTTCGAAGGGGTCCGTCGCAGCGCACGCAACAAATGGAACCAGCAGCTTTCACGTATCAGCATCACGACGAAGAATGAGACACATCGCCAAATCTTTTACGCGGCTCTCTATCATGCTTCAATCGGACCTTCCCTCTTCGACGATGTTGATGGCCGATATCGTGGGATGGACAAACAGATCCATCAACTATCCACCAACCAGCACAACTACACAGCCTTCTCGTTATGGGATACCTATCGTGCTGCCCATCCTATGTACACACTGATCTGTGCCGATCGTGTGCCGGACTTTGCCAATGCGCTAATCCGCATGGCCGAGGAGAGCCCATCCGGTATGCCAGTGTGGCCGCTTCAGGGTTGCGAGACCGGCACCATGACTGGCTATCACTCTGCTGCGGTCATCGCCGAAGCCTGTAACAAGGGCGTCGAGGGTGTGGACTATGAACGCGCCTATAAAGTGATGATGAAACGGGCCATGATCGATGACTATCGCGGGCTTGGGTACTACAGGTCGAAGGGTTACATTCCATGCGATCTGGAAGAGGAGTCGGTCAGCAAGACCTTCGAATATTGCTATGACGATTGGTCAATCGCTCATGTGGCGAAGAAACTTGGCCACACCGAAGATGCAGCGATGCTGGTGGCGCGGTCGCGCAACTATCGGAATTATTACGACCGCACTATCAATTTGGCCAGGCCTAAGCTTTCAAATGGAGAGTGGGCGACGCCCTTCAGCCCGATCGAGATGGGCACATCGAAGAAGTGGCGCGACTTCACAGAGTCCAACTCCTGGCAGACCACCTTCGGTATTCAGCATGACGCTGCAGGCCTGATTGAGACAATGGGCGGACAGAAAATTTTCCTGGCCAAGCTGGACGAACTCTTCGATCAACCATCTACGCTGCCGGCGGATGCACCTCCAGACATTGCAGGTCTCGTTGGCCAGTATGCACATGGCAACGAGCCATCCCACCATATTGCCTACCTATATGTCTATGCAGGCCAGCCACACAAAACGCAGGCTCGGGTGCGCATGTTGATGGAAACCATGTACAAAGCACTTCCCGATGGCCTGCAAGGGAACGAGGACGTCGGCCAGATGTCAGCGTGGTTCATTATGAGCTCAATGGGCTTCTACTCCGTTGACCCAGTCAGCGGAAACTACATCTTCGGCACTCCGCTTTTCGACAACGTTACCTTGCAGCTCGGCAAGGGCAATAAACTTGAGATTGTTGCGCACCGCAAATCTGCAACTGATCAATACATTCAGTCTATTACCTTCAACGGAAAGCCCTACACTCGCTCATGGTTCAATCACCGAGACATCGTCAATGGTGCACGCATCGTATTCGAAATGGGCAGTGAACCAAATCTTGAATTCGGCTCCAAAGCGGAAGATATCCCGCCATCACTGGCCCTCGAGAGTGCGTAGGTATTGTTTTCGATTGCGCGAAGAATAAAACTAGTATTCATTAGCAAACTCGGCATGATCAGTACAAACAAAGTCTATGACCCGTTCCAGATCTACACAATCATTGCTGACGACAACAACCTCGCTCCGGAGTTGGCCGAACTTTTCAGGAGCAAAACATTAGTGTTCTTCGTGTGTAAGCGCGCCGATGAATCCGACGGCGATTTTCTGCATTCCAGAGTTCGATTGCCCCGGCGAATGAAAGAGTTCACCAGGGCAATCGAGTCAAACTAACCGTGTCAAATGCCGGAAGTAACGTGAATCGTCCCCGTGTTTTCAGTGGGAGAGTCCTTCGGTTTAACAGCGTTATCAGGCGTCCAGGTGTAATTGAATTGGCCGTTCTTGAGAGGGTGTACACCAAGTGGATGCTTCTCGCGATCAGGCCATACGGAACCAGCCTTGAAGGAGCGATCATGAGGAAGATGTGGATGGAATTCCTTGGCGTGGGGGCTTTCGAAGACTCCATCCACATCGAACTCGAAAAAGAAGTGGTCAGTGGCTTGCATGCTGATGTCAACCGCCCCGGTTGTGAGGCGAACAGGACTTGATGGATTCATTCGTCTTTTTCTCCTTGAGATTTAAATGCCATTTCCAACAACTAAGTCACGGTTTGGCAGAATGAAAGGCGGGATCGAGAAATAGCGCCTGAGAACCTGGATCATTCTTCGCGTGATTGAGATCGAGCCCCTTCTGAAGGGCTTGTTCAAGGTAACCCAATGCTCGCTTACGGTCACCTTCCATTTCGTAAACATCGGCGGCATTCTGCAGAACCATAGGATTTTCAGGCCCCAGGGCCAATGCAGTTTGAATATGGTCAACTGCCTGTTGGCGCTCCTTATTTTTAGCTTGCATCACCGCGAGTATCGATTGGGCAACCGCGTCCTGCGGTTGCAATTGCACTGTCTGCTCAAGCAGCGGAACAATGTGCTTCTTGGCTGACTCGACTCTGGGTTGGTCATGAAGCCACTCGCACTCCGTCAACAAGTTGTTCCACACCATGTAATTCTTTCCATTCAGCTGGAGGGCTTTCTCTGTTGTCGCGACCGATTCCGCGTGACGGTGCTGTTGTGCATAGAGGCTACCGAGGTTGGCGTAAGCCGGATAGCTTGGACTCAACTGTATCGACTTCTTAAGTGCATCCTCGGCTAATGAAAGATCCGTTTCGCTGCCTTCGTCTATGTATGTCGCGCCAAGATTGAGATATGCTTCGGCGTTGTCCGGAGTCAGATCGATGGCTTTTTTGAACGCTGTGATGGATTCAGGATATCTGCCTTGCTGATCGTAAAAGTCCCCGATCAAGTTGTACCCTTCCCATTCGTTCGGCTCTAATGCGATAGCTTTTTTGAACGCACCCTCAGCGTCGGCGTTCCTTCCGGAATGTTGGTAAACACGGGCCAGTCCCCTTAACGCCCATGCATCTCTTTGGTCCAGCTCCAGAGCATGTTGAAACTCCTGAAGCGCCAAATCGCGCTTACCCGCGGCATCGTGAATGCGACCAAGGCTCACGTAGACCGCCGGGATACTGTTGTCGATTCGCGCCGCCTGCTCAAGATTGGCTTGGGCTTCTTCCAGCAAATGCGAGTCGTGATCGAGCTGATACTTGAGCCGGTAAGCCTCACCAAGTTGCGCATACCCTAATGCAAATCGTGGGTCTGTCTTCAACGATGCGTCGAGCACGTCGATTGCCTTGTCCAGGTTGCCGGATTTGTCGTAACGCTGCATGTAACCTAGAGCCGTCAGATAGTCTTCGTAGGCAGCCGGTTCAACCGCGCCCCCGGTATCGTGCAGCATCGCAGCCGTAACATCAAGAGTCATCAGATGGGCAAGCCGCGAGACTGCTTCGTTCTGCAGCATCGCTAGATCGCCGCTCTGATCCTCAACATTCACCGATCCAATCAGTCGAAGGTCTCTGGTGTCCACCAGGTTGAGGTTGAGATCCACAGCTTTTCCATCGCGCCTGACGACTCCGCTGACAACAAGATTTGCGTTTAACAGCTTGAGCGCCGTGGCAGGGTCCGCTACTTTTAAACGGAGTACTTCACTAGTCGGAATGACCCAAAGAGACTTGTGTCCGAGGTCGAGGTTTGAAAGCTTGCCTGCGAGGGAGTCCATCAAGCCTTGCCCTAGCGCCTCGCTATCAGCTGTACCACCCAAATCGGTGAAGGGCAGAACGGCGATATGTTTTTCTCGGGGTCCAAGATGCAACATTGGAAGATGTTCGCGAAGTGAAGAGAAGATAAATAGGCAGGCTAGGAGTGCGAGTCCGGATAGACCGACAACCCAAGGGAGCCATCGGCTACGTGGGAGCTGGCGCTTACCCCACTGAGAAGTGGAGGCTTCTTCGATGTACCTCCGCAGCTCTGAAGAACGACCTGCGGTTTTTCGGACCGAGACCACTTTACTGCTGACAGACGTGGCGTAGATTTCGGCGTGAACACGCTGCAAGTCCGCGAGCATCTCAGAGCATTGCCCATATCGCTTCTCCGGGTTTTTGGAGAGAGCGCAATAGACAATACGTTGGAGCTCGATCGGCAGACCGTCGAGCGAGTGAGGAGGTTCGTTAAGAATCGCTACAAGAATTGCAGGAATTGTTTTGCGCTCAAATGGGTTGACGCCAGTGAGCATCTCGGCCAGAACCACGCCAAGAGACCAGATGTCGGTTCGCGGATCGATGCGATGACCCATCGCTTGTTCTGGAGAAACATATTTGACGGTCCCAACAATCCCGCTGACTGTCGCCGTTTCGGCGTTGGTGGCCCGCGCAAGGCCGAAGTCGACGATTTTAATCGACCCTGTACCGCTGAGCATGACGTTGGAAGGCTTGATGTCACGATGGACGATCTGGTGGGCGTGAGCTTCGCAGAGCCCGAGAGCTATCTGTATGGCAATGTCCACGGCTTCTAACGTGTTCAGTGGCGCACCGTTCATCTTTTGCGCCAAGGAAAGACCATCGTAGAAGGCCATAACAATGAAAGCGCGGCCGTCGGTAGTCTCTTCGATGCCGTGGATCACACCGATATTGGGGTGGTCGAGTGAAGAGGCCATGCGGGCTTCGGTAAGGAAGTACTCTCGCTCCCGTTGGTCATCGTTCAAAAACGCCGGAAGAAATTTTAGTGCGACGATGCGCTGTAACTTAATGTCGCGTGAGCGATAGACGACGCCCATGCCACCGGCCCCGACGACACCGAGAATTTCGTAGTTGTTTCCAATCAACTCTCCGACCGACAGAGAGTCTTTAGCGTCGAACATTCGGATTCGCTCATGCTCCGGAAGTTGGAGGAATTCGTTTTGTTGAGGAAATCAATGGTATCACCGGGCGTTTGGCAATACGTAAAGCAGTGTATCGGGTCATTTCGGATTAAATTGTCCCACGGAATGGCAAATTCTCCGTTCCATCTGTTCATGGAATCAGCGCGTTCGTCTTTTTGGCCAACAGGGCTGCCGCAGTCTTTCGCTGCATGCAGCCCTGTTGTCTCAACGTTACACCTCAAGCTTTTTTGGAGAGAAATTGGGGACCGCTCGTTACACTGTCAGCTTCTTCATATAGTCGGCGTCAATCTTGAGAGCTTCGAGTGGTGGCATGTCATAGGCCTCCTGCTCAATGAAATAGTGCTTGATGTTAGCTTTCGTAGCTGCCTCAAATACGGAACGGAAGTCCTGAGTTCCCTGCCCCAATTCGGCGGCCGGAGGTGGCTCCAAGACGGACTGCGGCTTGTCGGTGTGTTTGAAGTCCTTGACGTGGAGCATAGAAATGCGAGTGGGATAGCGGCGAAGATAGTCGATGGGGTTGGCGCCCCCGACCACAACCCAGCCACAGTCGAGTTCAATGGTAACCAGATTGGGATCGGTCAGACGGATGAGTTCGTCGAAGGGAACGACACCATTCTGCTTGGCGAACTCCATGGTGTGGTTGTGATACCCGAACTTCATGCCGGCAGCTTTTACCTTTTCACCGATCTTATTGAATTGATCGGCATTCCAACGATAGTCGTCCATTGTGAAAGAGCTTATCTGGGTAACGTAGGAGGTGTCTTTAAGGCGGGATGGGTCTTTAATCCCGGGGAAGGAGCAGATGACATAACTTACGCCAACTTCGTGGTTGAAGGCGATGATCTTGTCGAGGTCTTTGGCGAGGCTGGCGTAGGGGTAATGGGCGCTGACGCAACGGAGACCAGCAGCCGACATTGCAGTTTTGACCTGCTGAGGGGTGTAGTCGAAATAACCTGCGGCCTCGACCTCCTGATAGCCTAACGCGCTGAGTTGTTTGAGCGTACCTTCGTAATCTTTGGCGAGCATCTCGCGGACGGAGTAGAGCTGGAGGCCAATGGGCAGGCCGAATGGTGAGGCGAGGAGACGTTTGCTGCTTAGAAGAGCAGAGCTCGTAACTAGCGCTGCTGTGGCGGACTGGAGAAAGTTTCTTCGAGTTTGTGTGGACATCAAGCCTCTCACATTATTTGGCAGATAAAGTTTGTTGTTTCAAGGAATCTTGACCACGGTACATCAATTGGGCGAGTTCTGGCTGTGACTGGGGTTCGACGTCAGAACTCAGCTCAACGTATAGACTTCAGCTCTTCTGAACACGTTTTTTTCGTCGCGCATGATGATTTTTTTTATGGATGGTGGTTTTGCCTGTTTTACAGGGGTTTCTTGCGAAAAGTGGGTGACATAACGTGGTGTTTTGGTGGTGAATTTCTGGTGGAATGTGTGGTGAATGTGGTGAGTTGATGGTCACTAATTTGGGATCGAAAGATACGCCACGGGATTTGGGTTTATTTTTGAGTGATTCCCATTTTGGGAATCGGCTTGCGGAGATTCCAAGGTTGCGTCGTTGAATCCAGAATCCAAGGAGACAAAATGGCTCTAAGTTTTGCCACAGATATCCGACCTCTCTTTCGCGATGAGGACGTAGAGTGCATGAAATCGATGGACGTTGATCTCGGTGATCCCGCCTGGATGTGTGTCCCCGCCAACGCGCAGAGCGTGTACGGTACGGTGGCGGACGGATCAATGCCTCCAGATGAACCCTGGTCGGCAGATCGTGTCTCGCTCTTCAAGAGATGGATGGACGCGGGTTGCCCTGCATAGATAGGCGGTCGGGTTCGAGGATTTCGATCTAGACGCTCGCGTCGGTGCTCACTCCTGCGGTTGAGGCTGCATGAATGGGCACCCGCGGCACGGCGATTTTATGGATGTGCCACCCGCCGATGGATGACGTACTTGTCAGCATCCGCTGAAGGAGATGAAGGCTCCAAGCGGATTGGGGAGTGTCGGGTCAAAAGGTTCGAATGGAAAGGACTGCGACGTGTCGAAGCCTGCGGCCTTGGCAGCGTTGAAGTTCACAAAGGGTGTAAGCGCAGTTAGCGCCTGGTCGATCGACGTCCAACACAACGTTCTTTCGTAGCCGTTGTTGTTTGGCGGGGCGGTACTCTCTGCGACTCCCTGGATGCCGGTTATGGTTTTAATCGGACCACCAAACGGCGCGGTCACGTCAGGACCAACGACACGCGCGAGTGTCCGGTGATCGCTCTCGATACCCATGATGCGTGCGGCAGTGACTCGCAGATTGCGAGTGCTGAAGTTACGGACGCCGACCAGATAGGCTGCGATGAATGCGTCCTCCAGGGTGACCAGAATGTTGAGGGTGGTCTGTGCGTCGGAGAACATCTTTGGTGGATAGAAGAACTGGGTGAAGGGTGTGAACTGGTCGGTGACGGACTGTTCGAGAAGATAGTGGGACATCTCCTCCTGGCGGGCAGCGATTAAGTAGCCCTGATCGTCATCCGGAATGTGCTTGAAGAACGGAGCGATGTTGATGATGTTGGAGTAAGTGGTAACAGCCAGCGCTTCGGCGATCTGCGCGGCGATCAGAATGTCACGATCACTTTTCTTTAGATGATCGTGTTCCCACTTCCAATTATCTGTCTCTTCTTCCAGTTGCGCTGCTGAGGCTACGGAGGTAAGTCCGCCAAGCGCTGCGAAGGTTGTGGCCCCTGTAAGCGCCGCGCCTTTGAGGAAGGAACGTCTGGAGGATCCTGATTGGTTTTCTTGGAATGAATGGGGGGCGATTTCGTTTTGTGCGTTCATGACTTTCATCTCCATGTCTGTGCCAGGAAAGTCATCTGTTGCTACATGTTTTGTTGAGGGGCCCAAGGTTCTTTTCCTGGTTGAATAGAGTACGCGTGAGAGTCCAAGGACAGATTGGACAAAACGATATCTATTTTCCGAGAGGAGGAGATGATTGGGGCTGCGACGCAGGTTGTTTCGTGCAGCCCTCACCCACTGGTTTGTCCACTCATCGCGTGGGCTATGGGGAGATCTGGTAACTGCAGTCAGCGCTTGTCAGCGATGCGGCCAAAGGTGGTTTCGAGCAGGCGCTGCATCTTCTTTGCGGCGCCGGAGACGGCGGTTTGGACGTCGGCGGACTCGTCGGTGACGGTGAGAGATTGATGGTTGCTGGGTCGAGCCTCAATGACGCAGCGTTTGTCTCGCGGTCCGGATTTGTCGGCGTTCTCGTCGGTAAGGAAGACCTCAATGCGAGTGAGCTGGCTGTCGAATCTGTCGAGCAGGCGGTGGATCTCTTCTTCAATCGAGGTGGAGAGCGCTGCGTGCATGGAGATGTTCTTGTCGCTGTTGATCAGAATCTGCATGGGTCGCTCTCCTAAAGCATGTTTTAGATAGTCCTACTCGTTAGCCATCATCTCGCGAATATTGGCGATGTGTTTCTTGATCCAGTCGATCTTCTGTGGCCAGGACTCATGATCCGGGTCGGGGTATGGTTCTCCGGCGGCGTATCTTCGCTCCGCTTCGGCAAGTCCGGTCGTCAGGTGTTCCAGTTTTTGTTCGAGGGTAGGGCCGGGCATATGCGAAAGGTTATCACTCTAGAGGCCTTGGGTGCCGGTCGCTTCTGAGTTCTCTTGATCGGCGGATCGGCATACAACAGTCCATTGTGATTCGATTTCGATTGGGCAGGGTTTGCTGGTGGCGTAGTGATTGAAGCTGCTCCAGCGGTAGTCTTCGGGTTTGGAGACGAGGCCTCGGGTGACAGCGTTGCGGTGGATGTAGTGGATCTTCTCGATAAATTTCTCTGTACTCGATACGTTGAAGTCGTAGTAGCGACGTTGCCAGAACTGTTTCTGGTCAGGCGGCTTGAGTTCGCGAGCTGTTAGCTGCTTGAAGACTTGAAGGAAGGAGGAGAGGGTGCCTGTTGCGGGTTCGTTGGTGAGAAGATGGACGTGCTCGGGCATGAGAACGTAGGCAGAGATACGGAGACCACGTTGATCTCGAGTTTGTTCGAGGATTTGTTGGACGGTGTCTTTTGCTTCTTCGGTGCGGAGGAAGGGTTGGCGCTTGTAACAACTGAAGGTGATGAAGTGATGTTGTTTGGTTTGTTGGAAGCGTTTCAGGCCCATTGGCAAGGCAGTACGAGCAGTTTACATCCCACCCTTCGCAAAAGACGCGAAGGGTGGGGCACCCGAGCTTTTGGGGTTAGTTGAGTGTGGAAGGTTGCGGCACCGACATGTTGGTAGTGCGAGAGATTTCAGCTTATGTGGTGAGGCGGAACAAGGCTCGTTTGGTTGCGCTGCGGTAGGAGTCGGTGTCGCCTACCTTTTCGACGGAGGTGTAGCCGGCGGATCTTAGGAACTCTTCGATCCAGGCGTGGGGGTCTGGTCCCATGTCCGGGAGGCTCTTGGCCCAGGTGTTGTTGGTCTCATCGCTCTGGCCCATGTCGAAGATCAGGACCTTGCCAACCTTCAAACGAAGGGCGGCCATGATCTCTCTTGCGTAGTCGACGCCCTGGTTGTACATGATGTGATGCAGGACGGATTGGAACAGAACCAGGTCCGAGACAGGCAGGCGTGAGATGAGGTCGGGAGAGATGTCGGCGTAGATGAAGCCTGCGCCTTTGACGCCGTTGAGCAGAACGGAGGCGTGAGCGAGAGATAGACGACGCACGTCACCGTCGACTCCAAGTGAAAGACACCCGCACACGGACGCAGCTTTCTCTACGAAGTAACCCTCGGCACAGCCGATGTCGAGCATCGTGACGGCCTTACAGGCGTTTATTTCGCTTTCAATGATGGCCCAGCGATCGGCACAGGAACGCTCTCCCTCACTGACCTGGGTTCCACCGATTCGAACAGGATGATATGGATCAAAGCTTGATGAGATGCTGTGTACTGCACGGCGGTAGACGAAACCCGCCACTGGCCCGAATGATTCCCCGATATTGAGAGCTTCATGTTTGGAAGATTGGTCTGTACATTGCATTAATAAACTCCTGATCCTGGTTGTCTTTGTTGAACATCAACGTACTCATCCATAGCAGGACTGCCACCCCTTTGACATCATCCTGGGTGAGAGAGAAAGCGTTGCGGACGACTTCGGTGTAGTCGTGTAACCAAGGATAGCGCCAGTTTTCCTTTGGCCGCCAGATATCGGAGAGAAGATCGGAGAGGTAAACGCGATCGGCCCACATTGCGTAGCTCATAAAACCCAAGGTGAGGGCGTCGAATCCGAGGCAGCCGAGTTCGCGGGAACGATCCCAATCGACGACTCCACTGACCTGATGGTTTTGAAGGAGGAGATTGTCGGCCCAGTAGTCTCCATGAACGGGAACTACGGGTAGATTGGTTCGGTCCCAGTTGCTGAGGTACTCGCAGGCTCCCGGAATTTTTTCGACGTGAGGGTGATTCTGGAGAAAGTTGAGCGTGCTGGAGATCATCGCCTGATCGCCATTGCCTCGTCTCGCAGGGCTGGTCGAATAGATCTGCTTGAGCGGGCCAAGACCCGTCATGATGACACTCTGGAGCTCGGGTTCAGTCAGTTTCTTGATGCGGACTGGGGAACCGGGAAGGCGAGAGACGATCATGCGATCGACGCCTTTGAGGATGATCTCCGGCGCGAGTGAGCCGAGTGCCTTGCGACCGAGACCGATGCCGTTGAACTGGTGCTCGATGGAAGGGCGGTACTGTGGGAGATTGGTCGCATAGGCGACGACGTCCTGATGATTGAGCTGGCCAAAACAGACAAACAGGCCGGAGTTCGCAAGGATGACGCGGACTTCGGTCGCCGGATCGAGCCGGAAGAAGTCGGTGACCTGCTGCAGCTTGCCTTTCAGGACGAATGCGGGGATTCCGTGGGCGAGCGAGTCGCGGACTGCCTTGGAGGTGGCGGGTTGGGCGAGGCGGAGTTCTCCGCGGATGCTGCGGCCGCCAGGAATAAAGACTGTGGAATCTCGAAATACAGCCGGGGAGATTGCCCCGACGACGGTGTGCCAAACTGCGATTGGGGGAGATTGACACTTTTCAAGAGCCGAATGCTGCTCTACCATTCTCCCTAATGTACCCAGCATCTGCCATCGCTCGTTTGCGCCTATAAAGGCGGGGTCGCTTGCGATCGGTACATCGCTTGCGGCACCTACGCGTAATACGCCTGTAACGCCCATCGGAGACCTCCTCTGCTGTAACTGTTCCGAAGTCAACAGGTGCATTGACTACTTTCTCGGGAGGAGGCCAGAATAATCGATTGTTACGGGATTGTGAAGGCTTTATTAATTTTTCACCAAGAAATGAGTTCAATAGCCATTTCCTTGGCTTTGGGACCTGTTATCTGTAAGTTGCGGCGCCTGTTGGTGACGTGTCAGGCGGGTTTTAGAAATTCGGTTCGGTATTTGGGGGCTAACGCCACTGCTTTGGCTTTCAATTCGGCCTGGGCTGCGGGGTCGAGTTTTGGGGGTGGGGTGGTACGGGTAGCTACGGGGACGCCGATTTCAGCGAAGAAGTCTTCCTGACCGGCGGGGGAGCAGAGGCAGAGGAGGCGGACGGGCTTGTCGCTTGAGTTGTGAAACTGGTGGGGTGCGTTGGCGGGGATGTGGATGGTTTCACCGGCGCGTACGGTGGAGCTGACGCCGCGAAAGGTGGCTTCCATCTCACCCTCGAGGAGGGTGAAGGTCTCCTCGAAGTCGTGGCGATGCGGAGGTGGGCCGCCGCCGGGTGGGATGTGCATGTCGATGAGGCAGAAGCGGCCTGCTGTGTCTTTTCCTGAGAGGAGGATGGTGTAGGTGTCTCCTACTAATCCGATGTGGGGGCGGTTTTTGTCGTCGGCGGTGGCGAGGATCAAGCTGCGGGTTAGATCGTCGGGCGGAAGCGAGGTTGTGGCCTGGGTGCTTTCATCGGAGTTGATGGGCATGTGCTTCTCCTTTTTGAGTTGCGGTGGCTATTCGGGTTTGCGAGGGCCGTAGTGGGTGAAGGCGCTTTGGTCGAAGCGGTCGAGGAGTTCAGCTACATCTTTGTAGACCTCGATGCAGCCGGCGTCTAGGAGATCCTGGCGGGACCAGCCGCCGGTGGTGACGCCGATGGTGCGGATGCCAGCTTTGCCGGCGGACTCGGCGTCGTAGGGGGTGTCGCCGAGGGCGAGGACGCTGGTGGGTTTGGCGTGGAGCTTGTCGAGGGAGGCGGAGAAGATGTCGGGGTGGGGCTTGGAGCGGTCGGCGTCGTCGGCTGAGGTGGTCTCGTCGACGAGGTCGGAGATGTTGGCGATCTTCATGTAGGTGTCGAGGTCGGCTTTGTCGGTGGAGGAGGCGAGGGCGGTGCGGATTCCGGATTGTTTGAAGCGGAGGAAGAGGTCGCGGACGCGGGGGAAGGGTTTGACCTGCGCGAAGTAGTCCTGATGGAAGAGGAAGCTGCGGTAGGTTTTGAGGGGCTCCTCGACCATGGGGCGTTTCCACCAGGGGACGAAGACGGGGATGAGCTGGTCGCCGCCTTTGCCGATCTGTTTGCGGAGGGTTTCGATGTCGAGGGGGATGTCGATGACGGCGAAGGCGTCTCTCCATGCGGCGGCGTGGAGCCAGTTGCTTTCGACGAGGGTTCCGTCGATGTCGGAGAGGACGGCTTCTACCATGTGACCCACCTTTTGGAGTGCAGATGGTGGGTTAGATGCGGTTCGTGCTTGCGCACGAATGCCCACATCTCATAATCGAGATATGGGGCACCCGAGGGTAGATATGGGCCACCGCCCAAATGGTAGACTGTTCTGCCATGCCACACGGTGCCACAACCCTGCTGACCGAGAAGCTGGATGCTGTCGCGATCGACATTGACGCCATCGACCGGCTGATCAACTCGGAGCCGCTGGACACATCCGATCAGCTACTCGCGCTACGCACGATACAGGAGTTATATCGGCGCCTTGCCGACGACCTACGTGTCGCCATCTCCCTCTTCGAGTGAATCTCTTAGCGAAGCTGTGACGCAAACCCGAAAGACGATTCGAATTCTCCGTCTAAACCATGGGGCGTTTCCACCAGGGGACGAAGACGGGGATGAGCTGGTCGCCGCCTTTGCCGATCTGTTTGCGGAGGGTTTCGATGTCGAGGGGGATGTCGATGACGGCGAAGGCGTCTCTCCATGCGGCGGCGTGGAGCCAGTTGCTTTCGACGAGGGTTCCGTCGATGTCGGAGAGGACGGCTTCTACCATGGTGACCCACCTTTGGGAGTGCAGATGGTGGGTTAGATGCGGTTCGTGCTTCCGCACGAATGCCCACTCATGCGGTGAGGCAGCATGAATGGAGCACCCTATTTTGTGGCTTG
Source organism: uncultured Acidobacteriaceae bacterium (assembly GCA_963771625.1). GTDB lineage: Bacteria > Acidobacteriota > Terriglobia > Terriglobales > Acidobacteriaceae > Edaphobacter. The sequence goes on from CAVYUE010000006.1 coordinate 52,059, forward strand.
ATTTATGCATGGAACACCGCCCCAACGTCTCAAAATCGAGATATTGAACACGTAAGGTCAAATCTGATCCACCCACCTAAATGGTTGGTTCTGAGGTGCAAAATAGGCCCACCCCCCACGAAATTTCAAGAATATGATTACCGTGTTAACTATTTCATTACATTGAGATTCTTATTGTGCTTATGACATTTTGATTCTAGATACTATTGACATCTTCGATCCGGACGATATGATTGCAAGTGATGGACGAATGCTAAGCGCGTTCCCGCTGCACTACGGCGCGTCCAGTATCGGCATGGAACTAGCCGGCGATCACGAGGGTAATGGCAACAATAGTCGCTGTCATTCATTGAAGAAAGAATCATTCGAAACTCTTTCTGCCCCCGTAGGTCATTTCGCGACAAAGAAAACAACTAGGAATTCCTGCGGAGATTTGGGGGATGAGTAAGAATTACGACTCATCCCCAATCTCTGATTAGGATTGCCTCGCGAGGATGACGATGACCATTGATTCCGTTCAGACGATTGCCCAAAAGGCATATGACCTGGTGGCCCAAACCCCAGATAAAACCATGATAGGCTCTCGCCTCGGCGCGTTGCTTAAATTGGAGTTTCCCGATTTTTCGCCGCTTCAATTTCGAACCCGAAATCTGCGTCAATTTGTGAAAGCTCACGTGCCCTCTCTTTTAGAGAGGCCAAATGCTGGCGTCGATATCCTTTTCACTGCTGTCGATGAACAGCCCGTTACTCCTGGTTCGGCATCTGTTTTTACTGCTACATCCTCGAATGCGCGACCACCATTCGTCCGTTTGCCAACGTCTACTCTTTAATTGGCGAGTTTTCTCGAATCCATCAAATCCGTCGACTCTAATTATCAATTCTGAAACGCTGAGCATTCAGGCGGTTGATCGAGGAGTCGAAATAGCGCCACCATGGATGATCATTGAAAAGCCAAGCTCTGAATTCCATCGAAACATAGCTGTCGAATTTGTCGCCTCACTCACCGGAGAGAATAAAGACACCTTGTCAAGGATTTTAGAGGAGCCGTTTTGGTATCAACATTTCTCCAGCGCTGCTAAGCGAGTAGGTGCTGCTAGTGAATGGGTTGCGTTTCGCCTTCGGAAGCTTGTTTCAGAGTTTGAGAAGTCTGTCATTGCCCTCGGTCTTCCAGCTCACGTCGTCCGGCAAAATCCGTCAAGAATGGCCCAACACGTCGAACAGACGGCGGACAGGAATTCGGAAAAGCCTAACGATACTGAAATTATGTTTCGGCACCTGGTTTCGCGCTTGGTTACCGAACTCCCGATTGAAGAACTGCGTGCTTTGAGACTTCCGCTTGGTTTGGTCTTCGATGCTCTAGATAAAAAGTGATTGAGGAGCTTTCCGCATGCGCATCATGTTCGTTGCGGGCTTCTTCAGTCCAGTTCTAGACCAGCTCAAGGCACAAAAAGGCCACGAGTTTGAAGAGAGATCTGTGATTTGGATACCGCAGTACGCTAATAGGCAAATAAATTTGACCCAGTTCAAGTCAGATTTCAACGACCAGGTTGCGCAGGGCGCCACCGATATTCTCGTTGTTTTTTTTCTCACATCGAGGAGATCAATACATAATCGATAGCCTCACTGGGATCGCTGATGTGGCAAAATCTAAGCGCCCCGATCTCGATGTCAAGTTTAAGCATTATCCGAATGCCCGCGAAACAAAAGGACTCGTAACAAAAATCGAAGAATTTGCGCCTACTCGTGAAACTCAATTTAGTGGAAGTCTTCAAGAAATTGAGGCTTGGGTTGCGACTCAACACAACGCGAGGATTGTGCTTCACCCACGCGCGGTTCGTGGCCTAAAAAAGTCAGCTTTTCAGGAAGTGGGTTTGGTTTACGCTGCGTTGCAATTGTTAGCCCGCGAATACTGGCATATGAGAACTGCTACACCCCAGCAAGCGGCTGCTAACGCGCGTGCTTTTAATGACAAATTGGCGAACCTTGGACTCGAGCTTTCACCGACTATAAGCAGTTCGCGAGCTGGAGAACAAGGAGACGAGTACTTCGTCAAATTTCCCGTGGGAAGTGATAAGAAAGAGCTGCTCGATTTGCACCTAAAAAAAGGTGTTGCACACGATGAGCGGCTCTGTTTGAGAATCTATTTCTTTTGGTACGCTCCAGGTCAGATCATAGTCATCGGATGGCTCACGGGTCATTTGGACACAAGAGCTTCTTGATCCTGTTACTCAACCGTAACGCTTTTAGCTAAGTTTCTGGGTTGGTCTACGTCGCAGCCTCGGCGGACGGCTATGTGGTAGGCGAGGAGTTGGAGGGGGACTACTTCGAGGACGGGCAGTAATAGTTCGGGGGCCTGGGGGATGTGGATGACGTGTTCGACGAGTTGCTTGATCTCTTCGTCGCCTTCGATGGCGATGGCGATGACGCGGCCGCTGCGGGCGGTTACCTCTTGGATATTGCTGAGGGTCTTTTCGTACTTGAGGACGCTGAGGGATCGTTGGGGTCTTTGGTGGCGATGCAGACTACGGGGAGGGTCTCGTCGATGAGGGCGTTGGGGCCGTGCTTCATCTCGCCGGCGGGGTAGCCTTCGGCGTGGATGTAGCTGATCTCCTTAACTTGAGGGCGCCTTCGAGGGCGATGGGGTAGTGGATGCCGCGGCCGAGGAAGAGGAAGTCGTTGGCGGTGGAGAAGGACTTTGGCGAGCTGGTGGCACTGGTCGTCGACGGAGCGGAGGACGTCTTCGACTTTGCCGGGGAGCTT
>CAVYUE010000007.1:0-487540 GCA_963771625.1 uncultured Acidobacteriaceae bacterium
CTGCCCTTCGGCGAGTAATCACCGCGGGAGAGCGTCTCCGGGTATCTGTAGCTGAGACGAGTCAGCGACAGACACCGAAGGCACACTATTCCGGCCTGCTTCGGGAGTTACTTCAGTCCCCAGGACTCGCCTCCAAAGTTGATTTTAATTCCCGACCTGAATGTAAAGGGCAGGGAAGGGAACCCAAACGCCTGAGCATAGTGTTCACTCAACAGGTTTTGCATATCTGCATAAGCGGCCAGTCTTGATGTGACCTGATAGCCACCACTCAGATTGAACTGTTGATAGGCCCCGTCCAAATTACGGTTGGGCAGCAATAAATTTGGTCCGAAGTTCGGGTCTAGGAGAAAGTCGCTGTCGTCGCGTCGTCCAACCAGTGTACCCGTGAGGGAGCTATAGAACTTTGAATGTGTATAGTTCAGCCCGACGTATCCGGAGTGCGGAGCTACGTGAAATGGCCGCGATCCCGCAAGAGGAGCGAAGGAGCCGATCTGAATTTCGCTGAAGTTGGAAGTTGGATTGAACGATGCACTCGCGAAGGAATGCTCTACGACCGCGTCGGTGTAAATGTAACTGTGTGCAAAAAATCGACTGCTAATCCTGTACTCTGCCTCAAACTCCACACCCTGTGAGCGCAGTGCTTCAGAATTGACGTAAGCTCCATTCTCCAACGCTGGAAGATTCGCCTCAGGCACTCCAAGCTCGATCAATCCCTGCTGGCGGAACATCTTCTACGCCATTTGTAAATTCATTGTGGAAGTAAGTGACACCGAGTCGAGCACGGCCGTTCCACAACTGCTGATCGACGCCTCCATCATAGGTACGCGAGTTTTCACGACTCAATCTGTCCAACGTTGAACTGCGAGATCATTTTTTGCCCCGTTCGGAAGTGCCGCAAGAATATCGAACAGCGAGCTTGCCTGTTGAGAGATGCTCGGCTCTTTAACCCCTTTGCCAAAGCTGGCGTGCAGCTTCGTTCCACTTAGCCAACCTAATGATGAAGGGCGCACAAGATAATAAGCGAGGGACGCTGGGGGCGTTCCCGCAACTCCGAACAACCCATTATTTTCGATTCCGCTACCTACGTTGTAGTAGAGACGGTTGCCGATATCACCCGAGATTTGCAACGTATAACTATAGTTACCTCGGCTAATGGAGCTGGCTGGCTCGCCGGTGAACTGTGTCGATCCACGCTCAGCCTCATATCTAAATCCGCCGAGTAGTAGTACATGTGGGTTTATGCGGTAGTCACTCTGGGCGTAGACAAAGTCGCGGCTCGTGTCGGCGAGAAATTGATTTGGGTAGGCCTCTCCAAACTGAAAGAGTGCCTGGCCGCTCACGCTGTATCCATTCGCTCCCGTGATGGTCGTAGGAGCACCGAGAAAATTACCGTACCGGACGGGTCGGGGATCCCGTCGGCGCGAAGTCGTCGAACTGTGAGTTCAGACGCAATCCGCCATAGAGAATCTCATTGTGCCACTTCGCAGTGGCTTGGTTGTTCCATGTGCCGCTGTAGTAGGTATTTTGAGCCTTTTGTGCTGCGTCGTCCGCAATGCCATACAGCAGAATGGCGTTGGGCTGTCCGCTGGAGACCGAAAGATGACGTACAGTGAAGCGGAGATCGTTGGTCGAATTTGGCTGCCATCCAAAGTTGCCGGCGTACGTGGCGTTATGAAACGAATCGTTCGGCAGATTATTGCGACTATCCAAACGCGCAAACGCACCATAGTAGTCAAACTGCCGTACAGTGCCGCTCCCGGTCGCTTGTTGGTTATACGTGCTGAAGTTCCCGCCATCGCCGGCATAAGTCAACAAAGGAAACCGCGTTGTACCTCGCGTGGTCGTCAGGCTCACGACGCCAGCCAGTGCGTCCGAGCCATACAACGCGCTGTTCGGCTCGCGTAGCACTTCCATCTTGTCGACGCCCACAGTCGCGAAGTTGGCAAACTCGACCGCTCCACCGATATCGTTCACCGGTACGCCGTCGATCAGCACCTTATTCGCATCGGTGCTGCCACCGCGAATATTAAGCCCAGTGGTACCGCCGAGCTGTCCGACCTGCGTCACCTGCAGCCCCGGAACCAGGCGCAGAGGATCCTGCACCTCTGTGAACTGGCGATAGTCTTCCGCAGTCAATACCGTGACGGACGCGCCAATCTGAGCGACTGGTGTGGGCGTTGCAGATGCAATTACTGAAACTTCTTGCGTCAGAGTCTGAGTGGCAAGCGTTACGTCCATCTCTGCCCTTGTAGATTTCGTAACGTAAACTGATTGGCTTGTGGTGGCTTGGAAAGTCGGAGCGATAGCGCGTACCCGATAACGCGCAGGCATCGATATATCGAATGTATAGTTGCCAGTTGCGTCCGTCGTCGTTGTCTTCACGACGGTGGTCCCATTCATGAGTTCGACGGAAGCATTGGCGACAACAGCTCCAAGCGGGTCTTTCACCGTTCCGCGCAAGCCCCCTTGCTCTGCAGCGAGCGCAGTAAGCGTGGATGACAACGTAAACAGCGAGACGACAAAAAGGCCCACAATCCAATGGCCTCTCGATAAGTTACGAACGAAGTGATGCATATTTCCCCCTCGGGTTGGTAGAGCAAGGCCGGTCTCCTGGCTTGCGCTTCATCGAGCCGTGGCTGCCTTCCCGGAATGCTCTCCAGTGGCGTTGCACGTCCATGCCTTGGCTCTCTGCGCTTACAGTTACGGGGTAGTGGCGGATTCGCACCGCGCTTCCCGACACCTTGCTGTTGATTTGGTGGTTGCAAGCTGAACGGCTCAGCTCAGGGATGAAACTGTTTTGCGAGATCCTCCAGGGCATCAATCGCGGCCGGACTGGCAAAGTTAATCCGATCGTCGATGTAGTACACGCGATGTTGCTGGATGGCGGCCATGCTGCCCCATCCCGGCCTGCTCTCCAACACTTGAAAGGTCATCTTGCCGCCGCGCACCATCACCAGCGCTTCGGGAGCACGTTCGAGCACAACCTCCATGCTCACCTGTGGCCACTCCGCGGAGATATCGTCTGTCACAGATCGGCCGCCGGCCGCTTCAATGACCTCCGTGATGAACGCATTCTTTCCAATCGTAGTAATCGGGTCGTACCAGATCGGCATAAAAACTCTCGGCGCAGGCAAGCCGCTAGTCCGCGCCTTCACTGCATCCACTCGCAACTGTAGACTGTGGACCAGCGCATCCGCCTGAGGTGCTCGATTCAACGCCTGTCCGATCGTCTCCACGGAACGCATGATGCCAGCAATGCCGTGGGGACTCACCAGAAAGATCGGAATGCCAATCCGTTCCAGTTGGTCGGTCACCTCCAGCGGCCCCTTGAATTGATATCCAATGACCAGGTCCGGATGTAACGAGACGATCGTCTCGATGGACGGCTTGATCAGATCGCCGACGCTCGGCTTCTTCAGCGCTGCTGCCGGATATTTTGTGTAGTCACTGATAGCGATGACATCGTCACCCGCACCGAGTGCATAGACAGTATCGGTCACGCTGGGCATCAAACAGATGATGCGATGTGGATGATCTGGAACCACCACACTCCGGCCCATCTCATCGGTCAGCGTGCGACTAGCGAAGCATGGAACAGCAAGTAGCGTGACTAGCGATAGACATAAGAAAGAACGCTTCATGCCATCACCGCCTTGCCTGCTCGTGCCTGCCGAATCGCGGCAACAAAGTTCTCGGCCACAGTGGTGTTCGCTCGAAAGTGCAGGTGAATGTAGCTCATCAACACGTTGTCTTGCCCGAACCCTTCAAGCTCTTCTTTGCCAGACATGGAATGCAGCACGCGGTAGTTCGTCGCGACTTTGCCTTGAGAACTGATGCGCGAGTAATGAAAACTATGCCCGCGAACGATCGTTCCCTCACGTCCAAGAAGGCAGTCGTGGGTGAATTCAACCGTGACATACCCGAACTGGACAAGCCTCTCGGTCATCTGCATCGAGAGTGGCAGTACACCGGCCATCGCGTAGGTCAAGCCATCAGCCGTTCGCAAACTCTCAGCCAGATAAAGCATTCCACCGCACTCCGCATACACCGGCCGGCCGGACGCGGCAAACGAGCGAACATCCTCAAGCATCTGTCGGTTTCCGCTCAACTGCTCTGCGTGTAACTCCGGATAGCCACCGCCGAGATAAAGCCCATCGAGATCGTGCGGCAAAGCAGCGTCGTGCAACGGGCTGAAGCGAACGATCTCAACTCCCTGCTCTCGAAGCAGATCGAGATTGTCTTCGTAATAAAACGAGAACGCATGATCGGACGGAACACCCACCCTAACCGTCCCGCCAAGGAACGTATCTCCTCTGCGCGAACTCGCAAACTCAGCCATCTGCAGGCCGCACTCCAAACCAAGCAGCGCATCAAGATCGAAATACTTCTCCGCCAGCTCAGCCAACGTATAGATGGCGTCATCTTCGTTGTCCTCAGCGATCTCCGCAGCTGCCTGCAACCCAAGATGCCGTTCAGGAATAGCGATCGCCGCCTCCCGAGGCAGCCAGCCTAAAATCTGCGTCTTGCACGACGACTCAATCGCCGCGCGCAGCATCTCGTAGTGCGGCTCACTCGCAACGCGATTCAGAATTACTCCCGCAAGCTGCAACTCGGGATCGAAGATCTCAAAACCCAGCACCACCGCAGCTATGCTTCGCGCTGTCTTCGCCGCATCCACAACGAGCACCACCGGCAGCTTTAGCAACTTCGCGATCTCCGCGCTGCTCCCAGCCTCCGAGCTCCCGCTCTTTCCGTCGAACAACCCCATCATGCCCTCTGCGACGAGTACATCCGCCCCCCGAGCAGCGTTTTGCAGAACGCTCTCGTTCGCCTCCGGACTCAGCATCCATGTATCGAGGTTCCGCGCCGTCCTGCCGCAGATCCGCGTGTGATGGCCTGTGTCGAGAAAGTCAGGTCCGCACTTGAACGGCTGCACGATCATCCCGCGCCGTCGCAGTCCTGCCATGATCGCCAGCGCGACCGTCGTCTTCCCCACGCCACTGGCTGTACCCGAAACCAGTAGCCCCCTCACAGTGTCACCTCGAGGTGTCCCTTCAAAGCCAGCGGCAGTCCTGCCACCATCAACACAACGTCATCGGCAACCCGAGCAATCCGCTGGTTGATTTCGCCCAGCAGATCGCGGTACCTCCGTCCCAGCGGATACGCCGGAACTACGCCACTGCCCACCTCATTTGATACCAGCACAACGGAACAATGAGCATCACGCAGCGCCGCGCACAGAGCCTCGATCCGCTGTTCAATCGCTTCGTCATTCTCTCCCTCTTCTTCAAGAAGGTTCGCCGCAAAGATAGTAAGGCAATCCATCACCATCACATCGCAGTCGGTCTGATGATGCGTCAGCACTCGGGCCAGTTCCAGCGGCTCCTCTACGGTGATCCAATCGGCGGGGCGCTCCTCGCGGTGGCGCGCAATCTTCCTCTGCATCTCGTCGTCCGCGATCTTCGCGGTTGCCACAAACATCACGCGGTCCGACCGCTCGGCGAGCTGCTGCGCGTAACGGCTCTTGCCGCTACGAACACCACCAAGAACGAGAGTTACGGAACCCTGGCGCGTCTCCTGCATCGTTAGCTCCTTGCCCGGGTATCCATCGGATGCCCATTGAGCTGAGCGGGAATAAATTTAGGCAGCGCTCGTGCAGACTTTCTATCGAAGTCAGCGAGAATGCTCTCCAGCTCTCCCAGCGAAGCTGAATCAAGCCTGATCGGCCTCTGGCAGGTCTCCTGACTTACGCTTCATCGGAACTTGACTCACCTTCCCAGGACGAATCCCAGTGGCTTAGTACAACCTGTCAAACCCTCAGCGCTTACAGTTACGGGGTAGCGACGGATTCACACCGTCTTCCCAACACCAGATGACAAAAGACTATCCCGCTCACAGGCGTGGGTCAAATTTGAAAAGTTCGCGCCAACCCCGACAGCTAGCCCTTGCCCGCAATCTGCCGCGCTGCACCACGCGCATCCCGCACTAGATCGGGCACGCCCACGCCGCGATATCCGTTGCCAAGCAGCCACAATCCGTCGAGCGCCTTCACTCGATCCTCCAGCGCCTTCATCCGCTCCAGATGCCCCACTCCATACTGCGGCAAACTACGCGGCCAGCGGCGCACCACGGTAATCTGTGGCTCCGGCAGCGGTCCCAGAATCCGTGCCAACTCCATCCGAGCTACCGCCGCCGTCTCATCGTTGCCGCAACGCATCAGCCGTTCAGCCGCCTTCCCCCCAAAGAACGCTCGAACTAGCCGACCACCCTGTGGCACGCGGTCATCGAACTTCTGATCAACGAACGTACAAGCCAGCAGCAGACTATCCGAGCCCGGCGGCACCAGAAACCCGAACCCCGGCGGCACCGCAAATCTCGCCGCGTCAGGAAATCCAAACGCCACCACTACCGCTGAACTCGCGTCCATCTCCATTAACGGCGCCATCTCGGCATCCACCGGTTCCAGCAGGCAACGAGCTACGTCAACCGGAGCCGCCATCATCACCGCATCAAACTGCTCCACGCCACGAGCAGTTCCAATCAGCCAACCTTCCTCACCATACGAGACAAACCTCACCTCCGCGGCGAGCCGAATCCAATCCTCCGGAATCGCTGCGATCATCCGATCCACCAGCGTTCCCATACCGCTCCGCAGCGTAGTAAACACGGAGGGTGTCTTCGAAGCAGCAGCCCGCACATGCAGCGCGGTGATCAAGCTTCCGTGCTCCTGCTCCATCGCGACAAATGGCGCCATCACAGCCCGCACGCTCAACTTGCTCACATCGCCGCCAAACACACCGCTCAGCAGCGGAGCGCCAATCTTCTTCAACACCTCATCGCCAAAGTGCCGCCGTACAAACTCCGCAACACTCTCGTCCGCATCGGGAGCGCCTGCCTGCAGCTCCTCCGCCCGTTCCACCTCGTCGCGAAATGCCTGCTTCGCCTCGCCGCTGAATAAATCCGAGGCGTCCAGTGCGTCGAGATTTCCCGGCACCATCATCCGCATACCATCCGGCATCGCCAGCAGCTTTTTATCGACCAGCACATACGTCTTACGCGTAGCGTCATTCGAAGCCATCACCTCGTCACCGAGTCCAAGCTCCTCCGCCAGCTCCTGCGCCCACGGCTTTTCTGTCACCCAGGCATCAGGCCCACACTCAATGACAAACTCACCCTCGTGTACCGTCTCGATGATTCCACCCAGCCGCGTCGAGGCTTCAAACAGCACTACTTGCAGCGCTGCGCCGTCGTAAACCTGCTGCGCCAGCTCATACGCCGCCGCCAGACCGGCCACTCCGCCGCCCACAATTGCAACCCGCTTCATCATCTCTCCCGGGAAATACCGCAAACAAAAAGCGGAGGCCAGAGCCCCCGCCTTCGGCCCTCATGACAGCCTATACCTACGCTGGAACCATTACCTCATCCACCGTCGCCTTATACTCGCCGGAGACAACATCCACCAGCGCGTGCACCAGCAGCTCGGAGTCATTCAAACTCTCTGCCCGCCACAACTTCAACCCCAACTCCTGCGCGCTCTCTCGAAACGCAATGTCGATGTCGTACAGGATCTCAACGTGATCGCAGAGGAAGCCCACCGGCTGCATCACCACGCCAACGTGCCCTTCGGCCTTGATCGCCTTCAGCGTATCCTCAACCGTCGGTCCAATCCAGGGCCCACCACTGACACCCTGACTCTGAAACGCAAAATACCAATCGCTCTCATGAAATCCCACCGCGGCCATTCGATCCGCTACCATCTGAGCCGTGCGCTTTGCCTCTACTGGATATGGATCGGGCGAATCCTGCACAGGAGTTCCTGGCCTCGCACCTGCTACTGAAGCTTCTCCCGTCATGATCGTCCTGCACGGCACGCTATGCGCGGTAAACAAAACCGGCACTCGCTGCCCCGTCTGCGCACAAGCCTCAGCCCAAACCGGCCACAGCTTCTCCGCAAACGCCTCCGCCAGCAACGGACTCTCCGCCCACCCAGCGACAAACTCCACCTCAATCCCCGTCGCAGCCGACAGCACAGCCTTCCTGTAAAGCCCCACGCTCGTGCGCGAGTTCTGCGGAGCCAGGCACACCGCCTTGATGTGCGTCACCCCATCCTTCCGCATCTCGTCCACAACATCCGCTATGTATGGATGCCAGTTCCGCATTCCCACATACACCTTGCCCGCGCCCAGCGCCTGCTCCAGCAGATAAGCCTGCGTCATCGTCCACTTCGTCAGTGGCGGAGCCTCCACACCGGGAGCCTCTCCCAAGCCAATCAACGCATAGCGATGCTGCAGCTCCTTCACAACCTCATCCGGCAGCGCTCGACCACCAGTCACTTTGCTCAGATACTCTGCCATCTCGCCCAGCACATCCGGCGTGCCATGCGCGAGCAGCAGCACCGCACTCTTGCCTGTCGAACTCTCCGTTGAACTCACAGCGCGCTCAACTCCTTCACCCACTCCGCCACCCGAATCACGTTCTCAACAGGCGTTCCCGGCACAATGCCATGGCCGAGGTTAAAGATATGCCCTGGTCGACCAGCCGCAAGCGCAAGAATCTCGCGCACCTGCTCCTTCAACACATCTTCATTCGCAAACAGCGCAATCGGATCAAGATTCCCCTGAACAGCGCACCCAGCACCGACCGATTTCCAGCCCACGTCCAACGGCGTACGCCAATCAAGTCCAATCACGTCGGCTCCGGTCTCACTCATTGCTGGAAGCAGGGAAGCAGTCTCCACGCCAAAGTAGATCACCGGCACACCCATCGCTTTGATTCGCTGCACCAGCTCCGTCGTCCACCCTAAACAATACTGCTTGTAGTCCCGAACGCTCAGCTTGCCCACCCAACTATCAAAGACCTGGATCACATCCGCACCGGCCTCCACCTGCTGCTGCGCATAAGCAACCAAAACCGTTACAATCTTCTCCATCAGCAGAGACCACGCAACCCCATTCGAGTACATCATCTTCTTCGTCTCGATATAGTTGCGGTCCCCACCGCCCTGCTTGCCACCCTCGATCATGTAACTCGCAAGAGTCCACGGAGCACCACAAAATCCAATGATCCCCAGCTCATCTCCATCGGCTCGCGGCGCAGCAAAGTGCGTCGCAACCTTCTCGATCGCCCGAGCCACGTAACCAAGCTCCTCCACGCGATCAGTCCTCAACGCCTGCACATGCTCCAGCGACCGCACCGGCGTATGCACCACCGGTCCCTCGCCCGCCACAAACTCAAAGTCGAGCCCCATCGGCGTAAACGGCAGCAGCAGATCCGCAAAGATGATCGCTGCATCCACCCCCAACCGCTCCGCCGCCGTAATCGTCACCTCTGCCGCAATCTCCGGCGTCCGGCAGATCTCCAGCAGTGAATGGTGCTTCCGCACAGCCATATACTCCGGCATATACCGTCCAGCCTGGCGCAAAAACCAAACTGGCGTTCTGTCGACTGGACGACGCAGGCATGCCCGCACAAACCGACTCCCACCTGCCACCACATCGACAGGCTTCACTACTGCACTTTCCACGATCGCATCACTCAAAAGACTCGTCCTCTATAACCTTTTAAGCCTAGCACCCGCAGACAGCGACGCGCACGAGCCCACGGGCCGCGATGTTGGTGATGCATCCAAAATTTACGTTAACTTCCGTGCCGAGTACCGCCCAGGAAGCCTCCGCTCAGGCCTCCAGCCGGAACGTAAACTCTTCAATCACAGGGTTTGTCAGCACCTCACGCGCAATCCGTTCGACCTCGGCCTGCGCGGCGTTCTGTTCCAATCCATCTTCCAGGGTCAGCAGGAAATACTTCCCCTGCCGCACATCGGAGATGCCGCGATATTCCATTCGCCGCAATGCATCTGCAACCGTCTGCCCCTGGGCATCCAGCACCGTTCGTTTCAGCGTGACATAGACATGAGCCTTCATCTTGTCTGATTATAGACATGGTGCAGCTTTTGCCCTACTGCGAGGACACGAGCTTCCCACCCCAGGCTCCCCCGATCACAACCAGCCTTCACCTGCAGGCGCCAATTTTTTTACACACACGCGAGTAACGAGAAAAGATACCAAACTTTATGACGAACTACCTGGAACTCCCCGTAGGGCCGAACAGCCCCGAGGTCATCAACGCAGTCATCGAGATTCCCTACGAGGGTGTCAACAAATACGAGTACGACAAAGAGCTCCACGTCTTCCGTCTCGACCGCAATCTCTACTCCCCCGTCCACTACCCCGGCGACTACGGCTTCATCCCCAGCACCCTTGGCGACGACGGCGACCCCCTCGACTGCCTCGTCCTCGTCGACACCCCCAGCTTCTCCGGCTGCGTCATGCAGGTCCGCCCCATCGGCGTCCTCGAGATGCTCGACCAGGGTCTCGGCGACGAGAAGGTCCTCTGCGTCGGTCAGGACAACCCCCGCTACAAGGACGTCTGGAACTTCTCCGAGATCTATCCCCACATGCTCCGCGAGATCACCCACTTCTTCTCGATCTACAAAGACCTCGAAGGCAAGCGTGTCGAAGTCAAGGGCTGGCGCGACGCCTCATTCGCTCGCAACAAGGTCCTCGAAGCCCAGCAGCGCTTCATCGACAACAAGACCAACCCCATCCCCAAGCCCGTCCCCAAGAAGTAGTCATTCGCCAGCTCAAACAGAAGGGGTCGCCACACTGGCGGCCCTTTTTGCCGCTCTCGCCACCAGATAAACCACCGGCCCCATCACCGCCACAATCGCTGCAAACCCCAGCGCCGGAAGCCCCGCCACCTTCTCGCCCCGAGCCGCCCACAACGCAAACCCGATCAGCGCCGCCGGCCCCACCCCCATCGCCACCGCCCCTAAAATCCCACCCGGCACCTTGAACGGCCGCGCCAACCCCGGCTCCTTCACCCGCAGCACCACCAGCGCCACAAACTCCAGCATCAACGACCCCCCATACAACACCAGGTCAATCGAGATCAGCCGTTCAAACGACAGCCTCAGCGCCAGCGCCCATCCCACCGAACACAGCACCACACTCACCCACGGCACGCCCCACCTGTTCTTACGCTCCACGACCTCCGGCAGCAAACCCTCCTCCGCCAGAGCAAACGGCACCCGCGTATAACTCATCATCAGCGCGTTGAACATCCCCGCCCCATTGATCGTCCCACCCAGCACCACGCACAGCGCCAGCCACGGCCCCACCAACTCCCTCGCCGCATCCGTCCACGCCCCCGTCGAAAACTGTCCCGCCGGAATCCCCGCCAGCCCCACCGCCGCCAGCGGCAACACATACGTCAGCGCCACCAGCCCCGCCGCCACCATCATCGCTCGCGGGTAGTTCTTCTGCGGCTCCTCCACCTCCTGCGCCACCGTCGAAGCGTTATCCCACCCCATGTAGTTCCACAGCGTCACCGATACCGCCCCCGCAAAATCCCTCCCCGCCGCAGGAGCAGTCATAAAGGCAGCGCCGTGCCCCCCATGAACCAACCCCTTCCACAGCCCCACCGCCGTTAGCACCACAAACGGCGACAGCAGCACGCAGAACAATCCCACCGACCCCTCACCTACCGCCCTCGCGCCCCTAAGATTCCACACCGCACACGCCACCACCACCGCCAGCGCCCACCCCGTCCCCCGATACCCCGCCGTCCACGCCGGCTCAATCCTCCCGAGGTACAGCACAAAGATCGTCGGATAGATCGCCATATCGAACACGCTCGCCGCCAAACTCAGCCACGCCTCCTGAAACCCCCAGAACTCACCCAGCGCCCGCCGCACCCACCTGTAATACCCACCCTCCTCCGGCACCGCCGACGCCAGCTCCCCCACCATCAAACTCGTCGGCAGACTCCAAACCAACGGCACCACCAGGAGCATCACCAGCGCCCAACCATACCCCGCCTCGCCAATGATGTCCTCCAACCCATACGGCCCACCCGACACCATAAAGTACGTCGCCGCAATCAGCGGCAGCAGCCGCATCTTCCCCCCGCGCGGCATCACCCGCCCCAACTCCCGCCGTCCCTGCGCCATTCAGTCTTTATATAGTCATCCCGCCCCACCGCGAAGCCAAACCTCGCCGCCCCTCAACATCTCCTCATCGCCTCTGCACCTCTCTGTTGTTATCCGAAGAGATTCGCTGTTGTCTCTTTGCTGTCCCACCGCAAGGATCCGCCGTTGCCTCTTCCTTCTGTTGTTATCCCGAAGGAGATCTGCGTTTGCCCGTTCTTTTGTTGTTATCCCGAAGGGAATCTGCGTTTGCCTTATCGTCCCTCCCCAAAGGAGATCCACCGCATGCATTTTGCATCACCTTGTCTTCCTCCCCCGGCCTCAAGCTATAATTGCCAAAGCCGGGCATGACACCCTCATGCTCACCGCAACACAGGACGGAGAGTTGGCCGAGTGGCTGAAGGCGGCGGTTTGCTAAACCGTTATAGGGCGAAAGCTCTATCGGGGGTTCGAATCCCCCATTCTCCGCCATTCCTCTAAAATCAACGACTCATGCATCCTCGGCTCCGGGGGAGTGTTGATCCTGACCATCAATTCCGAGGGCCGTGGCCGTGCTGTTAGCTGCGAGCTGGCGACGGCGGATATCGGCTAGAGCACAGTGCGGATGCCGTTTTGGTTGCGGGTGATATGGGCGCCGTCGAGATACTCCAGCAACGGGATGGCATGTTTACGGGTCAGGCCAGTTAAGGTTTTGAAGCGGCCAACGTCGAAGGTCTGGCCGCGCTGCTTTTGGAGCTCGGTTCTTAGCCGGACGAGCGCTTCGGTGTGGATCAGGAGGTTATCGGCGCCCATACGGACTAACTTGCCGGCACGGATGAGGAGTGTGATGAGCGGTGGCACTTCCTCATGAGGAAGCTGCAGTGTGGCGGCTACTTCACTGACGATCGGGGAGGCGAGGCCGGCTGTACGATAGAGAGCCTCGACTTTAGCCAAGGCTTCTATAGGCTCTTTGGCGCCAGCTCCGCGTAGAGTGAATTGATTGCCGACTAACTGGACGGGTTTGACTTGCGGCAAGCGCACGGCGGCCAAGGCGAAGACCCATTCTTCTAATTTAGTTCGGGATCGCAGTTCGGCGCGGGAGAGGGAGCGGGCTTCGGTCCGCTCCAACTCTTTGGAGAGGAGCTCGACGGCCTCGGCCAACGCACCTGGCCAAAGAAAGTGGCCCACGGTAGCGTACTCCGCAATAGCACCGATCAGTTGCTTGCTTGTGATCAGTGGCGCGGCGATCGGGCGGATGGCATCGGAGTGGAGACCGGTTTCGCGGCTGAGGGCTTTGATAGAGATTCCGTGAAGGCCGCGGCGTCGCACGCGCAGGAGAATCTGCTGTTCGGGCGCGGCTTCGCGAAGCTGTTCGAGCCATGCATTCGCGGCTGCTTTTCTGAGGCGGGGCAGCGGATGCGCATCAAGTACTCGGCCACCGCCTACTGTGACCGCGGGCGAAGTTTGCCTGAGCACGAAGCGATCGCCGGGCGTGAGTAGCATGGGTTTGCTGAGACGCAGGCGAGCAAGCGGAGCAGCGGAGTCTTCGCCTGGTTGGTAGAGAAGGACGCGGGTCGTGGTTTCGGATGTGAAGGCATGCAGACGCAGGGTTGTACGGTGGCGAAGCGCGGGCATGCCGGGTAGGACGGTTAGCTCTACATCGACGGTGTCTACCGGCGAAAGGGTCTCGGGCGGCACGATGGTATGTCCGCGGTGTACTTCAGCTACCTCGATGCCTACGAGGTTCAGCGCCACGCGGCTCGGTGCGTTGGTCTTGCTTACCGTCGCGCCGTGGACCTGGATGCCGCGCACGCGGACGCTGCGGCCCTCGGGCTGCAGATGAACGGCGTCCCCCACATGCAGGCTGCCGGCCTGGAGCGTGCCGGTGACGACTGTGCCAAACCCGCGCACGGAGAAGGCACGATCCAGGGGAAGGCGAAGGATGGCATCTGCATTGCGAGCGGGCACACTCAACGCGAGCTGCGCGAGGGCCCGCTTGAGGGTAGAGATTCCCGCGCCGGTGCGTGCGGAGACGGCGATGACGGGAGCATCTTCGAGGAAGGTGTGCTCAACGAAACGTCGGACCTCATGACGCACGGCTTGGAGCCGCTCAGGGGTGACGGCGTCCTCCTTGGTAATCGCCACGATGCCGTGGCGAATGCCAAGGAGAGTGCAGATGGCGAGGTGTTCGGTGGTCTGCGGCTTGATGCCCTCATCGGCGGCGACGACCAGCATGACGCAATCGATGCCGCCAGCGCCGGCGAGCATGTTGCGGATGAAGGCGTGGTGACCGGGGACATCGATCAGGCTGAGCTGGATCGAGTCTCCTGCGGGGTCTTGAAGATCGAGAGACGCGAAGCCGAGATCGATGGTTATGCCGCGGGATTTTTCTTCCGGCAGGCGGTCTGTGTCAGTGCCGGTGAGGGCATGGACGAGTGCGGTTTTGCCGTGGTCGACGTGGCCGGCGGTGCCAAGAACCACAGAGCGCGCGGCTGCGGACTTCATGGCTGCTCTGGCTCCAGCGCTTGTCTCAGCAGCTGAGCGAGAAGGGCATCTTCTGCGGGCGGGATGGTCCGCAGGTCGAGCAGGACGCGGCCCTCGTGGATGCGCACGACGACCGGAGGATCGAGGTGGCGCATATTTGCCGCAAACACTGTCTCCGACACGTGAGAAGGTCGCAGCGCCAGGGCGAAACTGGCCAGAGATGCTCCGGGGGTGGTGCCGCCGCCGACTACGCTGCGAGTCTCGACTACCTCCACGGCGGCGTTGGTGGAGCGGAGCATTTCGGCCACGGCCTCGCAGCGGGCGCGGATGGCTTCGGCGGGCATGCGCAGCATGGCGATGGCAGGCAGGGTCTCTTCGGTCGCGGTGAGATAGGCGAGCAGAGTGGCTTCGAGCGCGGCGTAGGTGAGCTTGTCCACACGCAGGGCGCGAAGGAGTGGGTTGGCGCGGATGCGATCAAGGTGGGGCTTGGCGCCAACGAGGATGCCGCACTGCGGGCCGGCGAGCAGCTTGTCTCCACTGCACGCGACGAGGGCGAGGTCGCTCGAGGCACTTTGGATCCAGGAAGACTCGTCGTGTATGCCGGCCTCCGCGAGGTCAACGATGCAGCCGGTGCCTTGGTCCTCGAAGACAGGGAGCGAAGCGCGGTTGCCGAGATCGAGGAGTTCTTGAAGAGCAGGGCGCTCGGTGAAGCCTTCCATGCGGAAGTTCGAGCGATGCACGCGGAGGATGAGGCGTGTTTGTGGACTGATGGCGGCGGCGTAGTCGGAGAGACGGGTGCGGTTGGTGGTGCCGACCTCGCGGAGGATGGCTCCGGACTTGCGCAGAATGTCAGGGACGCGGAAGCCGCCGCCAATCTCGACCAGTTCGCCGCGGGAGACGAGGACTTCGCCGCCTTCCGCCAGAGTGTTGAGGGCCAGGAAGTTGGCGGCGGCACAGTTGTTCACCACAACTGCAGATTTGTGGGCCAAGTCTGATGGGCTCTGGCCGCTTTTGAGTGCGATTACGTTGAGAATGAGACGCTCGACGTGGAGATCGCGGCGGCTGCGCTCACCGGTATCCAAATCGAATTCGAGGTTCGAGTAGCCGCGGGCAACCTCGGCAATACGTTGAATTGCCGCTTCTGAGAGCGGAGCGCGACCCAGGTTGGTTTGCAGTATGACTCCTGTGGCGTTGAGTACTGGGCGCAGCGAATGACGGGTGGCATGAAGGAGGCTATTAGCAACTTTGGAGCCAAGGTCATATAGCTGAAGGTCGAGGGAATCTTCGGTGTGGCCGCCTGCTTTTATTTCGTCGCGGATATCTTGCAGTGTCGAACGGAGGGTCTCAGCGATGAGCTCGCGAGAGTAGGCTTGCTGGAGTCGGAGAAGATCTGAGCGACGGAGGAGTTCGTCCACTTGGGGCAGCTTACGATAGAGATGGGAAGGGTGAGTCTGCATAGGTTGACTGCCTGTGCTCAGGATAAAGCTAGTGAGGGATTGTGGTGGTAACCCATTCTTCACTAACTGTGGACCAGGAAGAGGCACTCGATGAGTTTGTTCAGTATCTATGGATATAGGTTCCTCCACTTCGCTTCGATGTCATTCAGAGTGCTAAGAGGATTTTGGGCGGGCCTTCCAGGACTGCGCCAATCTGTTGCGTGTGCGGATAGCCCGCGGCCTGTAGTTCTGCGATGAGCGGCTGCGCTTGCTCCGTTGGAACCGAGAGGAGAAGGCCACCGGCGGTCTGTGGATCGAAGAGGAGGGTTCGCAGGTTGGGTTCGATGGCGCCTGTTTCTTCGACGACGCAATCGGCGAAGTCGCGGTTGGCGAGGAGGCCACCTGGTATACAGCCGAGGCGGACGGCTTCCATCGCGCCATCAAGCAGGGCAATGGACGCGGGATCAATGCGGAGGCCTACGTTGCTGCCGAAGGCCAGCTCGCGAGCGTGGCCCATAAGGCCGAAGCCAGTGACGTCAGTGGCGGCATGCACCTGGAACTCCGGGCGGCTAATAATTTCGCCGGCGACCTTGTTGAGGGTAGTCATCGACGCGATGGCGGCTTCGACCCACGCCGGTTGCGCTTTGCCCTGCTTGAGCGCCGTGGTAATGACGCCGGTGCCGATGGCTTTGGTGAAGATGAGCGCGTCGCCGGGGCGGGCGGTGGTGTTTCTGAGGATACGGTCCGGGTGGATGAGCCCTGTGACGGCATACCCGAATTTGATCTCCGCATCGCGGACGCTGTGGCCGCCGAGTACGGTGCAGCCTGCCTGCTCCAAGACGGAGAGGCCGCCGCAGAGGATCTGCTCGAGCACTCCCATGTCGCCTTCTTGAGGGAAGCAGACCAGGGTAAGGGCAGTGAGGGCACGTCCGCCCATCGCGTAGATGTCGCTGAGGGCGTTGGTCGCGGCGATGCGGCCGTAGGTAAAGGGATCGTCGACCATGGGAGTAAAGAAGTCGACCGTCTGCACCAGGGCTTGCTCGGGGCCGATACGGTAGATACCGGCGTCGTCGGAGGTCTCGAAGCCTACAAGCAGGTTCGGATCGTGCTGCTTGGGGAGACGGGAGAGCACATGGTTAAGCGTACCCGGGGCGAGCTTGCTCGCGCAGCCGCCAGCTTTTACCTGCTGGGTAAGCCGGACTGCGGCGACTGCAGCGGTGGGATCGGAAGCAAAGCCCATGCCTCATAATAGATGCCAGCGCCGGCCTTATCGACGCCGCAGGGAAGCGCCTGGGATCCGGTGATCCCCCCGGTCTTCAAAACCGGCGGTCGTCCGTTTCGGGCAACGGTGTGTTCGACTCACACGCGCTTCCGCCAAATCTATTTCGTTCGGTAAATAGAAGGTCTCAAACTGCGACAGGGTTATTACGTCGAATAGCTGAGGTATCTTAATGGATGCGATGACCAAGTGAGGTTAGGCTGAGGCGATGAAGAAGAACACAAAACGGCTGTTGGCTGGGATATTCGCAGGGCTCTTCTGCCTTTGGCTCGGCTTCGTCGGATATATCAATTGGGCCATGCGCCAGCCACCCGAAGTCTTCGGGCATGTCATGGCAAGCATGCCGATGCCTGCGTACTTTCTCTTTCCGTTCGAGACGATGTGGACAGACGCGCGTAAAGGCACCCTTAAACTCGGCGATCCCGCACCCGATTTCACTGTTAGAACGCTCGACACGAAAACTCCTGTGAGGCTGGCATCGCTTTGGAGCGACAAGCCAGCTGTTCTCATCTTCGGCAGCTTTACTTGACCGCCCTTTCGGCGGGAGGTTCCCGCCCTGAACAAATTGGCCGAGCAGTACAAAGGCAAGGTCGACTTCTACGCCGTCTACATCCTTGAAGCTCATCCCACCGACGTATGGGAGATGCAGAGTAATGTGCAGGACAAAGTCCTGTTCCGGAGCCCGCGCGATGAGGAGGAGCGGGCCTCAGTAGCTGGTGCATGCGTGAAGAGATTGGGAATTAAATTTCCTGCTGTCATCGATGACTTCAACAATCAGGTTGAGACTGCGTACACCGGATGGCCGGATCGAATGTATTTGATCGCAGCCGGCCGTGTTCTCTATAAAAGCAAACCCGGGCCATTTGGTTTTCATCCCAAAGATCTGGCTATAGCCCTCCAGAAAGCGTTGGGCAATCCTTAGTTCAAAGATTTCCTTGGACTATCCGTTGCTTCGGCCTTCCAACGGCGAAGTGTGAGGTATCTTGACGTACACAAACCGGATGAACCAGCTCTGAAATAAGAGAAAAATCACAGCGGCCAATAGAAACAGAAGACCGCCGTTGAGGAGCATCAGACCCAAAGGGATCACCGTCGCGGCAACGATGAGCCCGCCAGCGCGCCACTGCTGCTCGCGGGTATAGAGTCGCTCATGGGTCGGCTGAAGGTTGGCAAACAGCAACCCCAACGGAATCATATTGAGCACGAGCATCACGATCAAAGCGGTGCGGAGGATGGGGATTGCTTGCGTCTGATGCATCAGGGCGGACAGGACAAGCAGCTCGGCGCAGCCCATCAGGAGGGCCGAATTAGTGAGATAACCACCCAGCCAGCGCGCGTCTTTCCAACCTGGTTGCGCGTTCGTGCTGAGCAGGACGCCCTTATAGGCCGCAGAGCCGAAGCCAGGCAGCAGTCCCACGACCACCGCGAGTAAGCGAGCCCACTCAAAATCCCACCCCAGTTCGGCCAGCACGCTGAGCGCCGCCGCCGCCGTCAGCGGGAGCGAAAAGATCGTCAGACACCAAGTCCCCAGCGACATGGGCGAACTGGGCTTGAAAACTCTGAGCATGTGATGGAAGCGCAACGGATCGCCCAGATCCAACACGAGCAATCCAAGGTCAACGAGCAAAAGCACGAGAGCGACAGGATAAGCCATCTTCGCTACGCGCATGAAGACCGCGGGCGCCGCTAACTCGCTGACCGCGGCAGCCAGGAACAGTCCCGTCGCCATGCCGTTGAGCAAAGCGTCCCAGGCGATGATGCCGTGCCACCCGGGCACCTTGGTTATTGGCGAACTCTCATAGCCGATCTGGCCCCCTTGTTCCGGCAAGGGAGGTTTGGTGGAAGCGTGCTGCGGGCTGGAGTTTGCGTGCATTTAGGGCCTTAAAAGGAATACCACCACAAGCAGTACTGCGATAGCGGCCAAGCCGCCCGCGACCGAGCGAACATAATCTCCCATCATGTGCAGCCACGGATTGAATGGAGCATCCGGCAGGCCGTAAACAGAAGGGCGATCAACAAGTAGATAGAACGAATGCATCTCGGAGTAGGTCTCACCGGGGACATCGCCATAAAGGTACGCCTGTGGGACGCCACGCTCGTGAAGTTGCTCCACACGTTTGCGGGCCTGCTCGCGAAGCTCTTCGACTGGGCCGAAGTGGATGGACTGCGTTGGACATGCCTTGGCGCAGGCGGGCTCCAGACCGTCGCGCTGGCGATCATAGCAGAGGGTGCATTTGTGCGAATGACCGCCCATGTCGCTGCGAGTGATGACGCCGAACGGGCACGCCGCTATGCAGCACGAGCAACCGTTGCAGATGTCAGCCTGGATATAGATGTTCTCGAATTCATTTTGAATAATGGCGCCGGTCGGGCAAGCCTGATGGCAAGGGGCTGCCACGCAATGCTTGCAATTGTCGCTCATCATGAGCCAGCGGTTAAGAGGTGACTCGTCGGATGCAGTGTCCAAGGGAGCAAGCGGGTTTGACGATTCGTGGGAGAACTGCTCGATGAACTTCACATGGCGCCAGGTTGTCGCCGACAACTCATTCGTATTGTCATAGCTATTGCCGGACCAGTTAAAGCCATCCGAAGGCAGTTGGTTCCACTGCTTGCACGCTACCTCGCAAGCCTTGCAGCCGATGCATACGGTGGTGTCGGTGTAAAAGCCAGTAGCCTGTTGGGGGGGAGGCGGTTCGCCATGCTGGAACGGATAGGTGAGGCGTCCGACTAGCTCCGACAGCTGACTCTGCGGCGGGTCGTTGGTCTGAGGCAAAGCGGACAGTTCCTTTTCTCTACTTGCCATGTCCGATCCTTCCTTCTGGTTGGGCGCTGGCCGGCGTCTCCGGGATCGGATCGAGGGTCGGCCAGTGCGCTGTGGGTACAGTCGGGGGCGGAGCCTCGCCCTCGAGCCGGCCGGCTTGGACTTGGCAGGTGAACGCCTTGCTTTCGTGCATGCTTACGTTCGGGTCGGCCAAAAGCGCGGTCAGGTCGTTGGCGTTGCTGCCGACGACCTCCCCGGCGAAGGCCCAGTGGAACGGGAGGCCGATCTGGTGGACCACGCGTCCCTCGACGACAAAAGGCCGCAGCCGCCGGGTCACCATCGCACGGGCTTCGATTCGACCGCGCGGGGTTTGGATCGTCATCCAGCCGCCATGAACAATACCGCGCTCGGCGGCCAGCTCGTAGCTCAATTCGGCGAACATCGCCGGTTGCAATTCGTTGAGCCAGCTGTTGAAGCGGCTCATCGGCCCACTCAGGTAATGCTCGGTAAGACGGAACGTCGTAGCTACCACGGGATACTCGGCTGTCGGCATGTGAGCGATGTGGTTTAGCGGCCCAGGGAAAAAGCGTACCGTTGGGTTGGTATTGTGTTTGGGATAGAGCAGGTTGCCAAACGGCGACTCGACCGGCTCGTAATGCGTCGGAAGAGGCCCGTCTTTAATGGCGGGGGAGTACAGCCAGCCCAGTCCGTCGGCCTTGGTAATGAAGGGGTGTGTGCCGGCGATGGCGGCCATACCCTTCGCGCCTGGAGGCGGTTGGTAATCGGGCGGTTTGTTCACTTCGAAGTCCGGTTTGTCCTGTCCGACCCAGCTCCGCTTCTCCGAGTCCCACCAGACCAATTTCTTACGCTCTGACCAAGGTCGCCCTTCGGGGTCGGCAGAGGCCCGGTTGTACAGGATGCGGACATTGTTTGGCCAGGCGAAGCCCCATTCCGGTTGAATGGGGTTATCCGTGATCTTGCGTTCGTCCGCACGGTTGCGACCCGGCTCGGGGAAGACGCCGCTATAGATCCAGCAGCCGCATGCCGTCGTGCCGTCGTCCTTCAACTCAGAGTAGCCGCTGAGAAGACGAGGCCCACCGGTGCGCGGGTCGGTTTCATTCAGCCGGTGACCGTTTATCTCCATGAGGACCTTTTCCAGGTCCGGTTCCCCTTCAATACGGCTGAGTGTTCCATCGGGCAGATGAGGCTGCTCGTCGAAGTCGTAGTCCCAGGTGAGGTTCAGCAGCCCCTGGTCCCTGGGATCGGTAGAACCGGCGTAAAGCTCCTTGAGACGCTTACCCAGGTTATAGAAAAACCAGGCATCGGAACGGCAATCGCCGGACGGATCGATGGCTTTCTTATGCCATTGGATGAGCCGCTGCGTCTGGGTTAAGCTGCCCTCCTTCTCCTGAGCGGCTGCCGCGGGGATGAAGAAGACCTCGGTTCCTATCTCGGAGGGCGGCGGCGCATTCCGGTCGTGCTTCCAGAAGGTGGCGCTTTCCGTCTCGAACCAGTCGAGAACCACCAGCCACTCGAGGTTGCGCAGGCCAGCACGGTGCAGACCCGCGTTGGGTCCGCCGCCAGCGGGATTCTGACCGGGTAGGAAGTAGCCCTTCACCCCGCCCTTTGACATCCGATCGAAGTAGGCCAGCTGCGAGTAGTCGCCGTCCACACGCGGCACCCAGGAAAACCCGAAGTCGTTCTCAGGCGTTGCTGCGTCGCCGTACCAAGCTTTGAGAAGGCTGACAATGAATTTGCTAAAGTTCGCCCAGTAGCCGGTAGGCATACCTCCAGACTCGATATAAGAACTCAAACCCTCGTGCGCGGGGTCGTGTGCAGAGGGTTGCGGCAGATAGCCGGGCAGTGAGTCGTACAAAGTCGCGATGTCGGTCGCGCCTTGGATAGTAGAGTGGCCGCGCAGAGCCATAATGCCGCCCCCGGGCCGGCCCATGTTGCCGAGCAACAATTGCAAGATTCCGGCAGTGCGTATGATCTGCACGCCAGTCGTGTGTTGCGTCCAGCCCAGAGCGTACGCAATGCAAGTGGTCCGCTCGCGTCCAGAGTTGCTGCAGAGCAACTCCGCGACGCGAATAAACTCTTCCTGCTTGCAGCCGCACACTTGGGAAACGACCTCTGGCGTATAGCGGGCGAAGTGCCGGCGCAGAATCTGCATGACGCAGCGTGGATGCTGCAAGGTCGGATCGCGTTGTGGGTTTGTCGTGCTCTTTGACGGCGAGGTATGTGGGTCGTCGCTGCCATCCAGGGCGTGACCATGGGGGCCGTGCTCGTCTTTCGCGGACTCCGCCTGAGGCGTATTCTTCGAACTGTCCCGATCCGCTTGACCACTTCCGGACTTCTCGAAGCCCCAGTGGCCCTGCTTGGAATCATAGGAGTCATGCTGCTGGTCGAAGCCGCTAAACATCCCCGCCAGATCTTCGGTATCCCGGAAACCTTCGTCGATGATGGTCGAAGCATTGGTGTAGGCCAGGACGTATTCATGAAACCAACGGTCGTTCGTTAAGACGTAATTCACCAGGCCGCCGAGGAAGGCAATGTCGCTCCCGGAACGGATGCCCACGTAAAGATCGCACACCGCCGACATACGGGTGAAGCGCGGATCGACATGGATAAGGGTCGCGCCTTTCAGCTTGGCCTCCATAGGCCAGCGAAAGCCGACAGGTTGAGCCTCCGCCATATTCGATCCCATAAACAGGATGCAATCGCTATTGGCCATGTCCTGCTGATAATTTGTGGCCGCGCCGCGGCCGAACGAGGCGCCCAGACCGGGCACCGAGGCGCTATGTCATATTCGAGCCTGGTTTTCGATCGACACCACTCCCAGCCCGCCGCCAAGCAGCTTCTTGATGAGGTAGTTCTCCTCGTTGTCAATCGTTGCCCCGCCTAACGATCCGATGCTGCGCACCGAGTTGAGCAAACGGCCTTGCTCGTCGCGAGTCGCGAAATCTGCATCGCGCGTCGTCTTGACGCGCTGGGCAATCTGGCCCACCGCCCACTCCATCGTCTTCGTCTCCCAGTGATCGGAGTAGGGCGCGCGGTAGAGCACGTTGCGGACGCGATGCGAATTGACGGAGAGCTGGTAGGCGTTGGCCCCTTTGGGGCATAGGTGGCCCGTGCTGATGGGACTATCCGGATCGCCCTCAATGTCGATGAGTTCACCACCCTTGCTGTAGATGAGTTGTCCGCAGCCGACCGCGCAGTAAGGACAAATACCTTGCGTGACATCGGCGCCGCGCAGCCGCGAAGTCTTCGCCAGTGTCTCTGCGCTGAACGGTTCCTGAGAAGTTTGTGGTTTTCGGTCTAGCCGGAAGCGGAACATAGCATCTCCTTCTGTCAGACGTGTCAGAATGAACCATCTAAAAGACAACTGAGAGCGAACCTAGGTTTGAAGAATAGCACCAAATCCTCAAGACATTGGGTATCTTGCACCCCTTGTCCTTGGCATGCGACTAGCTAACATCTTTCACCGTAATCTCATACTTAAAGTCATCTGGATCGAACGGATCGATCCGACCCTCTGAGGTTTCGGCCTGCGGATACATGAAGTACACCAACGGTTTGTTGCCCGATCCCGGCAGGTCCACATCATGAGCGTAGTTGTACGCCATCCAATTCATCTCCCATGATCCGAACAAATCATGACGCGCCCGCGACACGACTTCGTCGCTCAATGGACGGTTTCCGGGAGCCTCTTCCAAGGCTACTTTCCGGACATCGGCTGGGTCCACAGGTACCCATCCATACCCGCGCAGGTAAACTTCCGCGCGACAGTGCTGCCCCTTCGTTGCTACATCAGTCGCAATTCCAAGGCTCTTATAGCTCCGGTCGGATTTCGCGATTCGCAATCCATAGACATGCCGCGCCGGCAAACCCACCGAGCGAGCCAGCCCGACATACAGTGCATTCAAGTCGGCACACTTGCCGCCCATATCGCCTGACTCCAGCATGAATCGAATGTCGCCACGGCCACAGCCACGGATCTTCGGATTGCGGAAGGTATTTTCCACCACCCACTCATAAATTGCCCGCGCCTTCTCCATGTCGGTGGTCGCGCCAGCGGTCGCCTTCAGCGCAGTCTGTTTCACGATGCCGTCTGTCGGCACATATCGACTCGGCTGAAGGAAATATTCCAGTTCGGCCTGTGAAACTGGTGGTGCTGTTCCCTGTGAGGACAAATCGACGGTGTAGTTTTTCAGCGCGACGCGACTGGTCAGGGTCAGCATCGGCTTCGTGTTTGCAGGATACGTCGCTGACACGATCCCGAGAGCGCTTTGCTTGTCCTTGCTCAACTTGGCCGTCCCACCCTCTGCCATAAATTTGGTCGAAAGTGTGTGTTGATAGGCCGTGTCGCGAATCAGTGGCGCCGGTAGCCAGATGTGACCGACACCGTCAGGCTTCAATAACTCAACCTTGGTAACGACCTCGTACGTTCGCCATCCGGCTGCCGATGGTGTATCCGCCAAAACTGGCATCGCCCTGGAGAGAGCCAAACCGGCACAGATGGAGCTATTTGCTCGCAGAAAATCTCGTCGATTCATTATTCGCCTCGAAGATCGTCACTAACGACAGTTGGGTGTGTGGCCAGCGCCCGATTTAGATTAGACAAATTCACTCAAAGTGCCGAATCGATCTCAACATTTGTCACGGCGGTTACGCGGAACATAATAGCCGTATGTCCGTTGCGCCTGCATCCGTCAAATGGATGAAGCCGAGGCACAACCGCGTGGTCGGCTCAGAGGAATTCCCGTCGGCCTTATGGATTCCGAAGCTCTGTGCCATCCTAATGCGTAAATAATCGTGCTCATTTGCGGGTCAGGTGCAGAGCTGCCAGGAAGTACGTTTCTCGGACCGCATACTATCTTCAGAGCGGTTTACAAAAAAGTAATCAGTCCGACGGCAGCGAGATCAGGCTGTCCTTACATCGTAGAAAGACTGGCGGAGAATCTACGGAGTCCAGGTTACGGAGTTGATCGTGAACTGGCGGAAGGTGACGCCTATCTGCGGGATGGATGTAGCGGTTGTAATGGACGTTCCGATCGCGGTGACGAATTCCAGATTCGCCAGGTTGATGTCGAACGATGGAGCTGGAGAAACGGGCGCCGCGGTGCCGACCTGTAGGCTTCCGGTTGCAGTAAGGGTGCCTTGCGCGTTTGGCTTGATGGTGTAGTGAAGCGTGAACTGAGTGCAGCCATTGTCATAGTCGGCGAAGGTCTTGCCAGAGTCAGCCTGCGTCGTGGGAAGGGCCGGAACAGGCGCAAAGACGGCGATGTAGACGCCGCCGGTTTTGAACTGGCAGGTGAGGCCGAGGAGATGGTCGGTTGGCTGATCGGTTTGATCGCCGGACTTGAGGATCAGAGCTACCGACCATTTATCAGCTGTCGTGGCGATTGGCGTATCGAATGTGACGCTGGCATCGATCGCAGCGATCTTGAATCCGGGAACGAGAAAGAATCCCTGTGACTGGTCTTGAGCAGCCGAAGCAGCGCTGGCGTCAACGGTCACCGCGGCGCCGGTGGCCGTGATCATTTGCGAACCCAGCGGAGGTCCTATGCAGAGCCTCGCCGGTAACTCTTCAACCACGATGTCTACGGCTGGCGCGTTGGGCGGAGGGGTAGTTCCGGGCAACATGGCACCGAAGCGCTCAAATAATCCGTGAATCGGCCCCTCGCCGGTATACCGGAAAAGGAATTGAGAATATGCAGGCTCGAACCCGGTGAGCAGCCTCTCGATCTTTAAATGTCCCAGGTTTGGGGGCCCAACGAGCTTGAACTGGTAGGTGGGCTCATCGAAATCATTGATATAGACAGAGGACATGGATACCTTCCAATGAGCTACGCGTGAGTACGCGCGAATTCTTGCAAGAAAATCGGCGCGCGTCAACCGCCGCGATGTCTTCCGAAATGGCGCACCGAAAGGCGGAGAAGACAGCAGAAACGTAGTTCATCAAAACCCCTTTGCCTCGATTGCTGCGGAGTGGCTGGAGCACTGGCGCGAGGGGTTACAGCACGTTGTAGAACCCTTGTGGAGCGTATTTACGGGAACTTATTGTGCTTTTGCTGGTCCGAATCGCACTCAGGAGTCTAGTCTAAATACCTATTTACAAAATAGGTATTTTTGTCCTAAACTTCCGGAATGGCGAAAAACCCCAAACATCGCGACCTCTTCCCCGGCGCGCTGGAGATCATGATTCTCCAGTCGCTGCGCCTGATGCCAATGCATGGTTATGCGCTGGTGAAGCACATCAAACAGGTGTCCGACAACCTCCTCCAGGTAGAAGAGGGTTCGCTCTATCCGGCGCTGCAGCGAATGCTGAAGGAAGGTTTGCTGGAAGCTCAGACCGGGGTCTCGGCCAAGGGCAGACCAACGCGGATCTATCGGCTTACTCCGGCAGGCATTCGTCATCTCGAAAGCGAAGTTGTCAGTTTCGAGAGGATGTTTGCAGGTTTTACCCGTGTACTTGCCGCAGCCAAAGCGTAGGAGGTGTACGTTGTCACTGTTCAGTCGAATCTTCTTCAGAAAGCGCCGGTATGACGACATCTCTGTCTCCATTCAGGAACACATTGGCGAGCGGATCGATGAACTTATGGAAGAGGGAATGTCGCGCCATGAGGCTGAACAAACCGCCCGTCGCGACTTCGGCAATGTGACACTCCTCCAGGAGCGGAGCCGTGAAGTGTGGCAGTGGCAGAGACTCGAATCGTTGCTAATGGATCTGAAGCATGTCTGCCGCCGGTTATGGCGGTCGCCGGGGTTTGCGATCACCGTGGTGCTCACGCTGGCCATTGGTATCGGAGCGAATACAGCGGTGTTCAGTGTGCTCAACAGCGTGCTGATCCGGCCACTCTCCTACCCTGAGCCGAAGCAACTGGTTGCGCTGCGTTTGAACGCCCCCGGCGCGCCAGGGTTGACCGACTTCCGGGATGAGCTGCGCTTGTCGGCTTCGATGTATCTCACCTTCGCTGCGCATAACAATAGTTTCCAATCGATAGGCGTGTGGCAGCCTGGGACTGCAAGCATCACGGGAATAGCACAACCGGAGCAGGTCAACACGGCGATGATTACAGACGGCGTTCTCCAGACGCTCGATGTGCCCGCCGCCGCCGGGCAATGGCTTACTGCAGCCGACCAGGACCTGCATGGTGCGCAGCGAGTGATGCTTAGTTATGGGTACTGGCAGAGGCGCTTTGGTGGTGATCCCGCCGTAGTGGGTCGCACGATAAGTGTCGATTCCCAGTCGCGCGTGATCGCCGGTGTAATGCCGCGCGGATTCAAGGTGGTGAGTTACGACTTCGATCTGCTGGTGCCTCTGGCCTTCGATACTGTCAAGCAGCCGCTGGCCGGCTTTGCGTATCGAGGTATCGGGCGGCTCCGGCCGGGCGTTACGATCTCGCAGGCCGACGCCGATGTGTCCCGTCTGCTCAATGTCTGGATGGATTCGTGGACAAACGGTCCAGGCAGCAATCCCCACTTTTACGAGACCTGGAAGATTACCCCGGCGTTTCAGTCTTTGAAGGAGCAAGTGGTCGGCAATATCGGCAACGTGTTGTGGGTGGTGATGGCGACGATCGGCATCGTGATGCTGATCGCGTGCACCAACGTTGCCAACCTGCTGCTGGTACGTGCCGATGGGCGTCAACAGGAGCTTGCAGTTCGCTCTGCGCTCGGAGCAGGACGATGGCGGATTGCGCGCGAGCTGTTGTTGGAGAGCGTGACGCTAGGCCTGCTGGGCGGTGCAGTCGGAGTGGTAGTAGCCTATGCAGGACTGCGCCTGCTGATAGCGATTGGACCGGAGAATCTGCCGCGTCTGAGCGAGATCTCGCTCGACGGCCAGTCGCTTGCATTTACCGTGATTCTATCGGTACTCTCCGGGCTGCTCTTTGGCGCTATTCCTGTGCTGCGATACGCTCCTTCGCGCCAAGCCGTGCCGCTGATCGGTGCCATGCGAACTGCAAGCACTAGCCGCGATCGGCAGCGCGGCCGCAATCTTCTGGTCGTGGCGCAGGTGGCCATGGCGCTGGTGCTGCTCATTAGCGCCGTGCTGATGATCCGTACTTTCCACGCGATGCACAACGTTGATCCGGGCTTCTCCGATCCAGCGTCGATGCAGGTGATGCGCATTTCAATTCCGGAGACGCTGGTTCGCGATCCGCAGACAGTCGTGCGCGTTCAGAACAGCATCCAGGACAAGCTGGCCGCAATTCCTGGGGTCTCCTCCGCGGGTTTCGCCGTCTCCGTTCCCATGAGCGGAGCCGAACCGAGCTGGAATGAAATCTCTGTCGAAGGGAAGAACTATGAAGGCGAAGAACCTCCCTTGCGCCTGTTCAACTTTGTTTCGCCGGGTTATTTCCATACCGCCGGCACGAGAATCGTTGCCGGACGAGATTTTACGTGGGCGGAAATTTACAGCGTCAAGCCGGTGGGGATGGTGTCGGAGAGCCTAGCTCGCGAGCTGTGGGGATCGGCTGCCGCGGCAGTCGGCAAGCGCTTTCGCGAATTTCCCAGCATGCCATGGCATGAAGTAGTCGGGGTGGTCCAGGATGTGCGCGAAAACGGTATCAATCAGATTTCGCCTGCAATCGTGTACTGGCCTTCGATGATGCCCGACCTCTTCGGCCCTGGACCCCTCGACGTAAGACGCACCGCCTACTTCGCCTTGCGAAGCAGTCGGGCCGGGACGCAAGCCTTCATCAACGAAATGCAGCAGGCCGTCTGGTCGGTGAATGCGAATCTTCCTGTTGCGTCGATCAGCACGATGCAGGATATCTACAGCCAATCGATGGCGCGTACCTCGTTCACGCTGGTCATGTTGGCTATTGCGGGAACGATGGCGCTGGCTCTCGGTGTCCTCGGCATCTACGGTGTGATCTCGTATGCGGTATCGCAACGCACGCGCGAGATCGGCATACGGATGGCGCTCGGCGCGAACAAGAGCGAGTTGCTGTGGATGTTCGTTCGCTCGGCGTTGGTGCTAACCGGCGTTGGCACGGCGGTTGGCCTTGGCGCGGCAGCGGCACTGATGCGGTTCATGCGAACGCTGTTGTTTGGCATCAGTCCATTCGATCCGGTCACATTCACAGCCGTACCGGTCGCACTGGTCGCTGCAGCGGCACTTGCAAGCTATTTGCCGGCGCGCCGCACTGCTGCGGTCGATCCCGTTGAAGCGCTTCGAGCTGAATAATGGGGCGAAATCTATACCTGTATCCAGACCGCCAGAGATGTAACCGGGGGGTACTTTGAGAATCACCCAAAAAAATCAAGATCAGGCACTAAAACCATTCCCTCACCGCGGACAAGCTGCCTCTAATATGCCGGCACGATAAGAGTCGAGAAGTACGCCAGTGAGGCTACTCGGAGAATCATCGCGCCGAAGCCGAGGAAGTTCTTTCCTCTTGGAGAGTCCAAGTCTGGCGGCCATCTTTATCAGATCTGAGAAAGAGTTGGCCTGCATCTTCTGCATCACTTGGCCTCGGTGTGCTTTGACTGTGATTTCGCTGATGCCGAGTTCCACGCCGACCTGTTTGTTCAATAGCCCGGAAGACACCAATGCCATGACCTGTCGCTGGCGGCATGAGAGCGAGGCATAGCATCTCTGGAGCACTCGCTTCTCCGCCTCTCTGGCAAGAATCTTACGACTCCGATCGAGAGCTTCTCGGAAGACACTCAAGAGTCTCCTGTCGAGGAAAGGCTTCGTGAGGAATTCAAGAGCTCCTGCCTTAATGGCTTCTACAGCAATGGGTATGTCGCCTTTGGCGCTGAGAAAGATAATTGCAATGTGAGGGTAGTCAACCGCAGCACGCTTCTGCAGTTCGAGACCGCTCAGGCCCGGAAGAGAAACGTCCAGCAACAAGCAACTCGGAACAACTTCGAGCGGATGAGCGAGGAACTCTTCGGCCGACGCAAATGTCTCCGAATGCCAGCCTTCGCATCGTATCAACCGCTCCAGTGATTCGCGGTCGGCTTCGTCCGGCTCGACGACGTAAACGACCGGTGCGAGCTTTGATGTCTCTGTAAATCCGATTCGGTGATCGATCGAAGAGCTCGTCCCATTCTCCTGGCAAGATTCCGTCAGAATAAAATCCATATCGGCCTCCTTGATATCCTCGCGACCTGTACTGAAGATCGTCGGAGGATTTGTAATTCGTATTTTTCTGTTCGAATGCTCAGCAGCAGAAGGGCCCGACTACACGAACTACTATGGAGCAATACAGGTTCGCAGGAAACCCGAATTCGAGGGGTTCGTATTCGTTATATGGTCTTCCCGATAATCCGACTTTTAGTGGAAGGGATACGGTGGCAGACAGCATTTCTAAGTTGCAATGTGCTTTCTTCCGAAGAGCCGGGCATCAATCGACCACGCTCCTGGCCCAATCATCGCCAACGTCCCGCCAAGAACCGCCAATATCAATGACAATGAATCGCCGGCGCCCGCCAACGCGATCCACACCTCGATGACTGCTATCAGCGTTCCAGCCAAAGGTGTCCACAAACCCAGCATCATTAGTAAGCCCAGCACAGCTCCGGCGACCTGAGGGATGAGTGGCCCAGTCGCAGAAGTTTGATTAATCGGCGCAATTCCATGGAGTACTAGAACGACACCCGTAACTTGTCGTTGAATGAAGATGCCGAAACCTGGCCACCCGTTCGCGAAAGTAGTGAAGAGTCGTTGCACCTTATCCCCTCCGGGAGGGTACCGTTCTTTGCAATGCGCTGGGAACGGCCAAAGGCCGGAACGAAAATCCTACTTTCGGATGACTAGAGTTCGATAATTCCGCGCTTGAGACCAATCGTGACAGCATGCGCTCGATCGCTGGCATAGAGCTTGGAGAGAATGTTCGTGACGCGGCTCTTGACCGTTGCCTCAGCGATGCAGAGTAGGTCGGCAATCTGCTTGTTGGAATTACCCGCTGCAATCAGCTTCAGAACTTCGATCTCGCGATCGCTCAACTCGTCGTCTGTGGCATGTTCAGCGAGTTCGGCGGCGACCTCAGGAGGTATCCTCTTTCGCCCTTCCATCACC
This sequence comes from uncultured Acidobacteriaceae bacterium, assembly GCA_963771625.1. Taxonomy (GTDB): domain Bacteria; phylum Acidobacteriota; class Terriglobia; order Terriglobales; family Acidobacteriaceae; genus Edaphobacter. Next base: position 30,958 of record CAVYUE010000007.1, read on the forward strand.
AAATGAATCGTATCGAGAAGCTCTCGATCATGCCCCTTCAATATGTAAGCCCGCGCCCCCGCGCGGAGGGCGCGCAGCACTTGAGCGTCGCCGCTATAGGTCGTCAGAACAATGATTCGCGCGTCTGGGAACTCACTCAGAATTCGGTTCATCGCCTCAATTCCGTTGAGGCCAGACATCTGAAGATCCATCAGGGTCACATCTGGACGATGAGCTCGAAACTTCTCAATGGCCTCTTCGCCGTTGGAGGCTTCTGCGACCAGCTTCAGATCAGGCTCGGCGTTGACAACAGCCGCAATGCCCTTGCGCAGCAGAGGGTGATCGTCCACCGCGAGAATTCGAATCATGCCAGGAACGTTGCTCATCGCTACCTGCCCAAATGGAATAACCGAAATCGACGGCCGTTCAAACGATTCTCGTATGCCACCGCTGCAGCGACTGTCAGTTCCAGCTCCGTGCCCGCCCCTACTTCGCTCCACAACTCCATACGCGAACCAATCCGCTCAGCGCGCTCGCGTACTCCCTGTATGCCCCAGTGTCCGGTTTGCCCGCCGGCCTTCAGAATCTTCGGATCGATTCCCTTGCCATCGTCTCGGATACGCACTCGAAGCTGATCTTTATCGTAACGGATCTCCACCTCGATATGGTTGGCAGCGGCGTGCTGAAACGCATTGCGAATTGCCTCGCGGCAGATCTTGTAGACCTCCTCCTGAACCGTCAGTGACAAGCTCTGTTCTTTCCCTTCGACGATCACCTTGAAGTCCGGAGAAGGCCCGTTGAGTTCTTGATTTCCTACCAGCTCATGCCCTGTCGCCTCCAGCAACTCCGGAAGGCTGCGTTGTCCCACCGGGTCCGGGCGCAAGTCCCGAATCGCTGCACGCCCCTCGGTGATGCCGCCTTCAGCCGAAAGAATCGCTTCATCTAAGACCGCCATCGCATTGTCCGCTCTTCGGAGCAGCATGTTGCGCGCCGCCTGAATTTGAAAAACTGCTCCTTGAAAACTCTGAAGCAGCGTGTCGTGCAACTCTCGCGCGATCCGCGTGCGTTCATTCACACGAGCATCCAGAGCGAGGCTGAATTGCCGGTGGATCTGCCTAAGGCGAAGTTGATAAACACTCCACAAGATCGCCAGAAGCGCAACCATGCATGCTGTGCGAAACCAAGGGGCCTGGTAGTAAGCGGGAGCGATCGAGAAAGACAGAGACGCTCCGGTATCGTTCCACACTCCGTCGTTATTACACGCGATCACGCGGAAGCGATACTTCCTGGGACGCAGATTGTTGTAAAAAGCCTGACGTCGCGTTCCCGGCTCCTGCCAATCTGCGTCGTGTCCCTCAAGCATGTAGCGAAACAGCACCTTCTTCGGCGCAGTGAAGCTAAGCGCGGTGTAGTCAATCTCAAGGTCGCGTGTAAGCGCAGGCAGCCTAAACCCGTCCTGCGGTGAGTAGCTCTTTCGATCCGCAACGATGCCGGTGATATACACAGGCGGCGGCACAGTGTTCTCGGCCATATTGTCCGGATCGATCGTCTGCAGCACGCTGCCGTTGGCAAACCACAATCGTCCGTCGGGCGTCTTTGCACTCGTGTTGAAGTGGCCTACACCCGACTGAACTCCGTCCAAGACATCGAAGACTCTCACCTTCAGTTTGGCCTCAGGCTCCTCCCACCACCGTTGCACTTCATCCTTTGGAATCTCGATCAGGCCGCACCCCGCGTAAAGCCACAGGTTGCCCTGGTCGTCCGAGATAAGTCCGTTGGTGTCGTTGCAGGGCAGCCCATTGCGGACAGTAAGGATCTGTTGCTTCCCGTTCTTCCATCCCACAACTCCGAATTCAGTCCCTCCTAATATCGATCCGTCAGGCGCTGCAAAGAGCGCCTTGACTCGGGTATTCGGATGATTGGCAAAGGTAAATATCTCTGTCTTGCCAGCTCGAAAGCGCGCCAGATTGCCATTCATCAGACCCAACCAGATTCCGCTTTGCGGATCGAGCGCCAGCTTGCGGGCCACCGGCATCGGCGGTGCCGGGAACTCTTCCCGAACTTTCAGGTCCTGAATGCGGATCAACGTTGTCGGCGGCCCGCGGGACTCGACCCACACGTTATGTTCAGAGTCTTCCGTCAGCCCCATGACCAACCCGAACGCTTTGCCATCCTGTCTTTTGATGGGACTGAACTTCCCACCCTCATAGACCCAGAGCGCGTTATCTGATCCCACCCACAAACGACCGGCATGATCTTCAAGGAGAGATGTAACTTGATTCCCCGGCAGACCTTTTTCGATCCCGGAAACCACGCCATCAGGGCGAAGAGCCTGCAGATGGTCCGATCCGATCCAGACGGTGCCATCCCGCGCAGCAAGAACCGATTCGACTGCGTCTGCACTCAGCCCTTCCCGCCTGGATATGCTGCTTACGCGAAGGTCGCGCAGCATATCGATGCCCTTCGATGTAGCGACCCAGAGGTTACTCTCTCGATCTTCGAAGAAATGGCACACGTAATCGCTGGACAGGCCGTCCGCACTTCCAAAATGATCGACGTCGGTACCGTGGATTCTATAGATACCCAGAGTGTCTGTTCCGACCCAGAGATTGCCCTGGCGATCGATAAAAAGGGTCTCGATCTCCAGGGCCTCGCCGTTTAGTTTTGGAACCACAAACGGCTTCAGAGCACCGTCCACCATGTGCTGCAATCCTCCTCCGTGGCCGGGTACGCCCATTCCAACCCAGACAGAGCCATCAGCTGCGGCGGCCAGAGCTTGCACGCCCCCTATTCCCTGATTGGATTGCAACGCTGCAGGTCGGTAAACTTTGGATGATCCCGCCCGCCATCGAAGAAGTGTCGTATCGCCTCCTAGCCAACGATTACCCGAAGTATCCTCCACGAAAGCACCCGCGCCATTCGTGGTCACTCCTTCGTCTTCTCCGTAACAATGAATGTCTGTATTGCTAACCCGGCAGAGAGGGTGCGTGTCATCGCCGTTTGGGCGGCCCGCGACCCAGATTTGACCCGTCTCGTCTTGGCTAATGGAGTTTATGATTCTTCCATTCAGATAGCTGATTGCGCGCTGGTTTACCCAGTGGACCAAACCAGAGACCGTTCCGATCCATAGGCTTCCGTCCCGAGCGCCGAGGAGAGCGTGGATAGTATTGGAAGGCAACTGTTCTCCCGACAGCGAAACCCAGGGAACGAACTGGACCCCATCGAATCTAAGAAGTCCGGCTGCGGTTCCTACCCAGAGGTACCCATCTGTCGTCTGTGTGAAAGCCTCTGCCTGCCCGGCGAAGTATCCATCCTGAACTCTCCATGCAGTATGTCCATACTGTGAGATTCGCTTGGACGGATCGAGAGCGGCCATCCAACCCGCAGAAGAAAGTAGGAAAACCGCAAGCAACGAGAGCGCACGTATGCTGCCTGATCTCTTCTTGTATGCACCGGCCCGAGGACATCGCAGAACCACTTTTCCTCCCCAGCAGCAGCCCCCGTTCACGACTTTGCAAGGGACCTCAGAAACAGTAGCCCACCGAACGGCCTGCTCGGCCCTCCGATCTCTGGCTAGCTCTCAAGCAATCGACTATCCCGGTCATCATAGGCGTCTGTAAGGATAGACCGGGCTCGAAGGCTGCAGCCATTGTGCTTTGGTATTGGTTAAAAAGAAAGGGTTCTCTGGAGAGCCTGACGAAAAATAAAGTTCGACTCTTTGGCGTATTTTTACCTCCCAGAAAACACGCTGCGAACTCACCACGTTTACCATGCGAATCACCACAAATTCACCAGCCAAATACCACGTCAAATACACGCAACTCCGCAAAACCCCTGCAAAAACGCAGAGATTAGCACCACACAGCGCGTCAAAAAAAATCCATCGCCAACGCTCAATGCGTTCATACAAACCAACTCTCCCCGATGTACACCAAGGTATTGGTCGACACCTTCGTACAATTGGTTCGCCTCTCTTCTTCTGGCCTAATAGCAAATATGTAATGGATCTAAGCCACTCACATGATCAACAGTGAAGAAGGGAGATCCCATGCGCACAATCAGCCATTTCATCAACGGCCAAAGCGTCACGCGCACGAACGCCGTTACCAGTCCGGTCTACGATCCGAGCACCGGGCAGGTGCAGGCTCGTCTGCAGCACGGTGACGCCGCAATCCTGGCCGAGGCTGTCGCGGCCGCGAAGGCGGCGCAACCAGCCTGGGCTGCGATCGACCCTCAACGGCGAGCCCGCGTGATCTTCAAGTTCAAGGCATTGCTTGAAGAGCATAGGCAGGAACTCGTCCACATGATGTCCTCTGAACACGGCAAACTGCTGAGCGACTCCGCCGGCGAGTTGCAGCGCGGTTTGGACGTGGTGGAGTTCACCTGCGGCGTCCCACATTTGCAGAAAGGAGATTTCACCCAGGGTGCCGGGCCGGGCGTCAATGTCTATTCCATCCGCGAACCCTTAGGTGTCGTCGCCGGAATTTCGCCGTTCAACTTCCCCGCCATGATCCCCCTGTGGATGCTGGCCCCGGCCATCGCCGTCGGCAATGCCATCATCTTAAAACCGTCGGAGCGCACCCCTTCCGTTGTCGTTCGGCTCGCGGAACTCGGCCTCGAAGCCGGCGTGCCACCGGGGATCCTCAACGTCGTGCATGGCGATAAGGATGTTGGTCAAGCGATCACTGATCATCCAGACATCAAGGCCATAAGCTTCATCGGGTCGACGGCTGTGGCGAAGTCCGTGTACGCGCGCGGCGCAGTCAACGGCAAGCGCATGCAATGCATGGGCGGAGCGAAGAACCACGGCGTAATTTTGCCCGACGCTGATCTTGACCAGGTCATCGCGGATGTCCTCGCTGGAGCCTTTGGCTCTGCGGGCGAGCGATGCATGGCCATGCCGGTGATCGTGCCCGTTGGTCAGAAGATGGCCGAGGCGGTTCGCGAGCGCCTCGTGCAGGAGATTCCCAAGCTGCGGATCGGTGTCTCCGTTGATCCCGACGCGCAGATGGGTCCGATCGTCACCGCCGCAAACAAGAAGAAGATCGAAGGCTATATTCAGCTGGCTGCCGACGAGGGCGCAGAGCTGGTCATCGACGGGCGAGGTCGTAGCTTACCGGGTCATGAAGAGGGATTTTTCTTGTGGCCGACTCTGATCGATCGCGTCACGTCTTCCATGAAGAGCTACCAGGATGAGATCTTCGGCCCCGTGCTGCAGATCATTCGTGCGGAGACCTTCGAGGAGGCGCTGAGCTACCCGAACGTCCATCACGAAGGCAACGCCGTTACGGTCTTCACGCGCAGTGGTGATGCGGCCCAGCGTTTCGTCGCCGAGGTCGAGGTGGGTATGGTGGGCGTCAACTTTCCGATGCCAACGCCGGTCGGCTACTACAGCCATGGTGGTTGGAAGGACTCAGCCTTCGGCGACCTTAACCAATATGGTGAGGACAGCATCCGCTTCTTTACGCGAACGAAGAACGTAACGCAGCGCTGGCCGCACAACGAGCCGGCCACCAAACGAAGCTAGCTCGGGTAAGGCGATGACATCAATAAAGAGGGGCCCCCTTATCCTGGCGTGGCCCCTCTGGTTTACGAAGTTGTTTTAAGTGGACTTGTAATCCTTCATCTTTGCGATCGCCGTCCCTTGCATGAAGGGAGGCAGTGTAAACGCAAAGTCATGATATTAAAATTCCTTCTAAACCAGTACAGCAACTATTTGTCGCCCTTCGGCGTTACCTCTCTCAGTTCGCCCGTTGATAAATCAAAAACAAATCCACGAATCACGACGTCCGAAGGAATCCACGGGTGCGACCTGAGTTTCAATACCTGTTTTTGTGTTGCCAAATTCACATCGGTATAGAAATGGAATCTATCGGGAGCTACTGCCCACACGCCACATTGCGTATGAAGGTGGTTCTCGAACCCCTCTTCCGAAAACATCTCCATTCCGCAGCCGGTGTGCCCGATGATCATGATCTCTCGTACCCCCAGGACGTGAATTGAGAACATGAGAGACCGCACAACATCTGAAGTTGCTGCCGTTCCAACGTTCCGAATTACATCTGCATCGGCTGGTTTGATGTCCAGCCATTTGAGCAGATCATTCAGGCGGGGGTCCATACACGTGAGGATTGCAACCTTCGGAGCTGGTTTGTTTGCCAGCGAAGGATCATGGTTCTTTGCATTCTTGCGATTTGCCGCGATGGCGCTTTCGATCAAGCTCATTTGGATTCTCCTAAATCGCGTCGTAAGTCCGGGACTCGGTTGCGACAACGCGTGCTCTGATGCTGTTTATGCGGACCGTACTTCTAACGGACCTGCAGTCTGTCGTGAAAGTTCCAGAGAGGATGAAATCTCAAGATCACGAATCTCGTTACGGATGGCCTTATCCAGTCTCACGCGACATTGCTCGCAAGGCTGATGTGTTGATTAAGCCAGAGCAACCGGATTGCAACCATCAGACGAAGGTATCGATCAATACCTTTGTCTAATGGGAGCTACTTATAAGTAGGTACTTTCCAGGTCGCGTCACGACACACGGCTGCAGTGATTTCTTCAAATGGCACTTCACAAAAGAAAAGAGGCGGATAGCCCGCCTCTTTCACCTTCGACCTCAAGTTCTACCGGCATTCCGAGCGGAAGGCTCACGACATAAGCGCCAACAGAGTAGGCGCGAGCCTAAGCTCAATCCCGAGTTCTTCCAGCCCGCGCTCCGGCAGCGAACTCCTGCTGAATTACCACTTGCCGGAGTGCGAACCGCCGTCTACGTGCAGCACTTCCCCTGTCACATTCCGAGCTTCCGTCAGATACACGACAGCATCCACGATGTCCTCCACGCTCGAGATTGTTCCCATCGGCGCGAGTGTCTTAAGGAAGTCCTTTGGATTGGTCGCGTGCATCGGTGTATCAACGATGCCAGGCGCGACAGCGTTGAAGCGGATGTGCTCCTTCGCGTACTCGCTTGCCAGGCTGCTCGTGATCGCCTCAATGCCGCCTTTGGTCATCATCGGCACCGAAGCGGTGACACCGGCGATTGGGTTGACCACCAGCGAGGTCGTAATGCTTACCACGCTGCCGCCGGACTTCTGCGTAAGCATCTGCTTGACCGCACCCTGCGTTACATGGAGGAAGCCTTCGAGATGCACCGAGGAAAGCGCCTTGAAGTCTTCGGTGGTGTACTCCGTGAACGGCTTGGTGAAGAAGATGCCGGCGTTGTTCACGAGCCCGTCGATTGAACCGAACTTCGTGATCGCCGTCTCAACGATCTTTGCGGCTACCGCACTCTCGCCTATATGTCCGTCCACGAGAGCGAGTTTCTCCGACGCTTTGAACGCCGCCGACTTGCTGATGTTGCGCGAGTTCGCGACTACGTTATATCCACGATCGAGAAACGACTGCACCACACCTGCACCAATACCCTGCGAAGCGCCCGTTACAATAATTGTTTTTTGCTTACTTGCCATTTCCTGCCTCTTTGGTTGCGACGATCTCTTCCGTCGTACACAAGAAGAGATTCGGCCCAGACCGATAGGGATGCGTAGTAAATTTCTATCGCCTGATAGGAAGGCCCTATCTACTAACTAAACTTCATGATTTTTTGGATGGAAGGTACTTCTTCCTCGACTAGTTCAAGGAAGGATTTCAGTGCGACCGACAGTTCCTTCTTCTGCCATGTCGCTACGAAGTCGATGCGAACCTCATCGGGTTCAAGACGAAAGAAGGAGATGTTGTTGGGACGCAAAGTTCTGGCCGTGGCGGGAACAATCGCGACACCTTCACCAGCCTCCACCGTTGCCAGCACCGAATTCATATTATTCAATTCGTGGTGCAAACGCGGCGAGAACCCGTTGTCATTGCAGACCCGGACGATGGTGTCGAAGACCTCGGGCGAACTCGTGCGCTGGAAAACGACAAAGCGCTCACCCGCGAGATCCGCAATGCGAACGCGCTTCGTCGTCACCTTGCGCGTTTTAGGGAGAGCAACTACCAACGGCTCTTGAAAAAGCAAAAGAGACTGATACGACGAACTTCGGTCCGCAGAAGGCGGACGCGTGAAACCAATGTCAATCTCTCCGCGATCAAACGCGACGTCCTGTCCGTGCGGTACATCTTCGACAAGACGCAGAGCTATTCCCGGATGACGAGCTTTATATCGTCGGAGAAGGTTCGGGAGAAAGGGAGAACTGGAAAATCCCATAAAACCGATACCGAGCCTTCCAAACTCTCCCTTTGCCGCTCGTTGTGCAGTTGCGATGGACCTCTCTGCCTGTGCCAGAGTTTTGATCGCTTCCTCATAGAAAGCCTCACCTTCCGGTGTGAGCCGTGCGGCTCTTCCTTCTCGAGAGAAGAGCTTGATGCCAAGTTCGCTCTCCAGGTCCGAGACAGCCTGGCTTATGGAAGGCTGAGCGACATACAAGTGCCGTGACGCCTCTCGATACCCCTTCCACTGGACCACTGCGGCGAAATAACGAAGATGCCTTAGCTCCATGCGATAGCCTCTCCCTATCGGCCGATTAGAACATACGACCGCTCCCTATAGACCGCACGGGAATCCTACACGTGTGTAGGAGGAGATACAGCGCCTGTCTGGTAATAAACCAGAACCCGAGGTCGGGCGCCAAACCGGGTTTACGCATAGTTGGAGGTCGATACGAAGGTATTGAACGATACCTTTGTCCAATTGTTTGCCTCCCAAAGTTCTAGTGTGATCACTGTTATGAACGCTCTACGCGCAACAAACAATAAACGTCTGTGACGATACCGGGTCGCAGCAGCCATCCTCGAAAGAAGGAATTCACTATGGAAAAAAAAGAGACTGTCATCGTAACCGGCGCCTCGCAAGGGATCGGAGCCGACATCGTGCGACTGTTCCTGAATCGCGGCTATCGAGTTGTCGCAACGTCGCGGAGTGCTACAAAGGCTGGCTTCGAGCCGTCGCCCGACCTCGCGCTGGTGGATGGAGACATCGGCAAGGCAGCGACAGCCGAGAATGTCGCGCAGACCGCGGTGTCTAAGTTTGGCTCGATCGACCATGTCGTCAATAATGCTGGAATCTTCTCAGTCAAGCCGTTCACGGAGTATACCGCCGACGAATTCCGCGGTTTTGTCTCGACCAACCTTGAAGGGTTTATCTTCATTACCCAATTTGCGGTCAAGCAGATGCTGGCGCAGGGTACTGGCGGCAGCGTCACTAGCATCACGTCGTCCTTGGTACAGAACCCCATCGCAGGCATCACAGTCTCGATTCCGATGATCACCAAAGGGGGACTTGAGGCGATTACTCGCAGTCTTTCCATCGAATACGCAAAAAACGCTATTCGCTTCAATGCAGTAGCGCCGGGTATTGTCGATACTCCGCTTCATGAAAAAGATCCGAAGGATTTCATGAAGAGCCTTTCGCCGATGGGCACGATCTCCGACGCGAAGGACATCGCTGAGGCTGTTATTTATCTGGCGGAAGCTCGTCACGTAACCGGGGAGGTGCTGCACGTGGACGGCGGTGCGCACGTGGGCCGATGGTAGGCGGTAAAGGTTCACAGCCGCGCGGTGCGGATCGCCGCCTGCAGGAACTTGGCATACAGCTCCCGGCCGCACCGACACCGCTTGGCACTTATGTCGAGACAGTGCAGACGGGCAACCTGCTCTTCTTTAGCGGGATGCTCCCAATTGTCGATCACAAGCCGAAGTATGTAGGTCGACTGGGGAAAGAGCTCGATGTCGAGGCCGGACGAGATGCGGCCTACACCGCGGCTCTGAACGTTCTTGCCTCGGCGAAAGAGCATCTGGGCTCTCTCGATCGAGTGACTCGTGTCGTACGACTCGGAGTCTTCATAGCGACCTCAGGCGATTTCTTCGACCAGCCAAGGGTCGCGGACGCTGTCTCGGATCTGTTTCGAGATGTCTTTGGCATCGAGAAAACTTCGGTTCGGTTGGTGATCGGCGTCGCCAGCCTTCCGCTCGGGTTGCCGATAGAACTCGATGTAATCTTCGAAGTCGATTCGTAACAAACGGAGGTTGAGGCTATAACAACCCTGACTATCACCTGTGGAGAGTAGTAGTGCAAAAAGAGTCCATCAGTTCGTTAACACCGTGGAACAAGACTAGAGTTTCTTCAACTCTGGGAATTGACTACCCCATCATTCAAGGCCCTTTAGGTGGTTTATCGACGCAGAGATTGACCGCAACGGTCTCGAACTTTGGTGGCCTGGGATCATTTGGAGCGCATGGCCTGGGTCCTTCTGCAATCAAGGACGTCATCGCGGAGATTCGTGAACTTACTACCAGGCCTTTCGCAATAAATCTGTGGGTCTCAACGGAAGATGAGGGCGCACGCGCCTCCGGCAGGGAGGAGTTTGCACGAAGCCTTAAACATATAGCTGGACATATAGAAGCACTGGGAGCACCGCTCCCGGACTATAAGCCTTATGTCTCAGTCAGGTTTGAAGACCAGGTACGGGTTCTGCTCGATGCAAAGGTCCCTGTCTTCAGCTTCATCGCAGGCGTACCGCCGAAGGAGATTCTGGACGAATGCCGCACCCAGGGGATCCTTACGATTGGAACCGCGACAACAGCAGCCGAAGCCATGGTCTTGGATCAGGCAGGAGTCAACCTCATTGTCGCTTCTGGCTTCGAAGCAGGTGGTCATCGCGGCTCTTTCCTGCTACCTGCCGAGGATTCGCTTACTGGAACATTTTCGCTCACGCCTCAAGTCGTTGATGCTGTTTCGGCACCGGTAGTCGCCGCTGGAGGCATCGCCGATGCGCGCGGAATCGTCGCTGCTCTTGCCCTGGGAGCCGAAGGCGTACAGATCGGCACTGCCTTTCTGGCGAGTGAAGACTCCGGTGCGAATGTCCATCATCGCGCTGTGCTGCTCAGTGGAAAAGCTCAGAGAACCTCGTTGACAAGGGGCTTTACCGGACGACTCGCTCGCGGAGTTCATAACCAGTTCATCGAGGAACTTAATCGCCCAGGCGTAGAGATTCTTCCATACCCACTGCAGCGGATGCTCGTGAAACACCTTGCTATGCCTGCGGAGAAAGCTGGAAGAGCGGAGCTGCTCCAGCTATGGGCGGGACAAAGTGCAAACCTCGTCCGCGAGAAGGATGCGAAGACGCTGTTGCAGAAATTGATATCCGAAGTCTCCGCGGTTGCCGATTCTGTCGTCGATTGGAATCGCGAACGACGACGCAAGAGAACGACGTTGTAGAAATACCTCAACTAGCGATTGGAGGGTTCAGAGCGATGTCAGAAGGGAAGAGTGGAAAGTGAAATGAGCGACATTGTTGTGGCCGACGATAACCCGTTGATTGTTAACGTGCTCTCGGAGATATTCAAAGAGTGCGGTTGTATCGTTCGAACGACCTCTGATGGGTTCGCGGCACTCGCAACAATACGTAACCGAGTTCCCGACATTCTCATATCGGATTTAGACATGCCTCGCATGTCTGGGTTTGAACTTTTATCAATTGTGAGACGGCGATTTCCTGCGATTGCCGTCATCGCGATGAGCGGAGCGTATTCAGGCGTGGCTGTTCCTCAGGGAATTGCAGCCGACGCTTTTTATGCTAAAGGCTCAAGTAGTGTGGCTCGGCTCTTCGAGATACTGTGTGCGATCAAGGATGAGGCAACGCGCCATTCCTTACGCGTCGCGACGCCAATCTGGATACCCGGTGTGCCGATCAACCGTGGCCGTCTCGCAACGATCGCGGTCGCATGCCCGGAGTGTTTGAGGACTTTCCCTCATTGCCTCCACGATGCGAAGTTGTTGCGCGCCGAATGTTGTTGCCCCCACTGCCACCATGCGTTGCAACTTGCGATCGTCAGGCCGGCAGCGAATATGGATCAAGCTGGCTTCGGCATGCCAGCGAGAACAGTGCGGATCACCGTGCCTGCATATATACGCTGAGTATGTCGAGGTCATCGCCGACAAAAAGCGACGGAGTAAAACAACTTTGGACCAGAGCCACTTATCTATCCGTCGTATCTTTGAATCCAGTTCTCATCTCAGTTCGAGAGAGGAAGTACCACTCCGGTTGAGCGTCAGCGATGCTCAACGCCTTTCGGTATGCCTCATGAGCCGCTCCAATCTGTCCTAATCCGCGTAAGGCTTTTGCCAACTCAAGTTGCGCAAGCGCACTCGTGGGCATTGCCTCTGACGCTGATCTTGCAAGAGGAAGAGCCGCGCCGAAGTTTCGATCGCTATTGAGGTGCATAGCTTCCACTAAGTGATTAACGGCTTGGGCCTGGCTTACGTCAAAGGTTCCCTGGTAAACGACGTCAGCGCCTCCGACCACCGCGACAGGCTTGATGTCCCTGAGTTGTTGGTAGGGGTTCAGGTCCGGACGCTCCCACTCAATGCCTGAGCCGCTCAGGCCACTTACGATTAGCGTTCCAGTGACTTCAGACGGCTGGGGCGCAGCAGATCCCCCAACAGGGGCGTCGTTGAATTCGAACAGATTGGAGACCAACGGGTGGCAGTCGATGCCGGAGTGTTCGGGGTGCGCGAAGCCGTCGTAGGCAAACCAGCAATCACCACGCTGTTTTTTTTGTAACCAGGATGAGAGCTGGGGTAGAGCCTGTCCCCAATCATTGTTGGAATCTGTCAAGATGCGATAGCTGCCGCGAACCCCGCCGAAGACTTCATTTCCATACGCGAGTTCATTGGGAAAGGAAGCCAACGATGACACCGCGTGCGCGACGAGCAAGAGAATCAGAGCTGTTCGAACCACACGGCCAGACGTACGCAACAGCTGAACCGTAGCGATCGCGATAAGGCAGCAAGCCGGGGCAATGACAGGGAGGATGTGACGATAGCCGATGTTCAAGGTTGAGACCATCCCCGCAAGCATCCATACAAGTGCCGGTGTCAGCAGATAAAGGATCGCAACCCCTGATTGACCGCGCCGCTTCAAAAGAACGAAGAGGGCGACAATGCCAAGTCCAATCATGCCCAAAGTCGATTTGATCAGAACTACAGCCGGAAAATACTGCGGCACCCCATGGGGGTAGAGGTGCCCGAACAGAAAGGACGATTGACCTGGGTTCGAGATGCTGAGTACGTCGACAAAGCCATCGAGGTATGCCTCAGGCAGCAAATGGCCTCTGGCTAAAACTGGAATGACCCGAAGCATCAGGCTTCGATTCTCTTTGGATTCGGTATCCGCAATAAAGTCAGACAGCGAGGTTGTTAGATGCGCACTGCCAGGACGCGCTGCGTATCGGAAATGGTAGGTGGACCACAGGACACCCAATCCAATTAAAATTACAGCCAAAAGCGCCACGAACCGCTTAGCGGGTCGAACGACGTTGCCAGCATCTTCCGACCGCCGGCCGACTACTTCGACAACCGACAAGATGAAGAGAACCGGGAGAATCAGAACGCCGGAATGTTTAACCGATAGTGTCAGACCGCACGCGAGGCCTGCGAGCACTAAACGTACCGCACTCGGTCTGCGCTGAAGAAAGAAAAAAGTAGCTACAGAGAGCAGACTCGTCGCGGACAACGCCATGTCCGTGGTCACAAGACCGCCGTGAGCTATCAAAGTCGGTTCGAAGGCGATCAGGAACACAGCAACCAACGCGCTCGAAGCGTCGAAAAGCATTCTCGTAAAGAAATAAGCCGTGATAAACAGCAGCAACGACCAAACAAGCATGGCATGCCTCGCCATTGGCAAAACCCGATCCACAATTGACGTCTCAGGATGGTTTTTTGAACCATACAGCCAGGAATCGGAGGCGCTATAGCCCGTGCCTTTATTTGTATCGGCAACCGGGCAAGCCCCCGCAGGTGCAGGCTGCGATGTGAGACGAAGAGGAAGTGCTGCAATCATCTTCGCGAATGGTGGATGCTCAGGATTAACACCAAAGTCGCCGCACTGCCAGTACCGGTAGCCCGCGTAGGTGTGAAATCCCTCGTCGTTTGTCATAGACTCTCGATTGCTTACGAGAACGATCTGGAAGACAAAGACTATAGCCAGCACAACCGCGCTCGTAGAGGTCCAACTACGACGGTTCTTGAGATGGTCGTTCACCAGCTCTCCAATCTGACCAATGGCAAGTCAACAGCCTGGTTCATCATAATGACAGCCCGCAGCGATATTTCGCTCGGTGGCACGTCATCGACAATACCTGACGGGAGAGGAACGTCTTTAACCACCACACTCACCAAGCATTTACGTCACAAGAAATCGATCACAGGTGGGAAGGTTATCAGAAAGCTCAAACCGAGCAAGAGAAATGAAATAGCATTTACGCGCCCAATTGAGACCATCTTATTTCCCCAACGCCACTCCAGTATCCCCCACATCACGAGCCAAATGACGATTGCAGATGTACTGACGCCTGAGAGCGGCCCAGTCGGCCTGTAGAAATTCAAACCGTTTTTCATCCCAGCTGACTTGTCACCAGCGAACGCAAGAATGCCCAGTGCAAAGCATCCGACTGAAGCCGACAGAAGGGCAGCGGCACCCGAACCGTTCGGTATGGCAGGAGCACTTTGGGAAATTGTCGAATCAGCAGTACTCATCTCTCTTCTCCGTGACTTAGTTGAATCGTATGGCCCCCTTGTACCGGCGCCACCTTGTCAATCATGGCGCCAAAAAAACCAGCGATACCCGCCGCCACGAAGGACGCCAAGGTGAAGCACAGCACGCCTGCGCGAAGTTGTCTGTGATTCTTCAGGTCACGTCCGTATTTGATGAAGATAAATGCCACCATTGTGATCGAAATTGGAGCGAACCATGCAACGTGCTCCTTCCATTCCATCCCTAGCGAGTGCCACCCAATGGTGCTCGAACTGGACATGAGCAATCGCTGCGGAAACAGCGAGAGGTCGCTTGTCCCCGATGGTGGAACCGCACGATACCACGGATACACGACGTAGGCTCCTGTCAGGACGGCGGCCCAGGCAAGCACCACCATCACAATCAAGTAGAATTTGAGGAAGCTCTCCTCACCCAAAGTAGCTTCGCCTTGGCCCGACGATGTTGTGAACCGGGAAAGTTCGATGAGCGCGCCGGAACACGCCAGCAGATACAGGGCTCCGAACCCTATGCCATGTAGCAGCGTCCAGAAACCTCGTAAGGTAATCTCCATTGCTCCTCTTTCCTTGGCTAGCGAGGCTGTGCCGATCGCATTGGGTCTGCGCCGACTTTTTTGTCAGCGTCTTTGTCCTTCCCCCAGGTCTTGTAAAGTCCGAGGTACGCATAGTTCTCTGTTTGTCCCGCTATTGAATGCCCGTAAGCGAAGAGCAGTTGTAGGCCCGGCTGTGCGAAGTGGTAATAGCCGCCAGCATCAATCAGCGTGGAAGCCTGCGTCTGAGCGGCAGCAATACCTTCGCCCGCGTGGGAGAAAATCTCGGCCGACAGCTCCAGCTTTTCGCTGAGCGTCCGCTTGACCAAAAATCCGCCATACAGATAGTTCTTGTACTGGTATTGGGGGACGACCGTATAGCCGAGACCGCCCACGAGGCTCCACGGCCCAAACTCCTTCTCCACCCAGATCGGAAGCTTGTACCAAACCTTCCCCACACCTAGACCCTTGGAATAGTTGCCCGTTGGGATCTCGAACATGGTGAATGACCCAATCTGCGGGCGATTCTTTGTTTGTTTAATAAATCCGTATTTCACACCGAGTTCCATGTCTTGTACACCGAAGGCGCTCGGGCCAACGCCACTTGGAGCGTATATGGGATTGTTCGATGGCATGACTGCTCCAAGCGGAAGAATCACGTGCAGCTGGATATTCGCAAATGCGCCCCAGTTGAACTCAAATCCAGGACTGATCGTGTCCAGTTCGACTGGAGTCCCGTCTAAGCTCCCAAAGACGTAGGCTTCGTAGTGTCCGAGATCAACGGGCGTCGGATCGTCGGTCTGAAATGGAGGACCAGCCTGAGCGAACACCCTGGGGGCCAATGGCGAAAGCAGTAAGAGTAACGCCCAACTCAAGAGTTGGCTGCTAATCCTCAATGAGACACAATGGCGAACAAGAACCACCTAAGACCTCAGCGGTCGAAATGGAGACACATGCACAGCTTATATCGAAATTCGATATAAAAGAAAGTCGATAGCCCCCGTTAGCGTTATATTTACACTGTGCTCAAGTATCAGAGAGAACTCTTCACCGGCCTGATTAGAATTCATGTCCTCGTTCATGCGTCTCACGAGGACATCTTTGGCCTTGCGATGATGAGAGAGCTTCGGCATCACGGCTATCGCGTCGGACCAGGCACGCTCTATCCGTTACTCCACGGAATGGAGCGCGCCGGTCTTCTCAAGTCCGCTCTGAAGATCGTTCAAGGGCGCAAACGACGTGTTTACAAGATGACTGCCGCAGGGAAGAAGGCTCTCGTGAGCGCGAAAGCCAAGGTCGATGAGCTACACTACGAGCTTCACGAAGATCATCCAAGAGAGATCTCCAAGCTCGTTTAGACATTCCGAGCGTGCATGACGTAAGGACCGCCGATCAGTAAAGATGAGAGCACGAAGTGCTCTCGCCAGCCACAAGCATTTCAAAGCGGGATCCAAGTCTTGCCGGGCCTTTGAGCGAGTCCATCACGTCCACAGTCACCTGATCGGGTAGGAATGGTGTAGCAGATAAGACGCAGGTTCTGGTGCCGGGCCAAAATGAATGGGTGAGTGTAATGGCGCGCCCGCACTCTTGTTTCGAAAAAGAGTGGCTGAGAACAAGAAGGTCAAGTTGAGGAATCGTGCTGACGATTCGGTGAACTTCCAGAAGACTCGTGGCAGCCCGCACCTGATAGCCAATGGCGTTGAGCACACGACGACGTGCTTCCAGCCTGTTTCGATCTGGGCCGTACAAAAGGATTGAGATCGGTCTTTGATTCATCGTGTCACCTCTATTAACAGAGGCTAGTCGCTCTTACCCAAGCCGTCGGTGATTGGCGTCACAGCTCCTAAGCTGGCGCTAAACGGCTAGCCGTTCTAACAACTCCGGAGCCAGGATCAAGATGGAAGATCCTCGCATCTGGATGAGCTGCTCTTTCTTAAAGCGGGACAACATGCGAGTGACCGTCTCGCGCGAGCTTCCGACCATGTTCGCAAGCTCTTCGTGAGTCAGCGCCATAGTAAAGCGCATCTCGAATTTGCCGCAGCTGGCAGCAGTCTTTCCCCATTCGAGCAATACGCCGGCTAGTCGCCCGGCGGCTGAGCCGGAGAGAGCCAGACGACGAGCATCGAAGAACGCTGCCTTGTAATCATCGGAAAGTGCTTTGGCTGCATGCAAGCTGCCTTCACCGTGTTTTTCCAGAAAGGAAAGAAAGTCGTCGCGGGGAATGCTTTTGATTTGAGTCGGTTGAAGAGTCTCCGCTGTCACTTCGTACGCGGAACCAGAGATCACGGCTCCAAGACCCAGGACGTCCCCCGGCATCGCTATCTTCAAAATGAGTGTCTTGCCTTCTCTGGAGGTGCAGAATAGCTTTACCTGACCCGTACAAATAACAAATACGCCATTGCTGCGCCCACCTTCATGGAACAGTGTTGTGCCTCGGGCGAAGTTTGTTTCGACGCCAATAGTGGCATAGTCTGCAAGCGCAGCCGTGTCCAGATTGCAAAACATACGCAAGGAGCGGTGCTCACAATTGATGCAGTCTAGCGTTTGCGAAACAGGTGCTAAGGCTGGCGACATAGGGCCTCAATTCATAGGAGGAGTGCCCCTATGGAGCGACTATATACCTCTTCCATGACTGTTCAACGCGTGTTGCAAATCTATTACTCAACGAAATGACGGGAGCGAACTTACCTTTTGCCCGAATAGCGAATCCTCTATCCGGCTTGATCGTGCAATCAGTTCAGTCTCAGCGGCCAAGACAAAATTAGGCATTGATTCCATGCAGCGCTTCGAAAGCCTTGAGAAGGATCCGTGGATCATGGTTGCCCTTGAAAACCGGTGGAACTGTGCGATCCAGTCCGAGCAACGAATACACCGCCGTCTGCGCGGAACGCACAGAATATTCCACCGTGAATACCACGTCATCCGGAAGGTCACAGAATTGGCCGACGAAGGCAAAATTCTTCGAACCCGCTGGCCTAACCTTTGGGCGGTCGCCTTTTCCTCTGCACAAAAACTGGCTAGTGATAAACGGCATCATGCAAGGTATGCAGACGCAACTCGCTAAAATCTCGTCCGAGTCTGAATCAGCTCGAAGATGGCCAAGGAGTTCCGTCATAATTTCACGGCCGGTGCACTGTGACATCGGCTTTGCAATAAAGTTTCCGGGTCTATCCACGAACAAACCGTAACCCCAGAAGATTTTGACGTCGTCGGGCTGGCCGATAAAGTGAGGTTGATGAGGCAGTACGATCGATGCCAGCCAATTGGACTCGGGAAACGTGATGAGCCCACCTTCACCTGGCGCATTCCCAGTGAGATCTCGAATGAGGTTAAAAAAGATAGAGCTATGGAGAGTTGTAGTAAACGAAACCCACTTCGATTCACTGACGTGACCGGAGAAGTTATCCGGGTGGCCGAAATCTGACTCGTGCCTTGCAATCTTTTCCCACAACGTCCACGCGCCTCCATCCCGCTTGTTCCGAAGTATGGGTGCCGAGTTCATGGAGCCGAGACTTGATCCCTCAGTCATAGAACCGAGCGTAACAATCACAACGTCCCCACTTTTCACCTGGATCTCCTGTGCGCGACCCTCCCGCTCACAAGAGATTAGTTCGATCGATCTTTCGTGAAAAGCATGGCAGAACTTGAGATCAATAACTTTGGTGTCGAAGATGAATTGCACACCGCGCTCTTCAAGCCACTTGTGTAATGGCCTGACCATCGAATCGTACTGGTTATAGACCGTACGCATAATTCCGTTCAGCTTGCTGAAGCCAGCAACCATATGAGTGAAACGAACCAGGTAGCGCTTGAACTCAACCGCGCTGTGCCATGGTTGAAAGGCGAAAGTCGTACACCACATAAACCAAAAATCGGTTTCGAAGAAACTGCGGTCAAATTGATCGGCGATACTGGTTCGTCCAAGCATTGATTCTGGCTGAACTTCCAGACGTTCGATAGTGCGGATGTGCTTTTCACTTAGACCGAAGTCAGGTGCATCAATTGCCTCCCCACCCCGGAAGAGACGGGACCTGGAAGAGGTCTTCATTATTTCGTTCCATTTGAAGATCTCTTGGGTTACGGTCTGAGTTCCGTCGAGAGTAGGGATCGAAGAGAACAGATCATAAGTGCAGACATATTTGCTCTCGAGCATCCGCCCACCACGCATGACGTATCCCTGGTCAGGATCTCCAGAAGCATCGAGACTTCCTCCAAGTCGCGGCGACTCCTCAAGAATTTTAATGTTGCGTCCTTTGAAGTCTCCATCGCGGATCAGGAAGGCTGCAGCTGCGAGCGATGCGATTCCGCCGCCTATGAGGTAGGCGACGCCATCGTTCTGAACGTATCTGTTTTGCATGGGATCGCCTTCTTTCCGATTGGAGCATTAGCCGACAGAGCCCGTTGATTACGGGCTGATTTAGCCGACCATAGTTGGCTGCTTGCCGTCGATTGTTTGGTCAAGGTGAATCGAGCCCGGACTGCTGATCTCGTATGCCGAGGGAAAGGCCACAGTCAGAACGGGGCAGGGAGCTTCCGCGATGATGCGATAAGCAATGTGAGCCGGTACATGAGAAGCGGTCAGAGAGGCTCGACGAACACCAAGTACGATCAGCCTGGCGTCGTTAGCACGAGCATATTCGATAACTGCACCAGAGATCTCACTTCCATAGGTAACTGCACAGACAGGTGGATCAACTCCTTCATCCACTTTAGCCACGAGATGCTCTAAGGCCTCTGTAATGATGATGGGAATAACCCCTGGATGAGTTTCATTCTCGATCCCTCTCGGCAGAACGTGGAGACAATGTATAGGCAAATTCATCGCTGTACTGAAGGAGTTAGCGGATTTGAGGGCCTGAGTCGTGGTTTCGTGAAAGTCGGTTGCAAACACCAGAGTCCCACCACCAGCGTGCATCTTCGAAAGTCCTGCAGCTGCTTGCGGGCCTACGGTGAAGACTGGGATTTTTGCTTTCCGCAGAACTGCTTCGGCGGTCGATCCAAAGACAAGACGTTCAAAACCGTGAATGGATCTCGTTCCCAACACGATGAGGTCAATCTGTCTAGAGTCAGCTGTTTCGAGGATGGTTGCGTAAGACATCCCACTACCTATCTCGCCTTCACAGCAGATGCCGGCACGCCTCGCGTCCTCTATCAGGAGATCCAGGGACCGCTTCGCATCATGATAGAAACTATCAAGTCCGAGCAATAGCCCCCCGGACTCTGGAGGATTGGCGTCGGCGTACTCGAACACATTAAGAATGTACAAGTCAGCTTTGAAGGAACGACATATTAAAAGCGCCGCCTGGAAAGCTGCTTGCGAAGCTGCAGAAAAGTCTGTGGCGAGAAGTACTCGCTTCGGCAGAAGATTAACCACAGCAAACACACTTCCGGTTGATGGACATAAGGCTCCTCGCGATGTCGCAGTCACTCTGGATGTGAACTCCAGAGTCTCTGTTCGATTTCTATTAAACCTATTGGCTCTTGGATCCGTCTGTGACGGCAGTCACAGTTGAATACCTTGTCGCGCTTGCAGTGAAAAGAAGCGTGCTTCGTGATCCCCGTCACATACAACAGCAGAAATGAGCCTCATGATCACTACTGGAGGCTATGATGACACTCGCATCCGATCCTTTGGTGGCCGGCATCAAACAATCTCGTACGATATGTTCCTGCGTGGGTGCTTGCACTGGCTATGACAGCCGCTCCAACTGTCCGCCCCTGATTGTGTTCGCCGTCCTCGTAAACTGTCCGGTTCCGGCTCCTATCGTCAGCGACGCATCAGAAGAGATGCGATGAACACGAGACCGATCGCCGCAATATCGATAACGATTGGCTTCCTGCTCTGTGCTATTCCTCTGACCGGGCAGCCCACGTTGCGCAATCTGACGGGTACGGTTCAAGATCGACAGCATGAACCGCTGATGGGCGCGGTAGTCGAGATTGAAAACGAAAATACCAAAAGCGTTATCTCCTACATCACGGATCGAAACGGTCGATACAGTTTCAAGCGACTTGAAGGTGAAGTCGATTACCGCGTTTGGTTCACGTATCGGGGTCAACGATCAAAGGTAAGAGAATTAAGCCAATTCGACGATCGCCAGAATGCAAAGATTGATCTTGTCATTAGAAGGTTTTAGCCAATAAGCCATGCAATTCGTTGAACAACGACGGTAAGGTCGCACTACTGCGACTCAGGAAGCACTTCTTGAGAAGCGAAGATTATGAGTGAAAGGAATGAGCGCCGATTTAGTGAGAAGCTGCGATGATGGATTCAAGATGCCATTGCCTTACCTGAGACAACTTGTCGGCCCCGAACGCACCCATAAAGCCAACAGCCAGCTTGCACTCTTCTTAGCGTTTGTGGCGGGAGCAGTCAACGCTGGAGGATTTCTTGCTGTCCGTCAGTACACCTCACACATGTCGGGCATTGTGTCCGCAATGGCCGACGACGTCGCACTCGGAAGTCTGCGCCTGGCGCTCGCGGGTTTAGAAGGTGTGCTGGCCTTTCTTCTTGGAGCTGCTTGTACCGCTTTTCTAGTCCGATGGGCTCGCGGGCACGCTCTGCAGAGCGAATACGCGCTTCCACTCTTGGCGGAAGCAGTTCTGCTAATCTCATTTGGACTTACTGGTCATGTGTTTGCGGGTCAAAGAGTTCTGGGCACGGTAATGCTGCTTTGCTTCACAATGGGGCTGCAGAATGCGATTGTCACAAAGATCTCTGGTGCGGTCATTCGGACGACCCACTTGACTGGCATGGTAACGGACGTCGGTATAAAGTTGGGTCGCTTGGCATATGCATTCGCAAGTGATGAGTTACCAACAGCGTCTTTGGATGTGAACAAGCTCGCACTCCTGATGTCACTGATCGGCCTGTTCTTTCTTGGAGGCGTGACCGGTGCCCTGGGGTACAAACACATCGGCTTTCTCTTTACCCTTCCCTTGGCGGCTCTGTTGCTATTGTTGGCCGCTACTCCTGTCCTCGACGATTTACGCCAATTGAGCTGAAGTCTTTCGGAACTCACTCGATGAGTGCTTTTGGCACGTTATCGTCAAGTGAGAATCACTTCGGATGACCGCGGTTCCGCATCGACTATCCCGACTCGAACGAGACTGCTGGTAAGGCGACTGAAGGATCCCGGCCGTTCGAGCAACATCTGCAGTGTATTTTTATGAAGTGAGGGCTTCATGAAAGCAGCTTGGTACGAAAAACAAGGACCTCCGCGAGAGGTTTTCATCGTTGGCGATATGCCAGACCCAACCCCGGGCCCAGGTGAGCTTCGCATTCGCATCTCCGCCTCAGGAATAAACCCCGGCGACACGAAGAAGCGTGAGGACGCTTTTGGGGTGGGTATGCCGTATCCTCGCGTCATTCCG
The DNA here is from genome assembly GCA_963771625.1 of uncultured Acidobacteriaceae bacterium. Lineage (GTDB taxonomy): Bacteria > Acidobacteriota > Terriglobia > Terriglobales > Acidobacteriaceae > Edaphobacter. The sequence continues at coordinate 53,380 of CAVYUE010000007.1, forward strand.
CATAGCGACGGCGCAGGGCATGTGGACAAGGTTGGGGAAGGCGTCTCTTCGGAGTGGCTGGGGCGGCCGGTGTGGTGCTACGGCGCCCAATCCTATCGCCCGTTTGGCACTGCCGCTGAATTTACAGTCGTCCCGGCAGCGCAGGCCGTTCCACTGCCCGCGAACGTGACGCCAGAGCAGGGCGCATGCCTCGGTATCCCCGGCATCACGGCTCATCGCGCCGTGAATGTGGCCGGGCCAGTCAGCGGGAGAACGGTTCTCGTACAGGGAGCCGCAGGATCGGTCGGGTTATGTGCCGTTCAGCTGGCGCGTCACGCGGGAGCTCACGTGATTGGCACAATTCGAACGCCGGGAGAGGAGCAGACAGCGAAGCAGGCAGGAGCGCACGAGGTCTTTCTTAACGACGCGGATCTGCCCGCGCGCGTAAGAGCTATCGCTCCTGAGGGAATCGACCATATTGTTGAAGTCGCGTTTGGCGCAAATATCGAACGTGATCTTGAACTCCTGAGACTAGGCGGATCCGTCGCGACCTACGCCACGAATGTTGCAACTCCGACGATTCCTTTCTGGCCGATGGTGTTCAAGAACATCCAGCTCTTTTTCCTCGGTAGCGATGACTTTCCGGCGGAAGCGAAGGCCGCCGCGGCACGCGACATAAACTCTGCACTGGAGGCAGGTTGGTCAGGCTTCGTCATAGGCGAGCGAATCCCTTTAGCCGAGATCGCCCGAGCCCATGAACTTGCGGAGGCCCCAAAGCGGCCAGGAAGAATTGTTGTTGTGGTGTAGAAAAAAATGGAGCCGGTCGACAACCCTTCCAGACGCGAAAGGCGATTCCATTACACTTGCGATGAAGCAATAAAATCCTCACCGTCAGGAGATAGCAATGAATAGGCGAGCGTTCCTGGCCTCCACGGCACTTATTCCAAGCGCGTTGTTGCAGGCCCAAGAGAAAATCACGCATGTCGATACGGTGCGTGACGGCGCACCTCTCAAGAGCTCCGTCGTGAAGGGCAGCAGCCTTCCATCCGAGGGCAACAGCCCCGGCGCAAAAGCCAAAGTGCACTTCAATGGCCCCACGGCCCAGCTCGCGGCACTCGCATCAGGCGTGGTCACGCTCGAACCCGGCTCTCGCCCCCACCCACCTCACCGCCATCCTGAAGAGGAGCTCATGATCGTCACCGCAGGAAACGGTGAGATCGAGGTGGATGGCGTCGTAACGCAAGTTGGGCCTGGCGACATGATGTACGCCGAAGCGAACGTGCTGCATGGCATCACGAACACAGGTAGCACCGTGATGACCTTTTACTTCACCAAAATTCTGGCAAAGAACGCTGCCAGTTAGACATCTCGCCTCGGCATAGCTCTTGCTTATTCTTGAGATTTCCCTGACAAACGAGCGCGAGGATGGACGTCAGCTCTGTGCGCCCGTATCTCGTCACCGGTTTGATCAGGTTGAATTGCCAAGAGGAGCATTTCAACACCCTCGAAACCAGCGCCGACTGAATGACAGTCGATCAGTCGTTCCGAAAACACGGCCATGCAACTTGATGCCTCACTAAACCGTCCATTAGGGCAGGATCAGTTCTCGCATCTCACTCTCGATCTCTTAGAGGCTCCATGGCAAAGCATCCCACCGACCCGGAAGTTGAGATTCCTTCTGCAGTCGATTCGGAATCTTATCCCGATTCGGCGGCCGTAGCTCCCTCCGAAGCCCCACCGAGCAACCGTCTCAGTCGACGTTCTTTCCTCTCGCATCTCGGTGCCGCGAGTCTAGCTGCCGCGGCACCCCCGGTACTTGCATCAACCTCGACCCCGACAGCTCCTCCACCCGTCGTCACGGAAGACGTTCTCCCTGAGGGTACGGTATCCCTCACTCTCAAAGTCAACGGGCGATCCCACCCTCTCCAACTTGACCCGCGTACGACTCTGCTCGACTGCCTCCGCGAGAACCTTGCGCTTGCCGGCACGAAGAAAGGCTGTGATCACGGTCAGTGCGGAGCATGCACGGTCCACGTTAACGGTCGCCGCGTCAACTCCTGTCTCTCCTTCGCCGTCATGCATCGGAACGATGAGATCACAACGATCGAAGGTATCGGTCAGCCCGACCATCTCCACCCCATGCAGGCCGCTTTCATTGAGCACGACGGCTACCAGTGTGGATACTGCACCTCAGGCCAGATAATGTCCGCCGTCGCGGTGCTCAAGGAGAACGTCGGACCAACGGATGCGGACGTCAAGCAGGCAATGTACGGCAACATCTGTCGTTGCGGCGCCTACTCGAACATCGTCGCTGCCGTGCAGCAGGTCCGCCACAGCTCCTAAGCCTCACAGCAGGGAACCAACCGGAGTCGAACCATGGATAGCTTCACCTTCACGCAGCCCACCACCGTCGATCAAGCCGTCCAGGCTGCTGCAAAGTCCGCGACGGCCCAGCAGGGAGCGCAGGTCCGCTTCGTCGCCGGGGGCACTACGCTGGTTGACCTCATGAAGCTCAACGTCGAGCGCCCACGCGAGATCGTCGACATTAATATTCTTCCCCTCGATCGCGTCGAGCCCAGCCCCGACGGCGGCCTGGTCATCGGAGCTCTAGCCCGCAACTCCGATGTCGCTCGTCATCCCATCGTCCTTCGTGACTATCCGGTTCTCTCGCAGGCCCTGCTATCCGGCGCTTCACCGCAGTTGCGTAACATGGCCACCACCGGTGGCAATCTCCTTCAACGAACACGTTGCGTCTACTTCCGCGACACAGCACACGCCTGCAACAAACGAGAGCCCGGCACTGGTTGTTCAGCCATCGGTGGCCACAACCGCATGCTTGCGATCCTCGGCACCAGCAAGGACTGCATCGCAACCAACCCCTCCGACCAAAACGTCGCCCTCACCGCGCTCGAAGCCACAATCCAGATCCAGGGTCCCAAGGGCAAGCGCAGCGTCCCTATCCATGACTTCTACCTCGTTCCTGGCTCCACTCCCAATCGCGAAAATGTCTTAGAGCCAGGCGAGATCATCACCAGCGTCACGCTGCCTTCGCCGATAACTGGCGCCAACTTCACCTACCTCAAGCTCCGCGACCGCGCTGCATACGAGTTCGCCCTCGCCTCCGCCGCAATCGTCATGCAGATCTCAGGCGGAAAGATACAACACATCCGCGTCGCGCTCGGAGGCGTAGGCACAAAGCCCTGGCGTTCCTTCGAAGCAGAAAAAGCGCTCCAAGGCCACGCTCCGGACCGTGCAACATTCGTAAAAGCAGCAGAGGCCGCTCTAAGAGACGCCAAGCCCGCCAGCGAAAATGCATTCAAGGTCGAGCTATCGCGTCGCTGCATCGTCCGCGCCCTCACCATGTCCACCAAGTCCGCATAAGCAAAACAGCAGGAGCACCTCAATGCTATTCAGTGAATTCCTAGAGTTCATCCAAGCCGACAAGGCCGGCCCAAACGGCCACATCCAAGCTTCCACTGCTGAGCCCACCGCGGTGATCGGCGCCTCGCTCTCGCGCATCGACGGCCCACTCAAAACCACCGGCTCCGCCCGCTACGCATCCGATTACAACTTCCCCGGCATGGTCTACGCCGTCCCCGTCGGAGCCACCATCGCCTCCGGCAAGATACGCAGCATCGACACCTCCGTCGCCGAAAAGATGCCCGGCGTCCTCATCATCCTTCACCACAGCAACTTCGACCACGTCTACCGCAACGCCTCTGGCGGACGCAACAGCGAGCAGCGCCCTCCCTTCGAAGACGACACCGTCTACTACTGGGGCCAATACGTCGCACTCGCCATCGCCGAAACCTTCGCGCAGGCGCAAGCCGCCGCAGCCGCCGTCAAAATCGCCTACACCCCACAAGAGTTCAGCGTCGCCACCGACCTCAGCGACCCCATGCCCGCCATCGGCGCACCTGGAGGCCCAAAAATCCTCAGCCATCGCGGCGACCCCGAAGCCGTCTTCGCCTCGGCCCCCGTCAAAATCGACTACACCTACACCACGCCCGCCGAAACCCACAACCCAATGGAGATGCACGCCACCGTCGCCATCTTCGACGGCAAAAAATTCACCCTCTACGAAAGCTCCCAGGGCGTCATGAACCACCTCAACGTCATGGCCCAGGTCCTCGGCGTCCCCAAAGAAAACGTCGAGGTGATCTCCCGCTTCATCGGCTCCGGCTTCGGCGGCAAGCTCTTCCCCTGGCCTCACTCTGCACTCGCAGCAGTCGCCGCTCGCCGCCTCAACCGCCCCGTCAAGCTCACCCTCTCACGCAAGATGATGTTCGCCAACGTCGGCCATCGCCCACGCACGCAACAGCGCATGCGCCTCAGCGCAACTCCCGACGGCAAGCTTCTCTCCCTCAGTCAGGACTACCGCAACCACACCTCCATCAACGACGACATCCGCGAAAACTGCGGCGAAGCCACTCCATTCCTCTACAGCACCGCCAACCTGCAAGTATCCTCCGCCCTCGTCCGCCGCAACATCGGCACACCCACGCCCATGCGCGGCCCCGGAGCCGTACCCGGCCTCTTCGCCCTCGAGTCAGCCATGGACGAGCTCGCCATCAAGCTCCAAAAAGATCCCGTCCAGCTCCGCCTCTCCCTCGACACCCTCACCGACGAAGAGAAGAACAAACCCTTCTCCTCCCGCCACCTCAAAGAGTGTCTCGAAGTCGGCTCCAAAAAATTCGGTTGGGAAAAACGCACCCCCGCCGTAGGCTCCATGCGCAAAGGCGATCTCATCCTCGGATGGGGCGTCGCCGCCGCCTCATGGTCCGCCGGTCGCGGCGTCTCCGAAGCATCCGTCAGCCTCAACAGCGACGGCTCCGCCCGCGTCAGCTCCGGCAGCCAGGACCCCGGCACCGGCACCTACACCGTCATCGCTCAAATCGTCAGCGACAAGACCGGCATCCCCGTCACCCGCATCCAATCCGTCCTCGGCAGCAGCTCGCTTCCCCCCGGCCCCACCTCTGGAGGTTCAACCGCCACCGCCACCATCATTCCCGCCGTCGCCGAAGCCGCCGTCAACGCCATCAAAGTCGTCCTCACCACCGCAGGCTCCGCCAAGGGCTCACCCTTCTTCGGCAAGCAGCCCACCGACCTCGCCATGTCCTCAGGCCGCGTTCACCTCAAAGCTCAGACACCCGACTCCGGCGTCCCCTTTCAAGAGATCCTCAAGCTCGCCAACCTCGCCAGCGCCAACGGAGAAGGGAAGACCGGAGGCTACGGCTCCGACACCGACGGCAAGAACTTCTCCAGCCACTCCTTCGGCGCGCAGTTCGTCGAGGTCGAATGGGACCCAGGCATCTGCCATCTCCGCGTCAGCCGCGTCGTCAGTGTCGTCGACGCCGGCCGCATCATCAACACCAAGACCGCGCGCAACCAGATGGCAGGAGCCGTCGTCATGGGCATCGGCATGGGCCTGCTCGAAGCCACCACCTACGATCCCCGCAACGGTCACCCCATCAACGACAACTTCGCCGACTACATCGTCCCCACCTCCGCCGACCACCCCGAAATCGACATAACCTTTCTCGACATCCCCGACCCCATGATCGGAGAGTACGGCGCCCGCGGCATCGGCGAGATCGGTCTCGCCGGAATGGCCCCAGCCATCACAGCAGCGGTCTACCACGCCACCGGAGTCCGCGTCCGCGACCTACCCGTCCGCGTCGAAGACCTCATCACCGCCCAAGTCGCCATCTAGTTCTAGCAAATTCAGTTTCCGGTCCATCGGACGGTTATTAGCTGTTTGTCGACAGTTCAGCGTTGCCGAATAGATCTAATAGACGGCAACATGGGTCCGAGCCGTTTTAGGACCTCCTCAGCAAGACCAATCTGAGAAGCAGAAAGTCTCTTTGATTCGCCTGCTGCTTTCAACATCACTGACAACTCAAAAGTACTCCAAACAATTTTCTTATTCCTCTGTTCAGTATCGATTTCAGCTTGATCTTGCTGTGTGAGTTTCTTTTTCTCTCCAAGAAATATTTTCGCTATCAATCGAAGACTCTTTACTGGTCCTCCCACACGATTTGACGACCTTATTTCGAGTAGCTGAAGCGCTTTTGCCGGATCTAAAGCTAAGTAAGCTTCAGCGATGTTCACTACCTGTTGATTCCGCCCTTTCATCTTTAAAAGCTGTTCTAGGCGGCTCTTCGCATCTTGAGTGTTGCCCATAGCGGCTAAAATTTGTATTGGCAGAAGCTTGCCTGTAATTTCATCTTCGTTATCAAATGAGCGGAATTTTTCGACGGTTGCAAGCGCCTGCTCGTAGTTTCCGGTCAGATAGTATGCACGACTCAAGCCCGCATAGAGGTCCAAATCTTTATCATCGAAACTTATCGCGCTCAAATAATAATCAACGGCACCTTCACCATCCAGAATGTCCAAGGAAGCCATTCCCAGATATTCAAACACTCGTCCCCGTCTCTTATCTTTTTCTGGGAGGGCCTCGAGCGCAGCCTTGAAATCATTAATTGCAGCCCGAGCTTTTTGGTCTCGCAAATAATACTGGCCTCGAGACACATGGGCATCCGAGAAATTTGGATCCAGTTCCAACGCTTTATCCAGATCGCTAATCTTTTGAACTTTGACTTTGGGATTCCAAATAGCTTCGAAACGAGCGCGTGCGAGAAGTGCAAATTTATTGTTCAACTCACACTGTTTATCGACAAAAGCTCCAAACTCTTGAACTAACTCTTTGTCTGTAAGGTCGAGCCGCCCATAGCGAAAAACTATATTTGGCAGATACTGCCAATATTCACCATTTTCAGGCCTCAGAGCAAGGAGTCGCTGATATTTAGTAAGCGTCTCAGTTGGAAAGTCTGAGTTCTCCGCTTTAAGGGAATTCCACATCGTGAGAGGATCTCGGACATTTTGGGAACGTAGCCGAAGCGTCAAACTCTCATAATCGTCTAAAACAGTCAATCGGAGGTTGAGCGCTCGAGATTGAGACACAATTGTCTCCCCAAAACTTAACCCTCCATCAAATGAAATCTGATTCAAGGGTTCCGACGGAAATATAGCTTTAGCCTTTTCGTGCCAGGCTTTCGCTTCTGAGTCTAGAAATGGCCATGCGGGTGTAATTACTGGAATTACTGGTGTGACGCGGACCGGTTCATCTGCCGAACGGATGCTCTGATAGACAGCTCGAATTCCATCCAAGTTCTGGTTGTTCAGACGAAACAGTAACACTACGCAATCCGGAAGTTGGCGGACGCAAATCCCGCCGACGTCACTATATCCGGTTAGCGAATCAATCAAAATGTAGTCGTAAACTTGCATTGCAAGAATCATCTGTTTCAATCGGTTGATAAATTCAAATCCATGGGCACTTTCATATAACTCCTTCCAATTAATACTTCTCGAGACGAGCCTGATAGGAAGAGTCGAAAAGACCTGCGGGAAGAATATCTATCCCTGGAAATTGGGTTCGGTGAATGTAGGCGCTGACATCATCAATTATCGCCTCCGAAACGAATGTTTGAACAAAATCCACAATCCCTAAAGATTGTCCAGATTCTTCCATCCCGAAAACCTTATGAAGGCCAGGTGCATTCAAGTCAAAATCAATCGCTAGAACTTTCGCAGGTTCAGTTGGGTGATTGGCTAGGAGCCACGCGACGTTAGCCAAAGCTAGGCTTCTGCCCACGCCGCCCTTGTAAGAATAAAAAGTAGTAAACATTATCGAAGTCCTGGCAGTTTTTTGAGCATGCAGTGAGGTGGTAACATCAGCGCGACTCTATAGTCTTCAGTTGGGCGCAGGTGATTTTCTGCTCGTCCCTGACGTCTTCTGCACCGTGCCAACTCACGATTTAGCGGTTGCGGTTGTTTCGGTCTAAGCATCGAGATTGCATCGACCGAACCATTTTCTAGGGAAGCCTGTACTAACGCTAATAAGACAGCAATTGGCCTAATTGGGCTAATTACAGTTTTCACATTTTCCCAACTGTAGATCGACTGGCGAGTAGTTCTGAGAAACATTGCAAAATCATTAACACTCATTCCAAGACTTATACGTAATTGGCGGATCTCCTGAGGTGAAGGAGACTTGATCGGATCCTGTTCCAGTAGCAAGTCGTCCCAGCGCCTAAGTTCTCTCGCGGGCACGTAGACGGTTTCACAGTTGTCGCATATACGCACATGTGCGACAGGTACGGAAAGCTCGACACCCCTGACCTTTGTTTTATAGTCAAAAATATCCCGCTTAATAACTAAGCCCGTATGGCAGTGATCGCACTTTGTTTCAGTCATATTTAGCCTCGTCGCACTTGATCGATATGAAACGGTATGTAAGTCCTTCCGCATAGCGAACAATTTTGCCTACGCTATAGAGAGGGCGGCCACATGCCGCATTTCCCACGATCGTGTATTTCTTGTTGCCTACACTGTTTTGAAGCTCGTCATTCTCGATTTTCAAAACCCTGCCGCAGTTGACGCTTGCTTCTAAATCCTCGTAGCTAAATACATTTTCAGTTACGCCATCCTGCGCGTGTGAACAAAGCTCGTATTCAAGCTCGGCGACAAGGGAGCGAATCAGGTTAAGTCCTCCAGCCCTCCGCGCTTTGTCAATCATTGGACACACTAATGCAATCGTAGTCTATTTGTCCAATATTTGACAAATGCGTCAGCAGGCCGAAAGTTGCGCCCCACGCAAACTGCCACGTCTAGCGACACCTCCGCGATACAACGCCAAACCACAAAACTGCCTCTCACGCCCTGAACGAAAACTTCGCGGCCACGCCGCAACTCGGAGAATCAATGAAAAAGTCCACGCAATGGGTGTGCTGCGCAATGCTCGGCATCGCCGCCACGCTCCTCCCCCTCAAAGCAAAAGCAGAGTCGAATGACGACAAGAAGTTTCTCGCCATGGCAGCGCAATCCGACCAAAACGAGATAGCCCTCAGCCAGCTGGCAGAACAGAAAGCCACCGATCCCGCAGTCAAGGCGTTCGCCGAAAAGATGGTCACAGAGCACACCCAGATGTCCGCGACCATGAAGCCCTTCGCAGACTCCTGGGGCCTTACCCTCCCCACCGGCCCCGACCCCGACCACCAGAAAGAACTGGATAAACTCAACAAACTCTCCGGCAAGGACTTCGATAAGGAATACATCGACGACATGGTGACAGATCACACGAAAGCCCTGAGAGCATTCACCACCGAAGCCAAAGACACCAAAGACGAAAAGTTTAAAGAAGTAGTCCTCAAAGGCAAGACCGCCGTCGCAGCCCACAAGAACATGGCCTACGACCTCAAAAAGAAGCTGTAAGCCGGATCGCCTAAACCAAAAATGCTCGTGTACCCCATCCTTCGCGCCTCATGCGAAGGATGGGAAGTAAACGTTCGAACCGGGCGCGCACCCGGGCCGACAAATCCCTCGGCGTCAGCCCGAAAAAGCCCTCACCGCGAGGCAAGGTCTATAATCCTCCGCAACCGTAAAAACTTCGGAGGCCTCGTGAAAAAACTCGTAGCTCTCACCACCCTCGCCCTCGCCTTCACCACTGCAGGCGCCTATGCAGAGTCCTTCAAGGGCTTCGTCTCCGACACCATGTGCGCCGCCAAAGGAAACAAAAACAGCGCCGACTGCGCCGCCAAGTGCATCAAGGGAGGCTCTGCCCCCGTCCTCGTCGTCGGCGACAAGGTCTACAAGATCACCAACCCCGACACCCTCATCCCCCACGCCGGACACGACGTCACCGTCGAGGGCACGCTCAAGGGAGACTCCCTTACCGTCGAATCCGTCAAAATGTAATCACCCGCCGCAGAACTGCTGATCCAGTTCATCTGAACCAACCACAAATGCCCGGGTGCCCCATCCTTCGCGCCTCATGCGAAGGGTGGGATGTAAGCTGCCCGAAGCCGCGCTCTCGCCTGACCCCCAAGGCCACTAGGCGAGAAGAAGACCAACACCAAATCAAATTCCCAAAACGGGAATCCCCAAAAATAAATCCCGAAACCCTGTCACATCTTTCACCACAAAAGATATGACGGCCGAACCACCACATTCACCACGCATCCCACCACAAACTCACCACAAAAACACCACACCAAAAACACCGTTTTCCTCAAAAACCCCCAGCAAAAACACCAAAACACCACACCCAAAAAAAATCATCCGAACCCACTCAAAAATCACCCCTCAACTATTAGTCCCGTTCAACCCCATACGGTCCGGTGGCCTCTCTATCTTGTGTTTCTCCAGCCGATATATAAGCGTCTTACGACTGAGATCGAGATAGCGAGCCGTACGTGTCTGATTCCAATCACACTTATGAAGCGCCCTCAAAATAAGCTCCTTCTCAATCGCCTCCAAACTGATGCCCTGAGAAGGCAGATCGATCTCAAGCGCGTCAACGCCAGCTCTCTCCAATCTCAGAAACTGCGGCAAATCCTCAACAGTTATATCCCTCCCGCGCGCCAGAACCACGATGCGCTCCACGATATTCTCCAACTCCCGCACATTTCCCGGCCAACGATAGTGAACGAAGTAAGGCAACAGCGCCGGCGACATAGCTAATTCGGGGCGTTTATTCCTCTCTCTGCTTTTGCGGAAAAAGTTTTGTACCAGGTCCGGAATATCATCCGCACGTTCACGAAGTGGCGGCAACACAAGTGGAATCACAGCGAGGCGATAATACAAGTCCTCGCGAAAAGTACCATCCTCAATCATCGCCTGCAGATCGCGATGAGTCGCGGCAATAATCCGCACGTCAACCTTGATCTTCACTTCAGATCCGATCTTTTCTATCTCTCCTTCCTGTATCAATCGGAGCAGCTTCACCTGTAAGTCAGGCGACATCTCGGCGATCTCATCAAGAAAGAGCGTGCCTCCGTCGGCTAATTCGATCCTCCCTTTTTTATCAGCGACTGCGCCCGTGAACGCTCCCCTCCGGTGGCCGAAGAGTTCCGATTCAAGCAGATCCTTCGGAATAGCCCCGCAGTTGATCGTGACCAGTGCGTCGTTGCAGCGAGCACTATTGAAGTGAATCGCTCGCGCCAGTAATTCTTTTCCTGTCCCCGTCTCCCCGCGAATCAGTACAGTAGCATTGCTACGCGCAGCTCTGACTCCCGCGTCTAAAACCTCCAACAACGCATCAGAACGCCCGAGGATATTTTCAAAGCCGTACTTCTGGTTGAGGCTGATGCGCAACGTGCGCACCTGATCAATCAAATGCAGGTGCTCCAACGCACGACGCACGACCAGCGACATCTCATCTGGATGAACCGGCTTCGTAAGGTAGTCATATGCTCCGACTTTCATCGCTTCGACTGCGGTATCTACCGTAGCGAAAGCGGTGAGCATAATCACGATCGTCTGCGGATACTGCAAACGAACATGCTTGAGCAGTTCGACACCCGACATCCCCGGCATCTTTAGATCAGTAATCAAGAGGTCGAAAGACCGAAGTTGGAGGATCGACAACGTCTGGTGACCAGAAGCCGCTGCATCGACCTCGTATCCCTCTTGCTCTAGTTGAACCTGAAGTACTCTGCGGAGGCTTGCATCGTCATCCGCAACGAGAATTCTGCCTGTCATCATATCTGGCCTGGCTGCAGCGGAAGCGATATCCGTACCGTTACACCTTGGGGGGAATTGCGCGCGATGGTAAGCATTCCCCTGTGTTGGCTCGCAATTTGGTGCGCTACCGACAGCCCGAGCCCGGTCCCGTTTTCCTTTGTTGTGAAGAACGGATCGAAGATTCGGCCCAGATGGTCCTCTTCAATTCCGCTTCCTTCGTCGTGAACATCGATACTGACGTTGGCTCCATCCCGCTGAGCTTCCAGCAACACAGTACCGCCGTGTGGCATCGCTTGGTTGGCATTCATGACGAGATTCAGCAACACCTGCTCCAGTTGCTCGGGATCGCACTCCAGCATCGTCAGGCCGGGCTCGATCTTCTTTCGCAGCTCAACGTGGTTCGTGTCAGCTGCATGTCGAAAAAGAAGAATGACGGAGTTCAAGACTTCAGCAATCTCGACCTGCCGCAGAGCAGGACTTCTCGGACGAGCAAATTCGAGAAAGCTGGTAAGCAGACGATTAAGTCGTCGCGTCTCGGTCTGAATGATGTCAAGAAATTCGTGGCGCTGTTCTTCCGACAAATTTTCGCGTTGCACAAGTACCGCTGCGCCTTCGAGGCTTGCCAGGGGATTCCGAATCTCGTGGGCCAATCCGGCTGATAGTTGCGCCAGAGCATAAATCTTCTCCATGCGCTTAGTGTTTTCGAAGTTCCTCTCTAGCTCCTTGTGCGCGTGGCGCAGCTGTTTATTAATCTCCAGGACATTGGCCTCTTGTTTTCTATATCGATCAGTGAGTACTCCCGATAATCCGCCAACCAGGCAAAACACACAGATCTCCAAACACTGATCGAGAGCGTCGGCGCGGCTCACGTTCCATATCGAAGGTGTACCAATTGCGAAGGCGGCTCCCGCGAGCAGAGCAACGCCTAATCCACCCCGCAAACCCATGACTAAGCCCGCGAGTAAAACGGGAATGTAGTACAGCCTCTGAAGAATGTACAACCACTCCATCTGGCTTGAAACCGCCAGATATTGCAGCGTTCCTATGATGAGGACCATAGCCACAAGCCAGCCTATCCGCAAGCAGTGTCCTACGACTGGAGGGAGATCATGGCCCGGGGTAAGAACTTTTGTGTCTCTCGACAAGGATTGAATCCTCCTCGGTTCCCGATGGCGCGACTCGAAACCATTAGTTCAATGGGCTCCTAGAGTACAACGACCTTCCTCACATCCTCAACTCGCTTGCAAAAGTAAATGCCCGTTTCAAAATCAGTTTCATTCTTTCTTGCTCAGCAAACCTCTGCTGTCCTCTTCTCTAGCAATCGCAAGTCCGGAAATAGTCAGGTCACTTCGTTCCGTAGCACAGCTCCGCGTCATGAGAAGGAAGCGATTCTACTGGTTCGTTTCCAGCGGACATGAGCGCACCCAGCAGAGTCCCAATCATTCGATTTCAACTCTGAGAGATCTCGATGTGAGTTGTCTGATTTGAGTCAACGCTGCCTCATTTGAGGCACTCCTTCGCACGTTCTGGAGTTGGCAAAGCCTTTATTTGGTGAATTCAACAATGGAAGGCTGCATGCATGCTCTGCGTGCGAACAGCCGCCGAATAGATTCGCAATTGGCTGAGTGTGACTGGTGACAGAACTCACTCTCCACGGAGAGTTGAGAGAAGAGAGGAAGTTCCATGGCAGAGAAAGAGAAGAAAGCCGCTGCGTACCGAGGCGTACCGATTGAGGTTAACGTCAATCTTCCGGAATCCCCAACGGGAGAAAAGCCTCCCAAAGTGTCGGCGTATGCATTTACCGGAAACGGACGCTTCATCGCGAAAGCGCCAGTAGACGCGAAGGGCAACGCGACCCTTACTGTTCCCGGCACCGACACTCGGCAGGAAGTCCGCATCGTGGCTGGCCCCGAAACCAGCGGAGAGTCACCCAGCTTTTCGGAGCTCATCCGTCGCGGTGCAACGACGACCTATGTTCAAGTCGGTTCCGATGCGAAGGTGTCTCCAGTTTCCTTCGAAGTTCCTTATGACATATGGCGGTGCTGGTTCCGTTTCTGCTTCGTGAAAGGGCAGCTCCTCAAGAGGCTCTACAGTAGCGGCATAGCAGTCGACTATCCCGTCTGCGGCGCAGAAGTGCAGATTTGGGAGGTGGAACCCATCTTCCTGCTGATCTCGAAGCTGACCAACATTAATCTCAAGGCAATCAGCGAGTACATGCTGAATCCACAGCCTCTGCCTCCTGACCCTGATCCAGGGCCCGAACTACTCGCTCAACTAGGCAAAGTCGAGATTGCCCAGCCGCTACAAACTGTTAAGGAGTTCTCGGTAGCTTCGCCCGAATTCGACGAACTGCATAGCGCGGCGATGACAGGAGATCTTGCTCAGGTGCGCCAGACACTTGTGTCGATTGACGTATCCGCCGCGCGCTTCCTGATCTGTCGGCTGTTCCCCTACTTGATTACGAAGTGGCAGGTTGGCACGCTCACGACGGATCGCTGTGGCAACTTCGACGGCTACGTCATCCTGGGTTGTCACGAGGCCGCCAACCTGTATTTCACCGCCAGCACACGCTTCTTTATCTTCGACATCAGCATCTACGATCCACAACCCGTTCGCTGCTACACCCACTGGAACTACCAGTGCGGATCAGAGGTCACTCTCTACACCACGAGCCCGTTAGCTCCTCTGTGTTCCCCATGTCAGCAGGTCGATGCTCCCGAAAACTACGTATTGATCCGGGCGTTAGGCAACGTCCAACTCAACGGAATCTACGGAACCAGTACAGTGCTGAGTGGCTCTACAACCGCGGATAACATTGGCCAGGCCGCCGAGCTATACGGTGCCGGACTCAACTCGCCATTCGGAGGCCTGGTGCTGCCTCGGTTTGAATTCGACAGCTCCCTCCGTGAGCAAAATCTGGCCAAGTACTATCGGGTTCGTTACCGTCCAGGCACAACCGGGTCGTTCACCGAACTTCACGGAGACATTGCGCGCAAGTACAACCACTGGGTAGGGACCAACCTCCTCACATCTCCATACCCGCTTGGTCCAAACGTAGTCAACACTGTTCCGAACCTCTTCGAAATCCCCCCTGCGCTTCCTCCTGTGGGTGATTGGGTGTTCCCGGATCCTCCGGTAGACCTCGCTAATGCTCAGTTCCCGACAACGGACCTTCTGCCAACCACAGTGCGCCCGACGTTTGGAAAGTATCAACTGGAAGTTACCCTCTTCGATCAAAACGGTGCGGAGGTGAATATCGCCACAGCGGGCATTCGTTATTTCGTGCCCACCACCACAGATCCCGACGGCACCATCCACACCGCGGACGCTGCCACACTGCCTGGGTTAGTAGTGGGAAACAGCTTCATCATGACGGTGCACGTCGATAACAGACCGACCTTCGGTTCGTTGGATGCGCCAACCCTTGACGGCAATTCGCCAGACACGTGCGGCGTCTTCCGCTACAGTCCGGGTCCGACAGGCACCGTGACCATCCCTTACACAGCGTCGCACCCGGCTAACTTCGCAACCTATTCCTATCGCCTGTCGCGAGGCGCGACGCCGCTGACACCACCCACTGCCTCTGGTCAGGTAGGACCAGCAACCGACCCGGCCAACGTCTCCATGAGCGTTTTGAGCCTGCTGACCCAGCCGGATGGAACACTCTGTGCAATTGCTGGTTTCGCTGAAGACCTGTACGTCTCGGCATTGGCTACAGACGGATGGAGTCGGATTAATTACGATAGCAATCCGCCTCCACGGGCTTTTGTTCTTGCACCGCAACCGCCGCAGCCAACGCCATAATTCGTCGATCAAAGCATGGCATTTGGATTCGGGTCATAGCGTGGCAGAAATGCAGGTATAGAGAGAATGAATCTCTGGGAACGGTTGGTTCTGGCCGTCCTCGCGACTTGGCGGATAACACACCTGCTGACAAGCGAGGACGGCCCCGCCGACCTGATAGTGCGCCTTCGTACCCCATTTGGCCAAAGTATCGTTGGCCGGCTGTTGGATTGCTTCAACTGCTTCAGTATCTGGACGGCGGCTCCCGCAGCGTTGTTTGTCTCTCGCAGGCCTCTCGAGTGGATCTTTAGTTGGCTCGCGCTCTCCGGTGGCGCTTGTCTACTCGAACGAATGACACAGAAACCGGTTGTGATTCAACCCATGCCGCTGTTGGCAGAAGGAGACAGAAACGATGTGTTGCGGTCAGAAACGCTCAGAGGCGGGGAGCTATCCGGTACGGACGACGGTTCCCCCTCAATACATATTCACCAATAGCCGTGCTCAAGCTGCGCCGCCGGCAACGGGAACAGCATCGCAACACCTCCCGGTCAGCACGCAGCGTCGAAGCGTCCCGCCCCCGGCTCGTTCGCCGAACTCCCCCTCGCATGCTTCAATCAGCATTCGCTCATTAGAGAACTCTCCCATTCGAGTCCAGGGCCCGAGCACCGGCCGTTATTACGAGTTCTCAGGTTCGCGGCCTGTTCAACCCGTCGATGCCCGAGACGCCTCGTCTTTGCTACAAACACATCTCTTCCGTCGCGCCTGACGTTTGCTTCAACGAAAGATATACCTTCGACAAAGCATCGAGCACAGTTGCCGTCGTAAACAGATGGTTCTGATCGGAAAACAACCGATCAGCATCTCCGGGCTTCCATGCCTCCAGGCAATCACGCCTGGTTACGCGCAACATCGGCCCACTTCTCCAGCTTCCGTCCGGTGCCTGATCTTCGATAAGCGCAGCTACCAGCGGCCAGATCTCACGGTCGAGCGAAACATCTGGCATAAGCAGAAGGCTCGACACGAGAAGAGCAGATTCGAACGCATGCTGTGCAGTAGTTTTCAGCAAAGTCTCCCGTGTCCACCGCAGGTCGATGTGCAGCCCAACCTCCTTAAGCAGCGACAGACTAACCTCCGTGCTATACAGAAAAGAAGTCCACCAGAACGGCTGCCATACACCAGCAGTTTTGTGGTTCAGAACAAATTGAAGCCCGCGATCTACGGTCGTGCTCTCGACATCATATTTTGTCATCATCGCAAGCACCGCCGTTGGAGTCACGTCGGTATGCGAGAGGCCCCACGATCCAAGATCCATCGAACGGCGATAGGTAGCAAAACCGCCGTCAGCGCCCTGAAAGCTCAGAAGACACTCATAGCTGTCTTCACTGACACTCTCTCCCTGAGACGCCAAAAACAATATCGCGAGTGCGGTCGAGTCGGCATCTGAGCCCACTTCTTCGTTGTATCCCCAGCCGCCGTCAGAAAAGATTCTCTCCTCCAGCCACGTCGCCGCAAGACCAGTCGAGGCCCACGCGCGCTCTCTCAGCCCGATGGGAAGACCTCTCAATCGACAACCCACAAACGCCGTCGTCCAAATCGAGGACTCGCCTGGAGGTAAAGCCCAATCCCCCCAACTTCCGTCACGGCGTTGACGGCTCAAGATGTATTCCAGGGACAAACCGAGAACGCGCTCCAGACTCTTGATGCGCTCACAACTCATCGCACCTACTTTCGCACTCAGGTGGATGAGGCTTCAAGTAAATGGTGCTGTACTCCTGCTCGTCCTTCCACCCCAGTCCCAAATAGATATGCGTATTTACCTTCGCTGAACTTATCTCTCCGGGCGCAATCACGTCTAGCAAGTCCGTGTAAGGCCATGCATCGATCTTTCGAAGCGTCAGCCATTGCAGGTATCTGTTGAGAGCCTGGGCGTCGCTCTGAAACAAACAATGACCGCAGAACTCGATCTTTACATCCGTCCGTCTTCCTGAACTTTGGCCAAGCCCGATTGAGAGTACAGCCGATTGCGTTGGGTAAGCGCGATCTTCACCCAACATCAACTCCGTGTATTGATTGAACGCATCTACATACTGCCCTTCCCCAAAGTGCTGAAGTAGACGTTCATAATAGGCAACGCGGTTCCCGTAGCCGCTCAAGTAAATTCGGCCCGTCGGACTTTCGTCTGGACTGAGCGAGACAGACATCCCCAGCGGCGACAACTTACCGGCGGTCAACCGCCTCAGCCCTGGTTGCTTTTTAAGGTTTCCAAAATGCGCCACGAAGCCATCGAGCCTGGCCCATCGCTCATCCTCTGTGCCGTTCTTGCCGTTGAGGTAAATCTTAAGACCGCATCTCCCTCGCGGTGCAAAACTCGCGCCAATCCAGAGTGTTCCACCATGGTCAGGATCGAGTTCATGCGTATTCACCGCTGTAGTTCTATCGATCAGATCGCCAAGGTCATCCAGGTCTCCCCTAAGGTGCAGCATCTCCGACAATGCCCGCACACGGCTGTCGGCAAATCCTCTTCGGTCAGCATCGGACAGCCTCGGATCACCCACTTCGCTCAAAAACTGCAGCGGCGTCTCCCCACTCCCCATCGCCAGCGAAAACTGAATGGGTGTGCCGTCATGGTTCAACGTCGAAGCGCTTGCGCCCGGATGCTGCCCCAACGACTCGTTACAGATAAGTTCGTAAGCCCGACAGAGCTGTGGGGATTCTCGCTCAAGCCCAAACTTCGGTACGAGCGTCTTTAATTGCCCGGAGACGAGATCGTACCAGGACCTCGTCAGGCGCTCACTTGGTTGAGTATTTGGCAGTGCGCTCAAGAGATGGCCTCTATGCTTTGCTCTTCTTGTCCGGCAAAGCTCCCCTCACCCATCCAGGCCTGCTCCGCTGAACGCCGGCATTAGGACCATCGTCCGCCTTCAGCAGTTCAAGCTTGACGCGTGAAGGTACCTTGCAGCGGAAGAGAACGGCTTGGCCCGGTTGAAGTTCCACCTTGCCGGGTTCACAACCGCGATCGGAAAACTCAACCTCCACCGGACCAGGGGGACGATAGGGCGTCTTTCCAATCTTGGGATAGCTGACCGTAACCTCGCCCTTCCCCTTGCCCAGGATGTTCGCAACGGAATAGGTTCCAGGACGAAGAATGAACGCCGAGAAGATGTCGTCGCCTTTCAACTCTCGGCTATCAAACTGATTTTGTTCCTTGGGGTCTTCAACCGCCCTTCCGACGCGCACAGCATAACCGCCGGCGCCGGCAGAGACGTGGAACACAGCATATCCCTTGGGGTTTAGTTCAAACTTGGTCGGCGTGTTGGTGTCCCCCGGCTGGCAACCGCAGCCACTGTTGCCACTGCTCGCAACAGGAGTCGCAGGGCTGCCCCCGAAAGCTGCGAGATCAATGTTGGCCTGTGCCGCAGCACTGTTCTTGTCCACATTGATATAGAAGCCCCCTAAAATCTCCTTGCCCTGGTACACCACTCCCCGATATTGGCCGGGCTCCAGAAAGCGGTGTGTAACTCCTCCAAGCATCGTGAGCGAACCGCTATCCAATCCCACTTGGGTGAACAGATTTTTGTCAAAGGTCATTTTCATAGTGTTATGCTCCGACATTTGCTTGGACGATCATTTCTTTCGACGTGATGGTTGCCGCCAGGTCCCGTATGGGAATCTTTACCGGAATGAGTCCACCAGATGCCTGAAGAATAGGGAACGGATCTTCGAACTGGTAGATCGGATACTGGCTTGCAAAATAATCCGCAATCGCGGTCTCCAGAAATCCAACCAGACCGAAGACGTTGCTCAGTAGATCCGAGAGCCATTCGGCGATGGTGGTCGTAATTCCAAGCAGGCTCGTGATCAGGTCGACCACTGGCCCAAGGAACGCCATGATAATGTCGACCGCCCAACCCGGCAGCCACGACGGAAACAGGTTGTTGATTGCGTTTGTGATCGCGTTGATCAGAAGATTATCGATCGTGGCTGGCACGTCGATCAGCGCAACATTGACCCACTCTGGATCGATGAAGATCTTCCATTGGTTCGAGTGGCCGTTGAACTCGGCATCCAGATCCGTCCAGTTCGGAAGACGGGCAGGATCGACATAGTACTTCGGCAACAGACTCGCCTTCAGATCGATAATCTTCGAAGTCAGGCCCGAAAGGTTCAGGTCCACACAAATGGGACCACCGATGCAGAAGCCCGGAAACCCTACCAGACACCCGTTCCATGGGTCGGGAACGAGACAGGCGCTGGGGATACAGAACCCTGGCAAGTCGAGGCATAGTTTGAAATCGAGCGTGCCAAAGACGATCTCCACGTCCTGAACCTCGATTGTGTTGTCGTTGTTCAACTGCACGCTGCCCCCTGACAGATGCACGGCAACGGCATAGCTTGCGGAGAAGGGCCCGAAGTCCTTCGTGTCAGACTTGGAGAAGCTGAAGTTGTTCTCCGCCACATTAAATAACTGTTGGAACGCTTTTGCTGAGGCTGCAATCGTGATGTGACTCATGGCGCCACCGTTAGAGTGATGAATACCTTCAATTGATCTTCCTCAATCGCAGGGTTGTTCGGAATTGGGGGATTGGTCGTGAGCTGCGCGGAGATAGTAGCGAGGTTCAGCAATGGAATGTCGAAGAGCATCGTGGATATTGGGAAGATCAACTTTTCCCTCAATAACAATTCGAACGTCGTCTTCAAATAGCAGTTGATGTTCGCGGAGAGCCCCTTCGGCTCGATGCCAACGACATCAACGCCATCCACGATTCCAACCAGGCAAGGCTTCCCTCCCACGTTCTCCACTGCAACGTGGGCCACCACAAAAGCGTCAAGGCAGAAACAAAGCAACTCGCGCGTAGGTGGTACGACTTCTTTTTGAGGAGGCTGCTGCCGGTCGAATAACGCAGGCGACTGGGCAGGTGTGGGCAGAAACTTGCCGAGGAACTCAGAGGGGCAATCCATCCCTCCGCAAATTTGTACATGCATGGCAAGGTGCTGTTGCTGAAGCGGCGGACTGAGCGGAGCAGGCAGACTCACCACATTTCCAGGATAGAAATCCACCTCTGCCTTGACCAGTTGCGCGCAAAAATTCAGGCCCACCGGTGGCGAATCCGCGCCAAGAATCGGAATCGCGTCTACAACGGTGAAGAGAGGATTGTTGTAGTGAGTTACGTCGATGGTGTGGGACACCCGTTTACAGGCAAGTTGTGGGTGATCGCTCACATATTGCGTCGCATAGTTGAACCATGAAGGCCGCTGTCGCATCACATGCCGAGCCACGAGGTTGATTCCATCTTCATGAACAGCGGCGTACAGGTCGCATTGATCGGTAAATGCCATACGCACTCCAGTCGTGCATTCGGATTCCTGACCTATAGCAATCACGAAGCCAAAGTCGCCCAGGCCCTTCATCGTCGCGGTCTTTCGCCAGGGAGGAGCGAACCATCGCGGTTGACGGGCTAAATGCAAGACTGCGCGAGCATCGTCATGCCGAACCGATCCGCTCTTTCACCGAACATCGTCGTCAGCATCTGTCCGATTTAAGCCAGAACTGGCTCATTTGAGGCATCTCGAAACCTCGCGACGAATCGCACGTTTAGATTAGCCTTCAAAGGACGCTCCCGTAGTCGCCGAAATGAAACGAACTGGCGTGAAATCTCTTTGAGGCTGTAATAGCTTCAGCCAAACATCGACCAGAGCGGAGTCATCAACCTCGAGGGAAAGTCATCAACCGCCAGGGAAGCGGTCGGCACCAAACGAATCAGCGCCTCCGCTTGTTCTCGCCGATAAGCCAGAACATACGGAGGCGCTGTGTAACAACGTCGCAGAAATCAGATTACGCCCGATCAGTTTTCAGCCGACGCAGCGCCGAAATCATCCTGTCGATGTCTTCGTAGTTGTTGTACAAGGCCAGGGAAGGTCGCACCGTCGTCTCTTGCCCGAAGCGCCGAAGCGTCGGCTGAGCGCAATGATGACCAGAGCGGACAGCAATTCCTTCGCTGTTCAGTGCAGCTCCAACATCCTCGGTACGATAGCCATCGAGGACGAACGAGAGCACACCCGCCTTTTCCTTCGCAGTGCCGATCAGGCACAAACCCGGAATCTGTTGCAACTCTCGCGTCGCATAGACGAGCAGTTCGTGCTCATGGCGCGAGATATTCTCCATGCCGATGCGATCAAGATAAGCGATCGCCGCGCCAAGTCCGACAGCATCTGCGATGTTGCCGGTTCCGGCTTCAAACCTCCCCGGAGGCGCCTGGTACACCGTCTTTTCGAAAGTCACATCGACGATCATGTTGCCGCCGCCCTGCCACGGTGGTGTATCCGCCAGCACCTCCTGCTTGCCATAGACGACGCCGATGCCCGTCGGTGCAAATACCTTATGCCCGGAGAAGACATAGAAATCGCAGTCGAGAGCCTGCACATCCACCCGCATATGCGAGACCGCCTGAGCCCCATCAACCAGAACACGCGCACCATAGCGATGCGCCATCTGCACCATCTGTTGTGCGGGCGTGATGGTTCCCAGAGCATTAGACACCTGCGTGAACGAGACCAGCTTGGTCCTCGAATTCAGCAGCCTCTCGTACTCCTCCAGCAGAATCTGCCCGGTATCGTCGACAGGAATGACTCGCAGCTTCGCGCCCTTTTCCGCGCAGAGCATCTGCCACGGAACAATGTTCGCGTGGTGTTCAATCCAGCTGATGATGATCTCGTCATCTTTGCCAATATGCTTCCGGCCCCAACTCTGCGCCACCAGGTTGATCGCCTCGGTCGCACCTCGTACAAAGATGATCTCCTTCGGCGAAGACGCATTCAGGAAATGAGTCACCTTGTCTCGTGCATCCTCATAAGCGTCGGTCGCGCGAGCCGCCAGTTCATGCGCTGCACGATGGATATTGGAGTTTTCGTGTTCGTAAAAATACGACAGACGATCGATAACGACCTGCGGCTTCTGAGTCGTGGCCGCATTATCGAGCCACA
Source organism: uncultured Acidobacteriaceae bacterium (assembly GCA_963771625.1). Taxonomy (GTDB): domain Bacteria; phylum Acidobacteriota; class Terriglobia; order Terriglobales; family Acidobacteriaceae; genus Edaphobacter. The sequence continues at coordinate 75,649 of CAVYUE010000007.1, forward strand.
CCAGCGGATAGCCATTCACCTTCTCGTTAAGAATCGGGAAATCCGCGCGAATAGACGTGACATCAAATTGCCCACGAATCGGTCCAAGATCCGGCAGCAAAGACGGCTCGAACGACCGCGACTGCGTCGGCACAGAAGCAACCTCGACCGGCTTCGACATGGTGCCGGCCTGTTCGAGGAAATAGAGCGGCGAGCCGGCGGTCAACGCAAACCGGGCGAGGTCGTCATTCGCCAATGCCGGCAGCCCCGGAATATTCGGCAGCGCCGCCTCAAAATGAGGAAACGCGAGGCCGAACTCCGGCAACGGCATACTGAATGGCGACGAAGGCATTTGCTGCATCGAACTCTGCGATCCGAACGTCTGCGACGGCAGAGAGGTTGTCATCGGAATCGTCGAACCCATCGGCGAAAGCGTTGGGACACCAAACACACTCGTCTCCACCGGAGCGCCAGAACCTGCGAGTCGAGCCAGATCCGCCTCATTTGGAATCTTGTCCAAAGAGGGCAGAGCCGGGACCGATGGCGCGGGAAATCCTGCCTGCGGAAGAAGCGATGACGAACCCGGAACTCCAACGGGCATCGCTTGGTTCAGCGACGGCGCAGCAGACGGCAAAGACGACCCGGCAACTGTGGCATCCTGTCCTGGCAACGCACGAAAGAAGGCATTCGCCATCTGGGTAACCGTAGCCACATCAGGCAAAGCAGCACTTACCGCCGATTTGGCTGCCGAAACTGCAGCTTCATCCAACTGTATGGCCTGCTCATTTGTATTCATGGTATCTGCCAACTTCGACGTTCTCCAGAACACCCAGTGCATCCTCGGTCAGCACGGCAGCCGAGCAATACAGCGATACCAGATACGACGCGATCGAGTTACGATCGATCCCCATAAACCGCACCGAAAGTCCAGGCGTCTGTTCTCCCGGAAGTCCAGGCTGGAACAGCCCGACAACGCCCTGACGCTTCTCACCCGTGCGCAGTAGAAGAATGTTGCTCTTGCCCGCTTCATCCACCGTCAGTTTGTCGGTTGGGACGAGAGGAACGCCGCGCCACGTCAGAAACGGCGAGCCGAAGATGGTTGCCGTCGGCGGAGGAACTCCACGTCGTGTGCACTCACGTCCAAACGCAGCGATCGCACGTGGATGGGCCAGGAAGAAAGCCGGCTCCTTCCAGATCTTCGACAGCAACTCATCCAGGTCATCCGGTGTCGGCGCACCCTTCCGAGGCGCAACACGAAAATCGGGTGCAACATTCGTCAGCAGGCCGTAGTCGCCATTGTTAATCAGCTCAAACTCCTGCTTTTCCTTCACCTTCTCTACCGTCAGCCGCAACTGCTCACGAATCTGGTCATGCGGGTGGCTATACAAATCGGAGACGCGTGTGTGGACATCGACAATCGTCGAGATCGCACTCAGCGTGTACTCCCTCGGAGTCTCGACGTAATCCACAAATGTATCCGGGAGCTGACGTTCGTCACGCGACCCGCAGACCACCTCAATCTCCTGCTCATTCTGAACTTTGTTGACCCGGTATGTTCCAGACTCAACCGGCACCCACGACAGCAATTGAACGAGCCAGCGTGGCGTAATCGCAGAAAGCTGGGGAGCGGTTTTAGTTGTATTCGCTAGCTGACGCGCTGCTGCGTCGCCAAGTGCACGGCGGGTGTCTTTCGTTGCCACAGATTTCTCCTTCGTACGGCTCCTAAAGAGTATAGCCCCGTTCAACGCCCCTTCTGGACGAAACCGGAAGCAAAAAGACCGTGATCAACCGCGCCAAATAGGCCCCGCAAGTGGTTTGAGAATGTATCGTGAGAAGCGACAGAACTAGCAGGTGCAAATGGTCGAAAAGGAGAAAAGCAATGAGCAAATGGCCGGTAGAAGAGATCCACAAGATCGCCAAAACAGACGATCTGCATATCGCGCCCCTTCGAGAAGATGGAACGACACACGGCACTCCGACATGGATCTGGTCTGTGGTCGTCGATGGCGACCTGTTCGTCCGCGCCTACAACGGCCAGGCCTCGACGTGGTATCAAGCAGCGTTGCGGCAAAAGGCGGGACAGATCACCGCGGCCGGTCTCACCAAAGAAGTGACCTTCGAAACCGTCGATGGTCCGCTCAACGATCGCATCGATGACGCTTATCGCGCGAAGTACAACAGCAGTCCGTACCTTAAGCCCATGATCGGCTCATCTGCCCGTTCGGCAACCGTAAAAATAATCCCTCGTTGAGACTGGCTATATCTTTCTCGATCTTGACCTTCTGAACAGGTCGGACGCATCGCACAGCCCGCACGTGTCAAGCGTTTTGATCAGCCTTCACAGCGTCGAAATAGTGGTTCTCGCCTTCATCCTCATATTCGCTAGTGACAGAGAGGCCAACTGCCGAGAGCTGCCTCAAGTACTCCTCCGCCCCTAGCGAGATTGACTCCATCCCTGTCATTACATCGTTCCAAACGTGAGGTGTTGCGGTTGAGGTGAATAACAGACGCCCACCCGGCTTCAGGATGTCGGCGAACCTCTGGATCAGGCGATGCTGCTCTTCAGCCTTCAGAAGGAACATCAGCCCAATCGATAAGACGGCATCGAAGGTTCGATCAAAAAAACTCGAATCTAGAACGGACTCGCAAACAATCGGTGTGCCGGGCAGGTTGCGTTGGAATGCCGCAACAAACGATGGGGCTCCATCCACGCCAAAGACTTGAAGCCCCTCTTCGACCAGTATCACCGTGATGGGAAAGCCGGGCCCACAACCCACATCGATAACGCTGCTGCCGGGTCGCAGTGTTTTGGCCCACCTTCGCACTACCTTCACGCCAATCGCATTAGAACGAGTCCTGCTATCGCCACGCCGCGCAATAAACTCTGCCGCAACTGATTCGTACCCATTGGATCGATCCATGACGGACACAGTATCAAAACCGAGTTCGCTGCAACATAGTTCACCGCTCGCCGAGCAAACCTGCACCCACTCCCACCTTCTGGCGTTACAAGCGGGGTGCCAACCCTCAATTCTCACAACCACTAATGCTCGGGTGCCCATCCTTCGCGCTTCATGCGAAGGTTGGGATGCAAACTATCCGTACGCCTCCGAAAACGCTTCCAGCAAACAAGCAACTCGACTCGACAGTGCGAAATCGAAATCAACCTTTTGATGGAGGGTCTTAACCCCCACTCCACGCGTACCATCATCCGATGATTCCAACCGAACCGATTGGCAGCATCCCTCGCCCTCCTCAGCTCATCGATGCAATGATTTCGTATCAGGCTGGCAAAATCACTCCGGACGCCATGGACCATGCCTACTCCGAAGCACTTCGAGACACCATCGACAACCTCGAACACACTGGCTCACCGGTCCTGACCGATGGCGAACAAACCAAGCCCAGCTTCGCCACCTACCCTCTCACCGGCCTCTCAAATCTCGCGCCCGACGGAGTCGTCATCCCGTTCGCCGACGGCCACCAGCGCCAGCTCCCTCGATTGACCGCTGGCCCCTTCCGCTACGGCGTTCACGCCGACAGTTTCCTCAAGGTCGCCCGCACCTACACGAAACGCCCAGTCAAGCAGGCTGTCATCTCTGCCTCCGCGCTCAGTCTCCTCTATCCCGCAACGGAGATTCCCGGCTACTCCCGCGAATCCTTTCTCGCCGATCTAATCAACGAGGCCGAAGCAGATATCCGAGGTGCTCTCACCGCCGGAGCGGCATCCGTACAGATCGACTTCACCGAGGGCCGGCTCTCTCTCAAGCTCGATCCCTCCGGCAACCTTCTACGCAGCTTCGTCGAGCTGAACAATCGTGTCCTCGAACGCTTCAGCGCGGACGAACGTCGCAAGATCGGCGTCCATGTCTGCCCCGGTGGCGATCACGACTCGACGCACAGCGCAGACGTCGACTACGCCGGACTGCTACCCGACCTGTTCAAGCTCAACGTCGGACGGTTTTATCTCCAGATGGCCAGCGAGCCGGACAGAAAGCGCGTCCTGCGAATCGTAGGCGACCTGACAGGTCCCCAGCATCTTGTCTTCATCGGCGTCATCGACCCAATCAATCCAGCCATCGAAACCGCAGAGCAGGTCCGCGATCGCGTCCTCGAAGCAGCATCCTTTTTGCCAGTCCAGCAGTTAGGAACCACCGACGACTGTGGCTTTGCTCCATTCGCGGATGACAATTCAACTGCCCGGGAGACTGCATTCCAAAAAATTCGCGCCAGAGTCGAGGGAACGGAGCTCGCCAGCCGTCAGTTAGGCTTCTAAGAGAGTTTAAGGCAGTCCTGTTATTCAACCCCGCAACTAACTCCCAAGGAAGCCATCGGCGTTCCTGTCTCGCCCAACCATTCCCAAAACGGGAATCACTGAAAATAAATCCAGAATCCGTGTCACATCTTTCACCACAAAAGATATGACAGCTTAACGACCATATTCACCACACGAACCACCACAAATCCACCACCAAAACACCACACCAAAACACCGGTTTTCCTCAAAACCCCCAGCAAAACACCACAAACTCGCCTTCAAGAAAATTTTCTAGTAATGCAAGCCAAAACCCAACGGAAAGAGCGGAGAACGAGAGTCGTGCGGAAGGTCGCTCTTCTGTTGTCGCACGAATTCTTCGGATGAAGGCAGCTCGAACGGGAGATGCCCTTGCGGAGGGGCATCGCCCGTCAGCACCGCGAACAGTGCCGCGTCTTCAATACCAAAATCACCCAGCAATGCAGTTGCCTTAGGACTAACGTTGGTCAAAATCAGCGGTCGCTCCAGGGTCGTTATAAACACAGTCGGTATAGCGGGGCTGATGCGAATGAGCGCCGCAAACGCTGGATCCGACTCTCTAAACGACAGTCTCCCCTCATGCTGTCGCGCACCAAAAAAGAAATTCGTATGCTCGCTTTCATAGGGCGCTGCAGCGTGGATGATCGCTAGATCAGCAAGCGCCGGATCGGAAACCACAGTGAATCCAGCATCTTGAGCTGCTTTCGCGCTAACACCAACGAGGTAAACCTTCTTCCCTTTAGGCACGATTGGCAGAAGTGGCTTCCCCGTCGTCTGAAGGTTTTTGTTCTCGAGCAACACCACGGCTCTCGCCTGGGCAGCCCGACCATCCTTTATAAATTCAGCGTTTCCAGTGATAGTTTCCGCCTTCGACTCATCGACGAAGGGTCGTTCAAAAAGGCCAAGCTGGAACTTCTGCAACAGGATACGACTCGCAGCTTCGCGGATCCGAGCCTCTGAGATCGCGCCGCTACGTACATCTTCAACAATGAGATTCGATAGCTCTGTCCCACCAACCTGATCAACGCCAGCATTGATTGCTTTCGCAAAGCGCTCTTGTTTCGTTAGATCGACGACGCCCCAGGGCATCCCGATATTTTGAGGAAGGGGCTTATCCCCAGGTGGCGTACCCTCTTGGCACACTTTAGGACAATCACTTGTAATCCCCCAGTCACTAAGAATCACGCCGCGAAATCCATATTGTCCTCGCAGCAGTCCTGTGAGTAGTTCGCGATTGAAACCCGCTCCCACCTGTTCCAGCTGCTTTCCGTCGACGATCGCATTCTGAAGTATGGAGTAGGTCGGCATTACCGCTCCCACGTGTGCGTCGAAAGCTCCTGTGAAAGGCACAAGATGCTGCTGGAAGTTGTTACCCGGGAACGAAGCAAAACGGCCATAGTAGTTATGGCTGTCCCACCCATCTTTTGCAGCTCCGTAGCCTGCCCAGTGTTTTACAACGGCAACTACACTGCCGGAGTTCAAACCGTCCGAGCCGTTCTGTATCCCACTGACATAGGCTTCGACCATACTCTTCGCAACGCCCGCATCCTCTCCGAAGGTTCCGTTGATACGCGCCCATCGAGGTTCCGTGGCTATGTCCGCCTGCGGTGCAAGCGATTCACGAATCCCGACGGCGGCATATTCCTGACGCACAACATCGGCAAAGTGACGTGTGAGCGTAGGATCATTGATCGCTGCGAAGCCCACCGGTTCCGGCCAAAGCGAGAACGCTGTGCCTTGAACACTGGCACCAATGACCTGCTGAAAATGATTCCGCGGATCCGATGAGATGAGGACCGGTATCCCCCATCTCGAACTCTCAGCAATAGCTTGAACGGAATTGTTTTGCTCTGCCAGTACCCGAGCCGTTCCATTCAGGCGGGTAATGAAACTATTGACGTGCTCCTCCATGATCATTTCACGCACTTTGGCGAGATCGTATCCGCCTCCCGCACCAAGCGACCCCAAAGCTCCAGAGCCCGGCAGAGTGCCATGAACCATAAGTCCGGCCAACTCCTCCACGCTCATCCTCTTTACAAGGTCAGCGGTGCGGATCTCCGGCGTCAGACGCCAGTCTTCGTAAGGATCGAGCTTACCGTTGCGATCCAGGTCTTTGAACATAAGACCGTCATCTGAAATCAGTGGCACAGACCGGCGACTTAAGATGGCTTGCTCTGATTTAACTGCGCTTTTTGAGCCAGCCCCGGCCGCAGCAGTACACAAAATCGATAGAACTAAGCCAACAGATCTCAAACTCATTTTTCACAACTCCATTTCCAGGGCTTTCGTACTTGCGGGTGCTGCCGCTCAAATATATTGCTTGAACGAGCAGTTCAGATCGTGGCGAACTTGATGCAAACTGGCCTCGGGACATCAACTTTTGCATTTGTTGGTGTCATCCGCCCGCTCAGTGGATCAACGACAAACGAAACGACCGTATTAGACTCCTGATTCCCAACGAAGATGCATCGACCGGAAGGTTCAAAATTGAAAGCTCTCGGGGTTTCACCCTGGGTTGAAACCTCGTCGACGGGAGTCATCTTCCCGGTCGCTTCATCGATACGAAAAATCGCGATCGTGTTGTTTCCACGTGTGCTTCCGTATACGAATTGTCCATTTGGATGAATGCGAATGTCAGCGGGCATGCTTCGTTTCCCGTCGCGATCAACAGCCTCGCTTGGCACTGTGGGTACCGTTTGAATCGTCTTAAGGCCACCCGTCGTCGCGTCAAAAGCAAAAGACGAAATACTTGGCTTTAACTCATTAATGATGAAAACGTAAGGCAGCCGGGGATGAAAAGCCGAGTGGCGTGGTGCAGTGCCCGGAGGAGTTGCAAGTACCGCCGCTTTTTCCAGTGCGCACTTTCTGTGTCAACTTGTAAATGTAGATACGATCCGCCACCCTTATCGCAAACGATTACGAAGCGATTACTCGGATCGAAGTTTACAGAATGTGCGTGAGGACTAGCCTGAAACACTGAATCAAGTCCCTTCTCGTTCTCCCAGTTCAATGCATGACCCCTCTCCAAATTCACTACATCGCAAGCTGCATCCAGGGCGCCGGAAGGGAGTGCGGAAAACATTGAGACCGTGGCGTCGTCGTACAGGTTCTCAATTCGAAGTCCGTCCTGGCTGCGTTCTAGTCTGGAGATGGTGTCGTACGATCCATGGTTGGCAGCAATCACGCGCGACCCTGTCCCGTCGATGCAAATATAAGCAGGATAGGCTCCCATACTGGCCTGCGAGTTGATCCGCTTGAGAGATCCATCCTGTGTATCGATCGCGAAGGAAACGACTCCTCCTCCCGCACCAGCCTTACCTCCAAAGTCTTTCCTCTCGTCAGTCGCATAGAGAAACCGGCCATCTGGAGAGATGCAGATGTACCCGGCATTCAACTCCGGCTCAACGCTACTCAAGTGCTGTAGGGAATCGCCTCGCTCATTCAAGGCAAAGACATGAATCCCGCCTCCCCCTCCTGTACCATTTGGACCAGCAGTCCACGAGCTAACGTACGCAAAGGTCTTGCTCGGGCGGCCCCAGGCGAAACTCGAAGTGGCTTCAGCAACCGCACAGGCGCCTCCCACTACGAAGTTACGTCGCGAAAAGGCAGTTTCCATGTTGTGGTGCTCCGTTTCACTCGCAAGGGTAGGGCTGATTCTTAGCGCTCCCATTTTAGCCCGCAGATAGCTCACCGATCCTGACTTACGTGTCCAACGGAAAAGGAGGAGAACGTCTTTGTAGTCGTGCTAACTTCGTTCCTGTGTCTAAGATAGAGCCCGGCGGCCAGTCAGCGTTCTTTCCATCACATTCAAAACATGTCACTCTATGGCAAGCCGATCTAACGTACTCGACCGCTATTGGAGAATTCGATGAGCGAAGAAAAAAACAAGCCGTCATTAGAAGGTCCCAAGGAATCCCCGCTGGGCAATGTAAGTCGTCGCTCGTTCCTGTCCCAACTCGGTGTTGCCGGTATTGCAGCGACTGCCGGACCGATCATCTCCTCTGCTCAGACGGTAGCGTCCCCTGCAATTGAGGCGGAAAGCTCTACCGAAAAAATTGAAGGCGCTATTCCTCTAAGTCTTCTCGTGAATGGTAAGAAGTTGCAAGTAACGATCGACCCGCGCACTACGCTCCTTGACTGCCTCCGCGAGACCGCGAGCCTGACTGGAACCAAGAAGGGTTGCGACCACGGCCAGTGCGGAGCCTGCACGGTTCACATCAATGGACGGCGCATTAACTCCTGTCTGACCTTCGCTGCGATGCACCAGGACGACGAGATCACCACCATCGAAGGCATCGGAGAACTCGACAATCTCCATCCCATGCAGGTCTCCTTTCTCGAACATGACGGTTACCAGTGCGGTTATTGCACGTCCGGCCAAATTATGTCCGCCGTTGCTTTGCTCAAAGAGCCGTGTGGGCCAACGAACGCCGACGTCAAAGAATTGATGAGCGGTAACATCTGTCGCTGCGGAGCCTATCCCAATATTGTTGCGGCCATTCAACACGTTCGTCAGGCATAGATCCAGGAGACTTACTATGGAAATATTCCAATTCGTACAAGCGACAAGTGTGTCCCAGGCAATTCAAGACGGTGCCAGGTCGAGCACAGCTCAGCAGGGAGCACAAGTTCGTTTCGTCGCAGGCGGCACGACGTTGCTCGATCTAATGAAGCTAAACGTCGAGCATCCAACACAGGTCGTCGACATCAATCGCCTTCCACTCAACAAAGTTGAGAAGTTACCCGACGGCCGCCTCAAAATCGGCGCGCTCGTCCGCAACTCTGATCTCGCGCACCATCCCGAGGTACAAAGCAACTACTCCGTGCTCTCGCAGGCTCTGCTCTCCGGTGCATCGGCTCAGCTTCGCAACATGGCGACCACTGGGGGCAATCTTCTGCAGCGCACCCGCTGCATGTATTTCCGGAACGACGCCATGGTTTGCAACAAGCGGTCGCCTGGCTCTGGATGCTCTGCAATAGAAGGCGACAATCGCAGTCTTGCGATCCTTGGCACTAGCAGCGACTGCATCGCGACCAACCCTTCCGACATGAATGTCGCCCTCACCGCGCTGGAAGCGATGATCCAGATTCAGGGTGTTAATGGCGCCCGTGAGGTCTCCATTCGTGACTTTTTCGTCCTCCCGGGAAAGACGCCGCAGCGCGAAACTGTCCTCGAACCTGGCGATCTCATCGTGTCTGTAACGTTGCCCGCTCCCAGGCCAAACACGAAGCAGGTCTATCTCAAGCTACGCGACCGCGCCTCCTATGAATTCGCTCTATCCTCGGCAGCCGTCGTTGCCGAGATCACGGACGGCAAGCTCTCCTTCGTTCGCATTGCTCTCGGGGGTGTAGGTACCGTGCCCTGGCGTTCTCATGAGGCAGAAAAAGCACTCCTCGGCAAGCCTGCGGACGAAAAATCGTTTCGTCAAGCCGCAGAAGCTGCCCTCAGCGGCGCGCATCCACAAAGCGAAAATGGCTTCAAGGTCGAACTCGCCAAACGTTGCATCACGCATGCTCTCAACCTCGCGACCAGAAACGCATAAGAACAAGCAGAGGAGAAATATATATGGCGCTTGCACCCACACTTCCTCCCAAAACCAATGGTGCTCTGCCTCGTGTTGATGGCCCGCTGAAGGTCAGCGGGAGTGCCGTATACACCTCGGACCATAATCTCCCCGGCATGCTCTATGCCGTGCCCGTCTGCGCAACAATCGCCAGCGGCACCATCACGAGGATCGACACGAGTCGTGCCGAATCCATGCCTGGTGTGAAAGCCGTCTATCATCGCGGAAACATAGGCAAGCTCTATCGCGCCGCCCCCGCCGTTGGGTTCTCCGGCATCCTCGACGAACGCCGTCCGCCCTTTGAAGATGACATCATTCGCTACTACGGCCAGTACGTAGCGGCAGTTGTCGCATTGACATTCGAACAAGCGATGGCTGCGGCAAACGCAGTGAAAATTACCTACACCACAAACAAACATGATGTACGTGCTCACCTCGAGAGGGACGAGAAACCCAAGGTGGACAGTACTCGCGGCAACCCCGACGAGGCCTTCAACTCTGCGGCTGTGAAGATCGACGAAACCTACGGCACGCCTGTTGAAACTCACAACCCCATCGAACTGCACGCCAGTGTCGCGTCATGGGATGGAGAGACCTTCACTCTTTACGAGACGACGCAGGCAGTTGTGAACCATCGTGAGGTAGTCGCACAGATGCTCGGCGTTCCCACAGAGAACGTGCGCGTCATCTCCCGTTTTCTCGGCTCTGGTTTTGGCGGCAAGCTCTGGCCCTGGCCACACTGTTTAATCGCTGCCAGCGCATCCCGCAACCTAAATCGTCCCGTGAAGCTTGTTGTTACACGCGACATGATGTTCCAAAACGTCGGCCATCGACCGCGCACACAGCAGCGCGTCCGCATCGGAGCTACGACGGAAGGGAAGTTTGTGTCGCTGATGCACGACTCGCTGAACCACACTTCCATTCTCGATGACTACTCCGAGGGATGCAGCGAAGCCACGGCCTACAGCTACAGCACGCTGAACCTTCGTGCAACTTCAGCTATCGTTCGTCGCAACGTTGGCACGCCAACATCCATGCGTGGTCCCGGGGCAGTTCCCGGTCTCTTCGCTCTCGAGTCCGCTGTAGATGAACTCGCTATCAAACTCAACGTCGATCCGATCAAGCTTCGGTTGATGAACGAGCCTCAAAAAGACGAGGGCCTCAATCTTCCATTCTCATCTCGTCACTTCATCGAGTGTCTCAACGTAGGTGCGGAGAAGTTTGGTTGGTCGCAACGCACGCCACAGGTCGGTTCCATGAAGAAAGACGGCATGACCCTCGGTTGGGGCGTCGCCGGAGCCTCATGGATCGCCGAACGGATGGGAAGCGAGGCTGCCATTGAATTCCGCAGCGACGGCACAGTTCGCGTCTCAAGTGCCACACAGGACATTGGCACTGGAACCTACACCGTTCTCTCCCAGATCGTCTTCGAAAAGACCGGCATCCCGTACAACAGAATCGAAGTTGTCCTTGGCGACACGTCTCTCCCCGCTGGGCCCATCTCCGGCGGCTCCTGGGCCACAGCCTCGCTTATTCCCCCGGTCTGTGAAGCGATCGAAAACGCGCAGAAGACCATCTTTACCGTTGCTACAGAAGGGAAAGACGCACCCTTCTCAGGCCAGAAGGCGGAAGCACTAGCCTTCACAAACGGTCGTGTCCACCTCAAAGAGAAATCCCCGGACACTGGAGTTTCATTCGAACAGATTCTCCGCAACAACAACATTCGTGCCTCAGGCCAGGGTCGGTCCGAAGGAACCTTCGGGGAGCCCAACCGCAAGTTCTCGACCCACTCCTTCGGGGCCCAGTTTGCAGAAGTTACTTGGCAGCCGGAGATCGCACGTCTCCGCGTCTCTCGCGTCGTTACCGTTATCGATGGGGGCCATATTCTCAATCCCAAACCGGCCCGCAATCAGATTGAAGGTGCAGTTGTCATGGGAGTGGGGATGGCTCTCTTCGAAGAAACAAACTATGACCCGCGCTATGGGGCTCCCATCAACAACAACTTGGCTGACTATATGGTGACCACCAACGCCGACTCGCCGGACATCGACGTCACGTTCCTTGATTATCCCGACAAGGTACTCAACGAACTGGGTGCTCGTGGCGTAGGAGAGATTGGATTGGCAGGCATCGCCGCGGCAATTACCTCCGCCGTTTATCACGCGACAGGTGTTCGCGTCCGCAAGCTCCCCGTTCGCATTGAAGATCTCCTCAATGCAAGTACCAAACAGCTCAACACATAAAATCGTCGACGCCCCGATTGAAAAAGGAGCCGCAAAGATGCGGCTCCTTCTCGGTAGCGTAAGCCGATGACGTTTCGTTACTCGCTCACAACCAGCTCTGCATGCAAGCTAGCGGTCGAGTCTTCTCCCGCCCAAACGTCAAAGGTGCCAGGTTCCACACCCCAGGCTTTGCTTTGTGGACTCCAGAATTCCAACTCATCCTTACTCAGCGAGAACTTCAGCGTCTGGGTTTCGCCCGGCTGTAACGTGATCCGACGGAAGCCCTTGAGTTGGCGTACCGGCCGCGATGCCGAACCCGCTTGTTGGTGGATGTACATCTGCGCGACGGCGTCGCCGGCAACCGTACCAGTGTTGGTTACGTCCACTTGGACTTCGGTGGTCTGCTGCGCGTTGATGTGGTCTTTGCTCAAACGAAGATTGGCGTATTTAAAGGTCGAGTAGCTGAGTCCGTAGCCGAACGGATAGAGAGGCTTAGTGGAAAGGTCCCAGTACCGCGACGTAAAGGTGGGACGGTCCTCCGGGTCGTGGGTAAGATTGTGGTTGTAGTAGATAGGTTCCTGTCCGGCCGTGCGAGGCCAGCTCACCGGCAGCTTGCCGCCGGGGTTCACATCGCCGAACAGTACATCAGCCACTGCGTTACCACCCTCCGTGCCGGGATACCAGGCTTCAAGAATCGCCGGAACATGCGCTGCCGCCCAGCGAATATCAAGTGGTCGTCCGTTCTCTAATACCAGCACGACCGGCTTACCGGTAGCGGCCACGGCCTCAAGCATCTGCTCTTGGATGCCAGGTAAATCCAACGTAGCGCGCGACGCCGCTTCGCTGCTCATGGATGCTAACTCGCCCAGCACAGCAACTACAACGTCGGAATCAGCCGCGGCCGCCTTAGCCTTGGCAATCCACTCGGCGATCTCAGCCTCTGTCGGCGGCGGTACACTTTTTTTGCCAAAGAAGGCATCCATCATCGAGGGGTAATCGCGCGTGGGAGCGACACCGGCTACGTAGTTCACCTGCACGTTCGGTCCCAGTTTGCTCTTCAGTCCAGCCAGTACAGTAACCGGATGGCTCTTGCTGGCACCGCCAAAGAGGCCCTCCACCGTCCACCCGCCTTCGATGTCCTTAGTGGAGTCGGCCAGGCTTCCGATCACGGTTACCTTTTTCAGATTCGTAGTAAGCGGCAAGGTATGGTTATCGTTCTTCAACAACACCATCGAACGGCCGGCCAATTTACGCTCCAGGGCAAGACCTTCGGGGCTGCTGAGTTGGGCGTCTACCTTGGACTCGTCCACATACGGACTATCAAACAGTCCCAACTGATACTTGGCTTCGAGAATCGGCATAACCGCAGCATCCAGTTGCGCCTCGGTTACTTTGCCGGAAGCCACCAACTTCGGCAGATTGTGAATATAGGTAAGGCTGGCCATGTCCATATTCAAGCCAGCCGTGATCGCCTTATAGGCGGCGTCTTCCGGATCGCGGGCGTAACCATGTGTCTGGAGATTTCCTACAGCAATCGCATCAGAGACCACAAACCCCTTGAAGCCCCACTCTTCGCGCAAAACATCGTGCAACAGCCAGCGATTGCCGGTGGCAGGCACGTCATTCAAATCCATGTAGGCGCTCATGAAAGAACCTGCTCCAGCCTTTTCTGCTGCATGGAATGGAACTAGGTAGACATTGCGGAGAAGAATCTCGGGAATGTAGGACGAGTCGTAGTCGCGGCCTCCCTCTGCCGCACCGTAACCGGCAAAGTGCTTGACGCAAGCTAGAACGCTGTCTGGACCAATGGAATCGCCCTGAAAGCCGCGTACCTGCGCTGCCGCCATCGCCGAACCCAAGTAAGGATCTTCGCCAGCGCCTTCCACGATTCGCCCCCAGCGAGCATCGCGCGCTATATCGACCATGGGTGTGAAGGTCCACTGGATACCGGCAGCGCGTGCGTCCTTACGAGCCTGATTTTGGGCTGCTTCCTCCACAGCCGGGTCCCATGACGATGCCATTGCAAGCGGCACCGGAAAGACCGTCCTGTAGCCGTGGATCACATCGAAGCCGACGAGGAGGGGAATATGGAGCCGCGACTTCTCCACGGCAATATGCTGTAGGCGGTTGAGTTCTTTCACATCGAACTGCCACAGCACCGAGCCCACTTGGCCTTTGGCGATAGCGTTATCGGGCTTTTCAGTTGCCAGCCCTGGAATAAGGATGCCCGCAGCCTGATTCATCTGGCCTACCTTCTCTTCCACCGTCATCTGCTTTAGGAGAGCCTCGGCGCGGCGGTGTGCTTCTTCGTGGGTGAGCGGCACGGTTTGTGCAGCCACAAAACCGGGACCCGCCAGCAGCAGCGCACACATTGGCGCAATAAATGCACCTCCACCCAGATAAAATCGCAACTTGTTCATGGCGTCCTCTTTCAAATTTCTATTGATCGACAGTGTTGAGCGGTACCGCCCATCCGGACCAAAGCGACATAGAGCGCTGTAGCCTTGACCAGAATCTTCATGTGCTAAACAACGAAACAGCTGCTAATAGACGACCTTCAATGAAAACTGAATCTGACGAGAGCTTCCGGCAGTACGGTTGATGAGGCCGAAACCGGAACCCAGAATTGTGTTGGAAGGAAGTCCCATATTCACGACGTTGAAGATGTTGAAGAACTCAGCGCGGAACTGTACGTTGGCCAGTTCGCTTCCGGATTTTCGCCTTCCTACAGGCGTGTCCTTTACGACCGACATGTCGAAGTTGTAGAAGGCAGGGCCTCGGAAGGTGTTTCGCCCCAGGGTCCCAAAACGCCCCTCATTAGGCCCGGTTCCGCCCGCGATATTGATGGGGATGGAAAAGAAAGAGCCGTTATTGTCACCACGCCCGAAGTAGTCCTCGCGCCGAGGACGTGCTGTCGACAAGTCGGGAGCCGCGATCTGATCTGGCCGATCCGAATTGGCCGAGCCTGCGCCAGTCTGCTGTATGCCGGAGTACACGGTAAATGGAGTCCCACTGCTGATGCTGGATATGCTGATCAGCTGCCAGCCTTCAACAACCTTCCGGCTAACTCCGTCCAAAAACGAAAGCGCTTGAAGTGGAATCTCCTGGGTCAGGCTGAGAGAGAATGAATTCGTCGCGTCAAAAGTAGACGGGCCACGCTCAGGATGAGTATCGAAAGGATTCTGCGGCGCGGCTTGAGCGATTGCGCCAACTGTACTCGTCGCCGACGTTCCAGCCACAGTGCTCGTGTCGTCAATCGACTTCGACCAGGTGTAGCTCGTCTGTATACCAGGACCTCCGTGCTTAGTCTGACCGGTGGCCGAAAGCTGTAGAGCGTTATAGCTCGAGTGCGAAGATGGTGTGATCTCACTCTCGGTGCCAAAACCTCCAATGGGAACTCCTTTTGGGTCGAATAGGGTGTAGCGTGCAAACGCTGCCGTCGCGCCGGGATAGGCATTGGGGAAGCTGTTGCGCGCAAGCTTGTAAGCCGTGGTTCCAACATAAGTTGCTGACGCCGTGATATTGCCAAGGGAGCGTTCCAGCCCAAGCGACCACGTACCCAGCATTGCATTCCCGAAACGTCGGCTGATCGCAGCCACATTTAAAGGTGAAGACTGACCAGACAGCGCGGCAATATCTCGTTCCAGCCTCGCAATATCTACGACAGTATTTGCAGGCACATCGTTGGGATCTCCGTTCGCGTAGATGTTCACGCCGGCAGGTGTGTACACCGGGGGAAGTTGATCGGGAGTGATCTGGAAGCCGTAGGCGAGGTGAGTTCCGACTGCAGCCGTCACGCGAGGGTAGAAGACGAACGGGAGGCCGCCGGTGAGTTGGTTGTCCTGCCAGATATTCGGTGGGATCGTCGTCAAAGCGCCACCCGCGTGTCCTACAAGGTGATCGCTGAAGCGATAGTCAACTTGAAAACGCGGTCCCCAGTTGTTCATCGCTGATCGATAGCGCGGCTGTGGATTGATCAGAAACTCCTGTCCCCCATCTGCCGTTGGATAGAATCCGGAGGTACGACGAGCACGCTCGGAGATCGGTGTATACAGTTCGAAGCGCAGACCGTAGTTGAGTACCATCCGTGCCGTGATCTTCCAAACATCCTGCACGTATGCCGCGAATGCGCTGCGACTATCGGCAGCCGGACCGATATTCTCTCCATTTGAAAAGTACGAAGGCGCAACCGCACGAGTATAAGCAAAAGGGCTTCCTGTCAGGAGAGCCGAGAGCGTGTCAGGTAGAGGATCACCCACATTGACATCGTGCGTTCCGCTTTGAGACTTGATTTCGGTGGGAGAGTAAGCGGTTCCGCCCCCGAAGTCGTACTCTCCATTTGGTGAAATCCCGAAGTAGGTAGAGTCCCGGTTGAGACGAACTTCAGCGCCGGCTTTGAAAGCGTGCGCACCTGCGGTCCACGAGACATTTTCGCGCGCCTGGAATAGATTGCCGAACGCCCTTGTAACCGAACCTCCCGGAGCGTTGAAGGGTTCGAAGAGCGCATCGTTGGAATTTAATCGCGGGGTCTGTCTGATTCGTTGTCGGAAAGGATGGTGTCGTCCGCGTTGCGCTGATAGAACTCTCGAAGGTAAGTCGAGGTGACGCCGTGTGAACCCAGGTGATGACACCGTTCCGTTGCCGATCGACGTATTCCACGCCGAAGCTCGGATCAATAGCCGTCTGATCGGGGTTGGTGGTCGGACCGTCTAGATTATCGAGCGTGAATCGTCCGAAGATGTGATCAGCCGCTCCAAGCTGATAGTCCAGTCGAACCGAGAATTGATTGGCGTCAGTAGTGACCTTTGATGACGTCGCGTATGTGTTTGCTCCAAACGTGCCTTGAGAGTAGTTCGGCAGAGGATAACGGGCGAGGACCTCCGCAATCGCCGGGTCCACTGGGACAGTGAGCGTGTCCCCGGGGTACGCGGTTGTGTCAATCCCAGTGCGTTGTTGTGCCGTTGGTACAGCAAAGACCTGTGTGGTCCCAAGTACCTGGCGGAAGCCTTGGTACTCCACGAAGTAGAAAGCCTTTCCCCGACCGTCGTAGACGTGCGGAATGAAGATCGGGCCACCATTGGTGAAACCGAACTCGTTCCGCTTGAATGGAGGGATGCGTCCAGGATTTGCAGGTGACGAAAAGTCAAAGTAGTTACGCGCGTCCAGAGCAGAGTTCCGTATGAACTCAAAAACAGACCCATGAAGACTGTCTGTGCCAGACCGAGTCAGGATGTTGGTGAACCCTGACGCACCCCTGCCGATCTCCGCAGGCATAACGCCGGACAGAGATTGAAGCTCGAGAACAGCATCGACATTGAAGTTCGTAAACGTGCCCCCACCTAACTCCGGGTCGCTGCTGTCGGCTCCATCAAGAGCGAACACCGCTTCTACGCCACGCTGTCCATTGATCGCGAACTGCTGGGTGAAGTTCGAGGCACCGCTTGAATCTGCCGCAGTACCCGCTGCCAGCAAAAGCAATTGACTGAAGTCACGTTTGTTCAGTGGAATTTCGCTAACAGCTTTGCTCGTCAGCTTCTCTCCACCGGCGGCTTCCTTCTCCTGTTGAATGCCAACGACCAACGCACCATCCGCTCTCAGCGTCAGGATCACTCCGACGGCTTGCGCGGGGATGGTAATCGTGGCGGAGCTGCGATAGACACGCCCATTGACCTCGACGGAGAGTGAGTAGGTCTTCGGCAGAAGCGAGTCAAAGACGAAACCTCCATCCGGGTTAGTCGTTGTTATCTTGTGCTCGTCAACAGCATCCAGTTCAACCTTCGCCCGAAGAATGGGGTGAGCAGCTTCGTCCTGCAGTGTGCCTTGCCATGCGGGGGCTGGTGTCTGACCCCAGGCAGATACAGAAACCAAGACGACGCTGAAGAGCGCTAGCATACCTGACAGCAGAGAGCGCCTGAATGGTTTATCGAAGCATGGCGTGTGAAGACGTTTCATCTGCATTTTTACGTTGAGCCCGAAACTGGTAGGGAGGGTGGGTCCGTTCACCAATTGGATTTTGGTGAACGGAGCATGAGAATAGCTATTGAATCTGGAGCGACGCGTTCAGAGGAGTCTCGCCAGAGGATGGTCCTGCGAAGATCTTGTAGGAACCAGGCAAAAGACTCCAGGCGTTTGTCTGTTCATCGAAGATGGACATCACTCGCGGATCGACAGCAACCGTCACGGTCTTCGACTCACCTGGCGCAAGTTCAATACGCTGCCACCCCACCAATCTCTTGAATGGTTCAGCGGCAGCCTCCGGGAGTGTCGCGTACACCTGTGCGATCTCGGTGCCAGCACGTTTGCCTGTGTTCTTCACGGTAAAGCTAACGGTCCGCTGCGCATTGTTGGTCTTCAGGTTGGAATAGGCATAGGTCGTGTAGGACAGCCCGAACCCGAATGGAAATAGGGGCTCTTTATGCTCGGACTCGTACCACTTGTAGCCGACCTTAGCGCCCTCATCGTAGTGAACCGAGTACTTGGACTCAACGTGAGCACGATCATTCACTGCTCCGGTACCCTGGCCCTCGTCTTCTGCAGAAAGCGGCGGGATGACTGGATGAGGAAGATCCGCATCGCTCTTGGGGAAGGTCATCGCAAGTTTGCCAGTCGGATTCACTTCCCCGACCAGCACGTTTGCGAGAGCTATATGACCGCTGCTACCTGCGTACCATGCTTCGACCACGCCGCTCACCTTTCCGAGCCATGGCATTGTGACCGCCGTTCCCGTCTCGAGAACAACAATCGTATGCGGATTCGCAGCCGCGACCTGCTCGATCAACGCATCCTGGTTGTCAGGTAGAGAAAGTGTCGTCAGATCCACACCTTCAGACTCCCATTGATACACAAAGACGATGGCAACATCGGCGTTCTTGGCCAAAGCGGCGGCAGCTGCCGGGTCCTGACCGGAGTTGAACTCTATCTTGGCATTCGGAAGCTTTGCCTGTAGCGCCTTCAGCGGCGAAGTGGGGAACCATATGTGATCCTGCCAGTGAGTAGCGCCCTTTCCTGGAGGAGCAATCGCATTTCCGCCGGGAGGGTCTACCTGTGCTGAGCCTCCTCCAGAGATCATGCCCACATCAGCGTGTCCGCCGATGACGGCGATGCTTCGTGTCTTCGCCGCGTTCAAAGGCAGTATGGAGTTTTCGTTCTTGAGAAGAACGATGCTTTTTTCTTCCAGATGCTGCGCAATATCCAACCCGCCTCGCACATCGACGACGCCTTTCTCGATGGGATTGTCCACAATCCCGGAGAGGAACTCCGCGTAAAGCACTCGGCGCGCATGATCATCGATCTCTGCCATTGGCACCTTGCCCGCCTTGACCGCCTGTATCAGCTCCGGGCCAAAGTACTCGGCCATCGGCTGTTCCTGGTCTAAGCCCGCAGCCGAAGCTTTCTCGGTGCTGTGTGTGCCGCCCCAATCCGAAATGACGAAGCCCTTATACCCCCAATCCTTCTTCAAAACGTCGTGCAAGGTGTAAGTGTTTTCGCACGCATAGTCGCCATTGATGCGGTTATAAGAGCACATTACCGCGCCTGGATTCGCGATATTGATGCCGATATGAAAGGCGAGAAGATCGCTCTCTTGCATGGCGCGCTTCGAGATAATCGCGTTCACGATGTTCCGGCCCGTCTCCTGGTCGTTAATAGCGAAGTGTTTGATGTCGCCGATGACGTGCTGCGCCTGCTCACACTTCATAAGATTGCCAACCAGCGTCCCGGCGAGCAGCGGATCTTCTCCCGCATACTCGAAGGTTCGCCCGTTCCTCGGTTCGCGAGTGAGATTCACCCCCCCACCCAGCGTCATATTGAGGCCCTGCGCACGTAATTCCCGACCGATGAGGGCTCCATACTCACAGGCGCTCTGTGGGTCCCAGCTCGAAGCGGCCGCCAGATTGGATGGAAGCGCTGTCGAGTAGCGGCCGTTCGCCCCGCTGTCGCGAACCCCATAGGCCGCATCAGAGATGAAAATCGGGGGAATACCCAGCCGCTTAACTCCTTCAACGTATCCTGCGCCGCCATTCGAGAGATACGTCAAGGGCATCTGCCATTGGGGCGCATGTTGCATTCCGTTGCCATGTAAGAGCGCAACCTTCTCGTCCAGTGTCATCTGTTTCAGAACCAAGTCGGCCCGCTCTTCAGGTGCAAGGCTGCTGTTCATCCAGGGCTGGTTCGCATTCTGGGCCACGGCGTAACCTGCAGCTACCGTCAAAGCCATCGTCACTGCCATTACATAGCCTGCCCATGACTGGGCTCGACTCATCTTCTCAACCTGCATATCTCTCCTGATTTTGCTCAATCATTCTCGCACTGTGGAACCGTCCCAGACACAACTTCTGAACGCGAAAACGCTACGCTTGTGAATCATGAATCTGTAAGGCTCATCGCGTAGCAAAGTAGCTGATGGGAAACAAATTGTTGAAGTGAATCGATTTAGAAGCCTGGATCCCAATACGTATCATACGTAGTTCGTTCCACAGCTGGGATCTACCATGTCTCCACGGCCAATATGTCCGGGGGGCCGGGGTGCCCGCCGATGACGTGCGTCTCGATCACCGCCTCCATGTTGCGACGGGTCCAATCCTTAGGGGCCTTGTCGAGCAGGGAATTGAGGTAGACAGGGTTGTAGACCACTTCACTTGCTGCCTCCGTACCCTGATCGGAGATTCCTGCAACGACGATGACGGGCTGGCCGGTGGTGGCGTCGTGAATTCGCGCGACGATTGCATAATCGCGAACCAGGTTTTGCATTGAAAGGTCCATCTGAACTGCCCAAAAAACCTGCTTGTTGCGATGGTCAATGATCTGCCACGAGCCGTCCATGCCTTCAAAGCCATAACGCAGACCCTGCGTAATGCGCAGCGTCCACGGGTTATCGAACCCGCCGATCAGCACAATGGGGCCCTCTCGCAACTGCGCAAAACTAGTCTCAGAGGCCGTAAGCACGCGAAAAGCGCCGTGGCGAGATGCGAGTGGCGCGATGGTACGGGTGAGAGTCACCACATCAGACATATTCAAACGGCCTGAGAGTCGCAGCCTGGTCTGAACCTGCTCCTCCGGCCGGGTCGTAGCAGTCCCGTCCGCAGATTGGGTCGTACGGGGACTTGGTTCTCCCAGACAATATGTTGTCGGATTCGAGCTGGAAGTGATCGGCTCCCAAAATTGGTCCATATTCGAGAGGCTCCGCGCCGGTCGGTACCGGCCAGCCACAAAACCAACCAGTCCGGCGAGGAGAAGAAGTCCAAGGGCCACAAGCCACCGGCTTCTCCAGCGGTTTGCAAATCCGGGAAGTGGTTCTGCGGTTGGTTGAGCAGGAAGGATCGCGAAGCTCGGCGTATTCGCCTGAATGAGCTCAGGCTCTGCGTCAGCAATCTCCAGTTGCGGCACCCCGGAATCACTCTCGGTTATGTCCATCCGCGGCGCATTCGGTGGACGAAATGCAGGTATATAGGAGCCGGCAGACAGCTCAATAACGAGTTCGCCCGCATGAGACGGATCGTAATAATACTGAATGAGCCGTCTTCGCACCTCTGCGGCAGTCGTGCGGACTACCGGATCGGCGTTTGCGTCGTAATCGGGCTTTCGTCCGAAAGCTTCGATGCCGATCGTCCGCTCCTTGAGGCTGGGGGAATTCCCGCGGAGCGTCTGCTCGACCGTATAAGCGAGCAGCACAGGGTAGCGTTTACTGTTTGTGAACAGCGGATGCGCCAACAGCCGTTGCAACTGCAACCGAATCTCTGCCGGTTCGGGTGGAAGGTTCGAGCTAAGTGTCTCTTTTGCGGATTGTTGAGATATCACTTTGAACCCCAGAGCTGCGTCCCGGACGCAACCTGCTCAGCAGACGACAGAACTCTTGCAAAATGCCCCTCAGCCATCTGCTGTAACGTCATAACGCCATCAGGTGAGGTGGTAACGGACGTATCATACGTTCCATGAATCAGGAATGTCCATGCCGACTAAACAACCTGTAAACAACGACCTACCCGAAACTAATCGCTTGCTACGAGTCGAGCCTTCCTCCAAACTACTTGAGTTGTTCTATGGCCGCACGGCACTTCATCTCGCCGAACGATCCCGAAACAGTCGAAAGGGTCGTATCAAATAGTAGAAGGGAGAGAGTGATTTCCGCAGCGGAAGAACCGTCCGATCGTGCTCATTCGGTCGCAGATAATCGAACGACATAAGCAACCTCATCCTGTCCCTGAATCCGAGCAACTGAATGTAGTAAGGCACGCGGCCTTCTGGTGCGCTCCCCGGTGCCTCAAACAAATTCTCCTCAATATATTGTGCTAACTTACGCGCCGTACTGTCTGACTCAAAGCGTCTCAGTACATCCTGAGGAACTTCCACGCCCGTAACTCGCTGCGCAAGAAGTACACCTAGGGCGAGCGACCGCCATAACCCTGTAGAGCTGGCCTCTTGCATCACTTCTTTCCAATTAAGTTCCGGCGATGAGACCAGAACCTGCGCTACGTCACAGATCCAAATCAGTCGAGACCACACGTGCTTGCTCCCATGCATGCAAAGCATCAGGAGAGTTATCTCGGGACTCATATCTGGAACCTCGGCGCCCGCCACCATCGCAGTTCGGCGCCGCGGCCATACCCAATCCATACCGAGATTGCGTCTGAATCTCGGCTGCGTAAGCACCAGTCTCCAACGAAGCTCAAGCACCATTCCGTCCGTTGGTCGCTCGAAATGATATTCGTAACAGTCTGAAAAAGGGATATCACCCGGCTGCGTCACGGTTTTCAGCTCGTAGCCCCGCTCTCTGGCCATGGCCGTGGCTTGCACTACGTCCTTGTAGTAGATGAGCAAGTCCAGGTCGCCGGCAGGGCGTGTTGTAAGGTCACCGTAAGCGGATGCTCCGAGCACAGTACCTTTAAATGGCATGGCAGGAATCGTCTCGCGTTCAAACGCCCTAAGCAGATCGATCAACTCTGCCGCATTCGCCAGATTGTGGAACATGTTGCGCTGGTATCCATCTTGCAGACGTTCTTGCACCTCTTGGGGGACCACTCGGCCGATGTTCCTGAGTCGCAAGTACAGCATCGGTAAGACTCGATGCTCGTCCGCAACACTGAGGAGCGAAGCCCAGTCACGAACGCCTTCTGCAAGTTGATACATTTGCTGAGAGTCAGCCTCTACGGGTCGCCGAACGACAGCGCGCAGCAGTTCGCAGGAATCTTCCATTCAGGCTCCCAAGTTCCGGTAAGTATATATCTGCCTTGGCTTCAGCCCGTCTTTTGGATCTTGTAAACGCGCCGACGCACGCAATCAAAACATTACCTGATGGTTACTAAGGATTTGTCGGAAAACAGCCGGCGTTGTGTAATCTCCCAAAATATCTGGTTGTGGAAAAATATCCGCAATTTTATAGAGGTAAAAATGCAAATTGAACGACTTCAATCGAATGCCTTGGTAGAAAACCGACTCCCCGATGGTTCGAGAGTCATCGTCGATCCCACCAACGAGAGCGTTTTTGCTCTGAACGCAACCGCTGGCGCAGCCTGGGACGCATGCAGCACTTCGACAACGCTCGCCAGCGTGGCCGAAGAGATGCGCCGTTCGCTCAACCCGGCTGTAACCGATGAGCTTGCGGAAGAGGCACTTCTGCAGCTTCAGGACAAGAAGCTGGTGAGCACATCGGGATCATCCGCGCCCGCTACTCGACGTCAGTTTCTCGCATCTCTGAGTGCTGTCGCCTTACCCCTTGTTGTGGCTCTAACGATCTCGGACCAGAAGGCACACGCAATGGTCGCACGATCGGCTGCTCCCAAGCCGACGCCCGCTCCACCAAAGCCAAAGCCAATTCTTCCGATATTTCGCTAAAGCGATTTTGCCCCGAGGAATGGCCGCGTAAAATCAAGGGCTGACGTGTGTCTGTCGTTCTTGAAGCGTTAGCCAACTCTTCGGGGATTCGTCGCACCGGATTGAGCCTTCTTGCAGTTGTATAAAGTTCTGAGCGCTGATTCTCGCTCGCTACGAGGCCGGAAGGCTGACTCGTACTTTTTTGCGTCGGACAAAATACGTATGGCCAGTACGTACAATTTCGAAGTTCGCGTATTTGATTGCAGCATTCAATTGGCGACGGAGCACTTAGAAGCGCACGCCATCCTCGAGCGCTATACCTTTCCATCGTTGCCTAGAACTGCGAACGCCATTCATAAGCCCGATGTCTCCGTTTGCGTAGTGCGAATTGCAGACCAATTTCAGTTGTTGGCTGACGATGTCGTGGTGGCATCCGCTGGTCACGCGATCGATCTGGTGCCGGATCTCATAAGAGTATTGGATGATGCCGTGATCCAACGTCTAAAGACGTTACGCGCCGTACATGCGGGTGCGGTCTCATGGGGCGAGAGAGTCCTGCTGCTGCCGGGCACCACGCACGCCGGTAAATCATCGCTGGTGGCCGGGCTTTTACGTCGAGGAGCGACTTACTTCTCCGATGAATATGCTCTGATCGATTCAGCAGGCCTCGTGTATCCATATCCAAGGCCTTTGCTCGTCAGGAACGGCCGCCCTGATCAGACCCCGATGCTTCCAGTCGAGTACAACGCTTCGGTAGGACAGATCGCCGCCCCAGTAGGCTGGATTCTCTCGCTCCAGTACCTGCGCGAGTGTGCCTGGAGTGTCGAAGCTATCACTCAAAGCGAAGCGCTACTAATGTTGTTGCGAAACACGCCTCATGTCCTGGCAGAAAAACCGGACATGGTGCAGGTATTCGAACGCGCGGTCACAGGCGTTCCCTGTTATGCCGGAACCCGGAACGAAGCCTCTGACGCAGTCGATCAGATCCTGCGGTTGATAGACAAATTTGACTGAAAAAAGCTAAGGCCAGATCTGCAGACTCGAGTGCCCTCCGCAGAGAGTCTTCAAGCAGTGGCTAGAATGGCGCTGCCAAGTGAACCGGCCAGTGCATCTTGCGTGCTGAGTGCGCCGTCGCGAGTGAGCCCCGTGAGACTGTGCAGGTGGTTTGCGAAATCCCAGGCGAGGTCGCGGGCGCTGCAGATGTTCCAGAATGCAAGTAGGCGACCAACCTTGCCCGTGTCTTGTGCGAGTACTCCCAACGTATCGGTTGCCAGCATGGTGAGTGCCGATGGCATGACAGTGTTGAGCAGGCCGTTGACGGATTGGTAGTCGGCAAATTCGAGGCTGTCCATTCCAGGAATCACGCTCAACTCGGCATCGGTGGCCAGCAGTGCTAGCGCGAGATCGTGATTGATGTGGGCATTCATACCGGCGAGCGCAAACTGGATACGGTCTATGCCGGTGCGATAGCGCGCCTCAAACAGTGCATTCCATGCCGATGGCACCGATTGTCCATCGAGGAAACCGGCAACAGCGCTGAAGTAGAGACCTGCAAAGACGACATCGAGGCGAGTGAGCCAGACCGGGCTCTGCCATGCACCACCGGGCGGATGCAGATCTACCTGCTCCGTCACCATGAGATAAAGCAGGTTGAACCATTTGAGACCGTCGTTCGTCGGCAGCAATGCGTCGATAGCTTGCATGCGCGCGATCACGTCCGCGATAGTCACCAGAGCCGGGCCGTTGACGAGGTCATAGAGCGGCTGATCCGTAGGCGACGAGTTGGATGTGGACATGCGCGGTCTCCGAAAATGTCTTCAGCAATATAAGCGATCCGTCATCGCCATCGAATTGCTTCAAGGTAGTTTTAATTCGCTCTCCAGCAGCCTGATCAGACCTTGAGAAAGATCTTGCGGCGGTAGAGCACGGCAACAAAAAGCCAGCAGACGGCGACAAACAGCAGTGAGTAGAGAAGAGAAGCGAAAGCTATATTTGGCACCGCGCGCAGGATCAACTGATAGAAGTATTGCTGCAGATTCAGTCCCGAGTGCAGATGAATACTGCTGATCGCCGCAGCGAGTAGTTCAGAGAAGACATACGCCGCGATGGCGTTAGTTCCGAAGATGAAGAAGGGCGCGAGCAGGCGGGAACGGTCCGGTTTGCCAGAGTTCTTCTTAGGTAGATCGACGATAGCGAGGCACACCGCGAGGAGCAGAAGGCTGAGACCACCGGCAAATAAAACGTAGGAGCTGGTCCAGAGCTTCTTGTTGATGGGAAAGGTGAAGTTCCAAAGGCTGCCCAGAAGTATCCCTGTGAGTCCGGCGACTGCGATTCCACTGATCTTCCGAGTGAGCGTGCGCTCTGTCCGCAACCAGATGCCTGTGAGAAGGCCGAGTAAGGCGGTGGCCAGAGCGGGGATGGTGCTGAGAAGGCCCTCGGGATCGCGGGTGTGCTCGTAGAGATGAGAGGCTGTGAAGATCTGGCGGTCCAGCCACGCTGTGAGATTTGCGTCGCGATCAAGCAGAGGAATGTCATGTCCAGGGACGCCATATCCGGGGACTGGAACAAAGCGCATCAGAATCCAATATCCAGCGAGCGCTGCAACTGCCAGAGCAGCCTTTCCACGCCAGCCGGGGCTAATGAGATACAGCGAAGCCACAATGAGATAACAGATGGCGATGCGAGGGAGCACACCGTAGAAACGCATGGTATTCAGGTGGAAGAAGGGGAAGCTGTTCACCACCAGGCCCAGCAAAAAAAGGATGATGGAACGGCGAACGACGTGCAAAAACAGCGACTGCCTCGTCGCCCCTTGTGCCAGCCGCGAGGCGGTAGAGAAGACAGTAGAGATGCCGACGAGAAAAAGAAAGGTTGGGAAGACGAGGTCAGTAGGAGTAAAGCCATTCCAGGCAGCATGTTTCAACGGCCAGTAAGCCCGAACTTCGTCGCCGTTGTTGTTGACGAGAATCATGAAGGCAATGGTGAGCCCACGCAGAAAGTCGAGTGAAAGCAAACGGGCCGGTCGTGCGGCGGTCAGAGAGGGCCACGGGGCGTCGGAAGGTGCGCTCATTGTTGTCATAGTTTACTGGTGCGCCTCAGTCTGGTTAGGAGCAAGATGAAGAGTTTTTGCGACGGCAAGCGCGGCGGCATACGAGTCGCCCCGCGGTGAGTCGGCGTAGGACTTCTGACTGTGATTCCAACGATCACCGAAAGCATACCAGTCAATACTCTTCGGAGCTTCTCCCGTGGCAAGAGCATCGGAAAGTGAGTCGAAGTACATCTGCCATCGCGGCCTATAGTACTCGCTCGTCAACCCAGCCCAATCGCGATTGCCATACTCATGGAGACCGTATTCGCTCGCCTTGCGATCGCCCCACGTTGTGAGAATAGAGCGTGCGTCGTAGTTGAGTCGGTCAAGCTCCGCAGGAGAAGAAGCCCATGGCGGAACGAAAGAAAGCCATCGACCAAGCAAAAAGAACGGACTCGTCTGCAGGAGGTTGTCTTGCAACTCCATATCGTGAAGCCATTGCTGGGTAAGTTCAGCAAACGCAACCTTGTCTTTAGAGTCGTAAGCCTGTTTGATGAGCGGAAGTAACCGCCTGCTTTCGTTCGCCATCGCCTGTCGGGCTATATCGACGAGATCATAGCGATACGTTTCGGTATCACGCAGTGCCGGAGCGGCCTGCAGTAGCTCCGTAAGCGCTGCGGCAAACTCGTTCGGATCATAACGAAGGACGTCGGGAGACCAGGTCGCTGCACGTAACGCTGTCAGAGACGGCTGAGAGTTAAAGAGCGAATCTTGCGAAGCGTCTCGTTCTCCGTGTTGCATATTACCGTCGGCGCGGTAGCCGTAAGCCGTCTTGAGAAGGATCTGCCATGCTCGCCGCGCGTGAGAGTCATCAGCCCCATACCTGCGGACTGCGTACGCGTCAGTCCACTCCCCAAGATCGACCGGGTCAGCATGCCACGCCATCTCGGTGTAGAGGTCGAATGCAAACGGATTCGTATCCAGTCCCTCCGTGAAAATAGCGGTTCCCACGATGCGGCTTCCCGCGCGCTTCGCCATCTTCGGAAAGCGAACGGCATAGTCGTACAGCGGCGCTCCCATCGTTGTGCGTCCGCCAAACTCCCAAAGACCCCCGTACAACCAGGATGCGCCGTGGAACTCTTGGTCGCGGTTCTCACGCGGATTGCGGCCTTGCTCGATCTCTGCAATGAGAACATGGCTCGTATCGAGAGATGAGAGCAGCTCCTGTGTAGGGTTCTGTTGCCAACCGAGCAGCATCCAAAACGCATCAGGATGAAAGTGCATCAGCGTCTGCTGCACCTTCTTCGCAGCCGCAGGCACCGGAACATCCCCTGCCGCTCCGCCCTCTTGAAAGATCTCCATGTCGTATATCGGCGAATCACCATAGAGAGCGTGCTGATGACGGTAGAACGACTCCGCGAGCCTATCGAAGTTTGAATCCAACGGATCCAGCCACCCCGGCCGTGTAAATCCATTCCAGTCGCCCTGCGTAATCACGTGCGCTCCGGGGTGAACGGAGGCAAAGTCGGCAGGCACGATGCCGTAGTATCCCGGCAACACAGGTGCAATGCCGAGACCGCGCAGAGTCGCAATTAGCTGCTTCGCAGACTGCGCACGCTTCTCAAGCAGTTCCATCGAGATCGGCGCTTGAAAGCAGCACATGTTGCCCATCAACTGCCAGTTCTGATGAGCGGGCTGAACAATCCAGTTGCGTATTGCTTCGTCCGAGTAACCCGAGTCACGAAAGGTCTGGTAGAGAACCAGATCCATGCCGCGCTCAATCAGTACGGCGTTCGTACCGCTCAAAGCAAGAATATCGATCTCATGCTGCCAACGCTTCTGGTCCCAGTAAGGAGCGGAGTAGCCGTCGACATTCTCATTCAAGGCATAGCGCCAACGATAAAGAGCGGGCTTTTCAATGGGTGCGCTCGGGGCAGGAAGAATCAGATCAGAAGGACCAAGTTGAAAGCCGTTGGTCGAAACCTGCAGATGCGCCACGTACTTGAGATACCAATTAACTCCATAAAGAACGGTAGGCTGCGTAGCCGCCTCCACTCGAATGTGTCCTCGAGTGCCGGTAATACGGAAGTAGTCTTTGTGATCTGGTTTAGGAACGAGAGCCAGTTCGAACTGACGAGCCAGGTGCGGCATCGTGCGTTGAAGAACTCCTTCGGCAGCCGACGTAGGCGACTCGGCACAAGCCATTGCCGGCTGTATTAGCAACCCAAGGGAGACTAGCGAGATAGAAAGTAAGTGCTTCGGAAGCATGCACACTAATGTAAGCGAAAACCCGTTGCTTTTATCGGCAACCCGCAAATCACTTATGCTTAAGCAGATGATTGTGGCCAGCCGCGAATTCCAGGTCGAGACTCAGACGTACATCCAGGCTTTCTTCCCGCCTCAAGAGGAGTGATCCTAATTAAGGAGCAGCAGGCGATGCGGTTGCCTTGCTGGGAGCAGCGGCCGGTGAACTGATAGCAGTTGGCGAGGTGGCCGCGGACTGAAGTTTCTGCAAGCCAGTAAGATAGGTCGTCAAATGATGAGCATACGTTACATCCAATGGCTTGAAGCCACCGTGGACAAGAGTCTCTTGTCCGGCATGCGCGTAGAGCGGTGGAACGGGCACTTGTGGCACCACATCCATGAAATTGACGATGCGGTTACAGACCTTGATCCCCGCATTGAAATTGCCCACAAAGTCAGGAGCTCCCGTACGTGGGCCAGCGAAGGTATATAGTTCTGGCGTAACTCCGAGCCCCACGTTCTTGAGGATGTCGAATGCTGCTAAGACTGCCACAGCTCCGCCGAGGCTATGCCCGGTGACCCAGACTGCCGTCGCGCCTTTGCATCCCGTATGCAGAAGATCTCGCAAGCTCGAGCAGATATGCTCGTAAACCAATTGAAAACCCATGTGAACTAACCCTGATGCGGGGTCAGGAAACCACGGGACCGGGGCAGCGTCGAAATCTCCTATCCAATCCCAGATAGTCTTCGTTCCACGGATTGCAACGATGGCTGTCTTCGTTGCCGCATTCCATGCGACAAGGCCAAAAATGCTGCTTTCTGCAACCATGGAGTTTGCAATGCGCTGTTGATCAGGTTGTGCCTGTGCCATCGCGGAGGCTGCCCGCATTGGGTCTGCCATGATTGGTCCAACTACGGTAAATCCAGACGGCAGTTGGAGCGGCGGCTGCGGAACATTCATGATGAGGTAAGCCGCATTCGCAGCCGGATACATAACATTAATTGCGAAGTTGATATCGAAAGCCATTTCGGTCTCCTTCCAACCGTGTTGCTCTCACGCGGAACTGTACTTCTCTTGGCAAGACAACCGTACGCGCACTTCTAAAAGGTCTTCATGTACTCGATCAGAGCTCGCTTCTGTTCGTCTGGTAGGTTCGCACCAAAGGTATGCCCGTGATCCTCAATCAGATCTGGTGCTTGGCTGAGACGCAGCAACTCCGGAACCAGCTTCCTCAACTCGCTGTCGTACTGTCCGTTGTTTTCGAGCGCGTGTACCAGCCGTACCAGCAGTTCTGGGTTGCTCAGCAGACGATTGAGTTCAGCGATAATCTCCGGAGCCTGGATGGCTTTGTAGATATTAATATTTGCCAGCAGGTCCACTGGCGTGCCCGCGGGAACGCGTATCTTGATGTCACGTATTTGCAGAACTGAGTCCGTCCCCGTCACCTTGATCGTCTTCTTGCCCGCTCGCTTTTCAGGCCACAGCAGCTTTTCCGCCGCGTCGTTATAAGCAGTTATCCTCCCCTTTACTGACGGATCACCCGTGAACGTGCCGAGCGTATTGTTCTCGAAGAACGGCGCCGTCGCCCAAATGTTGATCAACGAGGGAGTGCGATAGTAACCGCCGTGCGTTATCGGAAACGAGATCGGATCCTTCTCGTCGAATGGATTCGGCATCGCCATCGTCCCTGGCGGAGGAAGCTCCTTGAAGGTGCGCGAGGAGAAGTTCTGCCAAAGGTGCCCCTCGATCGGATTAGTTCCCAAAGCGCGATTCGCGTTTGTGGCAATCTCAAACCTTGGATCGGAGGAGACCAGAGGATAGCGGTCGTCGTCGGATAGAAAATTCTTATCCAGAAAATCGCCTGACATTACCAGCCGCACCCACGCTGCTTTGGCTGCTTCGGAGTGCTTGTCCAGCCCGTTCTTCACCT
This sequence comes from uncultured Acidobacteriaceae bacterium, assembly GCA_963771625.1. Lineage (GTDB taxonomy): Bacteria > Acidobacteriota > Terriglobia > Terriglobales > Acidobacteriaceae > Edaphobacter. The sequence continues at coordinate 106,719 of CAVYUE010000007.1, forward strand.
CGTCGGGAACTTTGCTTGAGTGGCAGCGTGCGCAGTTTTCGGCGAACGCGCGTTTTCCCATATTCAGAACTGCAGGAGTCGCGGTCATATAAGCCGTCCCACCCTGTGCGCTCTTCAGCGGATACGGCTGCACAGCATCTAGAAAGTTTGCCGCGTTGGTCATGCGTGCTGATGTAAGCTGCCAGTCCACGCACTCTCGCTGTGCCTTGTTGAGATCGAAGGGATGCTGCGCGGTAGGCACAGCAGGCGCGGGGAACAGTGGCAGCGGTCGCAGTATCCCAGTGAAGGTATCTTCCAGGCTATAGCGATAATCGGGACAGCTTCCGATGTTGATATACACGCGCAACGCCGCATAGGCAGGCCCAATCGAGTCCGATCCGTCTTTCAGGATATGCGGCACCTCCTGCGTGCTCCCGTCATTCATCACTTCAGCGTGCTTCGGCCGTGCTGAGAGGATGTACCAGATCGAATTGATCGCATTCGGGTTGTTGATAAAGTCCGTGCTCAACCGGCTGGTGTCGGATGTACCTGCAGGTTGTGTGTCATACACCCAGTAAAGAAAGCTGGACGGCGTAAGCCGGCCTTTAAACATCTCGCCTTCTCGCAGGTATTGGTTGCCGAAGGCCGGAGCCAGATTGGCCCATTGAGGATTCTCAGGATCTGCCGGTGGATTATCTGGATTGAAGGCGATATGACAAAGGCCGCACGTTAACCCCGCCAGGTAAGGCGGCTCGATGCGGGAGTCGCGGTGAAGATATTTCTGTGCATCCCATTTCTTCGCATCGAAGTCGGGGTTCGGAAAGAGACGAAGCCCCATGATGCCGCTGGAGTATGGATCCTCACAGACATCAAGCATCAAACCATACGCATCCGGTTGGGTCGCCTTCTTGCAGCCGGGATCATTGATCACCCCGAGCTTCGCAAAGCGCTGCTCCCGTGGTGTGCCGGTGATGTAATCCATAAGGTTGACGTCGATCGGCAGTTCTAGAAGGTTGCTGAGCGTCCAAAGCTTCTTCTCCGCCATACGCCAGAATCGCGAGTTGCCACGTGCATTCTCCGGCGCACCGCTCGTGCGCAATGGGTCGCCCCCGGTCCACAGGTACCAGGTACACGCGCCTTGCTGCTGCTGCGCCGTCAGGTAGTAGCCGTAATGATCGGGAAGTTCGCCGGGAATGCCGTCGCATGTCTTCGTATAGCCCGCGAACCGCACCTTGGGATCAGGGTAGAGCTGCGTCTGATCGAGTGGCGGGCACCCAAGGCTCAGGAAGCAAAGAATCGTCAGCAAACCTGAAGCCAGAAATCTACCGACTTGACGACGCCACTGGTTCATCTGTCACCCAACTTGTCTGAGAGACTGGCTTCACGGGGGTCGCGATCCTGCAGGGGAGAGAACGCGCGATGATCATACGCGCTTCTATGTCGATAGTTCAAAAAAGACAAGGCATGGCCAAAAATGACGTGACTTGCTCGGGACAGAAAGACAGAGAAGGGGAGGGTAGGCCAACCCCCGCCCTCAGATAGCATTTATTCGCACTAACTCCATCGCACTCCGATAGTTGCCACGAAGCCGCTTGGCTTTTATGCGGATGCCGTGGTCTGGGGAGCGAGATTCGAATAGCCGGGGATTACGGTACCTGCTAAATTCTCTCTGAACAATTAATCGGCCCTGCTCCGTTCTTGTCTCGCGTGTCTTTGAGCACAACGTTTCGAGGAGGCCCAGATGTCCAACCAGGTCGTGAACTACGACGGGAGCATAGTAATCTCTCCCCAGCAACTCGTTTATCCGCAAACGGTCGAAGAAATCCAGGCCATTTTGCGCGACCCTGCGCACTATCCGAGTCCTGTCCGAGCCATGGGGAACTATCACTCTCTCACTCCATGCGCTTCATCCACGGGCACTATCGTCAACATGTCAAAGATGGCGCAAGTTGTGGCGATTGACAGCACAGGGCTGACCTTTACCGCCCAGGCTGGTCTCGAAATCATCGAAGCTTCCAAGGCTCTCCGCGCTCATAGTCTGCAGATGATGCTGAACATTGAAATCGGCAACATGACGCTCGGCTCAGCCGCGTGCTGCCACAGCAAAGATGCCCTCGACGGTATCCAATTCGGCCAGGTCAGCTCCTATGTCACCCAAATCAAGTGGGTCACGCCGTCTGGCGATCTCGCTGAAGCTTCAGAGGCAGATAACCCCGACCAGTTGCGCATCGCGCGGTCGAGCTATGGTCTCTTCGGCATCGTCTATGAAGTCACCTTGCGCATAAAGCCCATTGAGGCACTGCACTTAACCTATCTGCCTCGCCCTATAGACGAACTCACGGAAGCAGAAGTAGACAATCTTCTCGATACCTCCGAAGGCCTGATTTGCTGGACGGTAGGTAGAACTGCAATCTTCCAGCAACGTCAACGCGTCGCCGAGCCCGGAATACTGTCTTCGCTCATGGCAGACGCTCGCCGCTTGCTCTGGAGTTACGAGGGAGCCCATGTCGGCCAACTTATCGATCGATTTGTTATGGACAAGAGCCTCCGCGACACACTTCAGCAGGGAGACTTCGATGCCGCGAAGTTACTCTACTCGACCCTTCATCTTTTTGGAGGCATAACCTTGCTCGCTCCCGATAAGATCATCGATTACCACAACACTCCTGACGACGCTAAATATGCTTTCACGTTCTGGGCTTTTCCACGCTCTCAATGGTTGGTTACTTTGCGCGCCTACCTCGACTTTGCCGATCAGTACTTCAAAACCACGGGATTCCGCTGCAATATGCCCCTCGGCGCCTACCATATTCGTACCGATGCCAATTCGCTCTTGTCCTACACTCACGATCAGGAGGTCTTCTCGATCGATCCCATTCACGCCAGCACCGACAATACCGCCTGGCATGCCTTTCTTCAGCAGTTCAACGAATTTGCCTATCAACGCAATGGCATCCCCTTGCTGAATCAGAGTCCCTTCGTTCAGCGAGAACATGTTGAAGCAGCCTACGGCCAACGCTGGCTGCAGTTCTCCACAGCAGTCAGAGCCATGGACCCGAACGGCCGAATGTTGAATCCATTCTTCGCGGACCTTCTATCTCCCGCCAACACATAGGCATTCGGACGACTCACCCATACGATTCAAAGTAGTAAGAGTCTCTTCCGTCGAAGCACATATCTCCCGGTTGCATTACAAGACGATCTTCTCGGCCACGCCGCAACTTTCAAAAAACTGCTGCATGCGATGCGGATCAGAGAACGCCTGAACCCCTCCGCTCGATGTCGTGGAGTAAGCACCGCACGCATTACCCAGGGCAAGGCAGTCATCAAGACTCGCCCGGTGAACAAAAGCATGAAGAAACCCGGCATTGAAGCTATCTCCTGCGCCAATGACGTCCACTACATTCGCTGTGTAGCCAGGAGCCTCATGACGTATTCCTTTGTGCACGGCCAATGCACCTCTCGCACCGCGTTTTACGACTAGCAGCGGAGTCATTTCGGCGAGCTTTTCAACTGCATTCTCAAAAGAAGATTCATTCGCCAGCTTGCACGCCTCTCGTTCGTTAGGCATCAAAATATCAAGATGGGCGAGAGTCTCCGCGATGGGTCCGTCCCACAAATCTTCCGGATCGTCATTCGTATCCAGCGATGTTGTGAGCCCTGCACTGCGCATTGTGGCCAGAAGCTTCGGCACATCGTCACGCAGCCCGCTTTGAAGAAAAAAAGAAGACAGATGAAAATGTCTCCCGGACGCAAGATAAGCGAGATCGAGATCTTCATAGCGCAAGCCTGACGTAGTGCCGGAGTAAGTCAGCGCACGTCGGCTGCGTTGATGCTGCAAAAGAACGGTAAGCCCCGTGCCAACATTTGTCTTAGGAGCCACGGCACGCGATAAATCCACACCGGCTTGGCGAAGTGTATCGACACAAACTTCCGTGAAGGCGTCGCCGCCAAGCTGCGGAATAAATCCGGTACGGCTACCTAGCACTGCAAGGTTATGTGCAGTGATGGCAGAAGAGCCGCCAAGCGTCAAAGCCATGTGGTCGGCAACAAGTTCACGTTCGACCGGGAGTTCTTCGGGAAGACCGTATAGCAACAGGTCCATCGTAATCTCACCTGCCAGCGTTACATCGAACTGCGCCAACTCGCCTCCTTTGGGTATTGCCATTCTTGTAGTCGAAACTTCGACCGCTTATGACTGACTGACGAGCAGCTTGTCTTTGGCCATTGAATTTCTGCGGAATAGCCACAGAGCAATGCCAAGTATTGCCCACGCAGTCCCCGCCCAGCGAGCAGTTGGTCCAAGGTTTAGCCATAGGAAGAAGCACACAACAAAACCGGATCCAGAGAGCAGCATCGGTATCCATGGGTTTGAGTCCTTCGTCCGCCACGCCAATACAGCCGAAGCCACGTTCACTCCCATAAACGCGAGAAGAGCGCCGTAATTCAACAGCTCTGTGCCGAGTTGGTAGCTCATCGCAAGCGCACCGACCAGCACGATTCCACCGATCAACAGAACATTGTTCTGTGGAATGCGGCGGACTGGATTGAGCATGCCGAAGAACTTACGCGGCAGCGCTCCGTCCTGCCCCATGGCAAATAAAAGCCTTGCCGCACCCAGTTGCGACGCCATGCCGGAGCCGATGGTAGCGATCAAAAGCGCACCGTTCATCAGGGCAAACAGGAAAACTCCTCCGGCGCGGCGCGCAACCGCGACATAGGCCGTATCGAGATCAGGGAAGGCCATTCCGCGCGGCCACACCAGCTGGGCCAGGTAAACTTCGATGGATGCGAGAACGCCTGTAATTAAACAAGTAAGAATGATCGCTCGCGGAATCGTACGCGCTGGATCGTGAGCCTCATCACTCAGGGTCGATATACCGTCAAAGCCGATATAAGTAAGTACCGCAATCGAAGTTCCGCGAAACACCGCAGGTGCCGAGAATGTCGATTTGTTATAGACGGGATCCAGATAGAATGCCGATGACCCTACGTGTAGTTGAAAAATGTATCGCAACGCCGCAACGACGAAGAGGACGATAACAATTCCTAGCCCCGCTGCAACTGCTGCGTTGATGCGTGCCGATGTTTCGACGCCCCGAAGGTTGAGAGCAGTGAACAAGGCCGCGAAGACAAGCACCCACGCAACGTAAGGAATCTCAGGGACGAAGTTCATTGCTGCCCGGCTGCACCAGATCGTGCAGATCAGCGGATTGAGGATGTAGTCCATCGCCATGCACCAGCCAGTCATATACCCGAGGCTGGGATGCAACTCTTCTCCCACATACGTAAACGCTGAGCCGCCTTTCGGATACGCTCGCGCCATGCGTCCATAGCTGTAGGCTGTAAACAACATGGCAACCAGGGCAAAGAGAATCGCCATCAAGACGTGCCCGCGCGACTCTTGGTAGATGACTCCGAAGACCGGCATCGGCGCGGTCGGCTGTATTAGAACGATCCCGTAGAGAATGAGGTCGCGATACCGCAAGCTGCGCTTGAGCGTAACTGATTGTCCACCACCCTGCAGCTCAGCCGGCATCATTGCCCTCCCGCATTTTGGAACTCATTGGGCCTGACCCGGAGTGATGGTGACAGCCCCCGTATTCCATCCCTCGATCTTCACCTTCCATTCCACAACTCCCTTCGAGCCCGCACCGGCAATCATGTCTGATGGTATCGATGCCGTCAGTTCACGCTCTTCACCCGGCATCAACTCAATATAGTTATCGGTCCATGTTATCCGTGGAAGCTTCTCTCCGCGATCATTCTTCAGCTCCGCAGCGATCTGGAATGCCAGCTTCGTCGATGGATTCGTCAAATGCACACGAATTAGATTTCCTGAAGTATGAGCAGTCGCCGTAATGTGTGCAGCAGGCAGACTGCCGAGAGCGGTCATGTCCTCGGTTGTCTTTGCTGGGGTATGGGTGTAGTTCGTCTTAGCCCAGTCGAACTCAGTCAGCTTGCTCGGTACCCAGTAGAAGTTTCTACTCACGATCGCGCCATTGGCGTCCTTCAACTCGAGCTGAACGAAGTATGTGCTGGACGCGGTCTGGAAGACCTCTTGTGGAATATCGATGGCCTTTACCGAGCTGTCGGGACCTGCGTCAACAGCATTCGATTTCGCAAAGAGTTCCTTCAAATCAAGGTCATACACGTGGACTACCGCGGTAAGACCCGGTGCTGCTTCATAGACACTATTGACAACATAAACGCTGTGGTCGTCATACGAATACTGAACGTGCAGCAACTCGCATGCCTTCTTCGTTCCGTAGTAGCCGCCGCCCGCATCCAGGTAGTAGTCGTAGAGATGCCAGATACTCGAAGGCCAGGCGTTGTTAAGCATCCACTGGATTACACCGGTCGAAGTGTATTTATTGCGACCGTACGCCTCGAACATAGCGCGCTCACCATCGAAGGCCATCGACTGCGCGACCTGGTTATATCTCTCCGCTGTCTTGGCCTCGCCGTAGGTTGCCGTCATGGCATCGTTGAAGACGTGAATGTTTTGGAACCCCTCCCCACCGGCGTGATAGCCCCACACAGCATCCTGGGGCCACTGATGATCGGGTGGCAGCATCTTCTTCAGGCTTTGTAGCGAAGGAATCGCAGGCCCAGGGCTGGTCTCGGTGTTGAATCCATGTGCTCCACCATAGTGCGAATCGACAAGCCAGTACGACGGAGCGACAAAGTCATACGGTCCCGTCATCTTGACGCCGCTTGGGCCGCTTACGCTGGTCGGCGTAGCCGTAGCCGATGAGAGAATTACGTTCGGCCAATAGGTCTCCGCAAGCACCTTGAGGTATGCGGTCTCCACATTTGCAGGCGGTGGGTTGTCGCTCCCGTTCAACCAGGCAATAAGGCTCGGATGGCTGCGAATCCGCAGCATTTGAGATCTCAAGGAAGCAGTGGCAACGTTGAGCGTATCCGGAGTCCACTTATCCCAATGCTCCCAATGATCACAGCAGCACCATCCCGCCATCACCATCATGCCTTGCTCATCTGCGAGTCGGAAGAATTCGTCCGTCTCCATCTTGCCTTCAAGACGAATGGTATTCAGGTGCATGTCATGCACCATATGGAACTCTTCGGCTAGTCGTTCAGGCTGCTGACGCAAGAGCATATCCTGCGACCATCCGGCGCCGCGTATCAAAATAGGCCGCTGGTTCACATGGAAGAGACGGTAGCCTTTCGGGGTCAGCTCCGAAGTGACCTCTCGTATTCCGAAGTGAATAATTTGCTCGTCGGAGACTGCACCATCGAGAACAAAGCGAAGTGTCAGTGTCTCGAGCGGGTGTTCGCCCACATCGGCAGGCCACCATACATGAGGGTTCTTGATCCGCAACTGCGAAAAATCCTCAGGAGCGAAGGTGACCGTTCTGGTTTCACCCGCATCCAGCGTCACCGGCTGCGAGATGGCTACCCCGGCGACGTTGCCTTCGAGGCGCCCCTTTGCCGAATGGTCCGTTGTGTTGTGGACCTCTGTGCGAACCGTGAGATCTACCGTCTTCAACGATGCATCCGGAAAATGGCTTGTCGCCATCGGCGATCGAACCACAACGGGGCCGCTTGTTATCAGCGTGACAGGCCCCCAAAGCCCCATATCTTTATCCGGCGGACAGGGATTCCAATCCACCCAATTGATACCCAGATCGGTCGGAGTCGGTGCGAATGTTTCAACAGCCAGCACATTTTCATGACCAGGCTTCAGCACCTTCGTAACGTCGAACTCATACGTGCGGTACGCGCCCTGCACCTGTGTCGAGTCCGCGATCTTCTGACCGTTCAGCCAGATGTCGGCACGATAGTTGATACCGCCAAAGCGTATCCAGAAAGTCTTTCCTCGCTCCGCGGCTGCGACGTGAAAGGCCTTTCGATACCACCAGCCGCAATGGTAAGGACTGTCGGCAGGCATATCGATGTTGGAGAAGTTATCACCTTGCGGGTACGAGGTTCCCGGAATCGAACGCAGATTTGTGCCGACAAAAGGATCTTTGAACTCGCCCGCAGCAACTTGCACCGCAAGCACCGTTGCTGGAACAGTCGCCGTATACCAACCTTCAATGTGCGCATCGGGGGCAGAGAGCTTTGCTCCCTCGCCGTGCACTTTGCAATCTGACTGAACTGTCCAGCCCGATTTGAGCGCCACGCTGGTTGATGCCGAATCAACCACGGCAAATGCTGGCGCACTCAAACCGACGAGCGATAGAAACGCAATGAGTTGAACGCCACGGATCGGCCGATACCTTACGGACTGCTTCTGCAGAATCATGGTCTTTCGAAACCTCCAGTGGTCTTTCTCATCGCTTGCCAGCGGCCATCAAATTCTTGCAGCCCACGTCCCAGGCTACGAAAACTTCCCGAGCAGGAAACCGTTTTACGGAAAAGGTGAGCATCGAATGAAGAAAGTATTAAAACGATTGAATATCGAATAGGAGTAGCTAAAAGTATTTTGGTTTGAATGTCAACAGAAACTTTGACCATCCTTTTCGAGCACCTGCTGGCTATTTGCGCCGTTTGCTCGTGGACTCACGCACCAGAACAGTCGGCACTAACAGTGTGTGGCCGTCGTTCTTAGGCCCGTGCGCACCATCGCCGAGCGCATCGATCCCGCGCAGTACACGCTCCGCTGCAATGCGCCCCATCTCTTCCATCGGCTGTTGTACCGTCGTGAGCCCCGGGCTAAACAGCGCTGCATGAGAAACATCGTCAAAGCCGATGACGGAACACTGTTGGGGCACCGCAACACCCTGTTCCCGTAACGCTCGCATAACTCCGAATGCAGTCAAATCGTCGAACGCTGCGATCGCGGAAAATGGCTTGCCTAGCGATAACAGTTCTTTGGCAAGTCGGTAGCCCTGATGAAAACTCGAGAGCGGATCCAGAGCATTCGGCAGGTCGACGATCAGTGAAGGGTTGATCTTCAACCCTACCTCCTTCGCAAATCGCATCATGCCGCTAAAGCGCTGACTGCTGTCCGCCAACTTCACCTGACCGCGCACGAACGCGATCTTGCGATGGCCAAGTTCGTACAAATGTTGCAGTGCGGCATATCCCCCGGCTTCGTTGTCGACCATCACCGAACTCATCGAGCCAATCGACATCGAACGTCCGACCATCACCATCGGGATGCGTTCTCGTTCGAGATCCCCAAACATCTCGATATCGGCAAATAACCAGTTGGCTACGATGATCAGCGCTTCAAGCCTGCGCTCAAGCATCATCTCCAGATACCGCTCGAACTGCTTCGGCTCGTTATACGCGTCCATAATGATCGGCAGGTAGCCGGTCGGCTGCAACGTCTTCTGAATGCCTTTGAGAATAAGAGTGCAGAATGGATCCGAAATATCGAAGACCATAATGCCAATGGTCAGGCTTCGGCGACGGCGGAGCGAGCGCGCAAATGCATCCGGACGATAGCCGAGCCGCTTCGAGGTCTCTTTGATTAACACCTTCGTCTTCGCTGCAACATAGCGAGAAAGTGGCGCTTCGTTGAGAACGATTGACACGGTGGATGAAGAAAATCCGGACTCCCGCGCTACATCGGCCAGCGTGATTCTTCCAGAGTTTTGGGTTCTGCGCATAAACCAATGAGACCGCTACGTAAGATGCTGAAGTTATAGCATATCCCTTTCACCGTACCTGACACAGGCCGAGGTGAGGGGAGAGACAATCACTGCTGCGCCGCATCCTGCGCGTCGGCAGACTCGTCTCCCGAAGGGTCTTGTTGCAGGCGGTCATTGAAAGATTTAAGCAGCTTCGAAGCTGTATCGAACTCCTGACGAGATTGCACACGCTGTCCGAGGTGGTTCAAAACCTGTCCCCGCATGTAATGCACGCTCGCACTGTGCGGCGCAAGTGTTTCGGCATGATCTAGCATCTCCAGTGCCTCTTGGTAGCGCGCTGCGTCCCTGTACAACTTCGCGAGGCCAAAGTAGGAGTTCACCAACTCGCGATTATGTTCGATCGCTTTACGGAACGAAGCCTCCGCCTTCTCAGGCTCATTGAGCTTAACGTAGAGAAGCCCCAGCTCTTCGTAGTTGTAGGCGAACTCCGGCTCAATGGCCGCGTCTTTCTTTAGCTCCACCTCAGCTTCAGGATAGGCATACCGTTCGAGATAAGTTCGTCCCAGAAAATAATGCACCAGCGGCAGGTCCGGTTTTAGCGCCGCAGCTGCTTGAAACTGCTCCAACGCCTGATCGGTATTATGCCCTGCAAGCCAGGCCTTCCCGACATATAGATGGAACTCCGGCGTGTTCTGGCCGATAGCGATCATACGGTCAAAGGCCTGCTTCTGCAGCGGTGCATTCGACGACTTACTCGCCGCTATGCTCAGCACATAGAGGTAGTTCAGGTTGCTCGACTCCTGCTCCCACAGCGGAGTCAACGTCTCTGCGGCGTCTTTATAACGATTCGTAAAGAAGTAGCATAGCCCCAGCAAATAGCTTGCTTGCAACGAGTTTGGTTGCAGCTTCAACGTCTGTAAGAACGGCTCAATCGCCGCATCGAAATCGCTCTTGCGATAGTACGCAAGCCCAATATTGAGATAAATGCCCGGCACATTCGGAGAGAGTGACTCAGCCCGATGTAACTCAGTCAGAGCATCATCCCACCGCCGCTCTCGCATATAAGTCACGCCGAGATTGATGTGCGCCGCGCCTGACTTCGGGTCGAGCGCCACGACGCGCCGAAACATATCTTCTGCTTTACTCAACTCACCGCTCTTCAACGCTTGCATGCCCTCGGAGAAAAGCGTCGCGGCATCGTCCCCAGGGGACGAGAGATCCTGCAGCGAAAAGAACATCCCTCCCTCAGCGCGGAAACTCTCGAGACGAATCACGCCTAAAGCCCAGCAGCGACTGACGATCAGTAGACCGAACAGCAGCAGACATCGAGATCGATTGCGTGCATTCAAGCATTCACTCCTTCAATACAGTCAAAGATAACCGGATGACTGTATGGTGCCGTCAGGCGAAGCATTTTAGACAAACAAAAACTTTTTCTTGACATACTATTCAAACGTTCTAATATAGGCGCACCGAAGATATGAAGAAGAGTTAGGCCCGTATAGCTCTATAGCAATGCTGTTCTTGAACTGCCAGTTTTTTCATCTCCTGCGTGGTCTCGGAGGCATTTAAACTCATGCGTTCTCATCGCTCTCTCTCCTCGGCCAAGCCCGAGTCACCCGCCTCCACGTATGCCCAGACCGCCGTGGCCGAGACTTCTGTGGACAGCTCATCCCTCCGCATTGTCCGCTCTCTACTCATTGCTTTGCTGCTTCTTCTGCCGGGCCTGCTCGTTGCGCAGCAATCGAGCGCAATCAATGGCGCGGTCACAGATCCGAGCGGAGCCGCCGTTCAGAACGCCAAGGTCACCCTTACCAACACCGGCCAGCATACGAGCGTCAGCGCAATTACCAATACTGCAGGTGAATACTCCATCCCTGGTCTTGAAGCGGGAACATACAACCTTGAAATCACGGCTCCGGGGTTTGAGAAGTTTGAAGCCAGCAGCATCGTCGTACGTGTATCGCGCAAAGAGAGAGTGGATGCGCAACTGACGATTGGAGCCACCGCCACCGAAGTGCGCGTAAGCGGCAGTGACATGGGCGTCGTCCAAACAGAGTCGCCTGAAATCTCATTCACCATCACAGGCAAGCAGATTACGCAGCTGGTGTTGAACGGCCGTAACTTCAGCCAACTAGTCACCCTTTCTCCCGGCGTCGTCAACCAGACTGGGCAAGATGAGGGTGAGACCGGAGTCGCCGGTAGCGTCGAATACAGCATGAATGGTGGTCGCCCGCAGTACAACAACTGGGAACTCGATGGCTCCAGCATCATGGACAACGGAAGCAACACCACCCTCAACGTCTATCCCAGTGTCGATGCCATCGCCGAGACCGAGGTGCTCACCTCCAACTACGGAGCCCAATACGGACGCAACGCATCCGGTACAGTGCAGGCCCAGACCAAATCCGGAACCGACCGTCTCCATGGCAATGTATATGAGTTTCTTCGCAACAATGCATTCAACGCGCGGAACTACTTCGCACAAACAGTTCCAACCTACAAAAAGCACGACTATGGATTCACTATCGGCGGTCCAGTCTACATACCCCACCTCTACACTCCAGCTGTAAGGAAGACCTTCTTCTTCTACTCTCAGGAGTTCCGTCACGAAAACGTGCCCGGCACCTACTTCAATCAGCAGGTTCCCTCCGATGCAGAGCGCACCGGAAACTTCTCCGATCTTTGTCCATCCTCTGGCAGCGCTGTGGACACGGCAGATTTTCCCGATTGCCCGGTCAACCCATCAACCGGTACGTACTTCGCGAACAACCAGGTCCCGGTCGATCCCAACGGGCAGGCACTCCTCGTGCTTATCCCTGCGGCAAACAGCGGTTCCGGTACATCCTCCTTCTACGTCGCATCTCCATCGCAAATAACCACCAATCGAGAAGAGCTCTTTCGCATCGATCAGGTCGTCAACGAAAAGCTACGCGGTTTCTATCGCTTCATCTACGACTCTTGGTCCACGACGAGCACCCCACCAACCTTTCAATCTGGCTCCTTTCCCACCGTTCAGAACAGCTTCGCCGGTCCTGGCATCGACATGGTGCTTAACCTCACCTACGCCGCCTCGCCCTCTCTAGTCAACGAGTTCGTGGCCGACTACACCACCGATCACATCACTCTTATCAACACCACGTCGAACATTGGCCGCAGCAACTTCGGCGGAAACGGATTCTTCGACAACGGCTATGGCAATGTTCTGCCTTCGATCTCTGTCACAGGAAACGCGGCCTACGGCGGCGGATTTAGCGAGACCACGGGCTACTTTCCCTGGAAGAACTCGAACCCCACCTATAGCTACCGCGACGATCTCACTAAGACGCTCAACCGTCATACGATGATCTTCGGCGTTAGCTTTATCGCGGCACAGAAAAACGAACCGTCGACTGGCAACAACCAGGGAACCTTCAACTTCAATACCTCTGCAACGGCGGTGACCACAGGGAATGCATTTGCCGACCTGCTGACGGGACAGATTGCTTCGTTCTCGCAGACCTCGGCTCAGCCGAAGTACTACAACAGATACAAAATCGTCGAGCCTTACTTCCAGGACAACTGGCGCGTGAACGACAGGCTGACGCTCAATCTTGGTCTTCGGCTGAGTCTCTTCGGGACCTATCGCGACATCAGCAAACAGTCAGGCAACTTTGAGCCTGCCGTGTGGAGCGCTTCGAACGCTCCGTCGATCGATGTCGATGGGGTGGACCCAGCCACGCAACAGCAGGTAGGAGCAATTGTGCCGGGTACGGGGAATATCTTCAATGGCTTGGTAACTTGCGGCGTCAATGGTGCTCCTCCAGGTTGTATGTCGGGACACCTCTTCAATCCAGCCCCTCGAGTCGGCTTCGCCTATGACGTCTTCGGCAACGGAAAGCTCTCTGTTCGCGGCGGCTATGGCATCTTCTTCGAGCACACGAACGGGAACGAGAGCAACTCCGAGGCGTTGGAAGGCTCTGCACCAGTGGTACAGACTCCCTTCAAATACAACTTTACCGGGTACACCAACGCGGGTGGAACTCAGGTGCAGTTCCCGCTGAGCGTGTTTGCAATTCCAACCCACGCTGTATGGCCTTACGTGCAGCAATTCAATCTTGCCATTCAAGGAGAGTTGCCCAGCCATACCGTGCTGCAGCTGGCCTATGTAGGCAGCCTCGGACGGCATCTTCCTACATGGTATGACTTGAACCAGATCAGGCCACTCACAGCCTCGGAGAACCCCTACGGGCCTGGCCAAGCTATCTCTGCTGACGACTGCGGCAGCATCGCAGGCTCATACGCTTCGGGGTATACCGGCTCAGTGAACGGTCAACCGGTTGCAGGAAATGTCTTGAATCATCTCATCGTTGCGTGCGGTCTCTTCGATGGAGCCGCTCCGTATCGGCCTTATACGGGCCTGGATGGAATTAACAACTCTACCAACGGCGTCAGCTCGAGCTACAACGCACTCCAGATCGGACTTACCCGATACTTCGGCGGCTTGAACGGCAGCCTGGCCTACACCTATGGCCATTCCATCGACGAAGGCTCGAGCGGAGGCTATGGCTCGACCGAGGTCATCAATAGCTATAACCTCAGCCAGAGTACTGCGAGTTCGAACTTCGACGAGCGACACATTCTTGCGGTCAGTCTGGTCTATGACATTCCCCTCTTCGTCAAACCCGGACTGATGCATTCGTTGCTTGGTGGATGGCAGATCTCCGATCTGACCACCTACCAGACCGGCACGCCCTTCAGCATCATCAATACGGTAATCGCAGACAACGCAGGCACGGGAAATGCGTTTGCCAGCAGCCAGGGCAACTCCGTTCAGTCCTATCCCGATATCGTCGGCAACATACACGGCCCGGCGGCGATCAGGCATCCCGGAGGCCAACCGGGACCGCGCCTTTACAACAGTGACGCGTTTGCCGCTCCACAGGGTCTTACCTACGGCAACGCCGGAAGAAATGTTCTCAACCTTCCTGCTCATACCAACTTCGATATGGGTCTGTTCAAAAACTTTGCCGTGCACGAGGATATGCACTTCGAGTTCCGCGCAGAAGCGTTCAACATCTTCAACCACACCCAATGGAGCGCAATCAACGCAACCGCCGACTGCTACGGCGCCTCCGCCTGTGCGTCCGATGGATTCCTGACGGCAACGGCAGCGCACAACGCACGCATTCTGCAACTCGCCGCCAAGTTCGTCTTCTAAATCTCCAAGAAGGGAAGAGAAGCTGGCTGGAAGGTCTTCGATCTCTCCAGCCATTTTCTCCCTTCCGCAATCAAAGCGAGCGAGTTGAAACTCAGATAGCGCCGTAACTATCCCGGTCAGCAAAAAAAACCTCAGGTCAATGCCTGCGACCACAAAAAGCGATAGTCTGTTTTATCGAGCTAAACGCGTTTCAACAATTCAATAGTCACTCGCTCTTTGGAGGCAATACGGAATGTCGTCTGCACGTTTGTTGGCCCTTGTTTTCACCTGTGCGTTGTTTGTCACAAACGTCTCCATCAAGGCAGAGACCCCGCTATTGATCATGCCGCTTCCGGCCCATGCGGTCGCTGGTACCGGCAGCTTCTCCATCCAGGACAGCTTTCCAATCGTCATGGAGGGCTACACTGAACCGCGCCTTGAACGTGCAAAGAACCGCTTCCTCGCTAACCTCACCAGCAGAACGGGCATTCCCTTTTGGCAAGCCCCCACTGCGAGCCAACAGCAGTTCATCATCAAAACTGGCGGACCCTCTAAAGAAGTTCAGCAATTAGGGGAGGACGAGTCTTACCACCTCGAAGTTTCGCCAAACCGAGTAGTACTCACTGCGCCCAATCCGCTCGGTATTCTGCACGGTCTGCAGACCTTCCTTCAGTTGGTAAACATCACCCCACAAGGCTTCGCTGTCGCCTCAGTCACCATCGATGACAGCCCGCGATTCCCATGGCGAGGCCTCATGATCGACTCGGGCCGTCACTTCATGCCCCTCGACGTCATCCGCCAATCCTTGGATGGAATGGAAGCAGTCAAGTTGAACGTCTTTCACTGGCATCTTTCAGAGAACCAGGGCTTTCGCATTGAGAGCAAACTCTACCCACTTCTGCAAGAGAAGGGATCTGACGGAAACTTCTACACGCAGACCCAGGTCCACGACATCCTCGAGTACGCTCGTGATCGCGGCATCCGCGTAATTCCTGAGTTCGACATGCCTGGCCACGCGACCGCCTGGTTCGTCGGCTATCCCGACCTTGCGAGCGGCAAAGGCCCTTATGTCATCGAGCGGAAGTGGGGCATCTTCGACCCCGCGATGGATCCCACGCGTGAAAGCACCTACAAGTTTCTCGATCGCTTCATAGGCGAAATGACGGCCCTGTTTCCGGACGCTTACTTCCATATCGGCGGCGATGAGTGCAACGGAAAAGAGTGGGACGCAAACCCTCGAATCCAACAGTACATGCACCAGCACAACCTTAAGGACAACGCCGCCCTCCAGGCGTACTTCACAGGTCGCGTTCAGCAGTTAGTAACAAAGCGTGGAAAAATTACGGTTGGTTGGGACGAAGTATTACAACCCGAAACGCCAAAGGACGTTGTCATCCAATCGTGGCGCGGACCTGACTCACTCGCCGAGGCGGCACGTCGTGGAAATCGCGGCATTCTCTCCGCTGGATACTATATTGACCTCAACGAGCCGGCCTCTCAGCACTACGTCGCCGATCCGCTCGCAGGAGCCGCCGCGAAACTCACTCCGGAGCAGCAGCGCAACATCCTCGGCGGCGAAGCCACCATGTGGAGTGAGTTTGTAACTCCAGAAAATATGGGAGGGCGTATCTGGCCACGCACCGCTGCCATCGCAGAGCGTCTCTGGTCGCCAAAAGACGTAACTGATATCGACTCGATGTACCGTCGACTGGCAATTATCTCAAGCTATCTCGCGTACAGCGGTCAGACTTACAACTCCACCAGAGACGAGATGCTGCAACGCATGGCCGGGACGGCCGACGTAACCTCATTGAAAGTTCTCGCAAGTGTCGTAGAGCCTCCGAAGGAATATGCTCGCGAATCGTTGGGGAGTTATAGCAGCCTTACTCCCTTCAACAAAATGGTCGACGCAGTGTCCCCTGAAAGCGATCAAGCTCGCGAGTTCCTTCGTCTCGCCAAGCTGATCGCAGCGGGCCAGGCTACTTCGGAAGAGTTGAAACAGGCGCGCGAGTGGCTGATTCTCTGGCGCGATAATGATGCCGTGCTCCAACCAATACTGTCACAATCATCATTGACAGCCGAACTGGAACCAGTCTCGAGGAATCTCAACCTTACGGCGGTCATCGGCCTGTCCGCCCTTGATGCTTTGCAGAACCACAGCCTCGTGAGTGAGCCTGTCCGACAGCAGCAACTCTCTTTCTTGAAATCAGCAGAAGCTCCCCAGGCAGTTCTGCTCGATATGGTCGTGCCGGCTGTAGAAGTTCTATTGAACGCTACAAAACCTTGAGTCACTATGAATGACTTCTAAGATGGCTAGCTTCAATTGTCGCTGAATAAATTTCGAAACGGAATATTCCATAACTCGCGGCCACGATAGTAGATGCTGCGCAGGTGATAGCCGAACTCGTCCTTCGGTCGACACTGATGGATCCATCGCTTTCGTCCGTGTTCTATTCGTCTTCGCAGGCTCGGAGTAACCTTCTCGTGCTTTTCCAAAGAATCAAGGACCGCCAGCGTACCCTTGAGAATCGCCTCCTGATCTCTGGAGACATTGCTGGAATGACGACGGTATTCAAGGACACACGCATTGTGCTGGACGAAGTCGTAACGCCTCGCCAGTCGCAGAAGAAGTTCATAGTCGTCTGGAAGATAACGAAGCTTGTGATCGTATAGTCCCACCTCTACGAATGGCTCTCTACGAAGCATCATGGAACCAGGCGATGCGATTGGATTGTGTTCAAGCAGCATGAGGAAGTAGTTCTTCCTGGGCGCGCAGATTCGGGCTGCCCTCTTCTGTCGACCGTCTTTGTCGATAATGCGGACAGATCCAAAGCTGAGACATGCCGCTGGCGAGCCGTTCAGAGCATCGAGATGAGCTTCAATCGCCCCCGGCAGCAGAACGTCATCTCCATCGAGAAAAATCAAATACTCACCCGAAGAATGGTTGAAGCCAACGTTTCTTGCTCCAGGACATCCTAGGTTTTCTGTTCGAACAAGTTTTATTCCATTAATGCTGTTGAGCGCGGGTGCGGCCGGTTCAGGAGATCCGTCATCCACAACGATGATCTCTACGTTCGGATAAGTCTGACGCTTCGCACTCAAGACCGTCTCGGCGATATACCCCTCATGCATGTAATAAGGAATGATGATTGAAACCAGAGGGTAGGACTGGTTGCTTCGATCTTCTTCCGGGTTTGGACGAAACGATGGTTTTTGCATCCCACTCTCGGCCCAACTGGCTAGTTCGAATTCCCTTACTTCATAAACTAACCCTTATCGGATGCGAAAGTTGTCACAACGTTGTCACACACAGGCTGGATCATCTTTCCTGGCGAGTAACCTGTATGGTGTTACCAGAGTTACTCTCGTCCACTAACTGCGAGATCGCATATGTAAGTTCGGAAGCTACCACACGAACCTCGCTTTCCGTCATCGTGTCATACATCGGTAGCGTCAAAACGCGCTCCGAGATCTCTTGAGTTACTGCTAAAGAGCCGGCCACGCTGTGTTTCGTAAAATAAGGCTGCTCAGCCAGATGCGGGCTAAAGTAAGTACTCGCGCCGATACCACGGTCTCGAAGTATTTCAATAATTCTCTTCCGCGTTGGTGTCAGCGACTCTTTTAGAAGCACTGACTGAAATGCATAGGATTGGCGTCTTCCACATGTCTCCTGATGCGTCCACTCAGGAAGATAGCTGCGATAGGCGTCGGACAATAGTCTTCGGTGCTCGACCACACCCTCAAACTTTCTCAATTGCAACAAAGCTGTCAGAGCACCAACTTCGCTAAGTTTTCCATTTAACCCGGGCAGCGTTGCGACTCTGGGAGCTTCAAAGCCAAACGAGCACATAGCTCGTATTGTTTTTACTCGCTCCACGTCAGCGCAGTAGACAACGCCGCCTTCGCCCGTAGCGAACGTCTTAGTGGCGTGCATGGAGAAAACCACGGGCCATCGAAATCCGCTGCCAAAGCCTTTGCCATCGGCATCCAGAGCGCCGAGCGACGCCGCGGCATCCACAACCACCGGCACTCCGTATCGGTCCGACAACTCGTCATATCGGCGCAGATCGAGATTATTTCCGAACGTAGCATAAGGCACGACGATCGCAATCTCACCTCGATATCTCTTGAGCAGTTCCTCCTCATGTTCAGCCGAAGGCAGCCACGTCTTACGGTCGATGTCGCAGAACAGCGGAGTCAGCCCGTTCCATATTGCCGCGTGTGCAACCGCTGCAAACGTGAAGGAGGGCATCAGGGCATACCGTCTTTGTTGTGGACGATCTTCGCCGAGCACCTGCCGTATCGCCACCATCAAGCCGATCGTCGCATTACAAACAGTGAGACACTGGCCCGTGCCAAATAAAGTCTCCGTGAGTTCCTGTTCGAACTGTTGGTTTATTGGTCCAAAGTTTGAAAATATGCCAGAGTCTTCAAGGTCTTTCAACTCTCTCGCGTGCTCACTCAGGCGAGGTGGGTTAGGTCGAGCTACCGGAATATTTCTCTTCGTTTTTCCCAACATAGTCCCAATCGAATTCTGAACCGGAACAACTAGGTTCGCTTAGCTTTAGCCAGAGCTTGCTGATGTACAGCCATCACGCGCGATGTATATGAAGCAGTGACTCTGTCTTCTCTCCGCTGCTATGAGCCGCAGTCTCGAGGGAAGAGAGTTCGCCTCTCTCCCGCATGACCGCGTCGAGAACCTTCATTCCCAGTTCGTGCTGCCAGAGCCAGAGACTATTCGCCTGGCCTCGAAAGCTTGGTTCTCCGCCTAAACTGCCGCTTGGCACAAAACCCGATGCCAGTCCGATTCCGTAGAGGCCCTCAAGTGGCCTCTCCTGCGCATCCAGAACGCGACACTCGCCATCCACCATAGGACGCATTGCTGCGCTCTCTGCCATCAGCGAAATGGGTTTGTCGTCATGCTCAAAAACTGGAAGAGCGCGAGGCCGATAGCCTAGTCCGGCAAGAATCAAGTCTGCCTGGTCCAACAGTCGGCGCGCCTCCTCGAAAGACTCTTCTCTCAGCTCGAACAGCCGCAACCGCGGCTCCGGAGGTCTACCAGCGATTCCTCGTGCTCTCATAATCATCTCGCGTGTCTCCAGGCGGAAGCCGGCGAGACGGTACACGCGCCCGCTTATCGGGCATATATCCTCCGGGCCGAACTCCGTATACCCTTCAGCCGATGCCTCGTCCGCAGAGGCATAGAAGATTCGCAGCGGACGCCGGTGCATCAGAACCACCGCTCCCTCTCCGAAGTTCAAAGCGGATTGATACAGAATCATTGACGCTGCTGACCCCGCACTCGTAGAGCCACCTACGACCACAACCTTGGGCGAACGAATCTTCTGTAGTCTCGCTTCCACCTCGCCCAGGCCATCCGTCGACAGAAGCTCGCCGGACTGCACCAGTTTGTCCTTATAAAGCGGCAACAGAGGAACTCCGGCAACCTCTTCCGTGTAAAGCCGATCAAGAGGTTGGCGAGCCCCAGTGGCCAGGATTACCGATCTGGAAAGTAGTTCCTTTTCCACTCCCGTTTGTTCGCAGCGAACCCTTGTGCTCCAAAGCTCAGGCCCCAGACGCTTGGTAAACATTGCGCGATGTTGACGCAGTACCGCTCCCCGAGCAGATTTCTCCACCAGGCCACACATCGTCTCGCCAATCAGAGAAAGAAAAGCTGCAACTTGTTTCAGCGGCACAGCCCCGCCTATCGAGGAAACAAGAGCAGTTACTGTGGGGTGACTCTGAAGCGCCGCCAATCCAGGCTCCGTGGTACGCATAACCACATCAAGGAAAGCCTCCGCCGCGCTATCCGAACTGATTGCATATCGGCCCAGGTCTCCGGCGCCCACCGTCGGTCCCTGTTCAACAATGGTTATCCCGCCATCGAGAAGCTCACGTAGTCTGCCATCATAGGCCGCAGCAAAGAGTGGCGCCAAACCGCCTGGCCCCGCACCAACAATCAAACAGTTCGATAGACCTAAAGGATCGACAGCCATGGGCGAGATATCCTGGGCAGATTCAACAAAATCGCCAATACGGCGTTGCCAGCCTGCAACCTCGCCAATCGGCAGTATCAGCTGCTTATCACCTGATCCTTAAGCCAACTCAGCGTACGCACGGTTGCTATCTCGATGATGATGCAGCAGATCTAAAAGTAAACTCACAAGTAGATCAATTCAGCGTATGTCGGTGACGCATTTCCTTACTCTGTAAGAAAAAGACTAACTTAACTCTTCGACAGTAGCTGTATTTTCATCCCCCACGAAGCAAAACTCAACCTAAATATCCTTTTTCTAAGATGTATTAATTCTTTCGCTTCAATGTGCTTCAAGAGAAATTGAGCCAGTGAAAAGAGCATTATTAAGCGCTGCATGACTATCTGTAACCGCAAGGATCATCGCCGTATCTTACCTTGACGTCGCAAAACCACAACGACTTACCATCAGCCACTATCTGGAATTGCGATCCAGCAACCACGATCGCGGCTAACAGAGATAGCTGCTGAACTTCGGAGCTTTCGAAGCCCGCAGTTATTTTTCATCTGCCCGTAGCACGATGATTCGTAGCAGACGTAAACTATCTGCATTGGTCTGACCGAGGTTTGAAGCAAAACCCAGTCCACGTCCGTCAAACATCCGAAAGGCTGCTCACATGGCAGATACTCCTAAGAATACTTTCTCTCGTCGCGGATTTCTGAAGGGTGCTGGCGTAACTGCTGCCACGACCGTCATTGAGTCTGCGAACGCACTCGCGCGCGAGACAAAAGACGCCTTACACGCCGACAAGACGCTCGGGCCGGACGCTCTCCCTGTGAAGTTGCACATCAACGGACATGAGCATTCAGTCACCATCGAGCCGCGCTACACTCTCGCCGAAACCCTGCGCGACAATCTCGGCCTCACCGGAACGAAGGTCGTCTGCGACCGTGGCTCGTGTTCCGCATGCACCGTCTGGATCGACAACACCCCAACACTCGCATGCATGACACTCGCCATCGACACGGTAGGCCGTCACATAACAACCATCGAGGGCCTCTCCCACGGCGACACCATGCATCAGGTGCAGGCTGCCTTCGTGAAGCACGACGCCATGCAGTGCGGCTTCTGTACCCCCGGCATGGTCATGAGCTGCGCAGCGCTTTTGGAGCGCAATCCCAATCCAAACCTCGACGATGTCAAGCACGCCATCAGCGGCAACCTCTGCCGCTGCGGAACTTACCCGAAGATCTTCGCCGCGACGCTGGACGTAGCCCAGCAACGAACCCACGCCGCCGGCCTGGTCGCGCTCGTAACGGAAAAGGTGGCCTGACATGTCATTCGATACCACCAAGCCAGCTCCCACCCGCACCGACACCTTCGTCTTTGGCATCCCACAAAACGGCCTCCAGAAAAAAGAGCGAACCGTCCCGGCAGACGAGCCGCCACCGCTCCCCGCCAACTCCGAACTCACCTACATCGGAAAGCCCACCGTACGTTACGACGGCCCAGCCAAGGCCATGGGCAAGGGCAAATACACAGCCGACATTAATCTCCCCGGCATGCTTTATGCTCGCATGATCGACGCGACCATCCCCCACGGACGCATCATCTCCGTCGACACGTCCGCAGCCGAAAAGCTCCCCGGCGTACGTGCCGTCTATGTCATCGAGCACGTCTACGGTGTTGCCGAGCTCCGCGACCCCAAGATCGAAACACCGTCGCGCTATCCGGTCATCCGATACGCAGGCCAGCCGATCGCCGGCGTAGCAGCCGTCTCACAACAGATCGCCAACGACGCCGCGAAGCTCGTCAAAATACAGTACGACACCCTGCCCTTCGTTGTAGACCGTTCCGATGCCCGCGCCGACACCGCACCAGTAGTCTTTCCCGGACCAGCAGACGCTGCGGCGAGTGCAGGTGGTGGCGGCGGACCGAAGGACGTCCCGCAGAAGGGCAATGTTCACGGCCCCGAACGCAAAACCATCGGCGACATCTCAAAGGGTTTCGCCGACGCCGACGTGATCGTCGAAGGCGAGTACTTCACCCAGGTGCAGACCCACTCCGCGCTCGAGACCCACGGCTTCGTCGTCGACTGGAAGCCTGAAGAGCTCACAATCTACGCTTCAACTCAAGGCACATCCAGCGTTCGCGACGAGTTCGCCGAAGTCTTCAAACTACCCAAAAGCAAAGTCCGCGTCATCACCGAGTACATGGGCGGTGGCTTCGGTGCGAAGTTTGGCGCAGGCAACGAGGGCGTCGTCGCCGCCAACCTATCGCGAAAGGCCAACGCTCCCGTCAAGCTAATGCTCGACCGCCGACAGGAGCACATCGTCTCCAACCGGCCCGACTCCCATCAAAAACTGAAGATCGGCGCAAAGCACGACGGCACCCTCACAGCAATTGAACTCACCAGTTACGGCACCGCCGGCGTCGGTACAGGAGCCGGAACCGCAGGCCCTGCAACCAACATGTACAAGTGCCCCAACCTCCTCACCGAGGAGTACGACGTCTTCGTCAACGCGGGCCCCGGCGCTGCCTTCCGCGCACCCGGCCACCCACAGGGCTGCTTCGCTTTCGAGCAAACCATCGACGATCTCGCCGTCAAACTCAACATGGACCCGCTCACCCTCCGCGAAAAGATCGATGAAAGCCCCGCACGCAAAGCCGAGCGGGCCGTCATTCTTGAGCGCACCAACTGGCGAAATCGCCGCCCCGCTGGCTCTGATAGCGGCCCCATCAAGCGCGGCATGGGCATCGCGCAATCCGTCTGGTACCGCTTCGTCAGCATGAACTCCTCCTGTGAAGTTCGTGTCTCACGCGATGGCTCAGTCGAACTGATGTCCGCCGTGCAGGACCTAGGCACAGGCACAAAGACCCTCCTTGCCATCATCGTCGCTGAAGAGTTCGGCATCCCTCCCGCCAGCGTCGTCATTCGCATCGGCGACACCCGCTACCCCATCGGCCCGGACTCCGGAGGCAGCGTCACCGCTGGCTCCATCACACCGGCTGTACGCAACGCAGCCTATCAGGCAAAACAAAAACTCTTCGCCGCAGTCGCTCCGCAGTTCGGCACAACAACTGACAACTTCATCCTTCAGAACGGACGCATCGTCCTCAAGAACGATCCATCCCGCTCCTACACGCTCAAGCAAATCGCCGCAAAGCTTCCAACCGCTGAAATCTCCGCTCAGTCAACGCGCGTTCCCGACTACTCCAAAGAGCGCCTCACCTACGGTGGAGTCGACTACGTCGAACTCGCAGTAGATACGGAAACCGGCCGCGTACACATCGAAAAGGTCTTCGGCGCACATGACTGCGGCCGTCCCATCAACCCGACAGGAGTCATCAGCCAGATCAACGGCGGTATGCTCCAGGGAATCTCCTACGCACTCTTCGAGCAGCGCATCATGGACCGCAACGCCGGTTACATGCTCAACGCAAACCTCGAAAACTACAAGATCATCGGCGCTCGCGAGGTGCCGCAGATCGACGTCGTGCTCGTCGAAAACTACATTGCGCAAAGCTCAACCGATGCAGCAGGCATCGGCGAATCGGCAGGCATCATCACCCTGGCTGCCGCCATCGGCAACGCCTTCTACAACGCAACAGGAGTACGCATGCGAAGGATTCCAATGACTCCGGCCAATGTGCTCGCCGCACTCGGAAAGATTCAGAAGGTGCAGGCATGAACAAGTTTGCGTTTGTCGATTGCGTAACTGTCGAAGAGGCCTTCGGCCAACTCGGCGAAGGTGCCACCATTAAAGCTGGCGGCATCGACCTCCTCGATCTGATGAAGGACGACATCGTCTCGCCCTCCAAACTCGTTAATATCCGCAACATCAGCAGCCTCCGCGGCATCACCGTCACGCAGGACGGCCTGCACCTCGGCCCGCTCTCTACACTCAGCGAGATAGCAGCCCACCCCGAGATCCAGAAGGTCTACACCGGCTTGTCCGACGCCGCTGGTCACGCCGCCACTCCACAGGTGCGGAATATGGCGACCCTCGGAGGCAACATCATGCAACGCCCTCGCTGCTGGTACTTCCGCTCCACCGACTTCGACTGCAAGAAGAAGAACGGCGCCAGCGACGACTGCCACGCCCACACCGGCGAGAACCAATACCACGCCGTCATGAACAACGACGTATGCGCGATGGTTCATCCCTCATCCACTGCCGTGCCTCTACTCGCGATGAACGCCCAGGTCGAGCTCACCTCGAAGCGAGGCAAGCGCACCGTAGCGATGAGCGACTTCTACGTCCCACCCGAAAAAAGCCTCATCAACGAGACCATCGTGCAGCCCGGCGAAATCATTACCTCTGTCTTCGTTCCGACTCCAGAGCCCGGCACCCGCTCCGCCTATCAGAAGTACGGCGAGAAGGAGAGCTTCGACTGGCCGCTGGCCGATGCTGGCGTTGTCCTGGTCATGGACGGCAACCAATGTCGCAAGGCATCGATCGTCCTCGGCGTCGCCGCTCCCACTCCCATCCGTTCCTCCGCAGCAGAGGCTGTACTCACCGGCAAGACAATCGACGAAGCCACCGCCCGCGCCGCCGCCGCTGCAGCCATGCAATCCGCCACGCCGCTCTCGCAGAACGGATTCAAAATTCAACTCTTCCAAACAGCCATCTACCGCACCGTGCTGCTCGCGGCCGGGCAGATGCAGCGCGACCCAAGCGCGATCGGCTAAGGAGAATCAAAATGATCACAACTCTTGTCCAGCTTCGATGCGCCTCCCTCCGCAGCAAGTCCTCCTACGGAGCCTTTGGCGACTTTGCCGAAGAGCACGCCGAACTGCTCGGGGCCACTACCGCCTACTGGTGTCTCAAAACCATGGGCAAGGCCGGCCCAGACGACCACTACGTCCATCGCTCCATCTGCACCGAGGGCCGATCCTGCTGGGAAAGTTGCGAAAACGAAAGCTAAGCCCTCGTAACCCATCAGGATCTCGCCGCTTTTGAAATCTGTAACTCCCTGCGTCAAGACGAACGATAACGCTTCCTAAAACGACTGAGTTCCTTGAGTAGATCTCTACGCTGCCGCGGTCTTCACCACCTGAAGCTTCTTTGTAGTCTTGCCGACATAACCACATCACGCAGCGACGCCTGAAGATGAAAAATCGTTTTGCTTAAGGGCACGGCTTCAGCCGTGCCGGAAGAGTCTTGTTTTGAGTGTGGCTTTAGCCGCTGAGGTACGCCTTGATCCTATAAAGCCATTTTTCCTCACTCTCTAAAGTGCCGATCAGCCGCAACCAAGTGCGAGAAGACCCGAACCTGCATCAAATGTACTGAGCGAACTCATGAACGAAGAAAATCTCAGACAGCGGCTTACCTACTTCCAGCAAAGGCTCGAAGAGGCGAAGCGTAGACACTCGGCCAAAGAACCACACCCGCGAAACTTCGATGCTGGGTACACGACCGACACCTTTAAGACTTGGGGAGAGTCGATTGCGCTGATAAACGAACGCCTCGCCAGTATTAACCATCAATTAAAGATGGTGTCCCGGGCGTCCACTCCAGCTAGCGAAAACCACGAAACAAGCCTGTAATCCAGCTCCGCAGCGCACCAAATGCACCGCGCCAGCGCCTCGCAGGCCCCGAGGCAACCCTCCTGCGACTTAACTAATCAGATAACATAACAACTGTAAAACTTTCTCGTGAGGAGACCAACATGACCCAACAAGCCTCTTCCGTGCATCCGCAAAGACTCAAGATGGATGGTTCATCTGACTCGATTTGCTTGAATTGCTTAGGCACCATCACCGCAGAGGACAGAGCCAGTCAGGCTGACGACAGACTGAGCCACATCTGCCCTCCCTCCTTTTCAGCCAGCCGTAGCTCTGGCACTCGTGTGCAGGACATGGCCTGACCCATTCTCCAGAATGGGGAATTGGCTCAAAAATAAATTCAAATCGGTGGCGTGTTTTTCGACGTCAAAATAGTGACGGCCACCCGGCCACATTTACCATACATTTCACCACGAATTGACCATCGAAACACCACGTTCAGACGCCCCTTTTCGCCAAAAACCCCTGCAAATCACCATAAACCCACCCTCCAAATAAAATTCCCTAAATCAGCGCGACTTCCAGGCCAAATTCCAGCCCGTTCGAAGCCATAATGATTCCGTCCAACTCCGCCCCGAGAGCAATCGGTCGTACAGAGGAAACTAAACCTCGGTGCTGGTACGGCCTTGCCACCCACAGAATCGCCACCAATCAATCTTGCGGTATAGCATCATCACGTGAATCTCCCCGTAAATCCGCCTGTTCTGCCAATGCTCGCCAAGCGAATTGACGATCTGCCGCCCGGCGAGACGTGGCTCTTCGAACCCAAGTGGGACGGCTTCCGCGCGCTGGTCTTCCGCGACGGTGACGAAATCCTCATTCAAAGCCGCGACCAAAAGCCACTGAACCGATACTTCCCCGAACTAGTCGAAACGTTGAAATCCCAGCTCCCACAACGCTGCGCGCTCGACGGCGAAATCGTCATCGCAGGCAGCGCCGGACTCGACTTCGAAACACTGCAACTTCGCCTTCACCCAGCAGCCTCGCGAGTGAAGCTGCTCTCCCAGCAGACCCCAGCATCCATCGTCTTCTTCGATCTCCTCTGCGAAGGCGACCAGGATCTCCGAGCCGAACCATTTCAAACCCGCCGAAACAGGCTGGAATCGCTACTCTCCGCCACCAAACCGCCGATCCATCTCACACCAGCGACCAACGAAAGAGCTACCGCGACAGACTGGTTCCGCAGGTTCGAGGGTGCAGGCCTCGACGGCGTAATGGCCAAGCCCATCGCTGGCACATACGAACCAGACAAGCGCGTCATGCTCAAGGTCAAACACGAACGTGATTGCGACTGCGTCGTAGCCGGATTTCGATGGCACAAGAACGGCGAGCGAACCGCCGTCGGCTCACTACTGCTTGGGCTCTTCGACGCATCGGGAGCACTGCAGCACGTCGGAGTCTCCGCCAGCTTCACGCAAAAGAAGCGCCAAGAGTTAGTGGAATACCTCTCACCCTTCCGCAAGGACGCGCTAATCAACCACCCCTGGAGTTCTTCAAACACACATGAAACAGACAGTCCCGCCGGGGGACATCGAATGCCCGGCGGCCAGAGCCGATGGAGCCAGGGCAAGGATCTATCTTGGGAGCCCCTGCGCCCGGAGCTAGTGGTCGAGGTAGCCTACGAGCACATGCAGGGGCGTAGGTTTCGTCACATGGCCCAGTTTCGCAGATGGCGCACCGACAAGAGACCCAGCGACTGTACATACGCTCAGCTTGAAGTCGTTCCGCCACAAGAGTTGATGGAAATCTTCGCCAGCGGCCGCTAACGATATCGAGAAGGCTCACTTCTTACTGCGTTTCGCCCGCCACTCCCGCGTTGGATCATCATCTGGATCAGGGGTCTCCTGCGACGGCCGGCTCTCCTCAGGCACATGCCGCAAATTCACTCGAATCCGAGTCCAAGTGGATGACCTTCCCCGCATCGAGTCAATCAGCACATCCTCTTCAGCCAGCAAATGCGCCACATCTGAGTGGTTCAACTTCCACCGTTCAAGCCCCGCTAACGCAGCTTCCTTATCAGGAGAATTAGCAACCACTACAAGTGGCATCTTGGTCCGCGTTGTTTTGGTAGCAGTCTTGGCGCGCGAAGGAACGACCCGCGGCGCTTCTCCAGCCATCTTACGAAAGTGCGGTGGCCACGGTGCATCGCCTAGCCCTGCAGCTTCGTCTGTCGCGGCAAGCTCGAGCAACCCCTCTAACGAGCCGGCTGCAGAGTCCATGTCGGCGTGAGGATCGCCGATCTCGGCAAACCGCTTCGGAACGGTCAGCACCGTAAAATCTGCTGGCTCGCAATCGGGGACCTCGTCCCAGCTAAGGGGCGTGGACACACGCGCGTCGGGCAAAGGTCGCACAGAATAAGCGGAGCACGTCGTCCGATCTTTTGCATTCTGGTTGTAGTCAAGAAACACGCCATGGCGCTCCTCTTTCCACCACTTCGAAGTAGCGACGCCAGGCAGCCTGCGCTCCACAGCACGAGACAGCGCCAGCGCTGCTCGCCGTACCTCCGTAAAGCTCCAACGAGGATGTATCCGCACGTTTACATGCATGCCACGCGAACCGCTGGTCTTCGGCCAACCTTGCAGGCCAACCTCTTCAAGAACTGACTTTACCTCTAGTGCAACACGGCGCACGTCAGTCCAACCCACGCCAGGACCAGGATCTAAATCCACACGTAGTTCATTCGGGTGTTCGAGATCCGTAGACCGCACCGGATGCGGATGTAACTCAATGCAACCTAGATTCACGATCCACGCCAGTCCGTCGGCTTCGTCAATAACAAGCTCTTCGGCAGTGCGGCCAGACGGAAAAGAGAGTGTAACCGTTCGAATCCATGCAGGCCGCTCGGCAGGCGCACGCTTCTGATAAAAGGCTTCACCTTCGGCACCATGGACAAATCGCTTCAGCACGATCGGACGATCGCGAATACCGACCAGCGCACCCGGTGCAACCGCCAGGTAGTAACGTACCAGATCAATCTTCGAGAGCTTCGTCTGCTTAGAGAAGTAGAGCTTGTCAGGATGTGTGATTCGAACTTCATGCCCTTCGATCGAGAGCACCTCTACCGCTTCATCTCCGTGATCCTTCGGCATAGCGCGTGAGCCTCTTTCAAGCAGCTTCCTCGATCATGGAACTTCTCATCTTCATCGGCACCACTAGCGAACAGAAAACGTGTTCATTCGTTGTTTTTGATGAAGCTGACAGGTGTTTGTTCTCGCGCCATCGGTTACGGCACATGATGGCACGAAGACGACATCTTACCGGCAAGCGAATCAGACGAAAAGGTAACTCCGCGTCCGCCCGCATCCCACCAGATATACTCCCCAGCGGCATATCTTGCGCCGGAGCCCGAGACAACGTTCACAAAGATCCGCGAATCTCCGCCGACAGGAACGATCGCGAGACTATTGCCCGCCCCGTTCAGGTACTCAACTGAAAACACACCATCAGGGAGACCCATCTTCGGCCCTTGCGCGTCGCATTGAAACTTTATCGTATTCCGCGAGATCGTCTGTGAACCGTTCAAGTGAATCGTCAGATCGGTCGCTCCCGCAAAAAAGCTGTACGAAAGAACGCCAATCCCGATCAGCACCTGCCTCCATCTTGCTGTCATAGCAATCGCCCCCTTGTTGCACCACAGACTCCCGAGTGCGAACATCATAACTTCATCGCAGGTTTAAGTGACGCGTGAGAAATATTGAGTTTGGAATGCCACACAAATCCGCAGCTAAACGTTGTCAACCCATAATCTGCTGAACTTATTTTCACTCAATAACATAAGTTTGGCGTACGAGTCATTCTGAACCTATGGGAGAAGGATACCGGTGAAGACTGATACGATAAATTCTCTCAACGGAGGCCTCCGAATGTCCGCGACATCAACTCTCACCCATCCGCTCCCCGCCGACCGTCACCTCCGCGAGATCCATCACTGGGTCAATGGTCAGACACTGATCTCCCGCTCCGAACGTTTCAGCGATGTCTACAATCCTGCTACTGGAGAAGCGCAGTCAAGGGTCGCCTTGGCAACCGCAGCGGAGGTAGATGCTGCCGTCACTGCCGCTGCCGCCGCATTTCCTGCGTGGTCTGCCCAGCCGTCACTCCGAAGAGCTCGAGTTTTATTCCGCTTCCGCGAAATCTTCGAGCGTCGCCTTGATGAGGTTGCAGCTATCCTCACCAGCGAGCACGGTAAGGTCTTCTCCGACGCGAAGGGCGAAGCCACGCGCGGTCTTGAAGTAGTCGAGTTCGCTACCGGCATCCCTCAACTGCTAAAGGGCGAATACACCGAGCAGGTGGGCGCCGATATCGACAGTTGGTCCATGCGCCAGCCCCTCGGCGTCGTAGCGGGAATAACACCCTTCAACTTCCCCGCGATGGTTCCCATGTGGATGTTCCCCATCGCCCTCGCCTGTGGTAACACCTTCATCCTCAAGCCCAGCGAGCGCGATCCAAGCGCCTCGCTCCTTCTCGCCGAAATGCTCAAGGAAGCCGGCCTTCCCGACGGCGTCTTCAACGTAATCCACGGCGACAAGATCGCAGTGGACGCACTACTCGCCCACCCCACCATCCAAGCCATCAGCTTCGTAGGTTCCACGCCGATCGCCGAGTACGTCTACCGCGAAGGCACCAAGCACGGTAAACGCGTTCAGGCGCTCGGCGGTGCCAAGAATCACATGATCGTCATGCCGGACGCAGACCTCGACCAGGCCGCAGACGCCCTCGTCGGCGCGGCCTATGGTTCGGCAGGAGAACGTTGTATGGCCATATCGGTCGCAGTGACCGTCGGAAACACAACCGCCGACACCTTGGTCGGCAAGCTCGAGCAGCGCATTCAAAGCCTTCAGATGGGCGACGGCATGAAGGAAGGCTCTGAGCTCGGTCCCTTAGTCACAAAGGCTCATCTCGATCGAGTCACCAGCTACGTTCAACATGGCGAATCGGAGGGTGCCCAACTTGTCGTCGACGGACGTACTCACTCGCTGATCAATGAAAATGGATTCTTCCTCGGCGCGTGCCTCTTCGATCACGTCAAACCAGAGATGAAGATCTACCGTGAAGAGATCTTCGGTCCAGTCTTGGGCGTTGTCCGCGTGAACAACTTCGAGACCGCACTCCAACTGATCAACGACCATGAGTTCGGCAACGGAACCTCCATCTTCACCCGTGACGGCGACACCGCACGCGACTTCGCTCATCGTGTTCAGGCAGGCATGGTCGGCATTAACGTCCCGATCCCAGTGCCCATGGCCTTTCACAGCTTCGGTGGGTGGAAACGCTCGCTCTTCGGTGATCATTCGGTCCACGGACCCGAGGGCGTCCGCTTCTACACGCGACTAAAAACGGTCACATCGCGCTGGCCCACTGGAATCCGCAAGGGAGTCGACACGACGATGCCGACCCTTGGCTGACGAACGACCGTTCTCGCGCAAAAAGCCATCAACTCACTGCGTGACAGCAGCGTCAGCCATGGCGAGGTGCTCGTCAAGAGCGCCAATCCCACGATCGATCTCTTCCTTCGTCACGATAAGCGGTGGCGCAACGACGAAGTGCGAAACCCACGCCTGAATCGTCACTCCATCGGCAAGAATCTTTGCGGCGATCTGATCAACCAGCAGCGGCTTGCCCGACACCTTGTCAGAATATGTATTGAACGGCTCCTTCGTGATCCGATTTTTAACCAGATCAACCGCCCAGAACAATCCCTTTCCGCGGACATCGCCGACACTTGGATGCTTCGCCTTGACTTCGTTCAGCTTGCCTTCAACATAAGGTGCAAGCTCTCGAGCCCGCTCCACAAGGCCCAGACGCTGCATCTCCCGAATCGTCGCAACGGCTGGCGCAAGCGTAAGCGGATGCGCTTCGTAAGTATGACCATGCGCGAAGTAATGGTCCTGAAAGAACTCCGCGATCTTCTCACTCGTAGCGCACAGCCCAAGCGGAACATAGGCCGACGTAATGCCCTTAGCGGTAACGAGAATATCCGGAACAACTCCCCAATGGTTCATCGCAAACCATTCGCCCGTCCGTCCCCATCCTGTCATCACCTCATCAGCAATGAGGAGCACCCCATACTCATCGCAGATCCGACGCAGCTTCGGCATGTACTCATCAGGCGGGACAATGACGCCGTTCGTCCCAACAATCGGCTCGACCAAAACTGCAGCCACATCCGACTCATTCCGAATCATGTGCTCGATGTAGTCCGCGCACGCGATCCCACAGCCCGGATACGTATGCCGTATCGGGCACTTGTAGCAGTGCACCTCCGGCCCGAAGAGAATCCCCTGACCTTTGCCGCTCGGCTCCATTGCCCACCGTCGCGGATCTCCGGTCGCAGCGATGGAGCCGGCCGTCGAACCGTGGTACGAGCGATATCGCGCAATGATCTTCGTCTTCCCGGTATACATGCGCGCGATCTTGAACGCAGCTTCATTAGCCTCGGTCCCAGAGGTCGTGAAGAAAAACTTGCTCAGGCCCTTCGGCAGCACCTCCACCAGAAGCTGCGACAACTCAGCGCGCGCTGTCGTAGCATATCCCGGCATCGCATAGCTCAACTCCTGAGCCTGCTTCGCAATCGCATCGATGACGGCCTGATTCTTATGGCCAAGGTTGGAGCACATAAGCTGCGACGAAAAATCCAGGTAGCGCTTACCCGCACCATCGATGATGTAACAACCCTCCGCATCAACGATGTGCATAGGGTTCCAGCCCTTCTGGAACCGCCACGTGCCGTAGTTGTACTGTCGCGTAAGGTCGACAACCTGTTGGCTGGTCAGACTCTGTGATTTGTTGGAGCTCTGTGGCTCGACGGCATCTGTGAGGCTCATGATGGCTCCTGTTCCTTGAGACTTGAGTTTGCCATTGCACCGGTCTCTGCCGGAGTAGCGAACTCATATCTCAACATAAGGACATAGTAGCTGGCGCCAGCAATAAAAAAGCCGACGAACCATGCGTAGTCATAGAGGAATCGCAGAACCGGCACAGCGAGCCCGATCAGCGCGACAACCACGCCGGCGACCAAAGCAACAATCGCCCGAGGGTTCACTCCACGCGTATATTCATACGGCCCACCTCGTCGGTAAAGCGACACAGTATCCAGTAGTGTCCCTCGTATCAAAAAATAATCCACGACCATGATGCCCGCGACCGGCCCCAGCAAACCCGAATACCCAATGAGCCAACCGAAGATGTAGTTGCCAAAGCTGCTCATCAGCTTCCACGGCATCATCGCGAGGCCGAGCAATCCAGTTATCAAACCTCCAGTGCGGAAGCTGATCAATCCCGGAGCAAGATTTGAGAAATCATTAGAAGGCGAAACCACATTCGCCCCGATATTCACATTCAGCGTTGCGATCAGCAGCGCAATCAAGGCAAGCAAAGCTGCCAGAGGCTGATGGAAACGTCCGAGCAATGTAATTGGTGACCACACCGCCTCGCCAAAGATGGTCACCGACGCCGAAGTGCAAGCGATGCCGATAAAAGAGTAGAGCACCATTGCAACTGGCAAGCCAAAAGCCTGTCCTGCAATCTGCGAATCCTGTGATTTCGCGTAGCGAGTGAAGTCCGGGATATTAAGCGACAGAGTCGCCCAATACCCGACCATCGCCGTCAACGACGGAAAGAAGAAACGCAGAAAGTCGCCCGTCGTCTGAAACTTGCTCGGAGCAGAAAGCATCGGCCCAAAACCGCCCGCCTTATGCAGCATCCAAAAGAGCAGCGTCAGCGACATCACTAGCATGAACGGCGCAGAGAAGCTCTGAAGAAATCGTATCGACTCAACTCCACGCCACACCACGTACATATTCAACAGCCAGAACCCCAGAAAACTGGCCCAAAGCACAGAGGGCATGTGCGCCGTCACAGGCCATAGCACGCCAATCATCGCTGCGATCGCCTGGCCCCCCAACCACGACTGAATACCAAACCATCCGCACGCCACAATAGCACGCAACATCGCTGGCAGGTTCGCCCCACGCGTACCGAAGCTCGCACGCACAAACACAGGAAAGGGAATACCGTACTTTGTTCCCGCGTGTGCATTCAGAAGCATCGGTGCGAGTACGATCAAGTTCCCAAGAAGAATCGTAAGGATCGCCTGCTTCCAGTTCATGCCACCCGCAATCAGCGACGACGCCAGCATGTACGTCGTCACCTCCATCGACATCGAAAACCAAAGCGCGATGTAGTTGTAGGTTCCCCAGGTACGCTGCGTGGCTGTGGTCGGCGCGAGATCCTTGTTATACAGCCGGGGATCGTGCTGCGCTGCAAGGGATGCCGCTGATTCATCGAGCACGCCAGAGGTGATTGAGCTCACTGCCATGCCCCTCCCCTTGCCTCTCGCCGCAAATACTCGCCTCTCCCTGTAGCCGCGACATAGCGTCCTCTGTCCGCGACGAGCTCTCCGCGCGAGTACACCTGACGCGCATTGCCCTTCACCTTCCAACCTTCAAACATAGAAAAATCACAGCGCATATTGTGAGTGGCAGCGGTGATCAGATGCTCGGCCTCAGGATCCCACAGTACGATGTCGGCATCAGAACCGACAGCGATCGTCCCCTTCTTCGGATACATGCCAAAGATGCGTGCTGGCGCTGTCGCAGTGATTTCTACAAATCGCTGCAGCGTGATCTTTCCGGAGTTCACGCCAAAGTGGTAGAGCAGTTGCAAACGGTTCTCAACTCCCGGGCCACCATTTGGAATCTTCGTGAAGTCATCCCTGCCCAGTTGCTTCTGATCTGCGAAACAGAACGGGCAGTGGTCGGTCGATACCACCTGCAAGTTGTCCGTCGCAAGGCCGTCCCATAGCTTAGGCTGATTCTTCTTCTCACGCAGCGGTGGAGTAAAAACATATTTTGCCTCTTCGAAGCTCTTCCCTGGCATCTGGTCTTCGATCGAGAGCAGCAGATATTGCGGACACGTCTCCGCAAATGCAGGAACACCGCGATCACGCGCCTCGCGAACCTGATTCAGTGCATCTTCACTCGACAGATGGACGATGTAAACAGGAACTCCCGCCATCTCGGCAAGTGCAATCGAACGATTCACAGCTTCCGCCTCAGCTTTTGTAGGCCGCGTCAGCGCGTGATAGATCGGCGCAGTTTTACCCTCGGCAAGCGCCTGCTGCACAATCACATCGATTGCGCTCCCATTCTCCGCATGCATGCAGACCAGTGCGCCATTCTTCGCAGTCTGCTGCAGCGCTCTGAAGATCGTGGCGTCATCCACCATCAAAACGTTCGGATACGCCATAAAAAGTTTGAAACTCGCCACACCCTCCCGCACCATGTCGTCCATATCGTGCAGCCCCTGCTTGCCGTTGTCGGAGCCAAGGTCCGTCACGATCATATGCAGTCCATAGTCGATGCACGCTTTGCCTTCCGCCTTTGCAAGCCAGATATCCAGCGCGTCACGCATCCGCGTCCCTTTGGCCTGAATGGCGAAGTCAACGATCGTCGTTGTGCCCCCAATCGCTGCCGCACGTGTTCCAGTCAGAAAATCATCAGCAGAGACTGTCCCTCCGAACGGCATATCCATATGGGTGTGCGCGTCGATGCCGCCTGGAAGCACAAAAAGTCCGCTGGCATCTACGAGCGAGTGTCCCGTGGGGTCGATCGCCGCGCGCACCTCCCGTACAGTGCTTCCTTCAATAAGCACATCCGCCTTCTCGACGCGCTCTGCGGTAACAACGGTGCCATTTTGTATCAAAATTCCCATACTTCGCTCCAAACGTTCAACCAACAAAGGGATCGATACACATCTATAGATGTCAGGTATTCGTACTCATTACTTCTCGCGCTCCCGGTGGCACGAGACCCTTGGCGGTGCGCTCTTCCCAACTCTCAAACGGAAGCTCCTTATCGACGCGCTCCATTGTGATGCAGTTCTCCACCGGGCAAACCAGAGAGCAAAGATTGCAACCAACGCAATGATGTTCATCGACACGCGGGATTCGCTCAAGCGGCGTAACCGCGTTCGTACGACTCGAGCCTCCCGCATCCAGCTTGGGAATCGGTGTCGTCGAAATATGTCGAGCAGATTCAGCTTCAACCATCGCCGGCGTTCGCGTCGTGTCAGGTACCGCCGAAGTCCGATCAAGGTGAATGCACTGATGGGCCCCGTCCCAGCACGCCGTATAGCAAAGCTGGCATCCAATGCATATATCCTCATGGATGCGAGCGACGATCTGATAGTTCAGATTCAGCTGCTTCCACTCGACCACATTCGGAAGTGATAATCCGCGAAAGTCTTCGAGCGTCGCAAAACCCTTATCCTCCATCCATCCCAACAGACCATCCTTCATATCTTCGACGATGCGGTAGCCATAATGCATCGCCGCAGTGCAAACCTGCACAGTACTGCACCCAAGCAAAATGAACTCTGCCGCATCGCGCCAGCTTCCAATGCCGCCGATTCCTGAAAGTGGAAGCGCGCTCATCGCGTCCGACTGCACCTGCTGAACCATATTCAATGCGATCGGCTTCACCGCAGGTCCACAGTAGCCGCCATGCGAACTCTTCCCATCGACATTTGGAGATGGCTGGAACGTGTCGAGATCAATCCCTGTGATCGAGTTGATCGTGTTGATAGCGGAAAGCGCATCGGCGCCTCCGCGCTTCGCGGCCCGAGCAGGAAGACGAATATCAGAGATGTTTGGTGTCAGCTTGACGATCACCGGCGTCCGAGCCTTCTCCTTCACCCATCCCGTAATCTGCTCGCAATATTCTGGCACCTGCCCTACAGCCGAACCCATACCGCGCTCACTCATCCCATGGGGACACCCGAAGTTCAGCTCAAGTCCATCCGCCCCCGCGTCCTCCGCCCGTTGCACAATATCGTGCCACGTCTCGCGTTTACTCTCGACCATCAGCGAAGCAATAACAACGTGCTTTGGATACCGCCGCTTCACCTCAGCGATCTCTTGCAGGTTAACCTCAATCGGACGATCTGAGATGAGTTCAATATTGTTAAACCCCATCATGCGCCGACCCTCCCAATCGATCGAGGAGTAGCGCGAACTGACATTCGTAATCGGCTCCCCGATCGTCTTCCACACCGCCCCGCCCCAGCCTGCATCAAATGCCCGCATAACCTGTTCGCCGCAGTTGGTCGGCGGCGCCGAAGCAAGCCAAAACGGATTCAAGCATCTAATACCGCAAAATGTCGTCTCGAGTGTCGGCTTAGGCTTAGACATGGACATGCTGTTCCTCCAGCCACGCGGCGATGCCAATGCCGGCACGCTTTCCGTCTGCTACTGCGTCGACAACCTCTCGTCCGCCATTCGTACAATCTCCCCCTGCAAAAAACTTCGGATTGGACGTCTGGCCTGTAGCTCGATCGATCAGAATGCGACCGCGTTCCAGCTTGATCTCCGCAGGGCCGTCCCCATACTCAGCGAGAAAAGTCGTATGTGTCGCCTGCCCGATCGATAGCACAACCAGATCAACCGCCAGCAGAAACTCTGAACCACGCTCTGGCACAATCGAACCATCCTCGGTCGACGTAAGCTTCGTCAGTTCGAGTCCTTCCACGACCTTATTACCTCGAATACCGATCGGCTGCACGTGCCATAAAAACTTCACTCCCTCATCCTTCGCGTGCTCATATTCAAACGTAAATGCCGACATCTGTTTTAACCCGCGCCGATACACGATGGTCACATCAGTGGCGCCCAAGCGAACTGAGGCTATCGCCGCATCGATCGCAGTATTCCCGGCGCCCACGACAACCACGCGCGCAGGGACCGCCGTCAACGATCCCGATTTGTAACCCGCGATCAAATCAAGTGCATTCGTGACGCCAGCAAGCTGTTCCGCGGCGACTCCAAGTTGATGAATCGCGCCTAGCCCTATCCCCAAAAAAACCGCATCGTGCTCACGCTCGAGCTCAGCGAGCCTAACCGTGTCAACCGTCGTCTCAAAATGAAAATCAACTCCCAACTGCGCGAGCATATCGATCTCGCGCAGACTCTCCGCGAGAGGCAGCTTGTACTCAGCGACACCGTAGGTATTCAGCCCACCCGGCAACGGTCGCGCGTCATACAGACTGGCGCGAATTCCGCGCCGACGGAGCTCGGCCGCACACGCGAGCGACGCTGGCCCAGCCCCGATGAGGGCAACGGACAAGCCCGTCTCAGCTCCGGGCTCAAACGGAAGCGGAGCCCCACTATCGTGCAGCGCATCCATCGCAAACCGTTGCAACCGCGCAATCTGAATCGGCTGCTTATTGTAGCGATGCATCACACAAGCTCCCTCGCACAGCACCTCCACCGGGCATGCGCGGGAGCAACTCGCCCCAAGGATATTTGCATCCAGGATGGTCCGCGCAGAGCCGGCAAGATTACCGCTGGCAATCTTCTTGATAAAACTCGGCACATCAATATGTGTCGGGCAAGCAATCGTGCAGGGAGCATCGAAGCAATAGAGGCAGCGATTTGCTTCGGGTACCGCAGCTTGTCTATCGAATGGCGGATGCAGATCCCCGAAACGCTCGGCTAGCTCAGGATGATCTGTAATCTGCTGATGAAAGGGAACTCGTTCGCTCATAGCGATCCAGCGGCCTCCGTCGTAACGAGGCAGCCACTGAGATCCACACCAGGCTCAGCGCCACGAAGCCCCTCGGCAACATTCGTAGATCTCAACGAACGCCTCCAATCAAAAAGCCTTTGCATCATGGAAGACAACATGATCCTCCTCGTGGTTTCACTCTGTTTACGGTTCAGGAGTGACTATTATGCACTATCTCAGCAAACCGCCCAGCCACGCAGGAAAATTCCGATGAGATGCTGATTGACCATCACTTTTAAAGCCTGCAGCAGTTCATGTGCCCCTCCCGCAAAGGCTAGCCTCTCCTTATCTGTTCAGCAAATTCAACGTCTTTCTTGCAAGCAGATTAAAAGCCTGCACCGCCAGCGCCAGATCTTCGTTCTTCGTATCCTCAGCCTTGTTGTGGCTGAGCCCGCGGAGCGATTGAGCGAACATCATCACGGTCGGTATACCTGCGCGCGAAACCTCGGCCGCGTCGTGCAGAGGCCCCGAAGGCAGCCGGTGAGAAACTCCGGCCGTCTCTCGCACCGCTTCGTCGCACAGTGCGATCAGCGCTGGATCAAATGGAACGGGTTCTATGCTCCAAATCTTCGACCAATCGACAGTACAGCCTTCTTCATCCGCGAAACGCTCGCTTGCCTTCCGGGCCTCAGCTAACATCGACGCAAGAATCTCCGCATCAAGATCCCGCATATCGAGAGTCGTCTCGCATCGTCCAACCACCGCCGTCACGATGCCTGGAAATGTCTTCACACTGCCCATCGTAGCGACGGCATCCGGGTACTTTCGCGCAATCGAACGTATCTCGAGCGCAAGCTTTGCCGCCGCAGCCAGCGCATCTCGACGCACCCTCATCGGCGTCGATCCAGAGTGCGCCTCCTGTCCATGAAAGGTGATTGCGTGTCGCTCAACACCCTTGGTTCCAAGCACTACACCGAGTGGAAGATGCATGGACTCGAGAACTGGTCCCTGTTCAATATGCAGCTCCAGGTAAGCGGCAGCGTCTCTTCGCTCCAGTGCCGCTTCACCGATTTGCTCAACATCAACTCCACATGTCCGCAGAGCATCTTCCAAACGAACTCCATCGCGATCCGAGCGCTGACGGTCGGCTTCGATGGTATGGGTTCCCGCAAACGCAGACGAGCCGAAAAGGCTCCGCCCAAATCGGGCGCCCTCTTCATCGGCCCAGTCGACGAGGCGAATCGTGATCGGCGGTTTGCCGTCGAAATCCTCGATGAGACCGCGCAGCACCTCAAAGCCCGCAAGAAATCCCAGGCAGCCATCCAGCCACCCGCCGTTCGGAACCGAATCCAGATGGCTTCCAAGAAGAAGCGAGCGATCTGACTTGCCCCGCAAAGTCGTCCACGAGTTTCCGGCAGCGTCGTAGTGGTGTTCCACCGGAAGGCCCTGCAGTTTGCTCTGAAACCACGCTCTTGCCTCAAGCCAAACCGGAGTCCACGCTACGCGTTGGGCGCCATTCGCGTCCGCCGTCAACGCCCGAAGCTCTTTGAGATCGGAGACTACCCGAACTGAATCTGCCGCCACATTTCCTCCTGAAGTGGATAGGTTACTCCTATCAAATCATTCGCGAACGCAATTCGGATCGCGATGTCCGCCGTGCTACCCCGGAGGAACACCGACGCATGC
Organism: uncultured Acidobacteriaceae bacterium; assembly: GCA_963771625.1. Taxonomy (GTDB): domain Bacteria; phylum Acidobacteriota; class Terriglobia; order Terriglobales; family Acidobacteriaceae; genus Edaphobacter. Next base: position 147,170 of record CAVYUE010000007.1, read on the forward strand.
CGAAATAGTAGAAAATAGAATCGCAGTACTGCCGCGCCAGTCTCCCATTCGTCTAACGCTAAAGCTCGCCTGGCGAGCAAATCAAGGAGCATCATTTTGTTCGCCCGACATCTCCTCCTCATCGCGTGTCTCTCATCCGGAGCGTCAACTTCGATCAGAGCAGTTGCTCAGGCTGTCCCTCCTGCCTCTTCCGAAAGAGGAAAGATCGTCGAAGTTGAAGGCGTTCCGAACTCACCCCGACAGCAGAAAAAACACTACGTTGTTCTAGTGTCTCTGGACGGCTTCCGCTACGACTATCCAAAGGAGTGGGGCGCGCCGAACATCGCTGAACTGGCCCGCACCGGAGCCACTGCTCCCGACGGCATGCTGCCCGCCTATCCGTCCATTACGTTTCCCAATCACGTCACTCTGGTCACCGGTCTTTACCCAGAGCATCACGGAATTGTGAGCAACGTCTTCTACGATCCTGTCCGCCGCGAACTCTACTCCTACACCAGCTCTCAAACAAACTCCGACGGCAGCTGGTACAAAGGCACGCCGCTGTGGTCATTGGCCGAGCAGCAGCAAATGCGCGCCGCTTCATTCTTCTGGCCCGGCTCCGAGGCGATGATCGCTGGCGAGCGTCCCGACGAATACGTTCACTTCGATGACAAGTTTGACGACAGCAAACGCATCGATCAGGTCATAGCGTGGCTCAATCTTCCGCCTGCGAAGCGTCCGCACTTCATCACGCTCTACTACAGCAACACCGATCATGCCGGCCACATCTACGGCCCGGACTCCACCGAAGAGCGAGATCAGGTGCATCACGTCGATGCACTCATCGGCGAACTGAAGCGCGACCTTGACGCAACCCATCTGCCCATCGACCTCATCGTTCTCGCTGACCACGGCATGGTAAAGGTCGAAGGCGACTGGATCACGCTCGATAAGTACGCAGACCTGACGCACTTCAAGACCGATGGCACCCTTCTATATGCAGAAACCGAAGGAGACGCGGAAAAGGCGTACGAGAGCTTTCGCGCTCACCCCGATCCTCGATTCACAGCCTATCGTCGCTCCGATGTTCCCACTTACTTGCACTTCAACGAGAACCCGCGCGAAGGCGATCCGGTGATCGTGCCGAACGGCCCATACATCTTTCGCGCACACGAAACCACGCGCAAACCGCCAGTAGGCGAGCACGGTTACGACGTCACCCGCATGCCAGAGATGAAGGCGATCTTCGTTGCGAACGGTCCCGACATTCGACCCGGCACGAAGCTTCCAAGCTTTCCCAACGTTGACGTCTACGACTTCATCGCCAAACTACTCGACCTCAAACCGGTTCCGAACGATGGCGAATTGAAACCACTACGCCCCGCTCTCAAACATCACTGAGGTTGCAACTTGCACTCGACAATCAGAGGCGGCTGGCACGTGGTGAATGCGTATCGCGTTCAGTGAGCCATCCGAAAAGCAACCCAACCGTTGCCCACAAGACTGTCTGCAACTCCAGAGTCGCGACGCGGAATCGCCACAACAAAGTCGCCGGGAACCCAGCCGGAACTTCGTCGATTTGAGGTAGAAAATGCGAAACCACGCTCATAATGACAACGAACAATCCGGCAGCCAGCAAAAATCCATTCCATGAGCCGTATCGAAGACTTAGGTAGCGGCCTACTTGAATGGCCAACACCATCGCCGCAATCGAAAACGCAATCAGCAGGAAGAACGCGGCTGTACGCACACCAATCGTCTCAGGGTTGCCGACCGCAGGTGGATTCGCCGGATATTTGAGATTGGGAACCAGGACAATCGTCACAAATGCGATGGCCGCCAGCAACGCAGAGAGTGCTCGTGGAGCAAGATCACCGATGCGCCCATAGGCAAACGCGAAGACAAGTCCGAAGATCCCGCCAATCGCTGCTCCGTAGACAACGACCCCAGTCAGGAGACCAACTCCGCGTTGCACCTTGCGGCTAACCATCTCTGGTTCGGCAGGTTCACCCTTGGCCTGCTCTACGCTACTCTCGAATGCGATGGCCCTGTCCACCTGGGGCTCCCCGATCCATCGAGCAAAGCCAAAGACGAGCAATCCCGCAACGATGCCGACCAGCATCCCTCGTAGAAGCAGCGTTCGAGCGTTCAAAGTCGTCAGTTTAGTGGCAGGGGAAGCCAAGAAGATGGCGTCCATCATGAACAAACTCGTGAACAGCCCGGCCATGGAAGAGTGCCGTCGCTCCTTGTTCCGCACCGACAAAGTAGATTGCCAGCAACATCACAAGACCGCCGAAGACTGTCCAGGGCAATAACTCACCCAGAGGAATGACCGGAACAGATATGGGCCGAGATATGGAACCGACTGCGGACTGAGCCATGTTGAAACCTCCTGGGATCGTGCGTCCCGACTACGTGCTCGCCTGATATACGAAATGAGGTCTGACTTTCGACTCTGCGGAGTCGATCACAGTGGCGCGACCGTGCCGGAGTTGCACCGGCTTCTTCACTTTGCTTCAAAGGCTTCTCTAACCCTATGTCTCGGTATCATCAGTGTCAAGAGAGCTGGCTATAAACAGACGCAATTTTTGTGTCATGCCGCTCATGGAGAATCGAACAGCGTGACAACACGACTAACTCTCATCAGTCACGCAGCCACCCAAGCCCAGCGGCGAGCAGCATTTCCACTGGATGAGCCACTCGAGCAGCAAGAGATCTCGAAGATCATCGCACTCGGCTGGAAGGCTCCCAAAGTTCAAAAGGTCTTGTCCGCCCCTGAGCGAAGAACACAACAGACAGCCCAGGCACTGGGACTAACAGCAACCGCAACGCCCGAACTTCGAGACTGCGACTACGGGGTCTGGCGCGGCCTTGAACTCAGCGACATTCAAACAAAAGATCCTGAAGCCGTTGCAACATGGTTAGCGGATCCGGCCGCCAGCCCCCACAAAGGAGAATCGATAGCAAATCTGATCGACCGCGTAGCCAGGTGGCTCAATCAACAGCGAGTGGACGATCATACAATCGCCGTCACTCATCCCGCCGTAATCCGCAGCGCAGTGGTTCATCTTTTGAACGCACCTGTTCAGTCTTTTTGGCGCATCGACATCGCACCCTTGTCTCTAACCGACCTGCGATTCAACGGAAAAGTCTGGACATTGCGCTCCTGTGCGACAACGTTGTTACCTTGAAACCAAAGAGAATCTATCCTCAAGCGCGCACGTAAATCCGAACAGCCATAGACGTCATCGCCTTTCTGGCCCGCTCAAGATCAACACCGATGGGTCGCACGAATTCAACAACTTCAGCCTCGACCAGTTTTACGACCAACAACTTCGGCAAAATCGTCAGCGCCGCGCCTCCCCGCCTCGTACACTCGCCGCGAAGTTCTTCTTCTAACCGGAAGCAATCTCCCTCGACAGGTAAACTGGTCGAACCCGACGTTAGGCTCGTTCCTGCGCTTGCGTTAGAGGCAAGTTGTTTCATCTTCACCGGTGGAGACAAGCAGTTAATGAAGAACGGACCTTCCCTGAAACTTCAGAAGTTCATCTTTGTCTTAGCGATCGTATCCTCGTCCTCCACTCTCCACGCGGCGCTAAACCCGGACGAAGCCCGCTGGCAGCAAGAGGCACAAAACGTCACAATCATTCGCGACGACTGGGGCATCGCACACATCTACGGAAAGACCGACGCCGACGCCGTCTTTGGCATGGAGTACGCCCAGGCCGAAGACGACTTCAACCGCGTCGAGACCAACTACATCAACGCAATGGGCCGCCTCGCCGAGGCCGAAGGTGAATCAAAGATCTATCAAGACCTTCGCATGAAGCTCTTCATCGATCCCGCCGAACTAAAAGCCCAGTACGCTGCCAGCCCGGCATGGCTACAAAACCTGATGAACTCCTTCGCCGACGGCCTCAACTACTACCTCTTCAAGCATCCTGAAGTAAAGCCGCGAGTCATCAAGCACTTCGAGCCGTGGATGGCCCTCTCCTTCACCGAAGGCAGCATCGGCGGCGACATCGAGCGTATCGATCTAGCGGAACTCGAAGCCTTCTACAGCAACCCGCCCACCATCCATGCAAACAACATCACTGCTTCACTCACCCCGACGCCCTACGTCCACGACAGCGATCCACCCGAGCCCACCGGGTCGAACGGCATAGCCATCGCGCCCTCGAACACCGCCGCCCACCATGCGTTGCTACTCATCAACCCCCACACCTCCTTCTTCTTTCGCTCCGAAATTCAAATGGCCAGCGACGAAGGCCTAGACGCGTACGGTGCAGTGACGTGGGGCCAGTTCTTCATCTACCAGGGCTTCAACGAGCGCGCCGGCTGGATGCACACCTCAAGTGGCGTCGATGCTGTCGACGAATATCTCGAAACCGTGACTAGAAAGGGGGACCGCTTCTACTCCAAGTACAGAGACGAGCAGCGTCCTCTCATCGCAGAGCAGATCACCGTTCCCTACAAGACCGCTCACGGCATGGCCGAAAAGAAATTCACTATCTACCGCACCAGTCACGGCCCCATCATCCGAGAAGAAAACGGCAAGTGGGTAAGCATCCGCATCATGCAGGAGCCAATCAAGGCGCTCACCCAGTCCTACATCCGCACCAAGGCAAAAGACTACAAGTCATTCCGTCAAACGCTGGAGCTGAAAGCGAACTCCTCGAACAACACCGTCTTCGCTGACGCCGACGGCGACATCGCCTACTTCCACGGCAACTTCATCCCGCGCCGCGACACCCGCTTCGACTTCACCAAACCAGTCGACGGCAGCAACCCAGCTACAGATTGGCAAGGCCTCCTCACCGTCGACGAGCTTCCGCAACTCCTCAACCCAAAGAGCGGCTGGCTCTACAACAGCAATAACTGGCCGTGGTCTGGTGCTGGCACCAGCAGTCTTCGAAGGGTAGACTATCCCGCCTACGTAGAGACCGGCACCGAGACCGCCCGCGGCCTGCACGCCATCCGCGTCCTCAAAGACAAAAAAGACTTCACCCTCGACTCACTCATCGCCGCCGCCTACGACAGCTACCTCCCGTGGTTCGACAAACCTCTTCCCGCCCTCATCAAGGCGTGGGACGAAGCCTCCTCCTCCAATCCCCTGAAATCAAAACTGGCCGATCAGATTACCCTTCTCCGAACCTGGGACCATCGCTGGACCGTCAGCTCTGTCCCCACATCGCTGGCAGTCTTCTGGGGCGAAGACATCCGCCGCCACACCCTCGATGACTCCAAAAAATCAGGCATCCCCGTCGAGGACTACATCAGCAGCAAAGTCTCATCGCAGCAGCTCCTGCAATCGCTCTCGTCAGCTTCGGACCGTCTCACCACCGACTTCGGCACCTGGAAGACACCATGGGGCGACATCAACCGCTTCCAGCGCCTCACCGGAGACATCGTCCAGCCGTTCAACGACGCATCCTCAAGCATTCCTGTCGGCTTTACCTCCTCGCTCTGGGGCTCCCTCGCCTCCTTCGGCGCACGTCCTTATTCCGGAACGAAGAAGTGGTACGGCACCGGCGGCAACAGCTTCGTCGCGGTCGTAGAGTTCGGCGAAAAAGTGCACGCAAAAGCAGTAACCGCCGGAGGCGAAAGCGGCGACCCAGCCTCTCCTCACTTCAACGATCAAGCCAAGCGCTACAGCACAGGCGATCTTCGCGACGTCTACTTCTACCGCTCTGATCTCAAAGGCCACATCGAGCGCGAATACCATCCCGGCAGCTAATCCAGGCCGTATCCTGATTAAAAGCACTCACCGCAACACGCGACCATGCCTGCATAGCCTCGATGGACAACAATACGCACACAACACGGCCCGCAGGAATCCTTGAACTCTGCAGGAGTAACTGGAAAACCACATCAACACTCCTTGCCACTCTTCTCGCCTGCGCGGTGCTATTACCCTTGTTAGGCCACAAACCCTTAACCAACTGGGACGAAGGCATCTACGCCGAAATCTCTCGCGAGATGCTCTCCACCGGCGCGCTCATTCCTCACTGGAACTACCAGCCGTGGTTCGAAAAACCACCCCTGATGCTCTGGATCACCGCAGCCTTCTTCAAACTCTTCGGCGTCCACGAGTTCTGGGCCCGCGCAGGGTCGGCCTCCTCAGGCGTAGTCATCATCGCGCTTCTGCACGCATGGCTCGCACGCAGAAACGACACTCTCGCCGCGTGGCTCAGCACCTTCATCCTCCTCACCACCTTCGGCTTCCTTCACGTCTGTCGCGTCGGCGAGATGGACGTCCTCCTCTCCCTCGGCTGTTGCATCGCTTTATGCGGCCTCACCGCAATTCAGAATCGCCAAACCATCGGCTGGTATCTCTTCTGGCTCGGCCTGGCAATTGCCCTCATGACCAAGGGCGCAGCCAGCATCACCGTGGTCATAACCGCCGTCATCATCGCAGCCTTCGAGCGCTGGAACCCGGCCCGCCTCGGCCGGCACTTCTGGCTCGGCCTTTCACTCTTCCTGCTGCTCGTCCTCCCGTGGCACCTCTACATGTTTCATCGCTTCGGCACCACCTTTCTCTCCGAATACCTCGGCCTCCACGTCCTCGCCCGCGCCACCCATCAGATCGAAGATCACATCACGCCGTGGTGGTATTACTTCTGGGTTCTTCTCATCTCTGCCGCACCCTTCGTCATCCTCTATCCCTTCGCAATCCTCGAAGGCCTCCGCCGCAAAGAGTTACGCACTTGGGCAGTCTTTGCAATCGTCGTTCTCTGCTTCTTCACCCTGATCCAAACCCGCCTTCCCCATTACATCGCACCGGCATACCCGGCACTCGCAGTAGTCGCGGCAGTCTTCCTCGCAGACCAACTCAGATCACTTCAACGAAAGCGCCAACAGTCACCAAAGTCCTTCTGGTCTGCAACCGCCGTCATCGCGATTATTATCTGCATCGCCAGCGCTTTCTTGACGGCCGCCCCACGCCGAAGACTCCACCAGGCGAAGGTCGGCCCCGATATCGTCTCTGCGGAGAAAGAATCGATCCAGCTTCTGCGCGATGTCTTCAGCCAGCCCCAGCCAATCTCAGGCCCGCTGCTCACGTGGTGGGAGGGAGATGAGCGATCGATTGCGACCAGCGTCTTCTACGCCAAGCGGCCCGCGCAACAGGTCCAACTACAGCCCGCACCAATCGGCGTCCCTAATGACAAATATCTCTTCCAGCCCAAAGCCTTGGACGACGCCCTCGACTCCGAACCGCGAATCATCCTGCTCGACAAATACCTAGTCCCCCAGATACCCAGCCAATTTTCCTATCGTCCCATCGTCTCGGGCCGGTCAATGGAAGTTGGCATCATCAAGCGAAGATAGCGAGCCGCCTCATGTCGGTACCTTCGCGAAACTAATCGTTAATATCGCCCAGATCCCGCAAATTCTCCCAATGGCGCGCCTCCGGGCTTTGATCGTGTAAAATCCTCAAACCACAATGATTAAGCTGGCCAAAATCCCAAATCTTACTGAGCTTACCTACCGGAGCATTAAGCAAAACGTGCTGGATGGGACCCTGGGCGAACTTTCCCGGCTGACTGAAGAGTCGCTTGCGACGCAGCTCGGAATCAGCAAATCTCCCGTCCGCGAGGCGCTTAACCGGCTCGAAGCGGAAGGCCTCGTCATTATCGAAGCACGGCGTGGCGCCTACGTACGGCAGTTCTCCCCAAAGGAGATTCGCGACCTATACGAGCTTCGCGAGGTCCTCGAAGTCCATGCTATCGAGGCCGCGACGATCACGCCAAAGCTGCTCAGTGATCTGGCCGCCAGCATCAACAAGACAAAGAAGTTTCTCAAAGCCGGTAACAAGTTGGAGCACATCGAAGAGGACATGCGTTTTCACGGCCTCATCACAGCGGCCACCGGCAATCAGGAGTTGTGCCGTGTCCTGGAAAACGTCCAGCAGAAGGCTCTGCTCTGCCGCTCCAAGTCATACGAACTCTCTGCGACGACCGCGCCGGTAGCCCACATGAAGATCTATCAAGCCCTGAAAAAAGATACGAAGCGAGAGGCTCGCACTGCCATGCGCGATCATATCGTCTTTGTTCGCGAGCGCTTGCTGGCCTCTTTTGATTCATCGAACTGATCCCCAGTTGGGGAAGCTATCCGATCTCCAGGAACCACCGCGCAGATAGCACGGCGTCGTGTGAACAAGGCACTAACTCCTCGCAAAAACGAACAACCACAAGAATTCCTTAACACCCCCGCCAGGGACCTGCCTAAATCCTGATTGACAAGCGTTGCAGTCGACCGTCCCCAAGCCTTTGCTTTATGCGGTCAAGGTTTTTGCGCCAACAATCATTTCTAAATCACCGTAACGCGTCAGATCTTGACCAGCGTAAGTAGCTGATTTAAAGCTCTGATCCGCGAAAACCCGCGCCAATCAAGGGTGCAGGACGAGTGAGCATTTCTCTCCTGTCAAACTTCTGTTATTTTTCTTCTTGCATGTCAGTACAGTTGTCTATACTATTCCGCCATCGAAGCAGTGACCGCTTTTTAGGGTCGAGCAGTGGCATCAACGTGTTTTTAGCTCATTTTTTAGAAGGCTTCCGGTGCGCGCACGCCCAGTAACCCGCACACGGATAGAAACGCAGACGATCTGGATGAGAGGCACGAAACCTGAAACTGCAGTGCGTTTGAAATTAAGGCGCAAACAGCAAACGGAGATCTAAGAGATGCACCAGATTCGTTTAGAACTTTCCCGCAAAACATCGCAACAGCTTCAAGAAGGAAATGAATGGGAGGCCCATCAGTGAAAGTACGCTTAGCTTTATGTAGTTTATTTATGTTTCTCGTATGTTCGGTTGCATACGGGCAGGACATCAGTGCAAAGATCACAGGAACCGTGGTCGATGCCTCAGGTGCCGTCGTCGCAAATGCAACCGTAGTCGCTACAGAAAAATCACGCGGCACAGTCTACCCCACGCACACTAACTCCGCCGGCGTCTACTACCTCTCTCCGCTTCCCATCGGCGACTATGTCCTCAAGGTAACCGCCCCCGGCTTCTCCTCCGTTGCGCACCCAGAGATCTCTCTGGCTATGAACCAGACCGCTCGAGTCGACATCTCGTTGGTCGTCGGACAGGCTTCGCAAACCGTCGAGGTTTCGAGCGCACCACCTCTGCTCCAAACCGACGATAGCTTCATGGGTACCGTGCTCGACGCGCGTGCGAACGTGACCTTGCCGCTCGCAACCCGCAACTACAACCAACTCACGCTCCTCTCGCCCGGCGCAGTCAGCCTCAATCCCGGTTCATTCACTGGCTCTCAGGCCAGCTTCCAGGTGGGCCGCCCTTACATCAACGGCAACCGCGAACAAACCAACAACTACATCCTCGACGGCATGGATAACAACCAGATCGACAACAACGACGTAGCCTTTGCGCCCAGTGTCGATGCCATCCAGGAGTTCAACCTCATCTCGCAGAACGCACCAGCCTCCTACGGCAACTATCTCGGCGGCGTCATCAGCGTCACCCTCAAATCCGGAACCAACCAGTTCCACGGCGATGCCTTCGAGTTCATTCGCAACGACGCTCTAAACGCTAACACCTGGGCCAATGGACTCACCAAAGGACAGCCTTACGTTCCCGGCGTGAACAACCCTGATGGAACAGGCTTGAAGCCGGTCCTTCGCTGGAATGAGTTCGGCGGATCCATCGGTGGTCCCATCATCAAGGACAAGCTGTTCTTCTTCGTCGACTATCAAGGCTCCCGCTTCGACCAGCCGGCAACCTCGGTGCGTTACACGACCTTCACCGCAGCAGAGCGCGCAGGCGACTTCTCCAGCGTCTGCACGGCCGGTTTCAACGCTCAGGGGATCTGCAATAACCTCGCGCAGCAACTCTACAATCCGTACTCCGCAACAACTCCAGGCGGACGTCTGCCATTCCTGAACAACCAGATCAACGCAAACGTTGCGCCGATTAGCGCCGCTGCGTTGAAGATCCTCAACTCGCCACTCTATCCCGGACCGATCAACGATCTGACCACCGGCAATCAGGTCAACGTGACTCACTCCTACACCAACAGCGACCAGGGCGATCTCAAGATCGACTGGGTAGCCAGCCAAAAAGACCACGTCTATGGCCGCTACTCGCAACAGCACATCACCAATCCCACAACCAACAGTCAGTTGCTGACCGGAAACTCAGACAACGAGTTCCCGCTCTACAACGGCGTCATCGACTATGCGCACACCTTTAGCCCCACATTCCTGAACGATGCGCGTATCGGAGCCAGTTACTTCCCCGTCACCGAGGGATACTCCAACCCCACAGGACAGAATCTGTCCACGACCTTCGGCATCGCGGGAGTACCGGCGGACCAGACCTTCCTTCCGCTCCAACAGTTCGCTGGCGCCAGCTACGGGCCTGAGTTCGGCAACAACAACCTCGTCTCCCAGTTCCACGACACGGTCGTTCAGGCTGAAGACACCGTGACACTGATTCGCGGGAAGCACACTCTCAACCTCGGCTTTGAGTTCTACAACTACCGCACGAACATCCTTTATGTTGGCAACGCTGGGCTCGCCGGCGACTTTACCTACAACGGCTCCTTCACGTCGAATCCTTCGGTTGTTCTTCCGGGCGGTGGCACTCCCACCGGCTGGGCTGAAGCCGACTTCCTTCTCGGCATGCCGCAGAACGTAGCGATTGGCTCCGGCGATGGCCACAGCTTGCGCAATAGCCTGTATTCAGGCTTCGCTCAGGACAACTGGCATGCAGCTCCCAACCTCACCATCAACGTAGGTCTCCGGTACGAGGTCATCACGGCCCGCGCTGATGCGCATAATCAGGCGACCAACTACAACCTCACCACGGGAGCGACCGAGATCGCCGGTATGAATGGCAACTCCAGTGCTCTCTACAACACCTACACAGGACCCACCAACTTCCAGCCTCGCGTTGGTTTCTCTTGGCAGCCTCAGAGCAACAAGAACATGGTAGTCCGCGGTGCCTACGGTATCTCCAACTTCAGTGAGAGCACCGGCACAGGCAACTTGCTCTTCCAGAACCCTCCTTTCTCAGTTCAGCCAAACGTCACCTACGCCGGCGGTACGCAGGCGCTCCCAACCACTACGCTTGATCAGGGCTTCTCCAGCTTCCCCGCATCGGGATGCACGATTGCAGCGGCTATCGCGCAACTGCCCGTCTGCTTTGCCGGAGCCGGTATTCACGCCTTCGATCCCAATGGCACTCGTCCTGCTGTCTCGCAGCAGTACAACCTCACAATCCAGCAACAGATCGGCAACTCCTCCACCTTCCAGATCAGCTACGTGGGTCAGAAGACGGATCACCTGATGACCATCGCTCTGATCAATCAAAAGGTGCTGGAGGCAAATGGCACCATCGCTCCAAGCCCTTATCTCAATCCCACACTGCAGGGTGAGATCGGCCAGGCCCGCCTTACGTCATCCACCGGCTACTCCAACTACAACGCGTTGCAGGCCTCCTTCCAGCATCGGCTCACCCACGGGCTCGAGTTCCAGGCCAACTACACCTACTCGAAGTGCCTGGGTAACTCGTCAGGCTTCTTCGCGCAGTATGGAGACACCAACGCTTCTCTCACGCAGGCTGGCAACAATCACTTCTTCTTCCAGAACACCTATGACCCTGCAGCCGACTACGGCCGTTGCGACCAGAACGTAGGCAACGCCTTCAACGGCTTCGTAACCTACGATCTGCCCTTTGGCCGTGGCCGCACCTTCGGTTCGAACCTGAATCGGGCAGCTGATCTCGTCGTTGGCGGCTGGCAGGTCAACTCCATCATGCAATTCCACACCGGCTTCCCAATCACGGCGCAGGCCACGGACAACTCCGGCACAACCTCTGGATTCCCACGCGCTGATTGCAGCGGAGCGCCAGTGGAGACGCCAGGGAAGAACTCAACCGATCCTGACAATCCGGGTAAGTCCTGGTTCAGCTCCGCCAATGTCTCCCAACCAACCAGCGGATTCGGAAACTGCCAGGTCGGCAGCTACACCGGCCCTGGCCTTCAGGCAGTGGACTTCAGCGTCTCGAAGAACTTCACCATCGTCGAGCACCAGAGTCTTCAATTCCGCGCCGAGGCCATCAATGCTCTGAACCACCCGATCCTGGTGGCTCCGAACTCCTCCATTGGCAATACCTTTGGCTTGGTAAACAATGCTCAGGGAGAACGTCAGCTTCAGTTCGCGCTGAAGTACATGTTCTAACCACAACCTCATCGCAATCCAGCGAGGGAGTAGGCAGCGGAAACGCTACCTGCTCTTTCGCTTTTAATTTCACAATATCTAATTCACAACATCGAAATTTTCCTAACCTCACAAACACAAAATCTCCAACAACTCACACTCCGTGCTCTTCTTCCTTGACATTCCCTACTCAACAGCCTCATCGTGCGGTTGCAGATAATTCTGGTGGTACAGCTGACTTTGCTCAACGAGGGGTTCTGACATGGATCGACCTGAAAGGCCATCCACCAAGCGTGCCACTACAAAGCAGCAGGAGTCATCCGGCAAGCTCTTGAAGCAGCACGCCAGCCTCAAAATTCTCGGCGAATACCTCGGTCTGTCTCCCGCGACGATCTCTCTCGTCATCAACAACGCGCCCGGCGCCAAAGCCATCTCCGAACCGACCCGCCTCCGCGTTCTTGCCGCGGCAAAAAAATTCGACTACCGTCCCAGCTTCTTCGCCCGCGCTCTACAGGGGCAACGTACCTTCTCCGTCGGCGTCCTTCTCCCGCAACTCAACGACGACTACTCCGGCTCCATCATGGAAGGCGTCGAAGAAGTCCTCGTCGAGGAGGGCTACTTCTATCTCACCGCCTGCCATCACCGCAAACCCGATCTCATCGACGAGTATCCGCGTCTGCTCATGGACCGAGCCGTCGAAGGTTTCATCCTCATCGACACCCCAACGACACGTCACGAACCATGGTCTGTCCCAGTAGTCGCCGTCGCCGGCCATCAGCAAGTCCCCAACGTGACCAACCTCACCTTGGACCAGCGATTCGCTGCCGAACTTGGTCTCAAGCATCTATACGATCTCGGCCATCGCAAAATCGCAATCATGCGAGGAGCCGCCTGCAGCTCCGACTCCGACGACCGATGGAACAGCTTTCGTGAAGTCGCGATCGAACTGGGCATCCCGATAGACCCCAAACTCAGCCTCACTATTCCGCTAGACATGTCCTCTCCGGAAGTTGGTTACCCCGCCGCCTGCCAACTGCTTCTCCGCAAAGAACCCTTCACGGCCATCATCGCCTTCAACGACCTCGCTGCCATCGGCGCAATATGTGCCATTCGCGAGCACGGTCTCAGGGTCCCCGAAGACATCTCCGTCCTCGGCTTCGACGACATTAAATCGGCAGCCTACCAGCACCCCAGCCTCACCACCATCAGACAGCCGCTTCATCACATCGGCAGAACCGCTGCCCTCAAGCTGTTGCGCCGCATCACCCACCAGGACACCTCAGAGGAGCTTTCGATCACCATTTCACCCGAGTTGATAGTCCGCCAGTCGACCGGAGTAGCCAGATCTGAGACCGAAAGTTCGTCCCCCAGCAGAAAAGCCGGACAGAACTAGATTCAATCCGTCGCTTTTCCTCCTGTTGTCAGACCAATCTGTGCCCTCGTTCATTTCGACCCCTATCAATATTGTTGTACAGATCCGGCGATTCGGCCCTGAATCTGGCAAACGTTTACGTGAATGAAAGTGGTATGACCGCATCAGCTTAAAGCTTTTACTAGGGCCAATTCTAGTTACCCCTGCCCGAAAAACTTTCTTGACAAGCACCAACCCAATCCAGCAGAATCCTCAGCCGAGGAAGTTTCACTTTATTTCCTCTACTAAAACGATTGAGAGACTGAGACATCAGAGCAAAATTTGCGCGTTAAAGGGCGCTTTTCCTAAGAAAAAGTAGAAAAATAGGACCTCACCCCAAGGGTCGAACAGAGAAATAGAGAGACTCCTGCCAAACCTTGGGCCAGGAGCGTCAGCCTCACCAAAACGTTTCATCAACCCAGACCATCGAGGTAGGACACATGAAATACGATCCAATTAACCTGCTAAACCGCCTAGGCCAGTGCGGACGCGAAATCTTCCACGGACTAAGGAGGCCGATCGCACTATTGGCGCTCTTGGTTCTCTTCACCTCGGCCGCCTTCGGCCAGGTCACCTCCGCCGATATTCTTGGAACAGTTACCGATTCCACCGGCGCCGTTGTTCCTAACGCTACCGTTGTTCTTACTAACCTCGGGACTAACGAGAAGCGCACAGGAACCACGAACGGAGCTGGCGACTATACCTTTTCGCTCCTTCCGGTCGGACACTATTCCATCTCTGTCAAAGCAGGGGGCTTTCAGTCGTCCATCACCAAGGACCTCGCCGTAGAAGCTGGCGACCGTGCTCGCAACGATGTTCGCCTCACGCTTGGTTCGGAAGCCCAGACGATCGAAGTCACTGCAAGCACACCTCTCCTCCAGGCAGATAGCGCAACTGTCAGCTCGACCGTGACCGCCAGAGCCGTTCAGGATCTTCCCCTCAACGGACGTAACTTCGTTCAGCTCGTTGCTCTCGTTCCCGGCGCCAACGAAGGCCAGGGAAACGGACTCAGCAGCGGTGGCCGTCCCGATGATCGCCGCACAAACGCTGCTGGTCTTTCTGTTAACGGACAAGACGAGAGCCTTAACAACTGGATCGTCGATGGTGTTGACAACAACGAACGCATTATCGGCACCATCGGTGTCAAGCCGAACGTCGAAGGTATTCAGGAGATCACGGTCCAGACCAACAGCTACGCCGCTGAAGCTGGCCGCACCGCCGGCGGTGTCATCAATATCGTTACCAAGTCTGGTACTAATAAATTCCACGGCTCGGCCTACGAGTTCTTTCGCAATGACGTCTTCGACGCTCGCAACTTCTTCCAGAGAGTCGGAACTGGCAACAAGCCTGAACTACGTCAGAACCAGTATGGCGCTAGCATCGGCGGACCAATTCTAAAAGATCGTGCCTTCTTCTACTTCGATTGGGAGGGATTCCGGCAGGTCTCTGGTCTTACCTATACAAGCACAGTACCGACTCAGGCTGAGTACAACGACATCAACAGCGTTGGTACTGGAAACAGCCCTCTGAATCTGCTGTCGACGGCCAACGGCACTGCACAGGCATATGCAGCGGGTACTCCGATCAATCCGCTTACGTTGCAATACCTGAAGCTATTTCCGGCACCTAACCAACCCGGTTTAGCCAACAACTACACCATCAGCCCGAACAAGACCCAGAACTATAACACCTACGACGCTCGAGTTGATTTCAAGCTCAACGACAAGAACTTGCTCTTCGGGCGCTTCACCTACAACACCGTCGACACGTTCACGCCGCCCGCTCTGGGCACAGTGAATGGCATTCAAGTCAGCGGCGGCAGATATCTCTTTGCCGGTCCTGCAACCAACGTAGCCCAACAGTACGTTTTGGGATACACGCACATCTTTACCCCCGCCGTGTTGCTCGACCTCAGGGCCGGATTCACGCGCATCAATAACCTCTCCCTGCCGCTCAACTACGGCAAGGGTATCGATCAGTCCTACATTGGCTTCCCATCGAGCATGACCTCCTTCAGTCCGTACGCTGACTCGCTGACGCCAGTTACGTTTGGACCTTTCGTCGATATAGGTGACGGTGCGTATGTTCCCCTCCAGGACATCGACAACACCTACCAGTACAACGGCACAGTTAGCTGGAACAAGGGTAATCACAACTTTAAATTCGGAGCGAGCTTGATCCGTCGCCAAGCCCGCAACGTGCAAAGCGCTTCTGCAGTCGGTGCATATAGCTTCAATCTGCCAAGCGACAGTATCCCTGCGGACGGCGATCAGCTAACGCAGCAAAACTTGCAGCTCGCCTCGGCGTTACTTGGGGCATTCAATAACCAGCAGCGTAACTTCAACATCACACCTCCCGACTATCGCGCTTGGGAACCGAGTGGTTTCGCGCAGGATAGCTGGAAGGTAACTCCCAAATTGACGTTGCTCCTTGGCGTTCGGTACGACGTCTATACCCCATTCACGGAAGCGCATAACCGTATCTCGAACTATGACTTTATGGAGGCGCTCTCCAACCCTGCTGCTGCCACCTCAAGCGCTCTGAAGATTGCTGGAGTAAACGGTGTCAGCGACACGGTGAACATCCCAACCCAACACAACAACGTCGCACCGCGTGTTGGTTTTGCCTACTCGGCACAGCCTGGCACAGTAATCCGCGGCGGTTACGGTATCAGCTACTTCCCCGGCAACTACACCTCGAACGGCGACTTGAAGAATGCTCCCTTCACCTCCGTTTACAACCCGTCCTGCCAGGCCGACATTGCTATCGCACTGGAAGCTTCGGTTCCTGGCGCGAGCACAGGCCAGAACCCAAGCTGCTCCAGCTTGGGTCAGCCAGGAACGATCAACCAGGGAGTTCCTCCTCCCGCACCACCGACGGCCGGACAGCTTGCTAACTTGGCAACACTTCCCGGTCTTGGATTCGTAGCGGAAGCTACGAACTTCAAAACTGCTCTCATCCAGCAATTCAATGTGCAGCTTGAGCAGCAGGTCGGTGCCAACGTCTTCACCATCGGCTATGTCGGTCTCGACGCCCAGCACCTGCCGGAGTCAATCAACAATATCAACCAGCCGTTGCCCTTCAACATCATCACCAACCCCGGGTTGGCCGCTCGTCCGCTGAATGGTCCGCTTCCCAATCTGGGTGGCGTTAGCTATCTTGCGAGCGAAGGCGTCTCGAACTACAACGCTCTGCAGGCATCGTTCCAGCGCCGCTTCACTAAGGGCTTTGCTATCGATGCAAACTACACATGGGCAAAAGCGCTTGGTGACGTAACTGGCTTCTCCGAACAGGGAGACCAGGGATGGAGCAACGCACTCCCAACGAATATCCGCCAAACTGAGTACGGCATCTCGGAAGATGACATCCAAAACCGATTCGCCCTCTCTCTAAACTACGAACTGCAATTCGGAAAAAACTTCACGGGAGTCAAGAAGTTTGCCTTCTCCAACTGGCAGACCAACATGATCACCGTATGGCAGAGCGGTAAGCCCTTCACCATCATCAACGGGGGTTCGGGCGCCGACCAGATGGTCGAGGCAGACGGTCAGCTGCACGGATATAACAATCGTGCGGTACCCCAAAACAGCGGTGGCAATGATCGTCCAGACACAATCATGAATCCTCGGCTTGGTCACAAAACCCTCACCGAGTTCTTCAACACCTCAGCATTCGCTCCTCAACCCCTTGGAACCATTGGGAACACCCAGCGCAACTCGCTGTTTGGCCCTGATTTCCGCCACGTAGACCTGTCCATCTTCAAGACGTTCCCCATCAAGGAACAGCTTGGGATTCAGTTCCGCGCGGAGTGCTACAACATCTCAAACACACCGAACTTCTTCATCGCGAACAACAACAGCGGAAACCAGACATTTGGCAACGCGGCCTTTGGTACGATTTCGGCAACCGATCCGAACTACACCCCAAGGCAGTATCAGTTCGCTCTAAAGGTGATGTTCTAACCCAAACCAACGCAACCAACCGGCGGCGAAGAGACCTCTCTTCGCCGCCGGTTTACTTTGACCTCACCTAGAGCAGATCAGAGGAGAGCCATACTCTGTTTTTGCCCCGGCGTGAAAAAAAAACTTAAAAACCTGTCACATTTTTAAGCTCTCAATTAGTGACCATCAAGACACCACAATCACCACGCAACTCACCACAAACTCACCAGCAAAACACCACGCTCTGGCACCCGTTTTTTCAAAAAACCCCTGAAACTTCGCCCCTTTTGCCTCTCTAAATTTTTTTCCATCAACAATCGCTTTTAGTCAGACTTCCCACTACCCGGAGACGCCCCGTCATGAATCGTCGCAGCTTTCTCACTCAAACCTCAGCCTGGGCCGCCGCCGCCGCTCTCCCGAAGCTCTCCCTCGCTTCGAACGCCCTCAATCTCGCTCCGGAACTAGCTCAAACCCCTGCCGCCACTGGACAAGTCACCTTCCCCAAAGACTTCCTCTGGGGCAGCGCCACCGCCTCCTACCAAGTCGAAGGCGCATGGAACATAGACGGCCGCGGCCCCTCAGTTTGGGACACCTTCAGCCACGCCCTCGGCAACGTAAAAGGCGGCTGGACCGGCGATATCGCCTGCGACGACTACCATCGCTTCCCCGAAGACATCGCCATCATGAAGAAGATGAATCTCCGCAGCTACCGCTACTCCATCGCGTGGCCGCGCATTCAACCCACCGGCGAAGGAGCCGTGAACCAGAAGGGAATTGACTACTACAAGCGCCTCACCGATGCAGTCCTCGCCGCCGGTATGCGCCCGCTCGTCACGCTCTATCACTGGGACCTTCCTCAGCCACTCGAAGACAAAGGTGGCTGGCCCAACCGCGACACCGCCGCCCGCTTCGCCGACTACACCGAGATCGTCCTCAAAGCACTCAGCGACCGTATTCAAACCTGGGCCATCTTCAATGAACCCTGGGTCTTCACCTACCTCGGATACGCCGACGGGCGCCACGCTCCCGGCAAGAAAGAATTCGATCTCTTCCTCAAAGCCTCACACACTGTAAACCTCGCGCAGGGAGATGCCTTCCGCGCCATCAAAGCCATCTCCCCCAAATCCAAAGTGGGCAGTGCCTTCAGCATGTCCCCCGCAGTTCCATTAACCTCATCTCCGGAGGACGCCGCCGCTGCCAAGCGCTTCGACGCATTCAACAACGTCTGGTTCCTCGAGACTGCCTTGCGTGGCCACTACCCGGAAGCCTTCGTCAACGGTGTTCCGCTCGAGACCATGGGCTTCCAAAGCGGCGACGACAAGCGCATGACCGCGCCCCTCGACTACATCGGAGTCAACTACTACTTCCGCCGAATGGTCGCTGCCCCCGCAACTCCGATCCCGACAAAGCCGTCCTACGCAGCCATGGGCTTCGAGCTCAGTGACGGCAAAGAAGGCCCACTCACCGAGATCGGCTGGGAGGTCTATCCGCGCGGCATGTACGACATCGTGCAGCGTGTCTCCAAGGACTACAAGCTTCCCATCGAGATCACCGAAAATGGTTGCTCCTACGGCGACTATCCTGATACCAGCGGTCGAGTCGCCGACGTGCGCCGCATCCACTACTACCGCGAGCATCTTCGCGAACTCGCTCGCGCCATACACGATGGTGCTGACGTCCGCGGCTACCACGCATGGTCCATCCTCGATAACTTCGAGTGGTCCGAAGGCTACACCCAGCGCTTTGGCCTCGTCTTCATCGACTTCCCCACGCAGCGCCGCTTCATGAAGGACTCCGGAAAGTGGTACGCTCGCGTCGCCGCCAGCAACACCATCGAAGCCAACTCAGCCACAACAACATAAACAGGAGCACAGGGGTAAGCGATAATACCCCTGTGCCTCCGTCCGATCTCTCTCCCTCCGAAGAATACAAACAACGCCAGCAAGCCCGCGAGATGCAGGTTGCTCACTTTGAAAAACTGCATCTCCGCTTCGGAAACCTCCGCCTTCTTGTAGTCGCTGCCACACTGATTGCTGCCTGGTTCTCTCTTCATGACGAAACGTTCTCTCCATGGTGGTTACTCGCTGGCCCTACGGCATTCCTAGCTCTAGCCATCCTTCACGCAAAGATCCTTCGCAAACGTTCCTGCGCAGAGCGTGCCGTCGACTTCTACCGCAAAGGCTTCGCCCGCATCGATGACCGCTGGCCCGGCATCGGCCAGATTGGCGAGCGCATCGACATTCATTCCAGCCTCTACGCGACTGACCTTGACCTCTTTGGCCCCGCGAGCCTCTTCGAACTTCTCTCTCTGGCCCGCACACGCATGGGTGAAGACACGCTTGCCGCGTGGCTGCTCTCGCCATCGCCTGTCGCAGACATCAAGCTACGCCAGTCCGCAGTCGCCGAGCTCCGAACCTCTCTCGGTCTTCGCGAAGACATAGCAATCCTTGGCGATGACCTCAAAGTCGGCGTTCACCCTGAAGCCCTCACCCAATGGGCGGAGGCTCCGAATCAACTTAAACTCAAAGCTCTGCGATGGCTCTCTCTCCTGCTCTCACTCGCATCAATAGCATCGGCCATCTATTGGGCACAGCGTGGAGAAAAAACTCCCTTCTTCATCATCCTCATCATCGCGAGCATCATCACCGCATCGCTGCGTAAACGCACCGCCGCAGTTCTCCACTCCACCGAACACGCCCTCAAAGATCTTCAGCTGCTTTCTTCGCTGCTGGCACGTCTGGAGCGTGAAGACTTCGAATCCCCGCGCCTGCTGGCTCTTAAAACAGATCTCTTCTCCCATCATCTTGCAGGCTCCAAAGCCATCGGCCGCCTGCGCACGATCGTCGAGTACATCAACGCTCTTGAAAACCCCATCATGCGCGTTCTCAACGTGCCTCTCCTCTATGGAGTCCAGGTCGCATACGCCGCTGAAGCCTGGCGCAGCGCACACGGAGCAGCCGTTCGCTCCTGGCTTCGCACAATCGGTGAAGCCGAGGCGCTCCTCTCCCTCTCGGCCTACAGCTACGAGCATCCAGCCGATCCGTTCCCCGAGTTCGTCGAAGGTCCACCCTGCTTCAACGCAACGGCACTAGGCCATCCCCTCATCCCTACCGCAAAGTGTGTCCGCAACAACATTAGCGTCTGCGGCGAAACCCGCGTCCTTCTCATCAGTGGCTCGAACATGTCAGGAAAAAGCACTCTCATGCGTGCCGTGGGAATCAACACCGTCCTCGCAATGGCGGGTGCCCCCGTCCGCGCCCAGCATCTGCAACTGACACCATTACAAATAGGAGCAAGCATTCTCATCAATGACTCACTTCAAGAGGGCAGCTCCCGCTTCTACGCCGAGATCACGCGCCTGCGCCACATCTGCGACCTCGCCGAGCAACACCCTCCAGTCCTCTTCCTGCTAGACGAACTCCTACAAGGCACAAATTCGAAAGACCGTCTCATCGGTGCCGAAGGTGTCGTACACGCGCTGTTGGACAGCGGCGCCATCGGACTGATCAGCACGCACGACCTTGCTTTAACCAACATCGGCGAACAACGAGACAGCCGCCTCCACAACGTCCACCTCCAGGACGAAATCCAAGATGGAAAGATGAAGTTCGACTTCAAACTCCACGACGGCGTCGTCACCAAGAGCAACGGGATCGAGTTGATGCGTTTCATCGGACTTAAGGTCTGAGCACAGCTCAACCACCACAGAACGAACGCGGTATTCGCAATATGAAAGACACGCATTGACTAACTGAATAACCGTTCAGTATCCTTCTTCCGTTAGAGCTAAGCTCAACCAAAGCAACGTATCACCACTGACGGCGACGAAGTGGTGTAACGAATCTTCGCAGTCACAAAAAAACACGTCCGACATCGCCGGACAGCTTCATCGAGTCAAACCACTCGACGCAAAAGAATGAGGTAGTGAAAACATGCGCATCCTGACGTACATTCGGCAGGTCCTCGACGCCGAAGAGAGCGTGCACATCGCAAACAACACGGTTGCTCTTGAAAACAGCAAGCTCGTCATGGACACCATGGACGAGTACGGCGTCGAAGAGGCGTTGCGTCTCCGCGAAAGCGGCATCGAAGCCGAGATCATCGCTGTCGCCGTCGGCCCCGCCCGCGTGCAGGATGCCCTGCGCACAGCCTTGGCCATGGGCGCCGACCGCGCCATCCACGTCGAAACCGACGTCCGCCTCGACGCCATCGCCCTCAGCAAGGTCCTCGCGCAACTCGCCACTCAGGAAGAGGCCACCCTCATCTTCTCCGGCGGCCAGCAAGCAGACTGGGACTCGCACGCTCTCGCCGCCGCAACCGCCGAGCGCCTCAACTGGCCGCAGGTCACCTGGACCAGCGCCCTCGAACTCTCCGGCACGACCCTCACCGGAAAGCACGACGCCGACGAAGGCAGCGAGACCTTCACGCTCGAACTTCCCGCCCTCGTCACCACCCAGCAAGGACTCAACGAGCCCCGCTATCCCACGCTACCCAACATCATGAAGTCGAAGAAAAAAGAGATGCGTAAAGAGTCGCTCGAACAGTTCGACGTTACTCCGAAGCTGAAGTACATCAGCGCCGAGATCCAGGTGAAAAATCGCCTCAACAAAATTCTCGACGGCAAAGACGTACCCGCCGCCGCCGCGCAACTCGTCGATCTTCTCCGCAACGAAGCAAGGGTGATCGCATGATTCTCATCGTCGTGGAGTACGCCAACGGAAAAGTAAGCAAGAGCACCTGGGAGATGGCCACAGCAGCACGCGAGCTAGCCCAGCAAAAAGGCAGCGATCCCTCAGTCACCGCCTTAGTCCTCGGCAGCGGCGTTGCCCCCATCGCCGCCGAAATCGCCCGCGCCGCCGACCAGGTCCTCGTCGGCGATCTCCCCGCGCTCGCCCAGTATGATCCCGAACTCTGGTCCGCCGCCGTCGCGCAGATCGCCACCGAAGGCGAAGCCTCCATCGTCCTCATCGGTGGCAGCCGTAGCGGCCGCGAGTATAGCCCTCGCGTCGCCATCAAACTCAACGCTCCTCTCCTCGAAGACGTCATCAGTCTCAAAGCCAGCGGTGACACCATCACCGCACAACGCTACACCTACCTCGCCCGCGTCACCGAAACCATCGAAGCGACAGCACCCATCGTAGTAGTCACCACCAAGCCCGGCGTCTTCAATCCCGCATCACCGCGCGCCGAATCAGCCGAGCAGTTCGACGTCGATCTCAATCTCCCCACGCCACGCCTCAAAGTCACCGGTAAGACAGCCGAGCGCAGCTCCCGCGTCTCTCTCACCGAAGCCGAGATCGTCGTCAGTGGAGGCCGCGGCGTCGGCAGCGCAGAAGGCTTCACCCAATACGTCGAAGCCCTGGCCGACCAACTCGGCGCCGCCGTCGGCGCCACCCGCGCCATCGTTGACGCCGGTTGGCGACCCTACTCCGAACAAGTCGGCCAGACCGGCAAAACCGTCCAGCCCAAAACCTACATAGCCATCGGCATCTCCGGCGCAGTCCAGCACCTCTCCGGCATGAACAAGAGCAAAACCATCGTAGCCATCAACCGCGACGCCGAAGCCCCCATCTTCAAAATCGCAGACTACGGCATCGTTGGCGACGTCACCCAACTCGTCCCCGCCATCCTCGCCGAACTCAAGAAATAGCTCGTAGCATCTGTTCAACCGACCGTAAAACATCTCGACCGAAGCGACAGACAGCATCACCGTTTGTCGCACAGCCGCAGCCCCAGCATTTGCTCTTGTCTGTTCCATCTCTGTCGAATAGCTTTAGCTGGAACAGAATCACACAACCCGAACAACCAACGCGAGCGGTGCCGGCCCAATGCTTCCATTTCCTCAGAAGATCGCCTTCTTCATCTTCGCCGTCATCACCCTCGCGATGGGCCTCCAAGGCTTCTATCGCCTCTATCTCCGCATTCGTCGCGGCGCCGCAGACTCCGAACTACGCTTCAACCATCTCCCACGCCGCATCGCCTACGCTCTCACCACAACGCTCACCCAACAACGCACCTTCAAAAAACGCCCCACCATCGGCCTCTTCCACTCCTTCATCTTCTACGGCTTCGTCTTCTACGGTCTGGTCAATTTAGTCGACGCCGTCGAAGGTTACCTCCCACTCTCTATCAGGTCCACCAACCTCATCGGCGCAACCTACAACTTCCTCGCCGACATCCTCAGCTTCCTCGTCCTCCTCGGCGTCATCGCGCTCGTCATCCGCCGCTTCGCTCTTCCAAGCCGTTACGACTTCCGCTTCAACCCGCGCACCCTCCTCCACAAAGACGTTCAGCACCAGAAGATCACTCGCGATTCCCTCATCGTCTCCGCCTTCATCCTCTTCCACGTCGGTAGCCGCGCCATCGGAGCGGGAGCCAAGATCGCCGCCGAAGGCCCCGACCACCTCCAGTCCTTCGCCACTCTGCTCTCCCACCTCTTCACCCCCACCAACGCCGAAGCCTTCCGCATCTTCGGCTACTGGGGAGCGCTCGGCTCCGTCCTCGCCTTCCTCGCCTACTTTCCTTACACCAAACACATCCACATCTTCATGGCTCCGGCGAAGTACCTGGTCGCCCGCGAACCCGCCTCTGGAGTACTTCCGCTCGCCGCAATCGACGTCGATAGCGAAGCCGAAACAAAAACCGTAGGCGCCGCCAAATTAGAAGACCTTGCGTGGCCTCGCCTCCTCGACGCCTACGCCTGCATCCAGTGCAATCGCTGTCAGGACGTCTGTCCCGCTACCGCCACCGGCAAATCCCTCTCACCCGCCGCGTTCGAAATCAATAAGCGCATGGAGCTTAACGATCTCGCCGCGCAGCAAAACCCGTTCTCATTTGCGGCAGCGTCATTCGAAAAAGGCTCACCGAGCCCGCACCCACTCCTGCAATTCGCCCTCTCGCCCGAAGCCGCATGGGCTTGCACAACCTGCGGCGCCTGCATGGAAGTCTGCCCCACCCAAAACGAGCAGATGCTCGACATCATCGACATCCGCCGCAACCAGGTCATGATCGAAGGCGAGTTCCCCGCGCAGCTCCAATCCGCCTTCCGCGGCATGGAGCGCGCCCAAAACCCCTGGGGCATCAACCACGAGCAGCGCCTCGCCTGGGCCGACGGCCTCAACGTCAAAACCACCGACGAGAACCCCACCCCCGACGTCCTCTACTGGGTTGGCTGCGCGGCAAGCTACGACCCCCAAGCCCAAAAGACCGCCCGAGCCTTCGTCGAACTTCTCAACCACGCAGAGGTCAACTTCGCCGTCCTTGGCAAAAAAGAGTGCTGTACCGGCGACAGCGCCCGCCGCTCCGGCAACGAGTACCTCTATCGCCAGCTCGCCGACAAAAACGTCTCCACCCTTAACACCGTCCAGCCCAAACTCGTCGTCGCCAGCTGCCCCCACTGCATGAACTCCATCGGCCACGAGTACAAACAAATCGGCGGCGACTACAAGGTCATGCACCACACCGAGTACCTGGAAACCCTCGTCACCAACAAAAAACTCACCCCCACGCCGTCCGAAGCGACCATAACCTACCACGATCCCTGCTACCTCGGCCGCCACAACGGCGTCTATGAAGCGCCTCGCAACCTCCTCCACATCCTCGGCAACGACACCCCCGAGCTCCCCCGCAACCGCGAAAACGCCTTCTGCTGCGGCGCTGGCGGAGCCCAGTTCTGGAAAGAGGAAGAGGAGGGCGACGAGCGCATCTCCGACAACCGCTTCCGCGAAGCCCAACAGGCCCTGTCCTCTGCCACGGGAGAAAAAGTCTTGGCCGTAGGCTGCCCCTTCTGCAAGAGCATGCTCGGAAGCACCCCAAGCAAAGCCGACTCCGAAGACGTCGTCATCAAAGACGTAGCCGAACTCCTCCTCGAAGGTGTCCGCCGCAACAAGGGCATCAACATCCCTGCTCCGCAAAGCGAGCCGGCCCTGGTCACCGCCGCCCAAGCCACATTGGAACCCGCCTCAGCGCCGGCAGCCATTCCCGCCTCGCCAGTCCTCGACATGACTCCCACCGACTCCACCCCTGCAGTGCCTCCGGTCGAAAGAAAGAAGTGGCAACCAAAAGCGCCTCAGCCTATTCAACCGGCAGAGCAAACGTCCGCCATTCCTCCCGCTCTGAATCAGGCCGTCTCCGTCGAAACCCCATCGGTGTCTGCCGCTCCCGAGCGCAAAAAATGGCAGCCCAAGCCGACCGCGCCGACTCCTGAACAAAAACTTGTTCAACCGGCTGACCCCGATTCCGCACCAATGGCCCAACCCGATGCTGCCTTAGAACCCGCGCCCGCAACACCACCCGCACCCACGCTCGAAACCAGCGCTCCCGCACCGGAACGCAAGAAGTGGCAGCCAAAATCCGCCGCCTCAACGCAGCCTATCGAAACATCTCCACTCAAAATCGAAGAACCAGCAGCCCCGCCCGCCGTACCCGAAAAAGCTTCGGCAGTCTCCGAGGTACCTGACGCAACTCCTGCTGCCCCGCGCAAGAAGTGGACCCCAAAGAAACCCAGCTAGCCGCAGGTCCTCACCGACCCGCCTTCACCCAATCCGCCACCCTCCTCAACACATCCTTCGCCTGTGGCAAGAACGGAAACTCATTCGGCGAAGCCGCAAACCCGTGGTTCATCCCCTCAACAAACACATGCGTCACCGCCACCCCCGCCTCTGCAAGCCTCTCCGCATAAGCCTGTGCTTCATCCCGCAGCACGTCATACTCAGCCGTCACCACAAACGCTCTTGGCAATCCGGCCAGCGACGGCGCAAGCAGCGGCGCCACCCGAGGATCTAGCGCCTCCGCCCTGTCATTCAAATAGTGATCCCAAAACCAGATCATCCCCTTTCGTGTCAGCCCATACCCCTCGGCATTCTCCACGTACGAGGCCGTCGGCGGATCATAGTAGCCCGTCACCGGATAAAGGAGAATCTGCCCCGCCAGCCCGGTGACCCCCTTATCGCGAAGTAGCAAAGCCACCACGGTAGCCATCGTCGCACCAGCGCTATCGCCCCCAACGATCACCTGCGAAGCGGCTCCACCCAACTCCCGCACATGCGCAAGTACCCACTCGGTCGCGGCAAGGCAATCCTCCAGCCCAGCAGGAAACTTGTGCTCCGGCGCCAACCGGTAGTCCACCGAAACAACAACCACCCCCGCCTCAGTCGCCAGCGCTCTGCAGTACGGATCATGCGTCTCGAGCGTACCCACCACCCACCCGCCCCCATGAAAAAACACCACCACGGGACACGGCCCATCCCCGGCAGGCGTATAAATCCGCACCGGAATCTTCCGCCCGTTCGCACCAATCGTCCGGTCCTCGGTCTTCACCGAACTGTACTCCGGCATCGGCACAAACCGCGCCATCATCTCCGCCCTCTCGGCTCGCGCCTCGGCTGGCGTCTGTTGTTCGACCGGCGGCCTACCCAGTGCCTTCCCTGCATCCAGAATCGCCTGCAACTTCGCATCAATCGGCATACAGCCATCCTATTCGCGCAGCGTTCCGGCGCAAAGGATCGTCCCAACCCAACAGGGAAGTGGAGTGAAGTTAAAGGCTAAAGACAGGTAGAAGTCGAGCCGATAGAGCAGTCAAGGCTTAGTTCTGGAAGGTGAGCAGCTCCAACCTCACCGGGTCGACGCCCTTGCTTACCATCCGTAGCTCTCTCGCTGCGCCCAGGGAAAGGTCAATCACCCTGTTTGGGAAGAGCCCGCGGTCGGTAATCGTCACAATGACCGATCGTTGATTACGCAGATCCGTCACCTTCACCTTGCTGCCAAATGGCAGGGTATGGTGCGCAGCCGTCAGCTCATTCTTATCGAAGATTTGGCCGCTCGCCGTCAGGCGCCCCTGGAGCACCACATCGCCATACCAGCTGGCGAGACCGCTCTTGATCCGGGTAAATACCGTGACTCTGGGTACAGAGACGGTAGTGACAATCTCCGCTGGGGTGACATCATGCACCACCGTGACTGGATCCGCCGCCTGCGCGGATGCCGGAGTGGCGTTGTCCGTCGCAAAGGCAGAAAGAACGACCAGCGCGGCCACCGTAAAGGCGGTCCGGGTCCTTCCTGCCACAGTTGCCGTACGTTCGTTTCCGGGTATCAGTTCCATCCCTTAAGTATAAGAAATTCAAGGCTTAAAGTGGCTTTTTTTATCCTTAAAGTAGGCCTCTGTTCATCACAGTCACAGGCGGTTGTCAACACATTTTGGAGTTGCCTGGAATCCCAAAAAAGACCCCAAAAAAGTGACTTGCAAGCCAACTTCACGTTACAAAGGAGTTACTAAGCCCCTAAAGTCCGTTCTGGCCGGATCTCGGCGCATCTCCTCGACTCAATTATTTCGCTCCCAACCTATCTGCCGCCACATTTAACAGATGACTCCAAAATGGGGATCTCCAATCTCCGCCGAAAATGGCCTCTGTTGCCCAAAAACGGTCCTTCGACTCCCCAGCCAGAACGCCTGTAAACTTCATCTGATCACAGCACCGCTCGGCGAGGGTAAAGTCCGGTAAGCCGCGTCATCCTCGTCACGACAGAAGGCAAATCTGTCGTCGAAATCCTCCCCGACAAAGTTGGCCGGCGCTTTCTTTTCCGATATAGTCCAGCAGTACGACCCCCTATCAGACGCCATCCGTCAGAATGTCAGGAGACGCGCAATGAGCAAAAAAGCCTCGGTAATGCACACAGCCTTCGAGGCCGCTGGCCCCCACGTCGCCCCCGGACGCTTCGCCACCATCGCCCGCATCGAAGCCTGTCTCGGCAGCCGCCGGAGCTAAGAGCCTCCCGTCATGGCCTATCTCCGCGCCTTCGGTCACTACCTCCCCGACACTGTCGTGACCAACGACGCACTCGAAGCACGCACCGGTCGCAACGCCTCCACCATGGAGAAGAGCAGTGGCATCCACGAGCGCCGCTACGCTCCCAAAGGCACCACCGTCGCCGACCTCGGCCTCTCCGCCGCCCGATCCTGCCTGGAAAAAGCCGCCCTCACCACAGCCGACATCGGCCTCATCCTCTTCTCCAGCGGCTCCTCCGAGCGCGCCTTCCCCGGCCCAGCCTCAGTCCTCGCCGCGAAACTCGGCCTCACCTCCACCCCGGCCATCGACATTCCCGTAGCCAGCGCCGGCTCCGTCATCGCCCTCGCCTTCGCTGCCGACCTCGCCCCCCGCTACGGCAACGTCCTCGTCGTCGCCTCTGAGATCATGTCCCGTCGCATCTCCGACGCCGACCCCGACACCGCCATCCTCTTCGGCGACGGCGCAGGAGCCTGCCTCGTCACCACCAACCAAGGCTTCGCAAAGATAGCCGACGTCTCCCTCTCCACCAACGGCAACTTCGCCGACGCACTCCAACTCGCCCACGGCGGCGCCATCCAGATGAAGGGTCTCTCCGTCATCCTGCAAGCCTCTCGCAAGATCCCCCGCTCCATCGAAGACCTCCTCACCAAAAACAACCTGAAACCCTCCGACGTAGGCACTTACCTCATGCATCAGGCCAATCTCAACCTCATCCGCAAGGTCGCCCTCGCCCTCGCCGTCCCCGAACAAAGCTTCTTCTGCAACATCGACCGCTACGGCAACACCTCCTCAGCCTCTCTTCTCATCGCCGCCTCCGAGTGGCACGCCGCCAACCCCACCCCAACCCGGCCGATCGTCTTCGCAGCCTTCGGCGCCGGCTTCAACTGGGGCAGTATTCTGGCTCTGCCCACGTGAACACCAAACTCACCAGCCTACAGCTCCACAAAACTGCATGAGAGCCCATCTAGCCAGCCTGGTCGAGGACTTCCGCACCCACGCAACCGAGACCGCCGTGGTCTCCCACCGCGGCGTCCGACGATACGCCGCCACCTACGGCGACCTCGCCCAACTCGCAGGCCGATTCGCCGCCGAGCTCGAACGTCGCAACATCCTCCCTGGCGACCGTGTCGTCCTCTGGGGCGAAAACTCCGCCGAATGGATCGGCACCTTCTTCGGCTGTCTTCTCCGTGGCGTCCTCGCCGTCCCTCTCGACTCCGCCGGCTCCACTCACTTCGCCCATCGCGTCATCACCGAAGTCGCTGCCAAACTCATCGTCGGCAACGCGGCCCTTCTGAGCACCTTGGAGACCGACGTCTCAAAGATCACTCTCTCCACGATGGCCGCAGAGCTGCCGCGCGACCCCAACTTCACCGTCGACGTATCCGTGCAGGAAGACTCCCCCTTCCAGATCGTCTTTACCTCCGGCACCACCGCCGAGCCCAAGGGGATCGTCCACACCCACCGCAACGTCCTCGCCAGCCTCCGCCCCATCGAAACCGAGATCGCAAAGTATCGCAAGTACGAGCGCTGGGTCCACCCTCTGCGCTTCCTCCACACGCTCCCGCTCAGCCACGTCTTCGGCCAGTTCATGGGCCTCTGGGTTCCTGCAATCCTCGCTGCCCAGCTCCACTTCGCCGACGCACTCGAACCCGCCCGCACCATCGACCTCATCCGCCGCGAGCGCATCTCCGTCCTCATCGCCGTACCACGCGTCCTCGGTCTCCTCCGCACCCATCTTCTGCAACACATCCCATCGCTCTCCTCCGAACTGGAGCGCTCCACCGGCCTCCCCGCTCAAAAACGCTGGTGGCGCTTCCGTCAGGTTCACCAACTCTTCGGACTAAAGTTCTGGGCCGTCATCTCTGGCGGAGCCTCCCTGCCACCCGAGCTGGAGAGCTTCTGGAATCAACTCGGCTTCGCTCTGATCCAGGGCTACGGCATGACCGAAACCGCCGCCCTCATCACCCTCAACCACCCCTTCCGCATCGGCAAAGGCACCATCGGCAAAGCACTCCCCGGCCGCGAAGTCCGCCTCAGCGACTCAGGCGAGATCCTCGTACGCGGCGACATGGTCTCCACCGCCACCTGGCAGCGTGGCAACATCCAACGTCGCGAAGAAGAGTGGCTCGCCACCGGTGACCTCGCCGAGCAGACTCCCGACGGCGACTTCCGCTTCCTCGGCCGCCAGGGCGACTCCATCGTCACCGCCAGCGGCCTCAACATCCACCCCTCCGACCTCGAATCCGCAATGCTCCAGCAGCCCGGCGTCCGTGGCTGCGCCGTAGTC
This sequence comes from uncultured Acidobacteriaceae bacterium, assembly GCA_963771625.1. Taxonomy (GTDB): domain Bacteria; phylum Acidobacteriota; class Terriglobia; order Terriglobales; family Acidobacteriaceae; genus Edaphobacter. The sequence continues at coordinate 177,753 of CAVYUE010000007.1, forward strand.
CCCTGCGAGATCGCAGGCAACATCGAGCCGGTCTGCGTGGTCCTCTTTTCCGGCGACGATGCAGCCCTGCAAACCGCAGTCCGCAACGCAAATCAAAGCCTCACGGAGTACCAGCACATCCGCCGCACCTTCCGCTGGCCCGAGGTCGAACTCCCCTACACCTCTTCGGGCAAGCTGCTCCGCCGCAGAATTAAAGACTGGGCCTGCGCCACACTTCAGACTCGACCAGCAGGTCAAAACCAACAGAGCGACGCCCTGATCTCATTGATCGCGGAGATCACAGGCATTGAAGGCGTACAAGGCGGCGACAATCTCCGCCTCTCGGAAGACTTGTACCTGGACAGCCTCGGACGAGTCCAACTCGCCTCCGCCATCGAGCAACGGCTAGGCGTCGAGCTGGGAGAGGACCGAATCGCCAGCATGGCAACCCTCGGCGACCTCAGAAAGGCTCTCGGAGAGCGAGAGACTCCAATCAATCCCCAGGCAGTCGATCCCCAGTCATCCAGCCTCTCAACCAGCTCCTCGACCGTGGCCGTAGAATCGCCCTCCTCCGAGCAACGGCCCTTAGCGGAATCGCACACCTACCCGCACTGGCCAATGTCCTGGCCGGTGCAGGTCCTCCGAACAGCCACGTTGGAAGCCATCGTCCGCCCGCTGATAGGCGTGCTCCTCGGCCCTCGCGTCATTCAATCCAACAAGCCAATTCCCAAAGGTCCGCTGCTTATCATCGCCAACCACGTCACGATGCTGGACGGCCCCATGGTGCTCTACGCCCTCCCACCGCGACTGCGTCGGCACATTGCAGTCGCCATGTCTGGCGAGGTCCTCCTCGATCTCCGCTTAGGACGTCGGCAGGGTAGCTACCTGCAAGACCTCCTCGCGCCAGCGGGCTACTGGCTCATTACCGCGCTCTTCAACGTCTTCCCGCTCCCACGCCTGCAAGGCTTCCGCCGTAGCTTTGCCCGAGCAGGTCAAGCGCTCGATCAAGGCGATTCGGTCCTCATCTTTCCTGAAGGCACCCGAAGCCACAGCGAACAGATGGCCTCCTTCCGGCCCGGCATCGGTCTCCTCGCCGCTCAATCAAACGTCACAGTCCTGCCCGTAGCTTTGATCGGTCTCGCAACGCTACACCCCGGCCTCCGCAACTGGCTGCGCACCGGTCGCCTCGAGATCCGCATCGGCGATCCCATCACCATGCCCGAAGGATCAACTCCCACCGAATGGACCGCAAAATTCGAAACAGAGATGCAAAAGCTCCGCACCTGAACCGATCTTCACCACGCAACCCATAGCGACAAGCAAGCCAATCCCTATGCCGGCAGTAGCCGCTGAAGGGGGCAGGCCGAAATATCATCAACTGCTGATGGACGACTACGGGTCGCGGTACTCGCGACGCTTGAGTTCGCGCAGTGCCTGTTCGTGCCCTTGAAGAGCCGCCTGGCGAGTCCAGTGGCGAGACTGGTTGTAGTCGTGCTCGACGCCCTGGCCGACGGCGTAGAGGTGGCCCAGCTGAAACTGGGCCTCAGCGTTGCCCTGATCGGCAGCCTTGCGATACCACGCGGCGGCTTGCGTGTAGCTGAGCGGGACGCCCTGGCCGGTGTAGTAGAGGTCGGCCAGCTTCTGCTGGGCTTCAGGAAAGTTCTGGGTCGCGGCAAGACGATACCAGTGCGCAGCTTCAATATTGCTTTGTGGAACCCCTTCACCTTTTCGATACATGAGGCCGAGGTTGTACTGCGCCCAGGCAAGGTTGCTGTGGGCAGCGCGCTGACACCATGCGAAAGCTTCAGCAAAGTTGTCTTCTGCGTAGTAGCGAAAGCTGAGGTTCGCCTGCGCGTAGGCGTGGCCCTGCTCGGCAGCCTTGCGCTCCCAGTAGGCAGCCTGGATGTCGTTTTGCAGTAGACCCTGCCCCGCGTCGCACATCGTGCTCAGGAGGTACTGCGACTCGGCGTGGCCTTGCTCGGCGGCTAGTCCGAATCCGGCTGCGGCTTCGGCAAAGTTGCCGGCGTTGTAGTCGGTGACGGCCTGCCGATAGTGCGGGTTGGAAGCTGCGTTGGCGGCGTCGCGACGGCCGCGGGCGATGATACTGGAACGCGTGGGCGAATGGAGCGACAGAGCGCTGCCGGTCGGAATATGCTGCAGCCCGCCCTTGAATTTATCTTCCATCTTTATCTTCCATGCGCACTGATCTGGCGATCGATGAGCTCGAAGCGACGCTTGGCGTCAGCGATCTGTTCGCGGAGGCTGCTAGCAAGCTCTGTGAGGAAGTCACGGTGCTCACGGGCGGCTGTCTCTGCGTCGAGGTGCAGTTGGGCGATCTCGCTGGCGAGCAGCGTCTGCCGCTCGGCATCGAGCGTCGCGATGTCGCGTTCGGCGTGCTGGATCTGCCGCGTGATGCGAAGTAGCTCAGCCGCAGCGCCCTCACCGGCAATGGAGGCGTTGATCTCGCGGTGATCATCAAGCAGACGTTGCAGAGCTTCAGTATCGCCTCGGCTGTACGCCTGATTGGCGCGAGCCATCAGCAGCGTGAAGTGCTTCTGCTCCGCGTCGTCGCGCGCGAAGTCCGGGTGGATGCGCTTGGCGACATCGCGGAAGAGAGTCTTAAGGCTGGGCGGCGGGTCGAACTCTTCGGCCTCGTGAGCATCGCCGAACGCAGCATCATGGGTCTCCTGCGCGCGCTGGCGCGTCTCCTCGGCGTGGCGGCGGGCAGAGTCGGAGTCATAGAGGTCGACTTCGCGCTCAGCGATGCGCGCTTCAAGATCGTCGAGCTCCGCGTAGAGGACGCCAACCTGCCGCAGGTAACGGCCTTCGAAGGTCTTCAGCTGGGCACGGATCTGTGCAAGCTCCGACTCCCGCTCGGCGAGCGTCGTGCGAACCGTGGCAAGCTGCTCCCGCTTGTCGAGGAGTGCGGCGTCGTCCGGGGTTTGCTGGAGGATGATCTCTGCTGGCATACGGCTTCCCGTGAGGGCAGGTTCTAGTTTAGCGGAGCGGAGTCCCGCTTTTCGCAGATGGTATGACTTATGCTCCAGCAACTATCTCCCCTGACGGAAGCTGGGCGAGTCGCGGCAGAACAAAGGATGGAAGGATCGTGGAGATCGCTGCGTAGACTAAAAGCCCTCCATAGAGGGCGTCGTCTATGTGGAATGTTTTGCGAAGTATTCCAGCGATAACCAGAGTAAAAATAAGCGTCGGGACAAGCGCGACTGAGACGCGAATCCCACTCTGCGAAGTTCGCCCGCAGAAATAGCGGCATTCAACCCAGCTCTTGGCGACTCTGATAGGAATCATGACGGCGGCGAGGGCAAGTCCGTATAAAAGCGCCCTGAGAACCAGGGCTCCGGCGGGAACTTTAAGCCCTTCATCGAAAAAGTAGAAGGGAACGAAAAATGAAGCAAACAGCCGCACGGCATGAAGATTCTCATCAGAAGCCATTGTGGCCATGCGTTTCTTGAGTAGTCCAGCGACGAGTCCGGCTACAAAGGCGCCCACTAAAACATGAACACCGAGGCCTTGGCTAAGCACAGCGCAGATGATCCCCACCATCAGCAACAGAGAAAACTCCGAGCCCCGTGCGTAAGGAACAACGTACTTCGCCAAAGCAAGGAAGAAGACAGGTGTGAGAACAATGAGTAGCAAAAGAGCGACGCTCGAGAAAGCGAGCGTCGTGATCGAATCGGCCTGAGAGACCACAAATAGCACCAACAAGGCTGTAATTTCACCTGCGACTGCGCTGATGGTCACTTCGGTCTGTTCGCCCGCATCAAGACCAGACTCAGGCAGCGTATCGAGAATAAATCCCGTCGACGGGGTGAAGAGACCAAGCGCAAGCAGCGCCGCTGGCTGCCATGACATATGCAAATAGCGCATAGCAAGCCACGCCGCACCGACAAGAAACAGACCCCGAATACCTAAATGTCCGCTGAGGCGGCCAAGTTGGCGGCGTATCTCCACCAGGTCCACTTCAAGACCAGCGAAGAGGAAAAGCGATGCGATACCGAGAGTAGCTATTACACCAAAGACCCTGTCTTCTGCCAGCGACTTGAAAAGGCTGGTCACGGCAACACCGAGAACGAAGCAGGTCAGCGGCGCAGGAAGGCGAAAGCGCTGGAGTGCCCGTGGAACCACCAACACGCCAAATACAATCGCGAGATAAATCAGGGTCCTGGAAGGAATGTGCATTTCGCGCTCTTATCCTATCGCGATGCGCAACGCTTAGCCTGGAGGAATTTATCCCGGAGAAATATCAATGACAGTGCATGACGGAATATATCTATAAGTGTTCTCCGGCTCAGCCCTTATGACCAATAGCAAATGCACTTGTCGGACGCAGATCCCACCGGATCAGTCCCGCTAAACAACTCTTGAAAGCAGGAATGATCAGTCAACAGAAGCCGACTTATCGGTACTAATCCGGTGTTCGTGAGTGCATTGGCGATTTAGCGCCAATGCAGAATCATCAATTTTCGTCCTCAGAGCTGACGTACTTTCAAATCTGCTGAGTGGGCAAGGCGGATCGCTGCGCTATACAAAACGAAGTAGACGGTCTACCTCCATTGGGAGTAGAGTGCCTACATCTATGACCGAGAAAGACCAGTATAAGAACCGAATCGAGCTGCTGCAGGGAACACTCGACATGCTAATTCTTCAGACCCTGCAATGGGGACCGCAGCACGGATACGGAATTGTCCAGGCTTTACGTTTGCGATCCGGAGACGTGCTTCAGGTGGAGACCGGATCGCTGTATCCGGCTCTCCATCGATTGGAGCGTCAGAGCTGGGTGCAGTCTGAGTGGAAGCAGTCGGAGAGCAAGCAAAAAGCCCGATATTACCGAATCACGGCCAAGGGGAAAAAGCAGTTGGCCTCTGATCTGGGCCGATGGGAGCGGATTGTCGAAGCAATTGGGTCGGTGATGTACGTCAAGCCGGAGGAGAGTGAGTCATGAAGTGGTTCCCGATCTTCGGTTTTCAGCGGCGCAAGCGCGAATTGCAGGAAGAGATCGATGCGCACCTGCAGATGGCGATTGCAGATCGAGTGGCGCGAGGCGAGACGGCAGAGGCGGCGCGACAAGCGGCGGCGCGGGAATTTGGAAATATTCCTCTAGTGCAAGATGTGACGCGCGACATGTGGGGCCAGGCCTGGCTTGAACAACTAGGCCGGGATGTCCGTTATGCGCTGCGGCAACTGCGCAAGAGCCCCGGCTTTACGATCACCGCGACGGCGATGCTGGCAGTAGCTATTTGCGCCAACAGCACCGTATTCAGTTGGATCGACGGCACAATGTTGCGTCCGATTCCTGGCGCGCGGGACACGGGCGATCTTGTGAGCCTGCAGCGGGGGGAACGGAACTTCTCACCCGACTCCGCCCTTCTCGTATCTCGACTATCGCGATCTGCGCGAGCAGAACCACACCTTCACCGGAATACTTGCCTATCATCACGATTGGATCACGCTGACTGGCGGCGCACAGCCGGAGCGTGTCTATATCGCGAACGTGTCGGCAAACTATTTCGATGTGCTCGGCATCAAGCCGGTGCTGGGACGATTCTTTCTGGCTGAAGAGGAGTCACGTCCAAGTGCTGTTCCCAACGTGGTCCTGGGTTACTCGCTTTGGAAGACGCGCTATGCCAAAGACCCGGCAATTGTGGGCAAGTCGATCGAGGTCGCCCGGCATCCTGTGACGGTGATCGGTGTAGCGCCGGAGGGGGTTGTCGGAGCAATGCCCGGGATCCGTGAAGATCTGTGGGTAACGCTCGATCCCCTCGGGACGGATGTGTGGCGGATGACGCATCGCGATGCGGACTGGCTGAACGTAATAGGAAGATTGCGGCCCGGCGTGAGCCGTGGCCAGGCAGCCCAGGATCTCGACACCCTGATGCACCATATTGTCGCGGCGTTTCCGGACGATCATCTGGGCGAGAACCGGATCACGCTCGATCCCATGTGGCGCTCGCCCTTCGGCGCCAACGGATACATGGCGGCGACGCTGCCCATTCTGCTGGCCTTCGCCGCTGTGGTGCTGTTGCTGACCTGCGCGAACGTGGCTACGCTCACGCTGGTGCGGTTTGTATCCCGGCGGCGTGAACTTGCGATCCGGCAGTCGCTCGGGGCGAATCGTATTCAACTGGTGCGGCAGATGGTGCTGGAGGGCGTGGTGCTTTCCATCGTCGCAGGAGCCGTGGCCCTTGTGTTGACATCGTGGACTTCGAAGACATTCGCATGGTTCTTTCCGGCGAACTCGAATCCCCTCATACTCAACGGGAGCATGGACCATAAGGTGGTAATCGGGATTGCGGTGTCGTCCCTGTTGGCCGGCATGCTATGCGGCGCGCTCCCCGCCTGGCGTTCGTCCCACGCGCCGGCGATTGAGGTACTGAAGGCAGAGTCTGCAAGTATCTCCGGCGGCTCACGCAACCGGAAATTGCTCAGCGGGCTGGTGGTGGCGCAAATCGCGCTTTCACTTCCTCTGCTGTTGTGCTCCGGGCTATTTCTGCGAACACTGCGGAATCTCGCCGGCGCGAATCCCGGATTTGAGCAGGATCACATTCTCACTGCGACCGTGGGGCTGAATATTGCCGGCTACAGCCACGACGAGGAACAGGTGATCCGTCACAAGATTCTTGATCGCGTGTCGGCATTGCCCGGCGTGAAGGTTGCGTCTCTTACCGACTGGATTCCGATGACCCTGAGCCACAAGGGCGAGGATGCGTATCCGGAAGGGTATGTGCCGCACCCGCATGAATCTTTGAAGGTGGTGCATGCCGAGGTGTCCCCGCGGTATTTCGAATCCCTTCATATACCCATTTTGGAAGGACGCGAGTTTACACCGGATGACGATGAAAAGGCCCCGAGGGTACTCATCGTGGATCAGACTGCGGCGAGGCGCTACTGGCCAGGACAGGATCCGCTGGGAAAGAGACTCAGGGTATGGGGCAGACTTTTCACGGTTGTCGGCGTTGCGAGGAATTCAACACATACATTCGTGAATGAGTCACCGGAGCCTATGGTCTATATGAGCTTTTTCCAGGTGGGGTACGAGACTATCGTGCAGGTGGAGACCGAGGGGAATCCGGTCGACCTGGCGCCAGCGGTGGAAAACGCCATCCATGAAATCGATAGCACGGCTGCCGGTTTTCGATGTGCGTTCCATGCGGGAGAGTACCCAGATGGCGAGCAGTTTCGCCGTCATACAGAGCACCCTGGCGGGAATGTTCGCGCTGATTGGGCTGGTTCTTGCGGTAACCGGGATCTACGGAGTCGTGGCCTATCGAACCCAATTGCGGACCCACGAGATCGGAGTACGAATGGCTCTGGGCGCTTCGCGCGTCGATGTGCTGCGGCTCGTGCTGTTGCAGGGATTGTGGCTCACAGGCATCGGGCTGGCGCTGGGACTGGCGTTTGCGTTGGGAGTGACACGCATTATCGTCCGGCTGTTGTACGGCATCGGAGCCAACGATCCCGATCACCGTCGTTTCCGTCGTCATGCTCCTGGGAGCAATGTCATTGCTGGCATGCTACCTTCCCGCGCATCGAGCGATGCGCCGAAACCCTGTGACTGCGATTCGCGAACTGTAAACCGCAGCTCGGACTCGACGCGAATTGGACGGATTAGGGGTATGCGTGACGCTCCACCTTGTTGGCAAGAAGGGTAACCGGATTCCACCGGTCACAAACCAATCTCAGCAAGGTGGATCTTCGTTATGCGTTGACTGAACAGCCCAATGCACTCATTGACCTCGGTTACTCCCGCGACGGGATAAGTAACGAGAAACGCGCTTCTGTTTATCATTCCTAGCCAAAAACCTAGCCAAAAAACGGCCAAATCTCCTGTCAAGCCCCCAAACCGCGAAAACCCGCGCCAATCCAGCGCATTCGCGTGGCGTATCAGTTATGGTCCAGCAGCTATACTTGAATCAGAGAATAGAACAAGCCCCGGCGACCGGGGCTTTTGTTGTATTTGAAGGAGAAATTAGCGTAACCGCTTTGGTTGGACGAATTTGGCTGTAAACCCCTTCGAATGACGAATTTGCAAGAGCAAATTTAGGTATGGGTAATAACATACTTGACGAATCAAAGGGGGTAGGACATGATTAACCTACCCTTAGAATGGTCGCGTCGTCCATTCCGCAAGATCGGAGATGGTCAGGTGAGAAAGCTAAATGTAAATGACTTCTACTTATTGGGGAAGTCTTGTAGTGCAATGACCACGCTACTCGAAAAAATGGAGAGCTCGGCTCCGTTTTCACACTTCATGATTAAGCTTTATTTTCTTCGAAGTCAATTCAATGACTTACTAGAAGAGCCGTGTTCCCTGGTGGCTTCAACATCGAGAGCTGCTAAGGCAGTTGTGCATGAAATCGATTCCTTGATTCCTCCGGAATTCGATGAAGTGTTCAAAATGGACGGAACAGCGATGACCCCAAAATGGAAATTCAGTAGCCTAAAATCAAAGCTATCCAATTTCGAGACTGTTCTCAGCAACGATATGCCGGAGATGTCTACATATGCCGTGAGCCAAATTGGAATTATGAGGACAGATGATCTGATTGATCGGGCATACCACCAAATTGCTGAGCCGCTGCGCCCTCTTTTGTTACCAAAAGCCAAGACAGATATTATCGAAGCAGGTAAGTGTTTAGCCTTTCGATTGTCAACTGCCTCTGCTTTTCATGCATGTCGAGCCATCGAGGCTGGGATGGACCAATATTACGAAGCCTTGTGCGGACATCCTTACAAGGTTTCCGAGAGCGGGGGAAATAATAATTGGGGAGCAAAGACCGAAGCTCTAACAAAGTCAAATGCGGATGAAAAGATAACCGAATTTTTGACCCACATTCGCAAGCAGTATCGTAATCCAGTCACTCATCCTGAAATTGTTGTGGATGAACATGAAGCGGTAGATTTATTTGGCGCATCGCTGAGTGCGATATCTATGATGCTCGGCGCAACTCGAATCCTTCTAAGCAAGAATCAGCTTGTTTTACCGGGTATTCCACCAAAGATGGCCGAATTGGGGGCAAATACCCACGAGGAGGAGACTTTTATGCTGTGTGGTGTGTCTAATCTAATAGGATTAGGTCTGCTGTATGGATTTATGCGGCTGAAATTTGAAGGTTCGATATGATGAACGTCGCAGATAGAGAGTTAGAGATTACGGTCCACACCGATGAGAATGGCCGCGTTGTGGCTTACGATGAGTCTTCTTCCCATCAAGCCCCGCATTCGCACGCGAGGCTTCTCCTGGCTGGAGGAGTGTTAGGTATCGTAGGAGTAGCCTTTGTTCTTGCTGCCCCTGAACTCGGAGTTGCATCAGCGGTTGGAGGGGCACTCGCAGGCATTGGATCTGCGGGAATGACTCTTCTTGCACGTAAATAGAACGGCTATTTTCGCTTTCCCCGTCCCTGCCTTTTGCTAGAACTCCGTTTCTCCCACCTTACCGGTGACCTCAGCGTAAGTCAGCCGCTTCCCCGCGACCTGCGATAAGACTTTCTCAAAACGCTTGCCATCGTTCATCTTTTTGCCGCAATTGTTGAAGCGAGAACTGACGGGAGTGCTCATTCGTAATGGTTTAGAGATGGTAACCCTGGGGGGGGGGTACCCTCCCGGAGAAACTAAGCGAACACTAGGCACTGCGGCCGCGAGAGAGGGAAACTCTTGGCCGGAGTAGGCTTGCCGGTCCGCGCATCGCGAGCAAACGTCGTGAGAGTGTCGGACTCCTGATTCGCCACCAGCAACCACCGGCCACTTGGGTCGAGCGTCAGATGTCGCGGCACCTTGCCGCCACACGGAGTCCGGTCCATCAGCGTCAGCTTGCCGTCAGCCGGAGAGATGGAGAACGTAACGATGATGTCGTCGAAGCGATCCGTCGCATAGGCAAATTGCCCCCGCGAATCGATGACAATATCATCTCCGCCTGTGAGCGCCGAGAAGCTGTCAGGCTTCATCTTGATCTCTTGCACCGACTCCAGCGTCCCGAGCTTCGCGTCCCAGTGCAGCACCACTACCGAAGACGCCATCTCGGTGACACAGTAAGCGCACTTGCCGTTCGGATGAAACTGTAGAGCCCTCGGCCCCGCCCCAGGCGACGACTTCCACGCCGCAGGCTCATTCGGAGTCAGCTTCGCCGTCGCCGCATCCAGCCGATAGATGTGAATCTCATCGAGCCCCAGGTCATTGACCATCAGAAACCGGTTATCCGGCGACACCGTCACACGATGCGCATGCGGAGCTTCCTGCCGCTCCTTATCCGGACCACTTCCGTTGAACTGAAAGAAAGAAACCGCCGGACTCAATGCACCCTTCGCATCAACCGCAAACGAAGCCGCACTTCCTCCACCGTAGTTCGCCGCAAACGCAGCCCGTCCCGTGTGATCGAAGGCTACATGACAGGTTCCTCCACCACCCGAAGCAACCTCGCTCAACTTGGTCAACCGCGCACTGGCACGATCGAGCGAATACGTCGACACCGCACCGCTCTTCTGGCCCTTGTACTCATCCAGCTCATTAGCCACAAGCAACGTCTTGCCATCGGGAGCCAGCGCAAGAAACGTAGGATTGTCCGCTTCAGTAGCCAGCCCTAGCGGCTTCAGCTCGCCGCCCTCGAACGAGTAAGCATAGATGCCCTTGCTGGTCCCGGAGGTCTGCGTCCCCACCAGCAGCAACCGCCCTCCACCCTTTGCTTGAGAAAATCCAGTCCGTCCCACCGCCGACAAAGCAGCCGAGCCAACAATAAATCCACGCCGAGTAATATGTTTCAAATCACCGCTCCTTTTTCCCTCATCCACAATAGCGCGATTTACAGATACTCTGTTTTTACGTGCGGTTGCGCGCCTTTTCAGGCCGACAATCACTCGCAAGGAACGCTCAAGTGTCTCAAGGCTCAAACGCCTCCCCAAACTCGCCCTTCCAACGCCTTCGCGGCCAACTCATCGTCTCCTGCCAAGCCTCCGAAGGCGATCCGCTGGACGATCTCGACACGCTCACGCGCATCGCAACCTCAGTCCTTCGCGGCGGAGCAGGCGGTCTCCGCGCCGAAGGCGTCTCGCGCATCGCCGCATTCCGCGGCCTCACGCAACTTCCCATCATCGGCATCATCAAGACCTACGACGCAAACGGAGACGTCTACATCACCCCAGACTTCCGCTCCGCCAAAGCCATCAGCGACGCTGGAGCCGACATCATCGCCCTCGACTGCACCGCTCGCCGCCTCACCTCCCCCCAACCTTGGCCCGAACTCATCTCCCGCATCCACGCCGAGCTCAACCGTCCCGTCCTCGCCGACATCGCCACCCTCGCCGACGCACAAGCCGCCCAATGCGCCGGAGCCGACGCCATCGCCACCACACTCTACGGTTACACCACCGAGACCGCCAACATCCGCACTCCGTCCTGGCCCCTGATCCAATCCCTCGTCTCCCACCTGACAATCCCCATACTCGTAGAAGGCCACATCACTCACCCTGACCAGGCCCACCATGCCCTCCAACTCGGAGCCACCGCTGTCGTGGTCGGCTCAGCCATCACCCGACCTGAGACCATCACCAGTCGATTCGTGCTCGCGACCAAACAGAAAATTAGTTGAAAATCCAGAATGTCTGAGATGCCAAGCTACGGACACGTCGCCATGTGGGCAATCGTCTCTTGCGGTCTATTCAACTCTGTCATCTGGCCGTGCATCTTCCCGTTGTCGGTCAAAGGATTTGGAAATTCACAAGCCAGGATCAGGAATCCTCACCATGATGGTGGTTGGAGGCGCGGTCATCCCCGAAATCCAAGGGTTCTTGGCTGACATGTTTGGATATCAGCGCAGCTTCGCGATCGTTCTTTTCTGCCACGAGTACTTCTTTGCGCTCAGAGGCCATTGCATACAGACGCAGCTGAAACCGCAGACTTAATCAGCCTGGGAGCTATTCAATAGTAGTGGTCGGGACGCGAATCGAAGCACGGTAGCGATCGCCGCGGTAGCGAGAGCAGGCAACCTCGATCGGCGTCTCCTCCGTGGTCATAATGATGCGCGAGATAGACAGAATGCTCGCCTTCTTTGGAATCGTCAGCAATTCAGACTCTTCGCGAGTCGCAGGTAAAGCTTCGATCACCTCATCGGCCCAGCCAACCCGAACGCCAAAGCTTTCGCGCAGCACAAAGTACAAAGACTGTTTCGCAAAGTTGATCTTCTCCAACCCCGGAAATTGCTTCAGCGGAATATGTGAATCTTCAAGCGCCATCGGAATTCCGTCGGCCAATCGAAGTCGACGCAGGCGCATCACGACCTCGTCGGTCTCAACCTTCAATTGCTCTGCAAGTTCCGCCGTCGCCTTCACTACGGTCTGCTCCAACAGCTTTGAGCTCGGCACCATACCAAGGTGCTTCATATCCTCAGTAAAGCCGCGCAGATGCATAATGTTCTTCTCAAGCTTCGGCCGGGTCACAAACGTCCCGCGTCCCTTCTGGCTTACCGCGAAACCGCTGGTCTTCAGACCATGCAAGGCCTGACGAGCGGTCATCCGGCTCACTTGGTAGACGCGAGCCAGTTCCTCCTCCGACGCGAGCGGGTCTCCCGTCGACAGCTCACCGGAGTGGATCTTTTCCATCAACGCCCGCTGGATCTGGTAGTACAGCGGAATAAATCCACTCTTGTCGAGAGGACGCACCGTCGAATCGGGTTGGACCTGAGACTTCACGCTCTATCTCCTACGACGTTCCTGACATCAGCCAATCGCAGTCCGCGACAAGCCCCGGGCCGGCAGTTTTACTACCGCCTCAATTCATATCTGGAAACTATTTTGTCTGTTGTCTTTCTAGTCCCAATCCAGTTCAGTTGTCTATACATACCTGTCAATTCGTAGGCTCACTGAGCCGGTGGAACCGCTCTTATCACTGCTCTAGCGAACCGCAGACTAAGAGACGACAGCTTTCTCCGATGCGATCGTCGAATGGCCCGCCAGAAAAGTCTCAATCACCTCTGCCGACGAAGAAAGCACAGTGATATTTGCGACACGCCCAGCTTCGAGACTTCCCCAGCTTTCACCAATCCCCATAAGTTGCGAGGGGTTATGCGAAGCCGCGGCCACTGCTGTGCCCAGCTCTGCGCCGGTGAACTCCATCAGATTCTTTACACCACGATCCAAAGTCAACACGCTTCCCGCAAGAACGCCGTTGGAGGTACAGCGCCCGTCACGGACCTCCACCTCCATCTCTCCCAGCATGTAAGTCCCGTCCGGCATGCCCGTGGCGCTCATCCCGTCGGTCACCAGAATAATGCGGTCCTTATCTTTTGCCTTGAAGTAGAGTCGCACCATCAAAGGATCGACATGAATGCCATCGCAGATAATCTCGGCAAACAGTGATTGCTTGTCGAGCACAAAGGCCGCGAGTCCCGGTTCGCGATGATCGATAGCGCGCATCGCATTAAAGGTATGTGTTGCTGTCCGCGCTCCAGCCAAGAAACCCGCCTCTGCTTCGCACACCATCGCATCGCTGTGGCCCAGACTGCAGCGCACGCCCAGGGCTGTCGCATGAGCAATAAGATCCGTAGCACCGGGTAGCTCGGGTGCGATCGTCATGAGACGAATATGGCCTTCGGAAGCCTGCCAGAAGCGGTCGAACAGTTCAATCGACGGCGCTTCCAATAGAGCATCTGTATGCACTCCTCGCTTCAAGTGAGAAAGAAATGGCCCTTCCAGGTGTATTCCCAAAGGAGTCGCCCCGCTGGGCGAAGCCTCGTGGCGACGATTGATCTCAAACGCCAATCCCGCTAACGAGCGCAGGGTCTCGTCTCTGGGGGAGGTGACGGTAGTAGGAAAATATGCTCCGACGCCGCGGCCCGCAAGATACGTCCCAATCGCATCCAGCGACTCCGAACTCGCCTCCATCACATCGTGTCCCGCACAGCCATGAATGTGAATATCGATGTATGCCGGAACCAGGGTGGCATCTGGAAAGCGATACGTTGCGGCCACTCGTTTGTGTTCTATCGCAGTTAAGCCTTCGATCTGGCGAATGCGACCGTCTTCTAAACTAATCAGCGGATACTCCAACACCCGTCCTTCACTTAGGAGCCGCCGCGCCGCTATCGTGCTGACCATTGCTGACCTTTCATTGCTCCGCGTCTGAGCGCAAACTTCAGTTAACCATGTTCGGAAGGCTTATGCGTGCAATCAGGGAATCTGTGAACTGCATGCTCCTCGAATAAATGCTGTCCTTGATATCGCGAATCCAGTATAGTCGTACATACAGGTTTGGAAACTTAAAAAGAATTTCACCGATGACCATAGGCCCCTTTAAACGCGGTGTGCCATCCCACATCCGATCCATGGAAGCGGGGTTCGTTCTCCTCGTCCGAAGAGAAGCCTTGGATACATATACCGTCTCCGTCGGGCCTGACTCAACCGCCGTAATCTGAGCAATAGAAAACATCTGGATGGCAAAATACATGATTGAATCTACGCCTAACTCGCCTGAGACCACAACGTTTCCTCACGCCATGCTGCGAGAGATCTACGAGCAGCCACAGGCGCTCGCCGCTACCATCGAGCATTACGTTCCTGGCGGACCTTCGACCGCGGAGACCTTCCAACCGGCGGTCGACGCCCTCGGCAGACGCGAACGGCTCGTCATCGCCGCCAGCGGGTCCAGCCGACACGCCGGTCTGGCCGGGGAAATCATGCTGGAAGACCTCGCAGGCATTCCTGTCGATGTCGAGTACGCGAGTGAATATACCTATCGTTCGACCCACACACTCCACAATCCAGGCGTGCTTGTGATCTCTCAATCGGGCGAGACGGCGGATACGCTGGCCGCTCTCCGCGAAGCTCAGGCGCGCGGACTTGCAACAGCCGCAATCACCAATAACGCTCGGTCCAGCATGGCAACGGAGGCGGACGCTTCGCTGCCGACCTTTGCGGGCATAGAAAAGGCCATACCGGCAACGAAAAGCTTCACCACGCAACTGGCTGTTCTCTACTCACTTGCTCTCCACCTGGCACGCTTCCGCGGTCGCATGACCCTACAGGCGGCCGAAGCGCACGGGCGTGAACTCCAAGAGGTTCCCTCGCTCATCCAGGCTGCGCTTCCCGGCTGGCAGCAGCAGATCGAAGAGTTGACACCGCAGCTTACGAACTCCAGCACACTTCTCTACCTCGGTCGCGCCGCCCACTACGCTATCGCTCGTGAAGGCGCACTCAAGCTCAAGGAATCCGCATATCTCAACGCGGAAGGTTACCCTGCAGGCGAATTGAAGCATGGACCTAATGCACTGGTTAGCAAAAGCGCCCCGCTGATCATGATCGCGACGGCCGACGCCGGCGATCCGGACTCGCTCCTACGTTATTCAAAAGTCCTCCAACTGATGAAAGACATGCGGAGACAAGGGGCCAGGATCGTTGCCTTGGCGACTGAAGGCGACCAGGAAGTGCCTCGTTACAGTGATTCCTGCCTCTTCATCCCCTCCAGCAATGACGTTCTCTCTACCATCCTCGAGGTCGTGCCGCTACAGCTTCTCGCCTACACGCTGGCGATCAGTCGTGGTATTGACGTCGACCGGCCCAGAAATCTGGTCAAGGCCGTCGTAGAGGAATAGAGCTCAATTAAGCCTGTCTGATTTAGGCCTCCTCAACACGGAATCATCGACTCTTCATAAAGAGCGGACGAGGCAAAGCCTCTCCGCTCTTTATGTTGTTTGAGTCATTCTCACGTTCGACAAATTCAGCTATCTCTTAGCAGACATAGACTAAGCGGCCTGCCTCGGACTGCGCGGTGGCACACCCTCTAGCTGGATCCTCCGCAAACGCAAGCGAGGCTAGGGCCATTCGCGGCCTCTACCCGGTGCAACTTTCGTGTAATAGGTAGTCACCACATCGAAGGTTACGGTGGGTACTAAAGTTTGGCGCAGTAACGAGCCAAGAGGCCCCTTATGACACACTTGTCTCACCGTTCGCCTTGTTTTGCTTTTTTTGTCTGGGTGGGGAGTTCCTGCACACGAGCCCTATTCATCCTCGCGATGATGGGAACCTTGGCATGCGCGACATTTGCGGCGACGCCAACGCCTACAACAACGACACTGGCGATCTCCGCCACCTCGGTCCCTTACAAGACCCCGATCACTCTAACAGCGACCGTCACCGTCACCGCGACCAGCACACCTGTTACGGCAGGGTTGGTGCTTTTTTGCGAAGCGACCGCCAAGTTTTGCGAGAACAACTCTGCTCTGGGGATCGCCCAGCTGACCTTCCCAGCCGCGACTGCGTCTGTGAAGATAGGCAGTGGTCCTATAGGGAACCATAGTTACAAGGCCGTATTTCGAGCCAACAATACGTATGCGAGCAGCCTGTCGAACACTGTTACTTACGCAGTGGCTGGTACTTATTCCTCGACCACGACGCTGGCCTCAAGTGGTTCCATCGGAAACTATACCCTCAATGCAACAGTCGAAGGTGTCGACTCACTGGCTGCTGGCCCGACTGGTACGATCTCGTTCTTGGACGCCAGCACTGGCAATAGTTTGCTTGGGACCGAGAATCTCTCGGTATCTACGCTCTCCACTACATTTCTTCAGCTCTCGCCTTTTGCTATTGGTATCAGCACAACGAACAGATCGGTAGCCATTGCTTCCGCCTATCTCAATGCCGACAACAATCTTGATGTCGTAACTGCGGATGAGCCCGCAAACGGGAGTGGCGCGTCGCTCTCAACGATATCTGTGCTTCTTGGTAATGGCGATGGAACTTTTCAACCGAAGGTGAACTACACAGGCTGCAACAAAGGAGAATCTGCGCTACGGATTGTCCTTGCTGACTTCAATCGTGACGGCACTCCCGACATCGCGCTTGCCTGTTCAGACGGCGCCAACGGCGGCCTCGTTATCATTATGGGCAAAGGTGACGGGACGTTCTTGACGCCCACCTTTTATCCAACTGGTGATGCTGCCAGCATCGCTATCGGCGACTTCAATAGTGACGGCCTCCTAGACATTGCACTCACAGACAATTCACAAAAGAATGTCGTCTTCTTCCTCGGTAACGGCGACGGGACATTCGCCCAGGAAACAACAACCCTTTCCACTCCCTCAACTCCTCACGGTATCGTCGTTGCAGACTTCAACGGCGACGGCTTTGACGATGTTGCCTACGCTGTCACGAGCTCGACAACTAATCTCTCGGATCTCTATCTTGCTCTCGGCAACGGCAGCGGCGCGTTCCAACCACCAAGCGCTCCTGTCGCAACTCAAATCGGGGAGTTCCTCACAGTAGGCGATACGAACGCAGACGACTTCCCGGATGTTGTATCCACTACCATTACCCGGCCTCCAGGCCAGCCCTATAACAACATCGGCCCGAGCCTCTACGTTCTTCTCGGGAACGGTAACGGCACCTTTCAACCGACTGCGACCTATACCTCCGACATCCCCTCCGACCCGCACCTCGCAGACGTGAACGGCGACGGCATTCCGGACATTATCGCGGGTGGGAGTACTGGCGCTCTCGTCTATCAAGGTAATGGCGACGGCACTTTCCAGCCATATCAGGAACCAAATATAGGCGGGTTTGCACTCACGTATGCCGTCAATGCCGGAGACTACAACAACGATGGCAACGCGGATCTCATTGGGACCGACGCTGATTCTCCGCGTGCCGCAGTCTCGCTCAGCAACGTTCAACAGATATCAGTCGCATCCGCACTCACTGAGGTTGCCGTTTTCCCGCTCGGCAGCGGCGTCCACAACGTCGATGCAAGCTATTCAGGCGATTCCATCTTTATCGGTAGCTTATCTTCCACTGTGCCTCTGACCGCAGCTCCAGTGAACACTTCACTTGTACTTACTGCGTCAGCGACCACTTCTATCTTGCCTGGTCAGTCAATCGTATTAACCGCAGACCTATCTCCATACACGGTTGGACCACCGACCACGACCACAAACAATGAACTCGTAAAATTTTATAGCGGCACAGCGCTACTCGGCTCTGGGAAGTTATCAAACGGAGTTGCCACGATAACTACTACTGCATTGCCGATCGGCGCCGATTCACTTACGGCAGTGTATGGCGGCGATTCCAACTATAACCCCAGCACTTCGAACGCCGTCACCGCCACAGTCTCTAACGTCCTGATCAGCTCTGTACCAAATCCTTCGACTTATACACAAACCGTTACCTTTACCGGAACCGTGGCCACCGGCAAGACGGGAACAATCAGCTTCTTTGATGGATCCACCAAAATTGGAAGCAGTGTGATCTCCGGCACTACAGCGACGATCGCAACCTCCACTCTTATCGCTGGATCGCATAACATAACCGCACAATACAACTCTAATACCTCGCCGGTGCTCGTCCAGGTAGTGAATAAAGCGACTCCGACTGTGACAGTCACCACGTCGGGCCCCAGCACCTACGGTCAAACAGTTACGATCACGGCATCAGTTCCCACCGGTGCGACCGGCACGGTCACATTTACGAGCGGGTCCCTCACTCTAGGCACAGGAACAATCAGTTCGGGTTCAGCATCAATCACCACGAATGTTCTAACAGTTCCGAGCGACCTGATTACCGCGACCTACAACGGTGATGGAAACTACAACTCCGCAGTAGGAACGGTGACGCAGACGGTGAGCAAGGCAAATACTGTGGGAACGTTGACCTCTTCGGTCAATCCATCCCTGCCGGGCAGCTCCGTGACCTTTACTGACACACTACCAACGAATGTGACAGGAACGGTAACATTTACCAGTGGCTCTACGCTGCTTTCCACTTCGACCATTACCAATGGTGTTGCGACCGCAACAACTTCAACGCTTCCCCTTGGTAGCGATCTCATCACAGCGATTTACAATGGCGACGCAAACAACAACGGCTCCTCCTCAACTCTGACTCAGGTTGTTGCAAAGGTCACCCCGACGCTCACGGTAAGCACGTCTGGTCCGAGCGTCTTCGGTCAGTCTGTTTCAATTACGGCTTCTGTCCCCAACGGCCCAACCGGAACAATCACCATCACGAGCGGTGGTGTCACGCTGGGCAGCGGAACCATAACCGCCTCTTCCGGTACGGTAACAATCACAACCAAAATCCTTCCAGTTGGCTCCGACATCGTCA
Source organism: uncultured Acidobacteriaceae bacterium (assembly GCA_963771625.1). Taxonomy (GTDB): domain Bacteria; phylum Acidobacteriota; class Terriglobia; order Terriglobales; family Acidobacteriaceae; genus Edaphobacter. The sequence continues at coordinate 196,829 of CAVYUE010000007.1, forward strand.
CCGCGACCTACAGCGGCGACGCAGCTGATAACTCCGCCACCGGATCGACGACACAGACTGTAAGTAAGGCATCACCCGCAGCAACACTCTCGTCCTCAGTCAATCCCTCAGTCGCCGGCCAATCCGTGATCTTCACCGCGACGCTCCCAACCAACGTGACCGGTACAGTGACAATTACGGCCGGCTCTACCATCTTGGGTTCACCGGCTTTGGTCAACGGCGTAGCAAGTGTAACTACCTCGTCGTTACCAGTAGGCTCAGCGACAATCACCGCCGTTTACAACGGCGATTCGAACAACAGCACCGCGAATGCAACTCTGACGCAGGTAGTAAACAAAGCCACCCCTACAGTTACTGTTACTACCTCCGGTCCGAGCACATTTGGCAACTCAGTAAGCATTACTGCTAGCGTCTCTGCGGGCGCGACCGGAACGATAACATTCACAAGCGGCGGAGTGACTCTAGGATCTGGCTCAATCAACACGGCCACCAACACGGCTACCATCGCCACAACCGTACTTCCAGTAGGAAGCGACCTCATTACGGCCGCTTATGGTGGGGATGCAAACAACAATTCAGCCGCAGGAACCGTGACCCAGGTCGTTAGCAAAGCGGGCCTGACGATTAATCTAGTGTCGTCTCTCAATCCGTCTAATCTCAATCAGTCTGTAACCTTCACCGCTACGTTACCTGCCAGTGCAACCGGCTCTGTGACCTTCACCAACGGCACCACTGTTCTGGGCACATCAGCGTTGGCCGGCGGATCGGCTGCAGTGAGTACATCGTCCTTGCCTGGAGGGTCAGACACGATTACCGCAACCTACAGTGGCGATGCTAATAACGGAACAGCAACTGCGAGCATCGTTCAGACAGTAAATAAAACCACTCCACCAATTACCGTCACGACCTCTGGACCAAGCACCTCGGGTGGTTCGGTCACCATCACGACGACTCTCCCCCCAGGTACAACTGGCACAGTAACGGTGACCAGCGGCGGCGTAACCTTGGGTTCTGGTCCCGTCAATCCAACTACGGGCACAGTGACTATTACCACAACTTCACTCCCGGTCGGTACGGATCCAATCACATCTACCTACAGTGGAGATACGAACAATAATCCTGCAACGGGGACCACAACTCAGGTTGTGTCCAAGGCTTCCCCGGCAGAGACGCTCTCATCTTCCGTCAACCCCTCTTCATCAAACCAGTCGGTAGTATTTACAGCGACTCTTCCTTCGAGTGTGGCCGGTACAGTTACCTTCACGAGCGGTTCAATCGTTCTGGGAACATCGAACGTAACGAACGGCGTAGCAACCGTGGCTACCTCCACGCTTGCTGTTGGCGCTGACGCAATTACTGCGGTTTATAACGGCGATTCGAATAACAACACCGCTACCGCGACCCTCATCCAGACAGTCAATAAAGCCACTCCACCGATTACCGTTACGACCTCTGGTCCAAGCACTTCGGGTGGTTCGGTCACTATTACGACAACCCTTCCGCCAGGCACAACCGGCACAGTGACGGTAACAAGCGGCGGCGTAACTCTTGGTTCTGGCCCCGTCAATCCAACCACGGGCACTGTGACGATCACCACAACGTCACTCCCCGTCGGTACCGATCCAATCACATCGAGCTACAGTGGAGATACAAACAATAACCCCGCTACCGGGACCACAACCCAGGTGGTATCCAAGGCAACTCCAACGGTAGTTCTGGTCTCTTCTGCCAACCCGTCCAATCCCGGGCAGTCCGTCACCTTCACTGCGACGCTTCCGTCCAGCGTGACAGGCACAGTGACATTTACGAGTGGCACCACATCAATCGGTACAGCGACACTGACAGCTGGAGTTGCAACAGTAACTACATCCACGCTCACGACTGGTAGTAGTCTCATCACCGCGACTTATGGGGGTGATACCAACAACAATCCTGCGACCGCCAGCTTGACCCAGGTGGTTGGTAAAGCGACACCGCCTATTACTGTCACAACCTCCGGGTCCAGCACCTTCGGTGGTTCGGTCACCATTACGACGACCCTTCCCCCTGGTACCACTGGAACGGTGACGATCACGAGTGGTGGCGTGACGTTAGGTAGTGGCCCCGTAAATCCAACGACCGGTACAGTCGTCATCACAACAACAAGCCTCCCTGTTGGCACCGACCCCATTACCGCTTCGTACGGCGGTGATACGAATAACAATCCTGCGACTGGAAACACAACCCAGATAGTGACGAAGGCAGCCCCAGCGGTAACGCTAACTTCATCTGCTAATCCTTCGACCGTTGGCCAGTCAGTCACCTTCACCGCTACTCTGCCCGCGAATGTCACCGGCACCATCACATTCCTCGACGGCTCTACGATTCTTGGTACCGGTACGATCAGGAACGGGACAGCGATACTAACCAACTCAGCACTCAACGCGGGATCCCACACCATCACGGCAAGCTATGGTGGGGACACAAACAATAGTCCGGCTGTTTCGGGTCCTCTTACACAAACCGTCAACAAACAGACTCCCGTCCTCCCGCCACCGGCAGTCTCATCGTCTAATCCTCCTCCGAACACTCCTGTGACCATCACGGAGACGGTCCCTCCCGGCATGACTGGAACAATCACATTCTCCAATGGGTCCAATCCACTGGGTACAGCTCCAATTGTGGGTGGTGTTGCGACGATCACCGTTCCGTCTCTCCCTCAGGGAACCAATTCCATCACCGCGTCTTCATCGGGAGACTCGAATTACAATCCTGCTACATCTCTACCAACCGTGGTAACGGTTGGTAAGGCGGCCACAGTTGTAACTCTGACATCCTCGGTCAATCCATCAGCAGCTAGCCAGCCCGTAACATTCTCAGCCTCTATTCACGCCGGCGCAACGGGATCAGTAACGTTCCTGGACGGCACAACCATACTCGGCACCGGTACGATCAACGCCGCAGGCGTAGCAAGCTTTGCTACGTCAACGCTGACGATCGGCTCACACCCCATCACGGCAACCTACAGCGGCGACTCGAACTATGATGCTGCAACCTCCGCATTGCTAGTTCAAACTGTCAGCAAGATCCCAACATTCATCATGATCACAGAAAGCACTCCAGCCCAGTTAGTCAGCGGTGGAGTCACTTTCACTGCCACCGTCACCGCATCGAGTCCAAATGCCACAGGAACCGTAACCTTCATGGACGGTTCGGTTGTTCTAGGAACTGCGACGATCACCACGAACGGCGGAGTTGCAGTTGCGTTGAGCACCAACGCTAATGCCGCCCTGTTGACATCTAACCTCGTGACCGGATCGCATCAGATCGTAGCGGTTTATTCAGGTGACAACACCTTCGCCCCAAGCACATCGGCTCCTGCGAGTTATCTCGTTGAAGACTTCACGAATACGAACACTGGCGCCGCAAGCCAGAATATATTCCCAGGAGCATCTACCACCTATACGTTTAGCCTCGCACCAGTCACTGCGACCACCTTCCTCAATGATGTAAACGTAACGGTTACAGGTTTGCCTCCGGGGTCAACTTACACCTTCACACCATCCAGCGTTGCAGCAGGAAGCGGGGTTACTGCAATCGTTCTCAATGTTCAAACCAGTAGCACTCTCAGTGCGCAGAATCATCAGCCAGCGAACGTCTCCTGCTTCAAAGAGAGAGTTGCCGATTGCTCTCGGGATGCTTGGTCTTGTCGGTATCGGAGCCATTCGCAAACTGAGAAACAAGATACCGCGTACCTTGCTGCTTCTTCTCTTGACGCTCAGCTCGCTGTTGCCGATCGCCGCGCTCAGCGGTTGTGCTGGTGGATACTTCACCCTCAACCCTCAGACTTACACCGTCACCGTTACCGGTGCGGAAGGTCCTATTCAACACGCAGCAACCGCCACTTTGATCGTTCAGTAGGAGAAGGATGATGCATCTTCGAAGCGCTTTGCTTCTTGTACTTATATTTTCTCTGCCCTGGGCTCTTCATGCTCAGGCAATAGCGATGGGCGGTTCCTACGACTCGATACCGCGACTGGAGCTAGGAGCCAATTACAACTTTATTCATGCGAATGCGCCTCCAGGCCAATGCGGTTGTTTCGCACTGAATGGTGGCAGTGCGACTGTGCTTATGAACATCACACCAGTGTGGGCCGCTGTCGCCGACATTACCGTTGGCCATGCAACTAACGTCGATAACAGCCTGCAAAACATCACTATCTTCAACTATCTTTTTGGCGCGCGCTACACGCGTCGCACCTCAAAACGTTTCGTTCCGTACGCTGAGGCCTTGTTTGGCGGAGCGAAGGAAGATGTCAACTTTGTGTTTACGATCAATCGAAATGCGTTCGGTCTGGCCGGCGGAGGCGGAGTTTCCACCAGACTAAAGGGAAAATTCGGACTTACTGCCGTACAAGTGGATTACGTTTACACACAGATTCCTAACGGCCGAAACGATCGTCAGAACAATATTCGTATCGCCACTGGTATCACCTATGGGTTCGGCTACGAATAGTCTAAGCCAGCATAACGGTACTAAGTCACGGTAGTTAAATATCTCCGTTCTGCTTGCGCCTACTGAAATAGCGAAGCGCATACACCAGCGACCCAGCGATCAGGATCACTCCTGCGGTTCTCATCTCTCGCAGGAAGTTTGGTCGCGAAAAGAGAATGAATACGAAGCCGCCAAGCGCCAGCAGCACAGGCAACGGGTAGAGTGGCATCCGAAATCCACGTATCTTTCGCTCGCGGCGATGCTTCGGCAACAGCGCAGCCGTCCCTTGCAGCAGAAACTGAAACAAAATTCGTACGACTACCAGGGTCGTGATCACCTCCTGTAGCCGGAAGATGCAGCACAGCAGTGTGATGCCTCCCAGTGTCAACAGTGAATGCATCGGAATATGGTGCTCTGGATGCAGCACTCCAAACCAGGCCGGAAAATTACCGTCGCGAGCAGCGGCAAACGGGATCCGCGAATACCCCAGCAGCAACGCAAACACGGAAGCAAGCGCCGCGAGCGCAATCAACACAACAATGACGCCGGCAGCAGTATGTCCGTAAAGCCGCTCCATAAATACAGCCATCGTGAACAGCCGTGCGTGGCTATCTGTATTCTGTGCCATCTCGCGCCACGGCAGGACGCCGAGCACGCTGATGTTCATCAGCAGGTAAAGCGTCGCGACGAGGCCGATGGCTCCAAGAACAGCCCGCGGAATCGTCCTTTGAGGATCGCGAACCTCCGCGCCAAGAAAGCAAACGTTGTAGTAGCCCCAATAGTCATAGGCCGAGATCAACATGCCAGCACCAAGCCCGGCAAAAAACGCTCCATTGAGATGAAATGCGCCCGCAGGAAAGTCAAACGCACGATGAGCATCGAAGTGCATGAAGCCCACCACGATCACCAGTACCAACGTAAGCCCAACGGCCAACCCAAGCCAACGCACAATTCGATTGATGGCGAAGATGCTTCGATAGAGAACTGCCATCGCTATCCCGCACGCGGCCATCGCAATCAGCGTCTGTCGGCTTAACACCACAGGGACACCAAACAACGACGTAGCGGCAAACGGGGAACTGGCCTGTGGAAGAAAAAACGACGCATACTGCGAGAAACCGATACACCCAGACGCGATCGACAGCGGTGCGCTGATCAGAAGCTGCCATGCGTAGAGAAACGAAAACGCCCGCCCCCACGTCTTCTCTCCGTAAAGATACTTGAGGTAAGCGTATGAACCGCCGGCCTCCGGATACGCCGTCCCCAACTCACTCCAAATCAGCCCGTCACACAGCGACAGCAGCGCGCCCATCAGCCACCCCAGCATCGCCTGCGGTCCACCCATCACCCCAACGATCAGCGGCAGCGTCACGAACGGGCCGACTCCGACCATATCGATCACGTTGAGCCCCAACGCCGAGCCAGTCGACAAGCCACGTCGCAGTTCGTTCACTGGCTGTTCCGTCGTCAGCGTTCGATTCTCAGTCTTCGGGCCCGAAGATTCAGGCGAGCGGTCACTCATAAGTTGTCTTTCAGCCCATCGATTCGAGTCCGCCCAAATGTGTGCTCGTGCCCGAAGTGTAACGAATCCTTACCTATTATGCGGGAAGGCGTGCGTGGTACGACCAATTGCAGGTACTATTCCGTAGGACGCGACAACGTTCCTGGAACGCTCCCGGAGACACGATGAATCGCTTGAGAATTCGTTTGGTGATAACAGCAACGGTGGTCATGTTGACGGCCACGGCACTTCCCGCAATGGCCGCAAGCAAGGTCTGCGATGCAAAAACCTACGGAGCCAAGGCCGATGGCACCACCAAAGACACCCAGGCCATTCAGGCTGCAATCGATGGCTGCGCCAAAGCCGGCGGCGGAACCGTCAAACTTTCCGGTGGCACCTTTCTTTCCGCTCCTATCGTGCTCAAGAGCAACATCACCCTCGACATCGCCAAAGGCACTACACTCCTCGGCTCCTCCGACCACGACGACTACCCAAAGAAGACCGAGTTCCGCGGACCTGGCTATCAATCGCTCGTCGGCGCGACCAACGCCGAGAATGTCTCGATCACCGGCGGCGGAGTCATCGACGGAGCCGGTGAAAGCTGGTGGAAGATCGCCCGCGCAACCAAGAACTCCGGCGTGCTCGGCAGCGAGAACACACGCCCGCGCCTCGTCGTCTTCGACCACTGCAAGCACATCCTGGTGGAAGGCGTGACTATCCAGAACTCTCCCTACTGGCAACTCGTCCCGTACTACTCTGACGACGTCAAGATCCACAACATCAGGGTGCTCGCCGACATTCACTCACCAAACACCGACGCGATCGACCCATTCAGCTCCAGCAACGTCGTCATCGATCACGTCTACGCCGACGTTGGCGACGACGATATCGCCATCAAGAGCGGCATGATCAACTCCCCTGGTCCCGACGACCCAAGCAAGAACATCACCATTACCGACTGCGAGTTCGAGCATGGTCATGGACTCTCCATTGGTAGCGAGATCGCTGGCGGCGCGCAGAACATCCACGCCGAGCGCATCCACTTCAAGGGCACCGACAACGGCATCCGCATCAAGGCCAACCGCGACCGCGGCAGCGACGTCAGCAACATCTCCTTCAAGGACATCACCATGGAAGGAGTAAAGACCTCGGTCCTCATCAGCGAGTACTACCCCAAGGCGCTGCCAGAAGGTGAGGTTGCCGCCGAGCCGGTACAGCGACTTACGCCGTTCTTCCACGACATCACCATTGAGAACCTGAAGTCTGTCGATAGCGCGTGGGCTGGCGTTGTCATCGGCTTGCCTGAATCTCCAGTCAAGAATGTCGTGATGAAGAACGTTGACATTCAGGCGAAGAAGGGTATGACGATTGCTTATGCAACATTGGATGTTACAAACCTAAAAGTTACCGCTGCTGAAGGTGACAATATTACCGTCGCTCCAAACGCGAAAGTCACGACCAAGTAGTCAGTAATCAACAAGCAACGATAGGGAAGAGCGCGGCCTGTACTTCGGCGGCGCTCTTTCCGGTGATGCGAAGCATCTTCGACCGGTTGGTAGCGCCAGAGACCAGCGAAATTCTTCCGCGAGGAACTCGCAGCAACTCTGCCAGCAGTGCGATCAGAGCTTCATTCGCGCGTCCGTCGGTTGGCGGAGTGGTCAGCGAAATCTTCACCGCGCCTGCATGGACTCCCGTCACACCGTTCTTGCGTGCGCCGGGGTGCACCTTCACCACGATGTTGCATCCGTCGGCCACATCCTGAGCGAAGGACGGTGCTTCCATGCTCACGCCGCGTTTACCGGCACTCGTTTGCCGAAGAGGGCCGTTCCTACCCGCACGCAGGTGCTGCCCTCCTCGATGGCAACGGTGAAGTCGTTCGACATGCCCATCGATAACTGCGTCAGCTTCGGGAAGCGAACCGCAGACTCATCTCTCAGCTTGCGCAGCTCACGAAAGTAGGATCGCGCGGTCTCTGCATCCTCTGACCACGGTGGAACCGTCATCAGCCCGACTGCTTCGACCGACTCCAACTCCTCCAAAGCGGTTAGGAGGGCAGGCAACTCCGCAGGCGCCAGGCCGTGCTTCGTCTCCTCGTGGCTCAGCTTCACCTCGACGAGCAGCGGAAGCCTCTTGCCCAACGCTGCTGCAGCAGTATTCAGCCGCTGAGCGATCTTCAACGAATCAGCCGCATCGATTGCGTCGAAGAGCTCCGCAGCCTTCGCGGTCTTATTGGACTGGAGCGGCCCGATTAGATGAAACCTTGCATCGGTCAGCGCTCCCAGATGCTGCGATTTCTCCTGGAACTCCTGCACACGGTTCTCGCCGAAGAGACGCTGGCCCGCTGCATAGGCTTCCAGGATGACCTCGACCGGATGAACCTTGCTTACCGCCATCAGCTCGACTTCGCTCTCCGGTCGTTGCGCGCGGCGACAAGCTCCGGCGATCTGTTCGTGCAAATGGATGAGATTTTCGGCGATGGACATGCTCTTTGCATCTTATCGTCTAGCTGTCATAGCTTTCCCAACCCTCAGGAGACAGAAACACCCATGTGGACCATCTTTTTGCTGATCGGCTCGAACATCTTTATGACCTTCGCCTGGTACGGACACCTCAAGTACAAAGAGGTCCCGCTGTGGAAGGTCATCCTCGTGAGCTGGTGCATCGCCTTCTTCGAGTACTGCCTGCAGGTTCCCGCCAACCGCATCGGCTCAAAGACCTTCTCGCCCGACCAGCTCAAGGTCATCCAAGAGGTGATTACGCTCACCGTATTCGGCGTCTTCTCTACCTTCTACTTTGGCGATAAGCTCCACTGGAATCACTTTGCGGCTTTCGGCTGCCTGGTCGCGGGAGCCTTCTTCATGTTCCATAAGTTCTAGCTGTTCTTACTGTTGCTGTTCGGTTATCGGAGCCGGGGTACCCCCCCCGGGGGTATTCGCTCTATAACCTGTTTATTTACATTGATTTAGAAAAACATGTGTCTGCAAAATAGTCATTACAGACGGCTTACAGGCAAATTCGTCTTTCTAAAAGACTTATCGTCCAGTACGCGATTGAAGCTTGATGACTTTGGATCTAACTCAAGTATAACGAGTTGAATGTAACTTATGCGCCACGACTATCTAGCTGATAATAATTGGCTTATTTGATTTGAGGGCTTGACAACATTTTTAGGGAGTTGTGAATCGAGAGGCATCTTTAGGCGATTAGTATTGGCGACAGATCGATCATCGCAAGCGAGGCAGACCATGAACAAGATCACTCCATTCCTCTGGTTCAACGCCAACGCCGAGGACGCCGCCAACTTCTATATCTCGATTTTCCCAAATAGCCGAAAGCTTAGCGACATACGCAACACGGATGCCACCCCCGGCCCGGCGGGTTCCATTCTTGTAATGGATCTCGAGCTCGATGGCCAACAGGTGACCTTCCTCAACGGTGGCCCCGCGCATCAGCTCAGCGAGGCGTTCTCCTTCACCGTGCGGTGCGAGACGCAGGCAGAGATCGACGGTTACTGGTCCAAACTCGGTGACGGCGGGACGGAGCTCGGCTGCGGCTGGCTGAAAGACAAGTTTGGTCTCTGTTGGCAGATTGTTCCGTCGAAGCTCACTCAACTCCTGCGTCATCCAGCTGCTATGCAGGCGATGATGTCTATGATGAAGCTCGATATTGCAAAGCTCGAAGAAGCTGGGCTGCAGCCGCAGTAGGTCTATTTGCAGGTTGACGATGTGGACGGCGAAGATTTAGTTGCGAGGGTTGAGCCTGCGCCAGTCTTCTATGCGCAACTCCCAAAGCTCGGTGGGGAGGCGGCCGGAGACGTACTCGCCTTCGGTCTCGCCGACGCACTGCATTCCTTCATGCAGTGAGATTGCTCGCGAGGCCGCATTGTCGCGCGCCTTTCTCACTCGCAGGATGGGCTGCTTCAACTCTTCAAACCAGAATCGTGTCACGGCAGCTGCCGCTTCGGTCATCAGGCCGAGCCCCTGCCACTGCTGCGCGATCCAGAATCCGCGGTTGTTGTCGCCATCGCGCACGAGGCTTATCGAGCCGATGACTTTCCGGTCAGGGTCGTCTTTGAGCCGCAGCATCCAATGCCACTCTTCGCCGCGCTTGATGGCTGGCAGGGCGGTGTCGCGGTAGAACACGTGAACGCCGTCGTCGGGAAAAGGCCAGGGCACTCGTGAGTTGAGTTGCTTTACGATCTCCCAGTGCGCGAAGAGCGGCTGCACTTCGGCAGCGTCGGAGAGCTGCAGCGGATGCAGAATCAAACGCGGCGTTTCGAGCACCGGCGCAGCCAAGCTTTGTCTACCTTATCTTCCGTGCTCTTCGAGGTACTTTTCGACCTCGAGTGCGGCCATGCAGCCTGAACCTGCAGCCGTGATGGCCTGGCGGTAGCGGCGGTCCTGGATGTCTCCGCAGGCGAAGATTCCGGGCAGTAACTGGCCGTTGAGAGTGGTGAAGACGTTGTTTTGAGTGAGGATGTATCCGTCCTCGTCCATGTCGAGCAGCCCCTTGAAGGCTAACGCGTTGGGAATGTGACCGATCGCGAGGAACATGAAGCTGACAGGAAGAACGTATTCATCGCCGGAGACGCGATTGCGAAGGCGCAGGCCCTTGACGTCCTTCTCCTCGACGCCGAGAACCTCTTCGACGGTGGTGCTGGAGACGAACTTGATCTTCGGGTGTGCGATGGCGCGCTCGAGCATGATCTTCGACGCGCGAAACTTCTCGCTGCGATTGATGATTGTGACCTTGGTGGCGAAGCGCGTCAGGAAGAGAGCTTCTTCCATCGCAGAGTCGCCGCCACCGATGACGGCGATCTCTTTGCCGGAAGAGAAAAAGCCGTCGCAGGTCGCGCAGGAGGTGACGCCGTGGCCGATCAACGCTTGCTCCGAGGGTAGGTTGAGCCATCGTGCGCTCGCGCCGGAGGCAATAATCAGCGACCGTGTATGGATCGTTTCTTTGCCGATGTTGAGCTCGAAGGGACGCTTGGTGAGATCGATGGAGCTGAGATGGGCCATGCGCAACTCGGCGCCGAAGCGGATCGCCTGCTTCTTCATGTTCTCAATCAGATCGGGGCCTTGAACGCCCTCGGGCCAGCCGGGAAAGTTCTCGACCAGCGTGGTGATGGATAGCTGTCCACCGGGCTCGTGGCCTTCGAGGACAAGCGGCTTGAGGTTCGAGCGTGCAGCGTAGATGGCAGCGGTGAGCCCGGCGCACCCGGAACCGAGGATGACTGTATCGTGCGTAGTATTTTCAGGCATATAAGCTCTCTTAGTGTATATGCGCGCCGGAGCAAAAAGATGCAAACCGGCGTTTGGTGAAACAATTGAGACTATGGCAAACCTGACCTTAGTGTATGGAATGAGGCTTTTACCCGCAGACGAGATTGCATCGGTGGGCGACGCTCCGGTGACCTTGAAGAACGGCAACCAGGCCCACGTGACGCTGCACGTGCTGGAGGGTAGCCGCGAACAGATCGAGGCGCAGCTGCGGATGAGCATCGACGCCTTCTTCGACTTCTACCCGGAGATCTAGTCCGTAGGCTGTGTCTCAAAGTAGGTCACCCTTTCGTACCGTGACTCTTCTGACGAAGAAGAGGAATAGGACGGAGGGGCGAAATGCTTCAAATCTTGCGAACTTCCCGCTGGCTGCGCGGAGTATCTCTGAGCGCGCTGCTGGCAGCTCCGTTAAGCCACGCTCAGACAGCATATTCTCCAAGCTCCCAGGCGGGCTCCGAAACGGTTACGGACGTTCTGCACCGGATGTCCGATCGTGCCGATGTCATCTTCATGGGGCAGGTGCTGGCCGTTCGTCCCAAAATCGACAGCGAGAATCCCGGAGTCGTCGAGGTCGACTTCCGCGTGGATCAGGCCATTCGTGGCTGTTCCGGCACAACCTATACTCTGCGGGAATGGGGCGGTCTCTGGACGGGCGGCAACCGGCGCTACCACGTGGGACAGCGCCTGTTGATGCTTCTGCATGCGCCGAGTGCCGGTGGGATGAGCTCCCCGGTGGACGGCCTCGACGGAGCGATTCCGATTCGACAGGGCTCAACTGCGACTCCGCTCGCTGCTAGTTCCGGGGCTCCTGCGTTACCGTTTGTCGACCTTCGCTGGCTTGGGGTCAAACTGCAGCGAGCTGTCTCGTATCGCACTGGGCCTGCACCAACGGCGGACCCGGTTCGTCAGGCAGCGACCGCACCGCAACGGACCACCGAGGCGGCTGTGTCCGGCACGAGAAGCAGCGTGGCTCCAATCATAGTGCAGCTTGGCAGTTCCAACCCAAGCGCTACGTCCGTCCCGGCGCAGGAGGCCTCGGTGGGTGCCATTCTCGACATGTTCACGACCTGGCAAAAGGCGTCGCATGTCGCACCGTGACACTGCAGATCGGCTTCGAATCCTCAGGCGCTTGCGGAAGATCCTTATGCTGCTGCTCTGCTGGCCTGCGGCGGCGACTACGTTGTGGGCAGGCGGTCCGCGATGGGTTACGGGGCCGCCCTACTTTACGCAGTCGGGAACCCCTGTCGTCTGGTACACCAACCAGCCGTTGTACTTCACTGATCCGGGTGATCTCAGCTCCAGCGTTAACCACGCGGCAGCGGATGCGATTGTCGCCGCAGCCGCTGCGGTGTGGAACGTGCCATCGGCCAGTCTGGTGCTCTCTCAAGGGGGCAATTTGAGCGAGCACGTTAGTGGGGCGAATGCGTTTCTCGGCCCCAACGGACCTATCTTTCCCGCCGACGTGCAGAGCAGCAACTATCTCGCCAAGCAGATTGCAGTCATCTACGACAGCGATGGCTCGATTACCGATCTGCTGCTGGGAAACGGGGCAAGTGATCCCAGCGGGTGCCTGCAGAGCGGTGTTACCGAAAGCGTCGACTCCATTGTTCCGGCAGGCTACATCAAACATGCGATCCTGATTCTCAATGGTCGCTGCACTGGACCGGCTCCTCAGCAGCAGATGCAGCTGCAATACCAGCTGATGCGTGCATTCGGCCGCGTACTCGGGCTGGGGTGGTCGCAGACGAACGATAACGTCTTCACGCTCAGCACGCAGCCGACTGCGAACCAGGATCTGCATTGGCCGGTCATGCATCCGATCGATATCATCTGTGGCCCGTATACGTATCAGTGCATGCAGCAGGCCTTCACGCTGCGCCCCGACGATCTTTCAGCGCTTGGGCAGCTTTATACGATCAATCAAGGACAGGCCCCCCCCGGCAAGACGGATACGCTGCTGAATGCAAGTCAGATCTCGGGAGAACTTTTGTTCCCCACTGGCCAGGGGATGCAAGGCGTCAATGTCGTCGCCAGACGCTGGGCGCAGTTCACAGCCGCATCCGAAATTGAGGATTGGTATACCGCCTCATCGGTCTCTGGAGCGCTCTTCCGCGAATCGAATGGCAACCCCGTTGCTGGTCCGGACACGTCGTTGATGGGGAGCGAAGGGACTGCAAATACAGCGTACGAAGGCTACTTCAATATTCAGCGCGTGCCGACGTTGCCAGGTACGTGGGAGCTTATCGTTCTCGAGACGGAGCCCATCAATCCTCTGTATACGGGCCAATACGCGGTTGGGCCGTACGTAGCCAATACGGTCGAGCCATCGGGGTCAGATCCCGTAATCACCGAAGGTCTTTACGGCAACTACTCCCAGGGGTGGGTCCACGATCTCTACCAACGATCCCGCGAGCAGCTGCAGTACTAGCTCGGACGGAACAGAAGCGGCCCCGGCGGCTGTCGCTCCGCAAGGCTGGTGGTCGGGCCTGCTATGCGGTTACGGCCACTCGGCCTGGTCTTCGCTCTCGGTTAAAGCCAATCGCTCCCTGACGATCGAAGTCACTGCGGAAGACGAGCAGGGGTTCGCAACAGTTGCCAAGGCAATGCCGGTCATCGGCATATGGAACGCGACCGATGCTCGTGGCTCGCTGCCTGGTGTGGCAGGTGTCGCGCAGGCCTTCAATGGAGAAGGCACCGGAATGACCACACTCGCGGCATCCTTTACGCAACAAAATCAGTTACGAATAGGGATTGCAGATCAGCGTGGCGATGGTCGTCCGGACTTTAACTACCAGGCACGTGTACTTTACGCCGACAGCCTCACCCCCGCGAACATTAGCGCGGCGGGAGGCACCATCACGATCATAGGCCTGGGGTTCCGCACGGGCAATGCGGTCACGGTCAATGGTGTTGCAGCCACTGTATCTAGCTGGACCGCGAACACGATCGTGGCAACCGTGCCCTCGCTCCACGCGCTGGGATCGAACATTGCGTTGACTGCCAATGTTGCGGTGACAGACCTCTCGACTGGGGGCAGCACGGTTATGACGCAGTCACTTAGCTATGCAGCCCCGGCAGCAACGCTGAATTTGCTGAGCGCACCGTCTGGAACGGTCGCGCTCGGGCAGCCTGCGACGGTGCCGTTTGCTGTAAAAGTTTTGAGCGCGGACGGTATCACTCCAATCGTTGGCGAGGCCATCACCTTTAGCGCGACCACCGGTTCAGTCCAGTTCGCGGTCTCCGGAGCGACCACCTGCGTCATAAACACCGATGCGAACGGGATCGCCTCGACCATCGTGACGCCGTTATCTACTGGTGCCATTGTGCTTCAGGCTGCCGGCGTCGATGGAACGGTAACAGCCTCGTTCAATGCCGCAGCCCGAATTCAGACAGCAACGGCGGTACAAACAACAGAGTACGTCGCTGCCGGCGCGACCATTGCCTGGACGCAGCAGCTCAACGTGAGCGACAACTTTGCCTCGACTGCGGGTTTGCTTGTCGGATGGCAGGTCAGCTCAGGGCCAATTGCTGTCTCTCCCGCACAATCCGAAGTCAGTGCTGGTGGCATCGCCCAGACCACGGCCACGGTCGGCCCTTTAGCCTCAGGGGCTGAGGCTTTGCTCTCCGCTTGTGTCTGGACCACCGTCTGTGCCACCTTCAGCGCGGAAGGTGTCGATCCGGCGGACCTGCGTCTGGTCGTGGTCAGCGGAGCGGATCAAACCGTCGCAGTGGGTGGCTTATTCACTCCCGTCGTGCTGCGTGTTACCGACACAGCTTCTCATCCGGTAGCTGGTGCATCGGTCCAGATCTACCAGACAGTCGACGCATGGCAGTCTCCTTGTCCAGACAGAGGCCGCTGCCCGGTGCCGCCGATCCTCGCGTCTTCGCAGATCTCGATGGTCTCTGATGCAGATGGCCTTTTAGCCGTAGTTCCACAGCAGATTTCTGGTGCCGCAGAGACTACGAACCTTGCTGCGGCCACGGGAACTCAGGGCTTTCTTACGCTCACGTTACAGGCCCAACCCTGAACTCTTTTTGGCGGCCACGCCTTTTCTCGTAACTTCATCGGAATAAAATCGTCGAACCAGGCAAGAAGCCGCTCCGGAAACGCCGAATGCTTCGCTTCGGCATCCAATAAGAGACATATCAAGTTCTAGAATGCACCGATCGAGGAGCCTGAACGATGGCAGCATCAGCGGCAGCTGGAAGAGCACCAGTACGTAAGCGCGTAGTGATTCTGGGCGGCGGATTTGGCGGTATCAACGCTGTGATGGCGCTGGGCAAGCTGCCAGTCGACGTAACGCTGGTGGACCGCAGAAATTATCACCTCTTCCAGCCTCTTCTCTACCAGGTGGCGCTGGCGGTGCTCTCACCGGCCGATATTGCGCAGCCAATCCGCGCGCTCGTACGAAACCATCCCAATGTCGACGTTCTCATGGACGAGGCTGTGGGTTTCGATCTGTCGCAGCAGCGCGTCCAGCTCAAAACCGGCGTCCAGCTGGAGTATGACTACCTCATTCTCGCCACCGGCTCCACGCACTCCTACTTTGGCAGAGACGAATGGGCCAAACTAGCGCCCGGTCTAAAGACCGTCGAGGATGCTACTGAGATTCGCCGTCGGGTATTGCTGGCCTTCGAACTCGCCGAGCGTCAGATGATGGAGAAGGGAACTCATCCCGCGCTCAACTTTGTCATCATCGGCGGGGGTCCTACCGGCGTTGAGCTTGCCGGCGCCATCAGCGACATCGCACGACTCTATATGGCGAGCGACTTTCGGCATATCGACCCATCCATGGCACAGGTTCTAATCCTCGAAGGAGGCCCTAAGATTCTTGCGGCCTACCCCGATGACCTGCAGCGAAAGGCGCTCGAACAGCTCGATCAGCTTGGCGTCCAAGTCCGCACCGGTGCCCATGTAAGCGATGTGCAACCCGGCTACGTCATGGTCGGGGATGAGAGGATCGATGCTGTCGTCACATTGTGGGCCGCCGGCGTGCAGGCATCACCGCTTGGCAAGTTGCTTGGTGTCGAGACTGACAAACGTGGAGCTGTCTTCGTCGATGGCCACCTCAATCCGCCTGGTCACCCTGAGATATTCATCTGCGGCGATCTCGCGCACTTTGAGCAGGACGGCAAGCAGGTTCCCGGAGTCGCGCAGCCCGCCATGCAGATGGGGCGCTACGCTGCCAAGCGAATCGGCCGGCTGGTCGCTGCAACTCTGGGAAGCGACGGCAGTGGCAAGGACGAACAGTTCCGTTACTTCGACAAGGGCGATATGGCCACTATCGGTCGCAAGGCCGCAGTGGCAAAGATCGAATGGCCGTTCAAAGCCCACTGGAGCGGCTTTCCCGCATGGATGACCTGGTTGGTGGTCCACATCTTCTTTTTGATTGGCTTTCGCAACCGCATCTCCGTCTTCCGCCAGTGGGCGTGGACGTACCTGACGTTCAGCGATGGTGCCCGCCTTATCACAGGCTCGCAGGAGCTTCCGGGCTGGAATGTTCAGGATGAACCTGCCGGTGCTCTGACCACAAAAGCACTGGATATGAACTCACCTAAAACCTGAATAGTTTGTGAAGGCGAAACATATGCGCGAACGCAAAGAAGGGCCGCAGCAGTGCGGCCCTTCTTATGGAATAAATTGAGTTATTTACTTTACGGAAGCTTCGATCTCTTTCCACTCCGCCGCCGAGAGCTTCACATCCCCCGCCGCAATGTTTTCCTCCAGATGCTCAATCGAAGTCGTTCCTGGAATCGGCAGGACCACCGGGGACCGTTGTAGCAGCCATGCCAGCGAGAGCTGCGAGACCGTCGCACCATGGGCCTTCGCTGCGGCATCCAGCTTTCCGCCAGACTTCGCAAGCTTGCCGGAGGCCACCGGGAACCATGGGATAAATGCAATGTTGTTCTTCGTGCAGTAATCTACGACGTCTTCGTGTTGTCGATCGCCCAGGTTGTAGAGGTTTTGCACGCTTACGATATCGATTACCTTACGCGCTCGATCGATCTCCTGCGGCTTTACTTCACTCAAACCAACGTGACGGATCTTTCCTTGTTCCTGTAGCTTTTTGATGACGCCGAGCGAATCTTCGACTGGAACCTTAGGATCAATGCGATGCAACTGCCAAAGATCGAGGCGCTCCACCTTCAGCCGTCGCAGACTCAGCTCAACTTGTTGACTCAGATACTCCGGACGTCCCACTGGCAACCATCGGTCCGGCCCTTGCCGTGTTAGCCCTGCCTTGGTCGCGATGACAACGCCCTTGGCGTAGGGGGCCAACGCTTCGGCGATCAGGCGTTCACTTACCTCAGGACCGTAGGCGTCGGCGGTGTCGATGAAGTTCACGCCCGCCTCTACGGCGCGGCGCAGGACTTTCTTTGCACCCTCAATGTCATTGGGCTCACCCCAGATCCCTTTTCCGGTGATCCGCATCGCCCCATATCCCAGCCGGTTGACGGTCAAATCCCCGCCAATCACAAACGTTCCACTCGCCTTTGCGTTTACTGCCGTTGAAATAGCCATACGTCATCGGATGCCGGCTATTGGAGAAAGGTGCATCGTCTCGCCTTCTTCCAGAATTTTTATTTGCTCTTTAATGCCGAGTCTTTTTGCCTCTGCCTCGAGCCGTTGTACCGGCTCTTCCATGGGCTCACGGCCAAGTCGAAACGTTCCATAGTGCATCGGCACCATCTGTTGTGCGTCCAGCTCGACAAAGGCCCGTACGGCTTCTTCCGGACTCGTATGCACCGAGCGATAGCTGTCTGGAAAGTAGGCTCCGATCGGCAGTAACGCAACCTCTGGTTTCAGGCGTTCGCCGATCTCGCGAAAGCCTTCGAAGTAGGCTGTATCGCCTGAGTGGTACACGGATTGACCGCCGCCCTCCACCACATAGCCGCCGTAGCCACGGTGGGTATCGCGAAACATCCGCGCACCCCAGTGCTTGCACGGGGTCATCGTTATCTTAAGGCCCTGAACTTCAATCTGCTCCCACCACGAGAGCCTATGCACCTGCGAGAAACCCAACCGTTCGACCAGATCCTCTACGCCGCGAGGCACGATGACCTCAGGAGTCCGTCCCGTCAGCCGCCGCGTCGCACGTATCACGCGTCGCAGCGATGCCATATCGAGATGATCCATATGTGCATGCGTCAATAACACCAGATCAATCGCCGGCAGCTGTTCCACCATTGCGCCAGGTCGACGCTGCCGTCGCAGTAGCACTAGCCGTTTGGAAAATACCGGATCGACCAGCAGCTTCCGCCCATGGACTTGTAGCAGAAACGACGAGTGGCCGATGAACGTTACACCAAGCTCGTCGGTCCTCACTAACTCAACCGGCCGGGATATCCCGGTCATTGGCATCTCATGGCTCTCGCGTACCAGTCGCCATAGCTGCTCCATTTTTCTTACTGCAAACGGTCTGCCTCGCCATGTTCTACGCATTCATCTCACCAATAAATAGATGCTCGCTAACGATCTTACGCACCAAAGACCAGTGCAAATCGGTTCGTGTGCGGCCACCGGCGGACATGGACCTTGCATCTACCTAGCTAGAACGCCTAATCGACGCCTGTTACGGTGAGGCGCGAGAGGAACGTAAGTCGAAAGGGAGCGCCGCCATCCCCTCCGCCGACCCCATCCTCGACAGTCCCCTCCCTCCACAGCGACAGCTGCGCGTCTGGGAGATGGTCTCCCGGTCACCGCTGCGTTCTCTTTGGAATCTTGAGGGCATCCCCATGTGGGTCGTCGTGAAACATACCTGGCGCTCGCTACTCGACGACAACCTTGTCGGCCGTGCCGCTGAACTCGGTTTCTTCTTTATCTTTGCCTTGTTTCCCAGCCTTTTCACGGCAACTTCGTTGCTTGGCCTCGCCGCCCGCTCTGCCTCGAAGATCTACTACTCGCTGCTCGAATACCTCTCTTTGGTCATTCCTCATGACGCGATGGGCACCGTGCTTGAGACCTTCAACCAGACGACTGCGGCAGCCACCAGCGGGAAGCTGACCTTCGGTCTGGTAGCTGCCATCTGGTCCGCGTCGGTCGGATTCTCTGCCATTCAGGACTCGCTTAACGTTGTCTACAAGGTCAAGGAGACGCGCTCTTATTTTGCGGCCCGACTGTCGGCCATCGGCGTAACCGTCATGCTCATGGTTCTGGTCACGCTCATTCTTGCGTCGATGCTCGCCGCCGATTTCTTTGCTCGGCTCGCCTACCTGCGCATCTACCATCACTTTTTGGCTACGGCGGTCGCTTTCACTGCCCGTAGCATCGCGTGGATCGTCGCGATGGCACTGCTTTCACTCTTCTTTGCCGTAATTTATTACTTTGCGCCGGACGTCAAACGAAGCAACTGGCACTGGATAACTCCCGGCGCCGCAATCGGCATCATTGGCTGGCTTCTGGCCTCCATTGGCTTGCGCATCTATGTCCATGTGTTCAACCTCTACTCCGTCACGTATGGCTCATTGGGCGCGGTGATCATTCTTCTTACCTGGTTCTATCTCACCGGCCTGATGCTGTTGCTCGGGGCTGAGATCAATAGCGAAATAGAGGCCGCCGCTGCGGCGAAGCGCCTGCTCGTCATCGAGCAAAGCAACCTCACCTCAACGGCGTCCCCGACTACTTCGGACCGTCCTATTTGAAGACCTACTTTGCCGCAGGTTTCAGGATGTCATCCAGCCGATTCGGCACACTGGCGACTCGCTCCAGTTGCGGATAGCGCTCGCCGTCGTGGTAATCCAGTTTGATGATCTTGTAATAGCCGGTGTTCTCGACGATCAACTCAACCGCCGGGCCTGAACCCTTTCCATCACGTACAGCTGCCTTCAGTACATCTGGCGTGTACGCACGTCCGTTCACGGCCAGGATGTGCATTCCAGGACCAAATCCACCCTTGTCTGAGATCCCGCCTTTTAGTACATCCGAAACGACGCCCGTCTTGCCCACGTGCAGGCCCAGCGAGTACCAGAAGTCGATGCTTCCTCGTTCCTGGTTGACCATGTCGCTCCACATATTCGGCTTGTCGGTATAAGACAGCTTGTAGCCGCCATTTTCGAGTCCGCCTAATGGAGCTTGGTATGCGTTCGAGTCAACACGCGAACGCAGGAATGTGGCCCAGTCATTCGGAACAACGCCGTTCAATCCTGCGACCACGTCTTCGAAGGTATACGGCACCACCTTCGGCCCTGTATCTCCGCCGAGCCCGTGGAACTTGGCGACGAAGTCATCGAGCGTCTTCTTGCCGTTGGTCATCTTGCGAATCGTTGTGTCGACGTCCAGCCAGATCAGCTCGCCTTCGTCGTAATAGTCCACGTTGAGCCGCCAGTTGTCCCACCCGCCGCCTGCATCGTAGAGGATCTGCGCTGACGTTGCGGTGTCCTGAACATCGCGCCACGTTCGGCCCGGACGATTGTTGTAAGTCGCTGCGATGGTGGAGAGCCTCTGCTTATATTGCTCGGGAGTCCATATGCCACATCGCGCCGCCAGCACATCGCCCAGATACTCGGTCAAACCCTCATATACCCAGAGCAGGTCGCCCACCATCGGCTTCTGGTAGTTGTTCGTCGCGAGTCCGGCCGGGCGGCGGTATTTGCCGTTCCAGCTATGGGTGAACTCGTGCGGCAACAGCTCGCCATCCAGAACGAATTCACGGTCATCGGTGAACGTGTTTGCGGTCACGCGATCGTCGCTGGACTGGTGGTGCTCGAGACCGAAGTGCGCGACCTCATCGCTCAGAGTGACAAGGAAGTGATACGACCCATAGTGACGGCTCTTGTAGAGAGCGCCGGTCTCTCGAACGAGTTTGTCGAACTCTGCGATGTGCTCCTTCGATAGTTCGATCTCCTCCGGTCCGTCGGCTGCCATATCCAGATAGTGCTTCGGCGCGATCTCGGGAGCCAGCGCAACCTCGCGGAAGTAGCGGCCCGCGAGCACGGGCGAGTCGATCAGTTGCTCTAGGCTTACCGTTTTGAAGGTCGTCGTCAGGCCGGATCCGCCATCCTTGTCGAGTGCGGTACCGAACTTCCAGCCGCTGGGCAGCGTCACGGAAGGCGTGAACATGACCTGGCTCGCGTCGGTATCCGCTGGATAAACAAGCAACGTGTTCCAGCTGAGCAACGCAAGATTCTCGCTGGTCGAGCCGCCCGCGGAGAATCCGGAGAGTGCTGCGGAGGCGAGAAAGTCGATCTTCATCTCGAGTTGCGTGGCGCCCTGCGGCACCGTCACGTGGTAGGCGAACATGTCTATGTTGTCGCGCTCCCACTTCACCGGCTGCCCATTGGCCGTGATGAAAAAGCCGGTCATGTTCTCGATCGGTCCGGTCGGTCCATGTTCTCCGGGAATCCACTTCGGATAGACCACGGTTAAAGGTCCTGCCGTTACCGGCATTGTCTCGGTCGCGTGAAGAATCTTACGGGGAGCGTCCGTCAGATCCACGCTCAATGTAATCGGAGCACTTTGTGCTCCAGCCAGTGAACCTCCAACCGCCGCAGCCAAAGCCGCACCGGCAAACCTCGTCCAAAAACCACTCATCGTCTCATTGCTCCGTTACCTGTTTTTCGCAACAGCAACCAGTCTACCCTCCAGCGACGAGAGCTCTCCATTCACCGTATAGAGTGCCTCGCAGCCGCTTTTGCGGGTAGGATTATGCACACAGGAGAACTCATGTCTGCGAAGCTTCCGGCCGCCCTCGCGGCCACCGCACTTCTACTCACCGCGCTGTACCTTCCCGCACAACAGCCCGCCGCCCAACCGATTCAGTCGATGCCCTATTCGCCGTCGCTTGACGTCAACAGCCTCGACCGCTCGGTCGACCCCTGCGTGGACTTCTACAAGTTCTCCTGCGGCGGCTGGCAGAAGAACAACCCGATCCCCGCCGACCAATCCGGCTGGAGCGTCTATGCGAAGCTGACCAACGATAACCAGCAATTTCTGTGGGGCATCCTCGAAGCAGATGCCAAGGCGAAGGATCGCACCGCGGTACAGCAGAAGGTCGGCGATTACTTTGCCGCCTGCATGAACACAATAGCGATCGACGCGCTTGGAGCGAAGCCTGTGCAGCCCGAACTTGCGCGTATCGATGCGTTGAAGACGCGGCCGGAGCTGGTCGCGGCGATCAGCCAGTTGCACCACGAGTATTCGGGCAGCTTCTTCTTTGATTCCGGCACCGATCAGGATGCGCTGGACTCTTCGCTGGTGATCGTCGCGCTTGGCGCTGGTGGCCTCGGTCTGCCCGACCGCGACTATTACACTAAGGATGACGCCAAGAGTGTGAAGCTGCGTGAGCAGTATGTCGCCTACATACAGCAGCTCATGACCCTCGGTGGTGAGTCGGCCAATCAGGCCAAATCGGACGCTGCCGAAATTCTCCGCATCGAGACGGCGCTTGCGAAGGCGTCACTGACACGTGTCGAACGGCGCGACCCGCACGCCACGTATCACATGATGACGATCCCAGAGCTGACCAAGATCGCACCTGCGTTCGACTGGCCTCACTACTTCGAGATACAGGGTGCGCCAGGCGTTGCGAAAGTTAATGTCTCGCAGCCCGAGTTCATGAAGGCCGTCCAGGCGGAGCTTGCGGGCGAGCCGGTCGAGGCGTTGCGGGCCTATCTGCGCTTCCACTACTTAACGGCCGCCGCACCTCTGCTCGCACATCCGTTTGCACAGACCTACTTCGACTTTTACTCGACGACGCTCCGCGGAGTTCCCGCAATGCCGCCACGATGGAAGACATGCACCCGCGGCGTCGACCGCAACCTCGGAGAAGCCCTCGGACAGGAGTTCGTCGCACGCACCTTTACTGCGGACACGAAGGCCAAGACTCAGCTGATGACGGAACAGATCGAGACCGCGATGCAGCACGAGATCGAGAACCTCGACTGGATGAGTCCGGAGACCAAGCAGGAAGCGCTTCGCAAGCTGCATGTCATTCGCAACAAAATCGGCTACCCCGACAAGTGGCGCGACTACACTGCGCTCGAGATCAAGCCTGACGACTATTTTGGCGACGCCACGCGAGCGGCACTCTTCGAGGATGCACGCGAATGGCACAAACTTGGCAAGCCGGTCGACCTGAACGAGTGGGGCATGACACCGCCGACGGTCAACGCTTACTTCAATCCGCAGATGAACGACATTAACTTTCCTGCCGGCGTTCTGCAGCCGCCGCTGTACGATCCTAAGATCGACGACGCGCCGAACTACGGCAACACGGGCGCGACCATCGGTCACGAACTTACCCATGCTTTCGACGATGAAGGACGGCAGTTCGACGCGAAGGGTAACCTCCGAGACTGGTGGACACCGGCCGACGCCAAAGGGTTCGAAGACCGCATCAACTGTGTTCGCGACCAGTACGCGCAGTTCATCGTTGTCGACGACATCCATATCAACTCCAAACTGACGAGCGGCGAGGACGTAGCCGATCTTGGTGGAACGTTGCTCGCCTATATTGCCTGGAAGAAACAGACTGCCGGACAGCAACTGGCAAGCGCCGAAGGGTTCACGCCAGATCAGCGCTTCTGGGTCGGAATGGCACAGTGGGCGTGCGAGAACGAGCGACCGGAGAATCTGCGGGTAAGCGCCATCACGAACCCGCACTCGCCCGGCTCTGCGCGCATTAACGGCGTGGTGTCGAATATTCCCGAGTTCCAGCACGCCTTCAGCTGCAAGGCTGGCCAACCGATGGTGCATAAGCCAACCTGCAAGGTCTGGTAAAGACTCGATCGCACCGTCTGGCATCGGTGGCTTTGTAATCGCAAGATTGCAGCCACCGATGCCAGAAGGAGCCACCAGACAGTACACTTGACCCCAAACACATGAATCTCTACGCGATCGTTCTCGGCCTCATTGTCCTTACGCTTCTTACCGTCTCCCTGACGCGCCTCGGCAAGGTCAAAACCAAAGCCGACTACCTCGTCGCCGGACGCTCACTGCCTGCGTTTGTTCTGGTGTTTACGCTGCTGTCGAGCTGGATCGGCTCGGGTTCACTTCTTGGAGGTGCAGAGAACGCCTACAAGCACGGCTTCGCGGCGCTCTGGCAGGGAGGCGGCGGCTGGGCCGGCCTGCTGCTGATTTATTTCATCGCCCCGCGTGCACGCAAGTTCGCGCAGTTCACCATCCCCGATCTGCTCGAAGCCCGCTACAACCAGGCAGCCCGCGTTCTTGGTGTCATCGCTATTCTTTTCTGCTACACAGCAGTTACCAGCTATCAATTTGTCGGCGGTGGTGACATCCTCCACCTCATCTTTCCCGACCTCATCAGCGCGGACCTTGGCAAGTACATTATCGCGGCCTTCGTCATTGTCTTCACGGCCATCGCCGGCATGGCCTCGGTCGCCTATATGGACGTTGCCATTGGCCTGCTCGCCACCTTTACGATGCTGATCGCCTTGCCCATCCTCGTCCGCCATGCCGGTGGATGGTCGACCATCCACGCCAACCTTCCCGCGACCCACTTCCAGGTGCTTGGCGACCTCACCTTTATCCAAGGGCTGGAGCTCTTCCTGCCCACCTGCCTCCTCTTACTTGGCAACCAGTCGATGTACCAAAAGTTCTTCTCCGCCAAATCCGAAAAGGATGCCACCCGCGCCGTCGTCGGCTGGATCATCGGCACAGTCATCCTCGAGACCGTCATCGTTGCTCTCGCTGTTACGGGCTCCAGTCTCTTTGCTACCGGAGAGGTCCACGAGCGCCCACGCGAGATCCTCGCCTACCTAGGACTCCACGGTTTTTACGGCTCGGCCCCGCTGCGGCTCCTCGGCGCGCTGCTCATGGGAGCCATATTCGCCAAGATCATCTCCACTGCGAACAACTGGCTTTTCTCTCCATCGACCAATCTTGTCAACGACATCTATCTCCGCTACATCAACCCTCAGGCCTCCAACAAAAAGACGCTTGCCATCTCCCGCCTGATGGTGGTCCTGCTGGGTCTGTGGGCGCTGTACCAGTCGCTGCATATCGAGTCGGTTCTCAAGAAATCGCTCTACGCCTATACGATCTACGGCGCGGCTCTGACACCGGTCATTCTCGCCACCTTTTACTGGAAGCGCGCCACAGCGGCGGGCGCAGTGGCTAGCATTGCGGTCGGAACCGTCGTTACGGTCTTTTGGGATACACACTTCGTCCACTCCAGCCTGCCGGACGTCGTCGCCGCACGAGACGCCATTCTCCCGGCGCTGCTCGCCTCTCTGCTCTGCCTGGTCATCGTCAGCCTGCTGACCAGCCCCCCCACAGAAAAACAGTTGCAACCCTTTTCCGAGGCCTGAGCACTTCCATTTGCAGTCTGTTAACGATAGTGTTCGATACTTACCACTTCGCTCCCAGCTAAACCTTGATTCCTTGTCGTCAAGCCCGAAATAGGGCGCATGAAAGAAGATGAACTACCGACTGACTCCCGATCTCGCAGCAATGGCTGTGCTCCTGACGATTCTGTACTTCCTGCGCAAGCGCCATCCGCAGGAGCGAGTCGACCTATGGATCACCGGCCTGCTCTTCATCTTTCTCGAAGCCATCGCCCATGCGTTTTACACTCGAAGCGGCTACTGGCACCTTCCTTCGCACGTCGTCGCGCTGGACGCCTACCTTGCCGCGGGCGTCATCTTTCTTTGGGCTGCGGCCAAACCGCTCTTTCCGCGTAAACCAACCCTCTCCTATCTTCTGTTAAATACTCCTCCGGTTTTTGCTGTCCTTACCGCCTATGGTCTTGATGTTCGATCGGCCGGAGTCTTCCGCGTGTTTATCGCCTGCGGTCTCATTCTCGGCCTGATCAGTCCTTTTCTTCTTGCCCGTAGTGCGAGGCTGGGCCACGCCTGGTGGCTTGTCGTCTTACAGGCCGGGTTGTGGGGCTCCGGGTTGTTCTTCACTTCCAACGGCATGTATCGGGACGCGGCCTACATCCCGCTCTTTGCCCTTTATCTTTCCACCGCCGTGGTCTTCCAACTCAGCCTGCCCAGCAAGAGCCTCGGCAAGGTCGCCATCGTCCTCGGCTTTACGGTCTGGGCGCTGGTCTTCCTCTTCCACTCCTGGGTAACCAACCGTCCGCAGTACATCGACATCGCCGCCGAGATCTGGGACATGCAGAAGTTTCTTGTCACCATTGGCATGCTCCTGGTCATGCTGGAGCACCAAGTTACCAGCAATGAATGGTATGCCTTCCACGACCACCTTACCGGCCTGCCCAATCGCCGTCTCTTCGAAGACCGCCTGGTCGCCGCCATTCAGCAGTCCAAGCGCAACAATACCCGTACTGCCCTGCTAATGCTGGACCTTAACGGCTTCAAGCATATCAACGACTCTTACGGCCACGAGATCGGCGACGAGGTGCTGCAGCACATCTCGAATAACCTCAGCGGCGCCATCCGTGCGCCCGATACGCTTGCCCGTCTCGGCGGAGACGAGTTCATCATCATCGCTACGGACCTGCCTGCCGACCAGTCGTCAGAGCTGATCGCCGACGCCAGCGTTGCCCGCATCTCCCGCGCCCTGTGCAAGCCCGTCAACGTCAACGGCCACGCCCTTACCGTTGCCGGAAGCATCGGCGTAGCCGTGTACCCGGACGACACCACCGACGAAGTTCTGCTCCGCCGTCTGGCTGATCAGCGCATGTACCAGCAAAAGCGGCAGATTCCAGTCAGCGTCTAAATCAGCAAAAAACAAATTTTCACACTCACCTTTTTCTATCTGCTGCATCCTATCCCAGTACACATTTTCGACAGGAGAGATTTTCATGGCACCCGAAACCCCAACCTTCGACATCAATGCAAGCTTCCTCACCCCCGGTCTGGATTTCATCGCCTCCTTCAACAACTCTCCTGACGCTCCTTCGCAGCTCATCGCGTTCGAATCCCTCAGCGTCGCCAGAAAACCTCTGGATGACGATGAGGACGAGTTTGAAGATGAGGATGAGGATGAAGACGAAGATGAGGACCTTGAGGACGACGACGACGAAGACGACGAAGAAGAGGATGACGACGAGTACGAAGATGACGAAGATGATGATGAGGAAGAAGACGAGTACGAAGACGACGATGACGATGACGATGACGAAGAAGAGGACGACGACGATGTCGACGAACTCCAGGTAGGCCGGAGACGGTAGATTCGCTGTAGACAGCTCTATCCCGTCTCATTCGGATATTTCAACTCACCTATCAGGTCTGGCCTGCCAACGTCGATATGGCAGGCCGTTTCCTTTGCAAACTTATGAGGAAAGTAGGGAAGCGAGAACTAGTAGCCCACATCGGTCACTACATTTTCCAATTCTTCTCCCGCTACAAATCTTCGAACCTGCTCGGCTCCAAAGCGGAATGCCCGATGGATGAACTCCGGCGTTGAACCGCCAACGTGCGGGGTGATCAAGCA
Source organism: uncultured Acidobacteriaceae bacterium (assembly GCA_963771625.1). Lineage (GTDB taxonomy): Bacteria > Acidobacteriota > Terriglobia > Terriglobales > Acidobacteriaceae > Edaphobacter. Next base: position 224,446 of record CAVYUE010000007.1, read on the forward strand.
GTTGGGGGCGGACCACAAAGGATGCCCCACCGGAAGTGGCTCCGGGTCGGTGACATCAAGGGCCGCACGGATTCTGTGCTGTTCGAGCGCCTCCACCAGCGCTTCGGTGACCACAACCGGCCCGCGCGCTGCATTGACCAGCAGCGCTCCTCGTTTCATCAGATCAATCTCTGCCGCTCCAATCAACCCATGTGTCTCTGGAGTCAGAGGCACAATCAGGACGACGACATCCGCCTTCGGTAGATGTCGGTGAAGCTCATCGATTGCAAACACCTCATGCTCGGAACGCGCGCTGCGTGCCACTCGAACGATGGCCACTCCAAACGGCTGCAGGCGTGCCTCAATCGCGGCCCCAATCGACCCATACCCGACGATCATGATGGTTTTTCCCGCCAGGTCCTCCCCCAGCACCTGATACTGCCCAACCTGTGCTCCAGCTTCGTTCAAAAAACCGTCCGTCACCGAAGCCTGTCCCTTCCAGTCCTGTCTCAGTTGCAGGTCGCGATAGCGAGGAAACCGCTTCAAAGACGACAGAATCGCCGTCAAGACCCACTCCGACGCGGAGACATCGTGGATTCCACGCCCATCGCATAGCACCACGCCCTTCGGCAGCCACGGCGCAATCCAATCCACTCCTGCCATCATCGACTGCACCACCTTCACACCACGTAGATGGTCAAAGGTGTCCTTGGCGTCCTTCCGAGCAAAGACCAGGATCCAGAAATCGACATCCAACAACTCCGGCGGCCTCCGAGGAATTCGCACGATCTGTACCTCAGGCGGAAAACCCGCCAGCAGCTCCGGGGCTAGATTCTCATCAACACCGACACGCACCATTCCCCGAGTGTGCCTGAATTCGAGAAGAAATAGAAGGCTTCGCCTCTGTTCGCTTCAACGCCAGTAACGCCATTATTGGGTGGACGTGCCCATTTGTAGATAAATGGGTTACAAGTAAATTGAACTCCCCTCCATAGAGTGCAGGAGGCCTGAGCTGGCCAGGTAGAACCGGACTACGCCCACTTACTCCGGAAAGGCAATCAGGTATATGAATCTTTGTGTAACCTTTATAATCAAATTTTCAAGGTTACAAAAAGAAGTGTAACCATATACGGAAAGCGTGGCTTCTTGCCGATCTGGCAAGGGGGGCATATGGAGGAGCTAAATGAATAGGCGAAACTTTTTTACGCGTGGTGGCATCTCTCTTGCAGCTGCAGCTGGTTCATTTTCAACCGCGATCGCACAACCCACATCGGAGAAAGCCCACGTGCCGCATACCTCTATCCATCGCGTTCAGGCTGACGGCGTCACCGTCTTCTACCGTGAAGCCGGCGCGCCGGATGCGCCCGTGATCCTTCTGCTGCACGGCTTCCCGACCTCCTCGTTCCAGTACCGCGAGCTGATCCCTCGTCTCGCCGACCGTTACCGCGTCATCGCTCCCGATCTCCCAGGCTTTGGGTTCACCGAAGTGCCTGCGGAGCGTCATTACAAATATTCATTCGACGCATTGGCAAAGACGATCCTGGCCTTTACTGACGCACTGCAGTTGAAGCGCTACGCACTCTATGTCTTTGACTACGGCGCTCCGACCGGATTTCGTCTTGCGATGGCCCATCCGGAGCGGGTCACAGCCATCGTTTCGCAGAACGGCAATGCTTACGAGGAGGGCCTTGGCGACGCATGGGCTCCCATTCGCCGCTACTGGAGCGAGCCGACTGCTGCAAACCGCGAAGTCGTACGCAACGCGCTCGGCCCCGAGGGGATCCGTTATCAATACACCGAGGGCGTACCAAACCCCGACGTGATCGCGCCCGAGGGATACACCCTGGACTCTGCAATGATTGCGCGACCCGGCAACATGGACATTCAGCTCGATCTATTTCTCGACTACGCAAACAATGTGAAGCTCTATCCTGCCTTCCAGGAGTACTTCCGCAAGTCGAAACCACCGTTGCTCGCAATCTGGGGCAAACACGATCCGTTTTTCATTCCTCCCGGCGCAGAGGCCTACAAGCGGGATAATCCAAATGCGACTGTCCAGTTTCTGGATACCGGGCACTTCGCCTTGGAAACCCACGTCGAGGAGATCGCACTTGCCATGAGGCAGTTCCTCGCGAAGTCGGCCTAACAGGAATTCGGCATATCAAGAGCGGATGGTCCGCTGGAATGGCGCAGGTTTATCATTCAGGGACCATCATCTTCGTTCAGGAGCCGGTCTTGAAAAAGTCTTTCCTCTCAGCGCTTGCGATTGCCACCTTCGCCCTACCCATTGCCGTCTACGCACAGCAGCCTCCAATCATCGACCGGCAGTTATTCTTTGGCGAGGTGCAGATCTCTGGCGCCCAAATCTCACCAGACGGACAATACATCTCGTTCTTAAAGCCATACAAGGGTACGCGCAACATCTGGGTAAAGAAGGCTGGCGAACCCTTCAGCGCCGCAAAGCCTGTAAGCGCCGAGGCCACGAGACCCGTTCGCAACTACTTCTGGAGTCGCGACTCAAAGTACGTCCTCTACGTTCAGGACGCTGCCGGAGATGAAAACTTCAACATCTACGCGATCGATCCGACCGCAGCTGCAGACTCCAAGACAGGCATGCCGCCAACGAGAGCGCTCACGAATCTCAAGGGCGTCCGCACCGAAATCTTTTCCGTGCCGAAGTCGAAGCCCGACATCCTTTACATTGGCCTCAACGATCGCGATCCTCGCTGGCACGATCTGTATGAACTCCACCTGTCCACAGGCGAGAAGAAACTCATCCGTAAAAATACCGAAGAGATCGCCGGCTGGGACTTCGATCATGACGGCAACCTTCGACTGGCTGAACGCGTAAACAAGGCGGGAGACACAGAGATCCTGCGGGTTGATGCCGACGGCTTTAAACAGATCTACAGTTGCACGGTGCTCGAAGGCTGCGGCGTTGAAAGCTTCGACGCGGCAAATAAGCAGGTCTACCTGACCACAAACAAGGGAGCCCTTAATCTCAGCGAACTCGACGTGATGGATCCTGCGACCGGCTCTACGACCAAGCTGGAGAGCGACCCCGAGAACCGAGTCGACATCGCCGGTGTGACGACCTCGGAGATCGACTATCGAATCCTGTTCACTCAATATGAGGACGACCGCTATAGGCTCTACTTCCGCGATAAAGACTTCGAAAAACAGTACCAATGGCTCCAGACAAAGTTGCCGGGAAAAGAGATCCACTTCGGAGCTCGCTCCGCCAACGAGAATATCTGGATCGTTAGCGCAAGCAGTGACATTGAGCCAGGCGAGACCTACGTCTGGAACCGCAGCGCAAACACGCTGGTTCTTCAATACCGAATCCGCGAAGAACTGCCACGCACCTCGCTTTCGGAGCGCAAACCGTATCACTTCAAATCGTCCGACGGACTGGACATCCCTGCCTACCTGACTCTGCCGAGGGGGCTCGAGGCGAAGAATCTACCGCTGATCGTCTTTCCGCACGGCGGCCCGTGGGCGCGTGATTCGTTCGGCTTCGACACCTTCGCTCAATTCCTGGCAAACCGCGGATACGCCGTTCTGCAGCCGAACTTTCGCAGCTCAACCGGCTATGGCAAAAAGTTCCTGAACGCCGGCAACGGAGAATGGGGCCGCAAGATGCAGGACGACCTTACCTGGGGCGTCAAGGCACTGGTCGCCGACGGCACGGTCGACACGAAGAGGGTAGGAATCTTCGGCGGCTCGTATGGTGGCTATGCAACGTTGGCCGGCGTCGCCTTCACTCCGGACGTCTACGCTGCTGCGGTCGCCTACGTCGCGCCGTCAAACCTGATCACATTGCTCGACGCCATTCCGCCCTACTGGGAGGCGGGACGCAAACAGATGTACACCCGCATGGCTGACCCAACCACAGCAGACGGCAAAGCGCTTCTGGTCGCCGAATCGCCACTCACCCAGGCGAAGGCGATCGTGACGCCGTTGCTGGTCGTTCAAGGCAAGAACGATCCGCGAGTGAACGTTCGTGAGAGCAACCAGATCGTGGCTGCGGTGCGCGATAACGGCAAGCCGGTCGAGTATCTCGTTGCACCCGACGAGGGTCATGGCTTCGCCCGTCCTATCAACAACCTCGCGATGGTCGCGGCGATGGAGGAGTTCTTCGCGAAGTATCTTGGTGGCCGCTACCAGAAGGAAGTTCCCGCTGACGTCGAGGCCAAGTTAAAGGAGATTACTATCGACCCGAAGACGGTGAGCGGAGAGGTAAAGCTGAACGGCGCATTAGCAGCTCCGGGAAAATAAAAAAGACGCAAGTTGAACCTCACCCGTTCATGCTCTCGAATATCTGAATGAAGGCCGCGCATGTACTGTCTCACCAGGGGAGAGTACATGCGCGATAGCTTTATATGGGCGAAGCCATCTGAATGTGAATCGATTGGTAGTTACTTTTTCAGAAGTACGTTGAAGGCGAAGTGAAGGAAGTTCTCAAGTGGCTTGTCACTCTTCTCCGCCTTCATGCGGACCAGCGCTCCCTCATAGCTGTTGAGCAGGAAGTCGGCCAGTGCGTCGGATCGTGTTGACTTCGGCAGGTCCCCCCGTTCCACCGCCTCACGCAACGCATCCGCGATGCCTTTCTGCCAGACGCCAAAGACAGTTTGGATCTGGGTCTGCAGCTTCGGACTGTGATCTGCCACCTCAAGGCTCATACTGCCCACAAGGCACCCACTGATCTCGGCGCTGTGCCCATATACGGAGATCAGCTCTTCAAAGTACCGCCGCAGCCGCTTCAACGGGGGCACCTTTCGGTCACCGAGAATACGCTCCGCCCGCCGAATCTCACCCTCTGCGTAAAGCTGAAAGACCTCGCCGGCGAAGGCTTCTTTGCTGGGAAAGTAGTGGTAGAACGAACCCTTCGGGACGCTGGCAAGGTCGAGGATCTCTTTCACGCCGGTAGCGGTGTAGCCCGTCGACCGAAGCCGTTTCAGCCCAACTTCCAAAAGATGTTCGCGGGTTGAGGGCGTCTCCATAACCGATTGATAATAGACTGGTCGTCTACAAGATGCAAACCGTGGTACAGGTCGGCCACAAACCCTGCGCTGCTCAATATGATTCCTATTAAGTCCTATATTAGGCGATCTTATTTTGAATCAATAGTATGCGGTGGCACATGAGCTTGTCTCGCCAACCTATTAATGGAGATAGAAAGCAGTGACAGGCCCCGCATTACGAGGATTTGTCGTTTAAGATGGCCGGAGGGGGTACACAAGAGCGGGCAGGTCCGGAGCCAAACTATTTCGATTGAATACTTTGCGCGCCTTTAGGTAGGAGGGGATAGTGTTTGTGAGGGCCGAATCCGAAGCGAGTCTAAACTAGGGAGCCAAATGTGATGAGGACAATCAATAACAGAACGTCTCTATGGATCCTGACCAAGGCCGTCTCCGCGTCTGTGCTCGCTGCCGTACTTCTTCTCATAACTCCGCCCAGCCTCGCACTCCCGCAGCACACAACCGCGATCCAGCCGGCTGATACGACTCCTCGCCGCACCCGCCTCATCCTCAAGGACGGGAGCTACCAGATCGTCATGAGTTACCGCGTTGTGGGTTCGGTCGTGCATTACATCAGCGCCGAACGCGGTGGCGCAGAAGAAGAGATTCCTCTCTCCCTCGTCGATCTCGATGCCACCCATCACTGGGAGAAGCAACATACCCAACCTGCTCCATCCACGGACTCCGACAGCCCGCAGCCTCCCGCCATCGATCCGGAGCTTCTGAAAGAGGAGGCCGACCGTGCTGCTCTCACCCCTGAGGTAGCCAAAGATCTCCGCCTTCCGGAGGACGATAGTACGCTGGCTCTCGACACCTTTCATGGCACTCCGGAGCTCGTCCCCCTCGCCCAGACCGATAGCGACCTCAACCGCAACACCGGCCACAATCTCCTGAAGGCCGCGGTAAACCCGCTTTCGGCCTCTCATCAGATTGTGCAACTCAAAGGCGAGACGTCGCCCATCCAGCTCCACGTCAAAGACCCCGTACTCTATCTCCGTGTGGGCGACGAGACCGTTGGCAATACCGCAGGCACACCCCTTACGGTAGATACCCACGGGGCTACCAGCAGCATTAAGAGCGATCCGGAAGGCGGTTCTCAAAAAAGCCGCTATGTCATCGTCCGAGCGGACGTTCGCAAAGGTGCACGCGTCATCGCAAGCTTTAGGATCAGCCTCCTCGGCAGCGGCCAGCATCAGGAGGACGTCGTCGAAACCACCTCCGAACTTCTGCCTGGTGGACATTGGCTGAAGATCACTCCAAAGGAGCCGCTCGACTTCGGTGAGTTTGCCCTAATGGAGGTGATATCCGAGAAGGCCGTCAACCTCGGCGTCTGGGACTTCGGCGTTCACCCTGTCGCCCCTGAAAATCGCGACATCATCAAGCCCGAGCCGCGTCGTCCAGTCACGCTGGAGCATCATCAACCCGGCTAGGACAACGTTTGTAGACGAAGAGTTTTACGAGAAAGAAAAGTTAGTTGCGCGGAACCGTGTCTCGTTCGATAAAGAGCCCCGAGACAGCCTGACGCGAGCCGCCGGCCAATTTGGGTGGCTCGATTCGCCCAACCGAACCTCGACCAGCGACCGCGACGTTGTCCCGCGTTAGCTTTGCCTCATACATCATGGTGTCGGCCGCGCGCAGGATTGTTGCTACCGTATTGCCGTCCTCCGGATACGACGCCAGCCCGAAGCTCCCCGAGACGCTGAGCGAAAGCCCCGCCCCTTCCAGAAAGCGAGCGGCTCTCAAGTCCTCGCACAGAGCCATCGTGGTCCCGATCGCCGCGGCTTTTCCCATCCCTGGCAACAGTGCGACAAATTCATCACCGCCATATCGGAACGCGGCATTATTTGGCCCCAACGATCGCTTCATCAACCCGCCGATCTCTGCCAGCAGCCGACTCCCCACCAGGTGCCCATGCGTATCGTTCACCGACTTGAAATGATCCAGATCGACGAACATCAAACTAAATACCTTCCCCGTCGCCACCTGTTCCTCAAGCATCGTGTACAGATGTCGTGCATTGAAGAGTCCTGTCACGTCATCGGTGATCGTCAACTCCTGAATCAGCGTCATCGACCGCGCATTCTGGATCGCGATCGCCGCATAGTCGCACAGAATCCTGAGAAACGAGATCGAGTGCTCCGACAATAAGTCCAGCTTGCTGTTCAGCAACTGAATCACGCCGAGCGTCTTGTTCCCTGATCGCACTGGAACGCAGGCGATCGACTGGATCTTCAAATCAGGATGCTTGTTCGCAAAAGCCGACCAGTGCGGGTCCAGCGCTACATCCGGTACCACCAGTGGATTACCCGTCGCCGCCACCCAGCCTGCGACCCCTTCGCCCAGCGGAACTTTCAGACCCTTCAAACTCTCCGCGTTTTCCCCGACAGCAATCGCATAATATAGCTCGCCGGTCGCCTCATTCACCATCAGGAGCGACCACCGCTCTGGCCCGAAGAACTGAGCCATCTTGTCCATGATCGCGCCCAGAATCTCCTCCAACTCCAAACTCGAAGTCAGTGCGCGCGCTACGTCATGGAACACCCGGAGGTGGTCCATCTGTCGGCTCTCAATGACCTCAAACTGTCGTCGGTCCTTCAATCGATGTCCTTAGAATGTATGTGCATAATTATGCACATACCAGATATCAGGCTCTCATAAGTCAACTAATGTTTCAATCAAGCTTGCGTAAAGAAGATACAACGATAACGCTGTCAGCCACCGATGTGGACCATATTTCGCGATGGCTTCTCAAAACCAGGTTCGCCTATGTGATGACGCGCCTCTTTGCGCATCACGATCATGCGAATATACGCAGCCAACTCCGCATCCGTTCCGCCGCGAACCATCTCGCCATACAAGTCATGGTCGCTCTGCGAGAACAGGCAGGTCCGAATCTTTCCATCCGAAGTCAATCGCACCCGGCTGCAATGTCCGCAGAAGGGACGCGTTACAGGCGCGATGATCCCGATCTCACCTATTCCATCGTCGAACGTAAATCGCTTCGCGGTCTCACTCGCCGCGTGCGGAGGAAGTTCAACCAGCGGACGATACGCATTCAGTCGACCCACAATTTCGTCCATAGAGATCACGGACTCGATCTTCCAACTGCGGTCTTCTTCAAGGGGCATCCACTCGATAAACCGGATGATCACGCCTTCACGCCGTGAGAACTCAGCGAACTGCTCGATCTGCCCATCGTTGAAGCCGCGCAGAACCACGCAATTTACCTTCACCGGACCCAGACCAACGGCTTGTGCCTTACGAATCCCCGCCAGCACTTTGTCGAAGCTGCGAGGAACTCGAGTGATCGCCGTAAAAGTCTCTGCGTCTACCGCGTCCATGCTCACGGTCACGCGGTTCAGGCCAGCATCCTTCAGCGGCTGCGCCAACCCCTCCAGAAGGTGTCCATTCGTGGTCAGCGCAATATCCAACGGCATTCCCATTCCGTCTGCAAAGGTCCCATCTGGCAGGTACGCCGTGCGCATCGTTGATAGCTCACGCACCATCTCCACCAGGCCCGACCGCAGCAGCGGCTCCCCCCCGGTCAGCCGAACCTTCTCCACCCCCAGAGCGACGAAAGCCTGCACCATTCGCAGGTAGTCTGAGATCGCAAGCTCGGTATACTGAGCACCTTCGTTGCCTGTTCGACAGTACACACATTTGTAGTTGCAGCGGTCGGTCACCGAGACGCGCAAATCCGTAATGGCCCGGCCATATTTGTCTCGCAGCCTGCTCTCAACCTGAGTAGCCTGCTCCAATGGCTCTAACACCGCGGTATTTCCAGCATCAATCGTCAAGGGAGCCCCATAGCAGCCATCCGCTTTATCTTTATTTAGATGCAATGGCTCGGAAAGCGGATCAGATTGTCAGGGTAAGACTGACGTCTCTGTTTTCGGCAGCCTCCGCGATCCACCAACCCGGACGCGGCGCTTGCCGCAATATAGCTCAACTACCGGGACATCTTTAAAAAGAAATGGTCTGCGGCTGTGAAACACACTGCGGCAGACAACTGCTAAGGCAGAGAATAACAGCAACCGAGCCCAAGCCGATCAAAAATCGCACGTCTTCGCCTGCCGTTTAAACGGCAAAAGGCCTTTATTTACATGCGGCGATGTTTAGTAACTGATGAACTCGTTGCTGCCACGCTTCAAACGAATACCTACGACGCCGAAGATCAGCGCAGCGGCAAACGTAATCGCATTCCAATACACGACCGGGTGCGCCCAGCCAGGCGAAAGGGTTAGGTCCTGTCCGCTCCACAGTGTAAGCAACGTCGCTACGATGAGGCTCTGAAAGCAGAGCACAAGAAAAAGCTGGCCGCGCCGCCGCCGCTTGTCCAAACGTTCTACCTCATCCGGTGTCAGGTTGCGTTCTTCGATGGGCAGCAGTGTGTTCGCCATTGCGTTCTTGGTCTCCGCGTAGTCCTGTTTCAACAACGAGCCGGGCGCTAGGAGCGTTCGTCTCTTGTTGTATTAAATCATAGTCGGCTCCAAGCGACCGGAGCGGTGAAAAATCTCTTTTCGGCGAATCCCAAAATCGGGCCGAACCTGCCGAATCAACTTCTAAATAAACGCTACGGACTGGATCCCCACAACGTCAAACCGCTTGCGGCAACGAACGTTCTTGCAACCCATCGGGTCATCCCGCCGCACCATGTAGCTTTGCGCCTTCGCAAAACGTGCACGATCGCGGTCATCGGCACCACGCGGAAGCTGCGCTTTCTTGCGCCGAACCACCCATTCAATCTGGTAGTCGCCTTGTTGCCCACAGTGCGGACAGGTCATTACGTGCGTCCGCTGTTCCGCCCGCTCGTCAAAAAAATCGCGCTCTTCCATCCCACACCTCATCCGGTCTTCGGCACGGTCTACGGGCCGAATCCCATCTGCAATCCTGCATCAGATACCCCCTCACAAGCAAGAGTCATGCATAATCACGCATGGGCGATGGAGCCCGGAACGAACGCGAGGAAGGAAGCTGGATGAGTAAGCCCAAGAAACAAGTCTTTTCCAAGGTCAAGGCCGTCAAGGCCAACGCCCGTGCCCGCGTTGGAACTCCTCCCCCCGAACGCGTTTTGCCTGACCCCAAGCAGAAGTTAGCTGCTAAACCGAAACATAAGCCCACCATGGCCGACCTACTCAACTCCTCAGGAGAAGATAAATGAACGCCCACCGCCTCGCTCCGTTTGCACTCTGTGCTACCTTGTTCGCCATGAACGCCGCCGCTCAGACCATTCAAGTCAGCAAAGACAATCGCACGATCGCCATCACTGCCACAGACAAGGTCATGGTGCTGGCAGACACCGCCACCGTTCACATCGGCTTCATCGCCTATGGCCCGGATAGCGATACCGCCTACGCCAACGGCTCCCGCGTCTCAAACGCCATCGTCAAGGCGCTTACCGGCGCTGGCGTGCCCTCCGATGCTATCCAGAGCGAAAACCAGAACGTCTCCCCTGTCCAGGACTACCAGATCGACAAGCTCACCCCGGCCGAAAAGGCTCAGCGCAAGTTCCAGGTCACTCAGAGCTGGACGGTCCGGACCAATGCAGACGATGCCGCCAAAATCCTCGACCTCGCCGTCAAAGCGGGAGCCAATCAGTCCGGCCAGATCGATTGGAGTCTCAAGGACGAAAATGCGGCGCAGTCGGAAGCGGCTTCCAAGGCCCTTCAACGCGCCCGCACGGTCGCTGCGGAGATGGCCAAGGGACTTAGCGCTAAACTCGGAGTTCTCCTCTACGCCAGTAACGAAACTCAGGCGGAGCCGCCGCGTCCGATGATGCGCGCTATGGCCGCCGCGCCGATGGGTATGGCTGAAAAAGTTGCTCCCCTCGCCATCAACCCGCGTCAGATTGAAAAATCTGCCACCGTCTACGCCGTCTTCGCCATAGAATAGGCCGACACAGATTCGCCAGTCCGCAACCCGGACGAAAGCAGCGAGGGAAATATGCCAATCCATACGTACCGCGAACTCAAGCCCGCTCCCGAAGCTGAAGCCCTTTACCGCCGCTGGCTCGCCAAGCTCAACGACGAGTTTACCCGCCACCAAACGCCTGACCAGCGCTCCGAGATCGTTCGCAACGAGCTCTATCAGCTCTACACCGGCCAGCCGTACAAGGGGCACCTGAAAGCGGTCCTCAACAGCGAGCTTGCAATGTACTCACTGACGGAGAGCTTTGATCCACGCAACATCACGCTCGAACCCGAGTACTACGGCGATATCGATGCAGAACAATATGCCATCCGCAAGCCCCTCATCTGGTTCTGGCAGATGTTCGACCGCTCTCCGCTCGGCCTCAACCACTGGCTGGGCTTCCGCTTTCGCTGCATGCTGGGCCGCCATATCTTCCGGCACCTTGGCAAACACGTCAAAATCTTTCACAACGTCGAGTTCACCTACGGCTACAACCTGACCATCGAAGACTCCTGCACCATCCACAAGAACGTCCTGCTCGACGACCGTGGCGAGATCATTCTTCATGAAGGCACAAGCGTCTCTGACTACGCCAACGTCTACTCGCACTCGCACGACATCAACAATCAGTCGAATATCACCAATAAAGTCACAGAGCTTGGTCCTCGTGCTCGCATTACCTACCACGCAACCGTGCTCGCCGGAGTCAACGTTGGCGAGGATGCCATGCTGGGAGCCATGGCGCTGGCAACCAAACCCGTTCCACAGCAGACTGTCTCGGTAGGCATACCGGCAAAGGCCAAAATCCAGAAGCAGGCTACGCAGCTTTCGGCACACACCCTCTAGACAGGCACCTATCTTCGCGAGGTTCAACGGAAGGGGGACCGGCGGTACGCCGCATACTGTCCGGCGGCCTTTACGGTTCTATCACGCAAACTTCAGTAGACTTGAACTCGTATGAATCAGGAAGCTGTACTCATCGTCTTTCAAGTTGTTGTCCTGGTACTCGCGTTCAGCGTGCACGAGTGCGCCCACGCGTGGACTGCCTGGCGCCTCGGCGACCCCACTGCCAAGATGCTGGGTCGCGTTACGCTTAATCCACTCAAACACCTTGATCCACTTGGTTCTGTCTTCATGCCGCTGCTGGCGCTGGTCTATCATTGGCCGCTGATTGGCTGGGCGAAGCCAACTCCGGTTACGGCTCGTAACTTCAAGAACTACAAGCGGGATGACATCCTGGTGACGCTCGCGGGGCCAGCCAGCAATTTGCTTTCGGCGACGATTGCCTTGATTTTGCTGGTGATTATCAAGCATCTTGTGCCCGGCGGCGTTCTTGCCATTGGGACTGCGATGGCGCTTGCCTCGCATATTCCCGGCATTTCTACGGAAAATCTTCCTACTCTCTTTCCGATTGCGCTTTTTCTTTACTTCGTCATTCTGATCAACCTGTTGCTCTTTGTTTTCAATCTGATTCCGATTCCTCCGCTGGATGGCAGCCATATTTTGCGGCACTTCCTTCCGTACAAGGCCCTTCAGCTCTATGACCGCGTCGGGATGTTCGGAATGATCATCCTGATGCTGGTGGGTGGAAGCTTTATCTTCAGCGTCTTTTTTTCTCCTCTGCTCAACACCTTCAACCGCGTTCTCTTCACCCTGTAGCGATTTTTTCCGAAAAAAATTGTCTCGTGGTGGCGAGTGATGGTTTTGTCGATTTTCGGGCGTTTTTGAGGGGTGTTTTAGAAAAGAAGGGTGCAAGGGCGTGGTTTTTGGGTGGTGAAATCGTGGTGGATTGCGTGGTGAATGTGGTCGATGAGCAGCCATATCTTGAGGGGCTAAAAATACGCCACATCTTCCAACTATTTTTCACCGCTCGATTTTTGCCTGTTGAGGCGAGACGGTCGGGGAGCGCCCCGCCATTGTCGGCTCGAATCATTTACCCTTGCACTTGATTGCAATGACTGAAAACACCAAAGACAACCTGACAACTTCACGTCCCCGCGTCCTGAGCGGCATGCGACCCACCGGCCGTCTCCACCTTGGCAACTACATGGGCGCGCTCTACAACTGGGTCAAGCTCCAGCACCAGTACGACTGCTACTTCTTCATCGCCGATCTCCACGCGCTTACGACGGACTACGCCGATCCGACGGCCCTGCGCCAGAGCATCCGCGACGTCGCGCTGGACTTCCTCTCGGCCGGTCTCGATCCCGAGGTCTGCACAGTCTTCATTCAGTCACACGTTCCTCAGCATGCGGAGCTCTTTACCCTCTTCAGCATGTTCACGCCGCTGCCCTGGCTCGAGCGCGTGCCCACCTACAAGGATCAGCAGGAGCAGCTTCGCGAGAAGGACCTGAACACCTACGGCTTTCTTGGCTACCCTCTGCTGCAGTCCGCCGACATCCTGCTGTATCAGCCTGACTATGTTCCCGTGGGGCAGGATCAGGTCGCCCATGTGGAGCTGACCCGCGAGGTGGCGCGCCGCTTCAACGCGCTCTACTGCTCCCAGCCGACGCCAGCCATCGAAAAGGCCCACGAAGATCACTCCGACAAAGAGATCCTGACGGCTGAGCTCTCCGCTAACAGTGTCGTTGCCGGCGTTCTTCCCGAGCCCAAGGTTTTGCTGACTCCATCGCCCAAGCTGCCCGGGCTCGACGGTCGCAAGATGTCCAAGAGCTACGGCAATACGATCATGTTGTCTGAGCCTGAGGCTGACCTTCGCGCCAAGCTCAAGACGATGGTCACCGACCCGGCACGTGTCCGTCGCACCGATGTCGGCAACCCGGACATCTGCCCGGTCTTCGATCTCCACAAGGTCTTCTCCAGCGAAGAGACCCAGCAGGAGGTTCGCGAGGGCTGTACGACGGCTGGCATCGGTTGTATCCAGTGCAAGGGGTGGCTGTCTGACTCCATCGTTCGCGAGATTGCGCCCATTCAGGAGCGTCGCCGCGCCCTCGAGGCCGATCCGAGCCAGGTTGATGCCGTCCTATGGGACGGATCCGCTCGCGCCCGTCTCCGCGCCATCCAAACGCTTCAGCACGTCCGCCAGGCCATCGGCCTCGAGTAATGACCATGCCCGACGAAAACGTACATCCCGAATCCAGCGTCGAAGAAGCGAATCCCGCCGAAGAGACGGTCGTAGTTGCTGCTGAAGAAGTGGCTGCGGAGACTGCGCCGGAAGGGGCGGCAATTCCGACCGAAGCACCGACCGCAGCCCCGACAGAAGCTTTGCCCGATGCAACCGACCCTGCCACTCCCGAAGCCAGTGAACCCTTCGCACTGCAGCATCCGCCTGTTCCCGCACCCGCGCCTGAGCCCAAGCGGCCAACAAAAGACAGGGAAAAAGAAGAGGCCTCGCAGTCGCCCTTCTCGGTCACGGTAGGTCAGGTCTACGACGGCCCGCTCGACCTTCTGCTCGACCTGATCCGCAAACAGAACATCGATATCTATGACATTCCGATTGCACGTATCACCAGCCAGTTCCTTGAGTACACCCATCATCTGAAACAGGTCGATGTCGATGCTGCGGGTGAGTTCATCTACATGGCATCGCTGCTGATTCACATCAAGTCAAAGACGCTGCTGCCGCGCGATCCCTCAGACATTCTTTCGGGCGATCCGGAGGACCCGCGCCGTGAGCTGGTCGAACGCCTGCTCGAGCACGAGCGTTTCAAGGCAGCCGCCCAGATGCTGCTGCAGAAGCAGCAGATCGAAGAGGCAACCTGGACGAACTCCGGCCTCAAGAACTTTCAAGCCGCGATATCGGCGAAGTGGGTGCTCCTTCTCTCGACGAAGACCGCGAGATCGACGCCGACACGGTCGACCTGGTCCGCGTCTTTCAGGATGTTCTGCTGCGCCTGCGCGAACGCCCCATCCTTAATGTGGATGAGGAGTCAGTCACTGTGGCCCAGATGATCGACTACGTGAAACGACGCCTGATGATGGAGGACAAGCCTGTCAGCCTGAAACGACTGCTGCACAACACGCACACGGAGCGTGCGCTGATCTGTATGTTTCTGGCGATGCTTGAACTGGTGCGTCTGCAGGCGGTATTGCTGCATCAGCCGGTCATCCAGGGTGACATTCTCATCAAGAAGACGGAGAACTTCGACCAGGTCCTCACCGACCACGCGCAGGCGCGCGACGACTGGCGCTAACCCGGATTGCTCTGGTTGCTATCTGAGTGCCTTGCGCCTAACTGCAGCGGTGAACCACAGGAGACCGGTGCCCACCAGCAGAAAGGTGCCTGGCTCAGGAGTCGCTGTCGACTTCGACGTGTCGACTGCTTCAAAGATCTCCTCACCGGCGCCATCGGTCCACGCAAAGTCACCAACTGAGTTCAGGAAGACCTGGTCTGCCGAACCGCCGTGCAGGAGTTGAAGGTCGTCGCCGGAGCCGATATAAACGCCGTTAGGATCACCGTTGGGATTGTAGAGAGAGCCTAGACCGACGAACCCATGGTTACAGGTCTTTTTCGATGCGTTGAAACCTGCGGGAGTCGAGCTGCATGGCGTGCCATCGTCATAGAGGAGGTCGGGCGCGGTTGAACTTTCGCTGACGGCCAGACCGTCGGCATAGGTCACGTAACAGGAGGGCCCAAACTTGCCACAGGTCTCCTGGAAGATCACGACGTCGCCAGTGGTATCCAGGCCGTAGATGCCGCGCGCGTTCGCATCGCCCAGATCGTAGATGGTGTAAGTATCGGCGAAGGCCTGCCGCGGAGAACTCATAAGAGCTACTGCGACGACTGCCGCACTGCCGAGCCACTGTGCAAGGAGTTTCATAAAAACGACCCTCGAAAGGCTGAATTATAGGCTCGACCGTCTTCCGTGGCGATGGACGATAGTTGTACATGAAGCCAGAATTCAGGTCGCGCCATCTGCGCCTGCTGCGTTATTTGGAGAGATTTCTGCGGCGAAAGGGCTTGTCACAAGGCAGCGTCGGCAGAGTGTTTTGCCTCTATTGCGGCTGCGATCCTGCATCGGTTCTTGCTGCCGCTTGTGTGCGCAAACTATTGCAAATACTAGGTTATTCTGCGCTGCACTGTGCATTCTCGCTCGATTTTCCAGTGTCAAAAGAATCGACGTTTCACGCTGCTGTAACACAGCATTCGCATTCCAAGCCTATCGTCAGCTCACGCAATCATCTTGAATCTTTAGGCGATCCAATCTATGGCTACTCCTGTACTACACCCCACCGGCTCTCTGCTCGACCAGAAACTCAAGAAATCGTCGCCCGGCAAGATCGGCGCCATCGTGTTCGGAGTGCTGTTGATCGGTGGTCTCGGATACATTGCCAACCGGCTTTACTTCGACCTTCTGCCAGTGCACGAAGGTTCGATCTTCCCGTATCTTCTGCTCGGTCTGGCGCTCTTTATCGCTCTCGGCTTTGAGTTCGTCAACGGCTTTCACGACACTGCCAACGCTGTTGCGACCGTGATCTACACGCACGCGCTGGAGCCGCATGTCGCCGTGGTGTGGTCGGGTATCTGGAACTTCATCGGCGTGCTCACCAGCTCGGGTGCGGTTGCGTTCGCTATTATCTCGCTGCTGCCAGTCGAGTTGATTCTGAAGGTCAGCAAAGGCTCGGGCTTCGCGATGGTGTTTGCGCTGCTCATCGCGGCGATTCTCTGGAACCTTGCCACATGGTGGAAGGGGCTTCCCGCTTCGAGTTCGCACACCATGATTGGCTCGATCATCGGCGTTGGCGTGGCCAACCAGTTGATGCACGGCACCAGCGGTGTCAGCGGCGTTGACTGGGAGCAGGTGACCAAGGTCTTCAAGGCGTTGCTCATCTCGCCGCTGGTTGGCTTCGGTTGCGCGGCGCTGGTGTTCCTGCTGCTCAAGGCGGTGTTGAAGGATCCACGCCTCTATGAGGCTCCCAAGGGCGCAGAGCCGCCGCCGTTCTACATTCGCGCGCTGCTGGTGCTGACCTGCACGGGCGTCAGTTTTGCGCACGGGTCGAACGACGGCCAGAAGGGCATGGGGCTTATCATGCTCATTCTCGTCGGTACGGTGCCTACGGCCTACGCGCTGAACCATACGGTCGGCGTGAATCAGGTGCAGACCTTCGCTGCGGTGTCCCAGCAGGTGATTGCTGCGGTCGGCAACTATGTCGACCCCAACACCACGGTGGCTGACAGCGGCCCCGAGCTAGAGGACTTCGTCAGCACGCATAAGTTCAGCTCGCACACGATGCTCGCGCTGCAGGAGATGGTCGGCGATATCCGCAACGAGGCCACTCAGTATGGCTCGCTTGGCGCTGTGCCCTCTACCATGCAGGCCAACGTGCGTAACCAGATGTATCTCACCAGTGAGACGCTGCGCCTGATGCCGAAGTACGGCCCCAAGGTCAGCGACGCGGATCAGAAGGTCTTCAAGAACTACAAAGGCCTGCTGGATAACTCGACGAAGTTCATTCCGCCGTGGGTTAAGGTTGCGGTCGCGCTCGCGCTTGGATTGGGAACGATGATCGGCTGGAAGCGCATCGTCGTCACGGTCGGCGAGAAGATCGGCAAGACGCACCTGACCTATGCGCAGGGGCTCTCGGCTGAGCTTGTTGCGATGCTGACGATTCTTGCCGCCGACGGATATGGTCTGCCAGTCAGTACGACGCACGTTCTTTCTTCGGGCGTGGCCGGTACGATGGCTGCGAATAAGAGCGGGCTGCAGATGTCCACGCTGCGTGATATCGCGCTGGCCTGGGTCTTCACTTTGCCGGTGGCGGCGCTGCTGTCTGGGTGCCTGTTCTGGGTCTTCAACACCCTCGCGAAGTAGCTGCACCGCAAGAGTTGCAAATGGACGGCCCGCCACCCCGGCGGGTCGTCCTGCGTTGGGGCAGTCCGCCCAATCTCCTGATTCGTTTTCTCGTTCGCGGTAACTTCGCGGCGTGGTGCCGTCAATCGCCTCGGCATTGGTATGCTTAGAAGTACACCAACGAGACCATGAGCCTTAAAGCAAAGATCGAAGCAGTAATTTACGCCTCTGAAGAACCAGTAACGCTGGCGCAGCTTGCCGGCCTCCTCGGCCACGAAGCCCAGGCCGAACTCGACCACCTCGACGCGGCGCAGCACTCACTGGCGCTGGAGGAGGCCTCGGCAGATCCGAACTCACTTGACGAGGACGGTCTCAACGGCGAAGTGCTGGACGAAACTCCCGAAGAAGCGGCTAATTTTACGACAGCAGAGACGGAAGCTGAGGCTGCCGCTCGGCACGAAGCTCTGGAGCGCCACCTGCACGAAGCCGCCGCGAAAGAGGCCGCTCACTTCAAAGCTTTCCGCGAGCACGCCGCAGCAGACGCGGCTGCTATGAGCTCGTCCGATGATCTCGAACCTGTCTTAGAATCTGCCCTTGAAGCTGTCGAGCCGCAGGTTGCAGGCGAATCTGCCGCGGGAGAGGTTGTTTCTTCGGCTGAGGGCGCAGTAGAGGAGCAGGTTAGCAACGCACCTGCTGAATCTGCCGCAGCCGACAAGGACGAGAAGAAGCTCGCTCGAGAGGCCAAGGAGAAGGAGCGCCGTCTCCGCGACTACTTCCGAACCATCCTCGATCAGCTCATCGCGGACTATGCGACGTCGGATCGTGGCCTGGAGATTCGTGAGGTTGCCGGTGGCTATCGTCTCGCCACCAAGCCGGAGTATCACGACGCAGTGCGTGGCTTCGTCAAATCGCTGAAGCCACCGCTGAAGCTTTCTCTGCAGGCGCTCGAGACCCTCGCGGTCGTCGCCTACAAGCAGCCCGTAACCGCCCCCGAGGTCTCCGAGATTCGCGGCGTCGACTCGGGCGGTGTGCTCGGCTCCCTGATGACTCGCAAACTGGTGGCAACCGCGGGCCGGAAGCAGGTCATCGGGCGGCCTATTCTCTACAAAACCACTAAGGATTTCCTCCTTCGCTTCGGCCTGAAAGACATCAACGAGCTTCCCAGCATCGAAGAGTTTGAGAAGATGGCTGGCGAGCTGGCCGAGCAGGAGGAGATTCCCATGGAACACCACGCACCCGAGACCCCAAGCGATCTCGAACCAGAGAAGAACCAGACTGAACCCCAGGCCGATGGCGACAGCAGTGAAACTGGCGAGACCGTGGCGGACGAAGCCGTGGTCGACGGCCGCATCTCCGGCCTGCCTCCGAACTACGACACTGACTTGTCTGTCGATGGTGGGGAGAGCGAAGATGCACTCGATGCCGAGATTCAAAGTGATCAGCGACGTGACTCTGAGGAGGGATGATGGCAGCTTCCAACCTTGACCCCAAACCCGATCCTTACGACTCCCCCGATACCCCGGAGGATAATGAACCGGATACGGTTGCGACACCCGAGGGTGACAACGAAGACGCCCCCGACGCTCCGCTCAGGCCCGCTCCCGAGGGGTTGCAGCGTTCCCGCTACATCGACACGAACAAGCTCTAATCCAGCAATCGTCCAGGCGGTGCAGTCGCGATGAATCTTCCCGAGTCAAACCCTGACGTCTACTCTCACGTCAAGGTCGTCATCTCCATCATCGTTGGTCTCGGCATTACGACTCTTCTCAAAGGTTTCGCGGTCTTCGTGCAACACCCCAAACGTGAGAAGGTGTCTCTTCTGCACCTCGGCTGGGCCGCATCGCTGCTGCTGTGGATCATTCACTTCTGGTGGTGGGAGTTTCGCCTTGCAATGGTTCCGCAGTGGACCTTCGAGATCTACTTTTTTGTCATCCTGTACGCAATACTTTTTTACTTTCTGTCTACACTGCTCTTCCCGTCTGATCTTAAGGACTACTCCGGCTACGAAGACTATTTCCTCTCGCGTCGCAAGTGGTTCTTCGGCTTTCTGGCCGCCACCTTTGTGGCTGACATCATCGACACTGGCCTCAAAGGCTCGGCCTATATCCATTCGTTCGGCATCGAGTATCCAATACGAATCGCAGCCAGCCTGGTGCTCTGCGTGATTGCGATGATCACCAAGAACCGCCGCATTCAGCTAACTCTTCTCGCTATTTCTTTTCTTTATCAGATCTCCTTTATCGTGCGCCTCTACGGCACAGAGTGACGCTGGCAGCAATGCAGCTAAGCCTGCAAGTAGTTTCGTCATAAATCCCGTCCGTCTCGTTTGCTACGATGTTGCGATGTCGCAGATCCATGGGCTACGACGACGCAAATCATTTTGAAAATGGAGTAGGGATGCCACCTATCAAAACTTTTAGGGTCTTCGGTGAGCCTGTCGATGTGCTCGTCAACGCTGCGACCTCCGGGGGAGTCAGCGCCGCAATCATTCAGCACGTACCTCCGGGAGGCGGCCCACCACCCCACAGTCACACCCATGAAGACGAGACCTTCTATGTTCTGGAGGGGGACTTCGAGTTCCTTTACGAAGGAGAGTGGCATCCTCAGGCAGTGGGCGAAACTATGTTTGGCCGGCGTCGAAGCATCCACACATTTCGCAACGCAGGCAGCACACCGGGGCGCGTCCTTATCTTCGTTGCTCCAGCCGGGCTGGAGGACTACCTCGAAGAGATCAGCTCCTATTCGCCCGCTACCGACATGCCGAAGATCCTCGAGATCTCCGAGCGCTACGGGATTACGTTCTACCCTGATCCCCACGACCTTGGCTAATATCTCGCAGACGCCCAACAAACAGGCGATAATAGAGGTTGAACACCCGACCGCGATGAGCAGCTCCGCAGTCAGAAAGCTGGAAACACCATGACGAAGTCTCCCTCCGCAGCAAAACCAAACGCCAACGACGAACCCAAAGGCGACCGCCTCCAGAAGATTCTGGCGCAGGCAGGCATCGCCAGCCGCCGCAAAGCCGAGGAGATCATCCTCGAAGGCCGAGTGCAGGTCAATGGCGTCATCGTCAACACTCTTGGCACGCGTCACGACGCACTGAAGGATCACATCCGCGTGGACGGCAAGCTGTTGCACGGCCCGGAGCAGCAGCGCTACTACATGCTCAACAAGCCGCGCGGCTACGTCACGACGCTCGACGATCCCGAGAAGCGTCCAACCGTCATGCAGCTGATGGCGAAGCAGAAGTCCGGCCCGCACGGCGACAACGTTCGACTCTATCCTGTTGGCCGCCTCGACTACCTTAGCGAAGGCCTCATCCTGATGACGAACGACGGCAACCTTGCCAACGCGCTGTCGAAGGCTGCTGCCGGTGTGGAGAAGACCTACCTCGTCAAGATCAGTGGAACGCCACCGGCATCGGGGCTTGATCAGATTCGTCGCGGCATCATGATCGACCGTGGCCGTCTCGATGAAGTACGCAGCGGCCGTCGCGATCGCATCATCACTTCACCGGCTAAGGTTGAGCTCGTTCGCGGTGGCGACAACCCCTGGTACGAACTCACATTGATCGAAGGCCGCAATCGTCAGATCAGAAAGATGTTTGAGGAGATCGGACATCACGTCGAAAAGATTCGCCGCATCGGTTACGGTGCGCTGCGTCTCGACGTTCCACCAGGAGAGTTCCGCGAGCTAACGCTTGGCGAAGTGATGGCGCTTGATCGTGCCGCGAAGGGCAAGAAGGTCGTACCGAAGAAGAAGACTCCCGAGTTTGCGCAACTTAAATCTCCGGTTAAAAAGAAATTCACAAAGGCGCGTCGGCAGCCCACCGGCACCAAGTCTGCGAGCCGTCCGCGGCGTCCGAGCTAATTGTTGGCTGCCCGACATTTGGCTTTCTTTAAGTCGCATTTATCTAACTAGATACGCGGTCGGACCTTTCGTTTTTCTACCACCTTTGTCTGCTTGACACTTCTCTCATGACGCGCTCAGAATACTCGGGCTATTAACCTTGCGGGTGATGACAATTGCACCGCAAGAGCATCCAATGGATGTAGTCAAGGAGCAGCAGAGTGGCAATGGAAAAAGCAACATTTGGAGCAGGATGTTTTTGGGGAGTAGAGACCCGATTCGGAGAGATTACAGGTGTTATCGACACGGCCGTAGGATACGAAGGCGGCGACCTTGAACACCCAACGTATAAAGAAGTCTGTACGGACCGCACGGGCCATGCGGAGGTTGTTCAAGTAACGTTCGATCCATCCCGTCTCTCTTACGAGACGCTATTAGACGCGTTCTTTGCGATGCACGATCCCACCCAGGTGAATCGCCAGGGTCCGGATTGGGGCTCTCAATATCGCAGCGTCATCTTCACCCACACCAACGAGCAGTTCGCCCAGGCACGCGCGAAGATCGCTGAGCTTAACGCCGCGGGATCGTATCGCAAACCCATCGCAACTCAGGTCGTTCCAGCAACTACCTTCTGGAAGGCCGAAGAGTATCACCAGAAGTATCTCGAGAAGCGTGGCATGGTGAGCTGCCACATCTAGGTTCCCTCAACTTAAATCAAAAACGGCGACAACGAGTCCATGATTTCGTTGTCGCCGTTTTCTATTTCTGGTGATCAGCCAGAAACTTATTCGGCGCGCAGCGCAGTGGTCGGATCGACCGAGGAGGCGCGTCGCGCAGGGATAGCAGCGGCCAAGAGTGAAACCACCGCAATCAGGAACACGACAGCGGCCAATGTGAACGGATCCGATGTGGAGACGCCAAAGAGCTGACTCCGCAACAGTCTGCCGAGCAGCATCGAGCAGGGAATTGCGACGGCAACGCCGACTCCTGCGAGCCGCAGCACATCAAGTAGAACCAGGCGCGAGACTCCCAGCCGTGTTGAGCCGAGTGCGATGCGAATGCCGATCTCACGTGTGCGCTGCGCCGTAGAAAACGCGAGCACGCCGTAAAGACCAACGCCCGCAAGCATCGTCGCCAGCAGGCCGAACGAGATCGCCAGCAGTTCGATCATGCGCTCGTTCGAAAGCGTGGTGTCGATCTGCTCATCCATCGTTCGCATCTCGTCCACTGCGAGGCCCGGGTCGATCTGATTCATCGCCTGCCGCACCATCGCGTAGCTCTGCTCGGGCGGAGTCGCCGTGCGGAGATAGAGATGGAGCTGGTCCACTTTTTTTGCCTGTTTCAGCGGCGAAAACAGAGTTGGCACTGCAGCGTCGCGCAGGTTCGAATGTTTTGCATCTCGCGTGACGCCGACGATCGTCATGTACTCGCCCTTCTTTCCGTCACCGCCGACGACGCGTCTGCCCACTGCCGCAGCGGAGTTCGAGAAGTAGTGCTTTGCGAAGCTCTCGTTCACGACTCCTACCAGCGGATGGTTGGCATCATCGTCTTCGCTGAAGCTGCGCCCGGCCAGCACCGGCTCCTGCATGGCGTGGAAGAAGGTTGCGTTGACGTAAGGAATCTCAACGTCGAACTCTTCGTCAGCGGGTGCGGTGTAGCCTTCCACAGTTACATTTCCGCTATGCTCGGTCTCCGCCAGCTCTGCGTCCGTGGTCGCGCCGACAGACTGCACGCCCGGCAGCGTCGCCATTGTCTCCAGAATGTGCTGGTGCAGCGCGGGGACCTTCTCCGGGGCATATCCGGAGAGCAGAGGGTCGATGTGAAACGTGACGAGGTGCGAGGTGTTGATCCCCGTATCGACGCGCCGCAGGTTCTGCATCGTGCGCACGAACAAACCGGAGCCGACGAGCAGAAGAACGCTGAGGCCAACCTGCAGCGAAACGATCAGACGACGAAAGTTCAGTGTGCCGCCGGATGCGGTCGTGGTCTGCTGCTTCAGCGAGTTGACGATATCCGGCCTCAACAACTGCATCGCAGGCGCGAGGCTGAAAAGAACACTCACTGCAAGGGCGACCGCGAAGTTGAAGGCCAGCAGCCGGGCATCCAGCACAGTCGAGAACGCTGACGGGCCATCGGTGGCTAGCCGCTGCACCAGCGCGCGAAGGCACATCGGGGCGATTAGCAGCCCCGCAGCTCCTCCGGCAATTCCAATTAGCGCGCCTTCCAGCAGAAGCTGTTGAACCACGCGCCGCGCATTTGCTCCCAGCGCATAACGCAGCGAGAACTCGCGTACACGCGCCGCCGAGCGAACCAACAACAGGCTGGCCACATTCACCGCAGCGATGAGAAGCACAAGAAACGCCATCCCCATCACCGCGTAGAGCGGCTTTTGCAGCGACTCGCGTTCATACGAGAGCCCACGCGAACCGGGTGCGATGAGGAGCTCGCTTCGGGTCAGGTACTCATCGACGAAGCGCTGCGATTTGGTGCCCATCGCCTTCAGCTCCTCCGCCCGCAGTGCATGCCACAGGGGAGCCATCGCCACCTGCGCATGCTGCGGCGTCTCGCCCGGCTTCAGACGTCCGATGATGTTCATCCATCGATCGGTGTGGTCCTGCAGCCGGCGACCTTTACCGGGCATTACCTGGTCGAGCATCGACATCGGAACAAAGACGTCAGGCACCTGCCCCCACACTGCGCTCTGAAACGTTGGCGCCGAGACCCCGATGATCTGGAATGGTGAGCCGTTGATCGAGATCGTCTCGCCCACCACACGCGGATCTTCACCCAGGTGCGTCTGCCAGTAGTGATGGCTCAACACGACAACGGGATTTCCTCCCGGCGTCGTATCGTCGCTTGCTGTCAGCAACCGTCCTTGTGCCGCCGAAACGCCGAGTACGCTGAAGTAGTTTCCGCTCACGATCTCCGCGTCGGCGAAGTCGGAGGCATTGTTCCATGTGAGGTCGATGCCGGTTGGTGCAGTCGCGATCAAGCCGTCAAAGGCCGCTCCTCGGTCGCGCAGGTCGCGGTACATCGGGTAGGAGAAGGACTGCTCGACACCGGAGCCATGATTACTGGAGTGGCCATCCCACGCCTTTCCGGTGCCGCTCAACACAACGAGCTGCTCCGGCGCGCGCACAGGCAACGAGCGCAGCAACGCCTGGTCCAGCAGTGAGAAGATCGCCGTATTCGCGCCAACCCCCAGCGCAAGCGTAAGCACTGCCGTCACCATGAACCCTGGTGAGCGCCGGATCTGGCGCAGTGAGAAGCGAAGGTCCTGAATCAATGTCTGCATCGCGGTCATGTACCTCGAACTGATGAGACTCAGGTTGCAGTTGGATTGCCAACCCATCGCAACGCTATCCTGTTGTAAATAAGGCAGCGTCTCATAGCTGCTCGAATCGATGCTGTTCATCCATGGAGCGCCCTGTCCGTTTGCGGACGCGATGCCGGTGCACATCATGGTGCCGCTCACAAACTCATCGCCAATTGCAATCGGGTTGTGCTATTCTTATTTTGTACTCCGGACAAAAGGAGTGCGGGCATCGCAGGCAAAGACTCTTCATGGACTTCGGAGTTTGGCCAGAGACTGCGATTCGCCTCTTCCCACCGCAGACCTTCCCCACGTTCGGAAGCCGCGCTGGTTGCTCTGGCTGGAAGACCCGTCATCGGACGAGTCTCGCCGTGCAGCAGCAGCGCTTCGACAATCGACAGCAATGCTGACTAATTGAATCCATGGTGCCACAACGGCACCCCTGCACCCCCATGCCGCTTGATAACCACCAGACAGGACAAACTTTGAACTCCGCAACCTTAGAAGCAACCGAGCAGAACGAACAGATCTCGCAGAACCAGCACCACTCCGCCCCCGAAGCCAACACGCAGACCAGCCCAGCAGCCGCGAATCCAACCGGCCTCCCCCTGGTCGAAGACGTCCGCTTCACCGACTTCAACATCTCGGACTCCCTCAAGAACCGCCTCACCAACGCCGGCTTCACCATGCCGACCCCGGTTCAGGCGAAGGCCATCCCGCCCGCGCTCGAAGGCTCCGACATCCTCGCCACCGCCTCCACCGGCACCGGCAAGACCCTCAGCTTTCTCATTCCGATGATCCAGCGCATGGATGCGAACTCCGTTCCCAGCACCAAGGGCAAACGTGGTCCGATCCGCGCCCTCATCCTGCTGCCGACGCGCGAGCTCGCCATGCAGGTTCTCGAGGCCTATTGGAAGCTCGTCCCCGGTTCGAAGAGCGACGCTGTGCTCGTCTGCGGCGGCCTCTCTGAGAACAACCAGCTCGATCAGCTCGACCGCGGCCCACGCCTCGTCGTTGCGACCCCTGGCCGCCTCGAAGACTTCCTCCGCCGTCGCGAGATCAACATCAACTCCGTCGAGATGCTCGTCCTGGACGAAGTGGATCGCATGCTCGACATGGGCTTCCTGCCCGCCATCCGTCGCATTGTTGGCGCACTGCCGAAGACCCGTCAGACCATGTGCTACTCCGCGACCCTCGATGCGAACATCCGCGAGATCGTCCGCGACTACGTCAACAAGCCAGTCCGCGTCGAGATCGGTCAGACCTCGAAGCCCAGCGACCGCGTCGAACTCCGCGTCTACACCGTCATGCAGGACCAGAAGCTCGGCCTGCTCGACCAGATGCTGAAGCAGGAAGAGGGAACCTTCCTCGTCTTCTCGCGCACCAAGCACGGCGCCGACCGTATCTCGAAGAAACTCGAGAAGCTCGGCCACGACGCCGATGTGATCCACGGCGATCGCAGCCAGTCGCAGCGCACCGCGGCTCTGAAGGGCTTCGCCACCGGTCGTCATCGCGTTCTTGTTGCGACTGACGTTGCCGCTCGCGGCATCGACGTCAACGACATCGCGCACGTCGTCAACTACGACCTGCCGAACGCCTCCGACGATTTCGTTCACCGCATCGGTCGCACTGGCCGCGCTGGTAAGAAGGGCGTCGCCACCACCTTCGTCATGCCGCAGGAGCGTCACGATGCTCGCAAGCTCGAGCGCGAACTGAAGATAAAGTTCGAGTGGCGCGAGGCCGATAAGAATCTTGAGAAGGAAGTCCGCAACGCACCCCTCGACACAACAGCTCAGGGACAGGACCTCATGCAGCTTGAAACCCGCTCCTGGAAGGGCAACGACCCCGTCACACCGATGACGACGCCCAACGCCAACTACGGCGGCAATAAGAGTGGATTCCGTAGCCGCAGCGGCGGCGGTGGCTTCTCCGGCGGACGCAGCTCCGGCGGTCGTGGCCCAGGTGGTCGCCCAAACAGCAACAGCCGCCCCGGCAGCAGCCGCTCCGGTCCAGCTCGCCGCGGTCAGTAGATTCGGCTACGCCAAAAGAACAACGAACCCTCCGCCCTGCATGCCAACCAGCAGCAGAGCGGAGGGTTCATGTCTGCCCCGGTTCGATGAAATCGGAATGAAGAAGCCTCGGCAATCCTTTTGACATCTTAGAAACGCCGCCTGTTCACAGCGCTTCAACGCAACGGGCCTATAAAATAGGAAGAAACCTATGATCTCAGTTTCCAGCGTCACCATGCGATACGGCTCCAAGCTCCTCTTTGAGGATGTCTCGGTCACGTTCACCACTGGCCGTCGTTACGGCCTCACCGGCCCCAACGGCGCCGGCAAATCCACGTTCATGAAGTGCCTCACCGGCGAGATCGACCCCCAGAAGGGCACCGTCGTTCGCCCCAAAAAGATCGGCGTCCTCAAGCAGGATCAGTACGAGTTCGACGCCTACCGCGTCATCGACACCGTCATCATGGGCAACAAGGCTCTGTGGGCGGCGCTTGAAGAGCGCGAGGTTATCTACGCGAAGCCAGAGATGACCGATGAAGACGGCTCCCGCCTCGGCGAACTCGAAGGCATCGTCGGCGACGAGGACGGCTACGAGGCTGAGTCTAACGCCGCCGTGCTCCTTCAAGGTCTCGACATTCCCGACGAACTCCACGAGCGCAAGATGTCCGAGCTTCAAGGCGGCCAGAAGGTGCGCGTGCTGCTTGCCCAGGCTCTCTTCGGCAACCCCGAAGCTCTGCTGCTCGACGAGCCCACCAACTATCTCGACCTCGAGTCGATCCACTGGCTCCAGGACTTCCTCAACCGCTACAACGGCACCGTCATTACCATCTCGCACGACCGGCACTTTCTCAACAACGTCTGCACCCACATCGCCGACATCGACTACGAGACCATCATCACCTACAACGGTGGCTACGATGACATGGTGCTGCAGAAGACCAGCATCCGCACCCGCATCGAGAGCCAGAACGAGCAGCGCGAAAAGAAGATCGCCCAACTCAACGACTTCATCGCCCGCTTCTCCGCCGGCACGCGGTCCTCGCAGGTGAACTCCCGCAAGAAAGAAGTTGAGCGTCTGGCCACCAGCGAACTCGCCCGCTCCAACATCGCCCGTCCTTACATCAGCTTCAAGATGGAACGCCCCTCCGGCAAGAACGTCCTTGAGTTCGAACAGGTAAACAAGTCCTACGAGCAGAAGGACGGCAAGACCGAGCACGTCATCAATAACTTCAGCGCCTCGGTGACTCGCGGCGACAAGGTCATCCTGATGGGCCGCAACGGTCAGGGCAAGACCACCCTGCTCAAGGCGCTTCTGGCCAACGGCCCCGGCATCGAAGAGACAGACGTTTCGATCGACTCCGGCAGCGTCAAGTGGGGTCACGAGGTCTCCATCGGCTACTTCGCGCAGGATCACAAAGGCTCGATCCAGCTCGGCATGACGGCCAGCGACTGGCTCCACCAGTTCGACCCGCAGGCTACCAAGGAAGATATCCGCGGCATCCTCGGGCAGATGCTCTTCAAGGGCGAAGAAGGCCTCAAGAAGACCGACGCACTCTCTGGAGGAGAGGCCGCTCGCCTCCTCTTCTGCAAGATCATGCTGCAGAAGCCGAACGTCCTCGTCCTCGACGAGCCCACCAACCACCTGGACCTCGAAAGCATCAACGCCCTCAACCAGGCGATCCAGAAGTATGAAGGCACCGTGTTCCTCGTCACGCACGACCAGGAGCTGATCGAAGAGGCCGGCACTCGTATCTGGCACTTCGAAGGCGGCCCGACCGACTTCCGCATCACCGATCACAAGGGCCCCTACGAGGAGTACCAGCAGCAACTCGCCATCGCCGCAAAATAATCCATCTTCCCGTTGGTCGGAATCAGCATGTGCCGACCAACGGGAGGACCGAGTTTCAGCGAGACAAGGTATACACGTCACGAAGTGACCGCTCTCCGCGCAGGAGGCCGTCCGGCAGGACACCTCTTCAAAGGTCCGCCAGAAAAGTGGGATACTGGAAGCGAACAGGAGTCTCATGCCCACCGTAGAACCCATCAAAAACCGCGGCAAGAACGTCCTTGGCCAGCCCCTCGACATCTGCGGCTGCGAACCCATGACCGGCTTCTACCGCACCGGATGCTGCGAGACCGGCCCCGACGACCACGGCGTCCACACCATCTGCTGCGTCGTGGACGCGTCCTTCCTCGAAGCCTCCAAAGCCCTCGGCAACGACCTCAGCACACCTATGCCTCAGTTTGGTTTTGCCGGACTAAAGCCCGGCGACCGCTGGTGCGTCTGCGCCGCCCGTTGGCTGCAGGTCCAGCAGGCTGGTGCCGCCTGCCCCATCATCCTCGAAGCGACGCACGAGAACACCCTCAAGATCGTCCCCTTCGAGCTGCTCATCCAGTACGCAGTCATCCCCAGCCAGCTTCACTAGCGCGCGATAATCGCCTGCAGCGAACGGCGTCTATTTAATAAAAATATGCAAATATGCGTCAAAATATGCATTTTGTAACCCGGCGTTAATATATTCCGCTTGACAGCCAGAACCCCTAAGCCTGACTGTTGAGGTATTACGAAAATTCAATTTTAGGTTGCGCGCGAACGTATCCTGCAGATACGACAGCAGGACTCAAAACAGCCAGCATCCCTTTTACACACCGCTCTTTGCGTCGGTGTTACTCAGGAGCCAGTTCACTCATGAAACTTCCCTCAGCTTGTAGAAGCCTGCTTGCGTGTGCCGCAGCCGCCCTTCTCTTCGTCTCGGCAGCCTCTCCGGCATTCGGCCAGACCTCCGGCAACGGCAACATCACCGGCACGGTCAAAGACTCCAGTGGCGCAGCGGTTCCAAATGCCTCCGTCACGGTGCTCGATAACGACACCGGCGTCTCTCGCTCTCTTACGACCAACGCCGACGGCTCCTACTCCGCCACCTTCCTTCAGCCCGGCCACTACGAGGTCACCTTCGGCGGCTCCGGCTTTGGCAAGGTTGACCGCAAGAACCTCGTGCTCACCGTCGGCCAGGTCTTGACCGTCGATGCCACGCTGCCCGCCGCGTCCGTCTCCTCTGAAGTTGTCGTCACCAGCGAGTCTCCGCTTCTCGACACGGAGAAGACAGAGGTCTCTCAGAGCTTCAGCGAACAGCTCATCACCAATCTTCCCGTCGCCTCGCGCAACTGGAGCGCCTTCGTCCTCAACACGCCGAACGTCACCCAGGACGGCGGTTCGGGCCTAGTAAGCTTCCACGGAATCAGCGGCCTCTACAACCAGAACTACGTCGACGGTTCGAACAACAACCAGATGTTGTTCTCTGAGGCTCGCGGCCGTGCCTCCGGTGCTCCCTACGTCTACTCGATCGACTCCATCAAGGAGTTCCAGGCCGAGACCTCGAACTACTCCGTCGAGTTCGGTCAGGCCGCCGGTGGTCAGGTCAACGCCATCACCAAGAGCGGCACCAACCAGTTCCACGGTGACGCCTTCTACTACTTGCGCTATCCCGACCTCAACGCGCTTGACCCCTACAGCAAGTACCAGGCGCTCCACAACGGAGCCTCGGCCTTCCTGCTCACCCAGCCCATCCACCAGCAGCAGCAGTTCGGCGGCTCGGTCGGCGGCCCCATCCTCAAAGATCGTCTCTTCTTCTTCTTCACCTATGACGGCTTCCGCAAGGTCGGCCGCGTTCTGTACTCGGATTCAAACCACATCTCGCTGACACCCTCCGGTGCCACGTCGAACACGTCGACCATCACTCCGACACAGTGCCCCGCCACGATCACAGCCGATCAGTGTACGAACGGCATCACGTTTCTCCAGACCGTCGCCAACATTGCTCCGGGTCAGTCGCCGCCGGGCCGCTTCGCAAAGCAGAACCTCTTCTTCCCACGCCTCGACTGGCACATCAATCAGCGCAACGACGTATTTGTCGACTATAACTTCGCGGACTTTGATAGCAGCTACGGTTATAGCCCAGCTCCTACCTTTACCAACAGCTCACCCAGCACCAACGCGCCCACCAGCTATCACGAGCGCTTTCTCGTCGCCGGTCTCACGACTCAACTCGGTAAGGCCTCGGTCAACCAGGTCCACTTCCAATACGGTCAGGATCTCGAGACCGCTGGTGCTAACGCCTCCGGCCCGAGCGTCGCCACCGGTGTCGTTACCTTCGGTATGCCCAACGCTCTTCCGCGCATCGCCGAACCCAACGAGCACCGCATCCAGTTCACGGATGTGTTTTCCACCAGCAAGGGGCACCATACCTGGAAGGCCGGCGGCGACGTCAACCTCGTCCATGAGATTATGATCAATCTCTTCCAGGGCGGCGGCGTCTACAGCTACGGCGAGACCACCCCAACAGCAAACTTCAAAGACTGGATTCAGGACGCCTTTGCAGGACAACCCGGCGACACTGATCCTTACGCCGGCTACCACTACAACACCTTCGTCCAGACCATCGACGTCGTCAACACTGCTCCCGGTACTCAGGGCAGGGACGACTTCTGGATGAAGATGTACGATGCCTTTGCTCAGGACGACTGGAAGCTCAAGCCAAACTTCACCCTCTCCGCGGGCATTCGCTACGACATTCAGCTCACGCCGCCCCCGGGTCTTGTTAACAACTCTTCGCCCATCGCCACCCAGTACAGCGGCACCATCAAGAACGTGACCGATCGTGTACAGCCGCGTATCGGCTTCAGCTGGTCGCCTTACACGGGCACCGTGGTTCGTGGTGGCTTTGGCATGTTCTCCGCGCTCAACCAGGGCAGCACCTACTACGCGATGCGGGTTGAAAACGGAGTCGTCCAGATCAACTACAACTACACCGGATGCGAAAGTCTCGTGGGGAGTGTCGCAGGCTCCCGTTGTCCGACTGTTCCAAGTGCGACCAACAGTCTTCAGTATCCCTTCGTACCGTTCCCTGTGACCGGACCGGCGCTCTCGACAGCCCTGTTCCCGGTCGGCGGCAATGCTCCTGCGGTCAATGGGCCTTCCATCAAAGGACCCCAGAGCTTCCACGGTCTGGATCCCAACTTCGTTCCGCCTCTCGCGTATGAGTTTCACGCAGCCGTCGAGCAGGCTCTGCCCGGAAGCATGACTCTCTCGGTCGGCTACGTCGGAACCCGCGCTCTGCGCCTGCCAGTCTTCGTGGACTCCAACCTTATCGGAGTAACTCCATCGGGCATCCGCACCTACGACGTGCTGAACGCCGCCAATCAGATCACTCAGGTACTTACGGTTCCGGTGTACCGGCAGCAGGATCGCCGCAACCCGGCAATCACCTCTCTGAACACGGGCTTCAGCGCCGCCAATACCTGGTATAACGGCCTCGCCGTGACCGTTCGCCGTCCCTTCAGCACCGGTCTCGAAGTGCTGGCGAACTACACCTGGGCTCGCGCAACCGACACCGGCCAGGTCGGCGGTGCCAACGGAACCTTCTTCGGCGGCGACACCCCGCTCAATCCCAACAACCTGCGTCAGGATAATGGTCCGTCGGACACCGATATCCGCAATCGCTTCACCCTCAGCTTCGTCTACCAGCCGAAGATCATGCAGGACAACAAGTACGTCAAGCACCTCTTCGACGATTTCACCTTCTCCGGTGCTGAGATCGCTTCGGGCGGCCAGCCGATCTTCCTCGGTATGAGCGGCACGGTGTACTCCGGTACTGGAACCAGCTACGGCGCCGATGGCAACATCTTCGGCGGAGCCATGAGCTCCAGCTCAGGTTCGGCCACCACCGGTCGTCCTCCCCAAATCGGTCGCAACAGCATCTACGGCCCGGGTTTCAACAACGTCGACCTCCGTGTTGCTCGCAACGTGCCCATCCACGAAAGCATCTACCTGCAGTTCGCTGCGGACGCCTTCAACCTGCTCAATCACACCATCATCACCGGGGTGAATGGGACGTACTCGCAGTATGCTGGCGCTACAGCAACGGCGGGACCATGCAGCACGGCACCAGGCTCCGCAACCGGGGGCTCCGCTCCCGCGGGATCGGTCCTGCAGGGCTGCATCTCACCCTATAGCGGCACAGGTCTTCAGGCCTTTGGCGTTGCCTCGGGAACCAACAACGGGCTCTACGGTCCGCGTCAGATGCAGTTCTCTGCGAAGCTGTTCTTCTAATCTGACGGCATCTTCAGCCACAACTCAAAACGGCCCCGATTCGTCGGGGCCGTTTTGTTACCAAACCCTTAAATGTCAAAAACCACCGCATCACCGGTGGCTGGTTTTTTCTGAAAAGGGAAGAAATATGGTGCGCCCGAGAAGATTCGAACTTCTGACCTACAGCTTCGGAGGCTGCCGCTCTATCCAGCTGAGCTACGGGCGCGTACTTCTAGCCTAGCACGATCGCACCGAGTTGACAGCCCACGCCGCCTCGGTTCAGCATCACACCATTAGCTCCTGAAGCCGTCTAAAAGACACAAAACGCAACACGAATAGCATCGAGAAAGAGAGACCCACGCATGTTCCTCCGCTTCCTGGCAACCGCTGCCTGTTGTACCCTCCTGGCAACCGCAAGCTTCGCAGAAATGAACAACCAAATGGACAAGCCTGCTGGTCAAGCTCTACCCAGCCCAGCCGCGGTCGCCGACGTCACCCTCGCTGGCAAGGCCATTAAGATCACCTACAACGCGCCCTCCATACGCGGACGCAAGATCATGGGCGGACTGGTTCCCTACGGTGAGGTATGGCGCACTGGAGCGAACCCGGCCACCACTCTCATCACTGCCGCTAACCTCAAGATCGGCACTCTGAACGTTCCCGCCGGGACCTATACGATCTATACGCTGCCCAGCGCCAGCCAGTGGCTGCTCATCGTCAACAAGCAGACCGGCCAGTGGGGCACCGTCTACAACAAGGACCAGGACCTTGGCCGCACTCCCATGCAGGGCAAAACCCTCCCAGCGCCGCAGGAAAAGATGTCCATCAGCTTTGAACACACCAGCGGCAACACGACTGAGCTTCACATCAAATGGGAGACCACGGACGAGTACGTAACGATCAAAGCAGAGTAGCCCTTACTCCGCGGCGTTTTTCTCCAGCTCCAGGCGGTCCAGCCGTAGCCGCTCCATCACCGAGGCCACTAGCTCCTTCGCCCCGTTCAGGTTCGCCAGAACAGCCTGCAGATCGAGCGCCGGAACCGTTGGGTTCCGCGCGCTCGAGCAGTAAACTCCGTGTTGCCCTACCAAAATCAGCGCATCAGTCAGCACATCGAGAGTCACTGCCAGCCTCCCGCGCGCCTCACCCATCATGAACTCGTACTTCTCGAGCTCCTGCTGCCGATCATAAAAGACGGACACGCTACCACTCCTTCTCGACCGTATCCACCAGCACAGGCTCCGGTGCCACAGGGCCCTTCCACCGAAGAATCGGTTTGCGAGCCGCCGTTGTCTCATCCAGGCGCTGCAGCCGCGTCGAATGTGGCGCCGTCTGAACCAACTCAGGATTCTCCTCTGCCTCACGCGCAATCTGCTTCAGCGCATCGATCAGCAGGTCCAGTTCCTCACGGCTCTCACTCTCCGTCGGCTCGATCATCATCGCGCCCTGCACTACCATCGGAAACGAAACCGTATACGCATGGAAGCCATAATCGATAAGGCGCTTGCCCATATCGCCTGTCTTCACGCCGTTCTTCGCCTGCAGCTTGTCCGAGAACACGACTTCGTGCAGCGACCGCGTCTTGTACGGCAACTCGAAGGTGCCCTCCAGCTTCGCGCGAATGTAGTTCGCATTCAACACTGCATCCTCGGTCGTCTGTCGCAGCCCGTCCGGGCCATTTGCCAGAACATAAGCCAGCGCGCGCACAAACATGCCGAAGTTGCCATAGAACATGCGCACACGCCCAACGCTCTGCGGCCGGTCATAGTCCATCGACAACGAACCATCCTCACGCGTTACGACAAGCGGCGCAGGCAGAAACGGCTCCAGGATCTTCTTGCAAGCAACCGGCCCCGATCCCGGACCGCCACCGCCATGCGGAGTCGAGAATGTCTTATGCAGATTCAAATGCATGACATCGACACCAAAATCGCCTGGCCGCGCCTTGCCGACCAGCGCATTCATATTCGCGCCGTCCATGTACAACAGCGCGCCCTTCGCGTGCAGAATATCCGCGATCTTTTTGATATCCGACTCGAACACTCCAATGGTCGAAGGATTCGTCAGCATCAACGCCGCCGTATCCTCATCCACCATCCGCTCGAGCTCAACGAGATCCACCATCCCGTGCGCGTTCGACTTCAGGTTCGCAACCTCATATCCGCAAACGGCCGCCGTTGCAGGGTTGGTTCCATGCGCGGAGTCCGGAATCAGAATCTTCTTCCGAGCGTTGCCATGGGACTCGTGATATGCCCGAATCATTAGGATGCCGGTGAACTCTCCGTGCGCACCGGCAGCTGGCTGTAACGTAGTCGCGTCCATGCCGGTGATCTCAACCAGCACGTCCTTCATCATCTTGATGATCGTCAGGCAGCCTTGCGACAGCGACTCCGGCTGATACGGATGAGCCTCGGCGATGCCTTCCAGTCGCGCTACAGCCTCGTTCACACGGGGGTTGTACTTCATCGTGCAGCTTCCCAGCGGATACATCCCCAGATCGATCGCATAGTTCCACGTCGAGAGCCGCGTGAAGTGGCGAATGATCTCAATCTCGCTCAACTCCGGCATCACACCCAGGTCCGTCCGCACCTCGGAGCCGAGCAGCGCAACCGAGTCCACCGCAGGCACATCCAGCTCCGCCAGTCGGTAAGCTTTCTTGCCAGGAGAAGACTTCTCAAACATCAAATCTTCGTTCTGGTTCGTGTGCGTCGTCGCCTTCTTCGGCGTCCCTACAAATTTTTCGTCAGCCATCTATCCCTCACTACTAGAAACCTTGTCATACTGAACGGAGTGAAAATTCGCATTTTTGCTTATCGCGGCATGAGGATCAAAGATTGAAACTCTAAAACTCCTGCGCATCCACTGCGCTGCCGGTCTCCGAGTAACTTCCTGACTCCGGCCCATCCACATCTTCTTCCCGCAGAGAAAGACCAAACACAGTACCGTTCTCAAACTCAATCGTCAGTGCATCGCCCTCTTCGAGTGAAGCCTGCACGACCTTATCGTTGATCTGCGCACACAACGCATTGCGATACTCCGGCTCCCCATAAGCAAGTGAAAACTCGGGGAACAATACATGCGGCCACGCATAAAACGTCAGCAGAGGAGCCTCGAACCGAAGCTGCAGAAAATCCTCGACGAACTCAACCGCCTTTAGCTCTTCACCGATGATTGCCGAAACATCCATCGCTAAGCCTTCTTGCCTGCAAGCGCCGCCGCAACAGCATCCATCTGCTTACGCGTCGTCAGCTCCGTCGCACACCATAAGGTTGCATTCGGCCCAAGCTCCGGATACCACTTTGCCAGCGACAATCCGCCGATAATCTTTGCTTCGAGCAGCGCAGCATTTGTCTCCTCGGCACTCTTTGGCAGTTGCAGCACAAACTCATTGAACCGCGGCGCACCCTCAAACAGTACTTTGCCGGTCGATCCCAGCACGCTCTTCAGGTAAGAAGCTTTGGCCAGATTATGCTCCCCCAACTCCTTCATACCCTGCTTGCCGTAGACGGTAAGAAAGATCGTCGTCATCATCGCGACCAGCGCCTGATTGGTGCAGATATTCGAAGTCGCCTTCTCGCGCCGAATATGCTGTTCACGCGTCGACATCGTCAGCACAAACCCGCGCTTACCGTCCTTATCCTTCGTCTCGCCGATCAGCCTTCCCGGCATCTGCCGCAAAAACTTCTCCTTGCACGCGATCACCCCGCAGTACGGTCCGCCGTAGCTGAGAGCAACGCCATACGACTGTGCCTCCAGCGAAACGATGTCCGCTTCGGACGGCGGCTTCACAATCCCGAGCGACACAGCCTCTGCAATCGAAACGATCAGCAGCGCACCCTTCGCATGAACGATCTCGGCAATCGCCTCAACATCCTCGATCGTGCCGAAGAAGTTCGGCGATTGAATCAGCACGCAAGCCGTGTTCTCGTTGATTGCCGCATCGAGCGCAGCCAGGTCCACGCGTCCATTCGATGTGTACTCAACTTCAGTCGTCGGAATCTCTTGATGTTGCGCATACGTCGCAATCACCTCGCGATACTCCGGGTGTACCGTCCGCGCAATCACCGCGCCATCGCGACCCGTCACACGTACCGCCATCATGATCGCTTCTGCCGCGCCGGTCGAACCGTCATACATCGACGCGTTCGCGATCTCCATCCCCGTCAGTTCGCAGATCATCGTCTGAAACTCGAACATCGCCTGCAGCGTGCCCTGCGAGATCTCCGGCTGATACGGCGTGTAGCTTGTGAGGAATTCGCCTCGCTGTACAAGCGAGTCGATGATCACCGGCCGATAGTGCCGATACACTCCCGCGCCCAAAAAGCTCGAATAGCCAACGGCGTTATTTGCCGCAAACTCGCGAAAGCGATCCAGAATCTCTGACTCCGCATGCTGCCGAGGAATCTTAAGATCTCGCTTCAGTTGAAACTCTTGAGGGATGGTTGAAAACAGATCGTCGATCGACGCCACGCCAATCTCGGCAAGCATCTCCTCTCGATCCACGGGGGACTTTGGCAAATAGCGCATTCTTTAGTGTCCGGTCTCTTCGCTGGTAAATTTCTCGTAGTCTGCGGCGGTCAAAAGCCCATCGACCTGCTTCGCATCCGTTAGCTCGACCTTCAGCAGCCAGGTCGTATTCGCATCGGAGTTGATCTTCTCCGGAGCATCCTTCAACTCTTCATTGATGGCCGTCACCTTGCCCGACACCGGTGCAAAAAGGTCAGATACAGCCTTCACCGACTCCACAGAACCGAAGCTCTTGCTCGCCTCAACTGTATCGCCCACCTTGGGGAGGTCTACGAAAACAATATCGCCCAGTGAGTTCTGCGCGTAGTCCGTTATTCCGATCGTGCCGACGTTACCGTCGACCTTGATCCACTCGTGTTCCTTCGTATAGCGGTAATCCGCAGGGTAAGCCATTCGTTCTTCTCCCGAAATAGTAGGTAGTTCAATTGTAGATGCTGCGGCTAACTTGATTTCTTTGGCTTTTTGTAGAAGGGAAGTGGAACAACTTTTGCCTTGACCATCTGGCCGCGAATCTCCACCGCCACCTCGGTATCGAGAGCGGTGTAATCCACAGGCACATAGGCCATCGCAATATTCTTCTTCAAAAACGGTGAAGGCGAACCGCTGGTAATCTCGCCAAGTCTTGTCCCATCAAGCGAAAACACGGGATAGCCATCCCGACCAATCCCGCGTTCGATCATCTCCAGGCCCACGAGCTTGCGCTTCGGCCCACCGGCAGCTTGAACCTCCAGCAGAGCCTCGCGGCCAACAAACTCCAGCTTGTCGAGCTTCGCATACCGGCCCAAACCAGCCTCCAGCACATTGATCGTGTCGGAGATCTCATGGCCATACAGCGCCATCCCGGCCTCCAGACGCAGCGTATTCCGCGCCCCCAGCCCACATGCAAGAATCCCAAACTCCGCGCCCGCCTCCAGCACCTCGCCCCACACTCGCGCGCTGGTCGGCTCATCGGACGGAATGTAAATCTCGAATCCATCCTCGCCGGTATAGCCCGTCCGAGCGATCATCACGTTGTGCAGACCGGACACCTGACCCCACGTAAACCAGTAGTTCTTGATCGTGCTCAGATCGGTGGAGGTCAGCTTCTGCAGCGTCTCCGCGGCCCTCGGTCCCTGAATCGCGAGCTGCGTGTAGTAGTCGCTGAAGTCGTTCACATGCACTCCCGGCATGTGGCCAATCTGCTTCCGCACCCACTGAATATCCTTCTCACGAGTCCCTGCGTTGATAACGATCAGATAGTCATTGTCTGAAAGCTTGTGCACAATCACGTCATCAACAAACGTGCCATTCGGATACAGCATCGCCGAGTAGTGCGCTTGTCCCACCGCCAGCTTCGAAGCATCGTTCATGCAAAGATGCTGCACCGCAGCCAGCGACCCTGGCCCACGCAACTGAATATCGCCCATGTGCGACACATCAAACACGCCCACTGCCGTCCTGACTGCCATATGTTCCGCAATCAGCCCGCAGCAATCGACCGGCATATCCCATCCACCAAAGTCCACCATCTTGGACTTTGCGGCCCGGTGTACCGCGTTCAGTGCTGTCTTGCGAAGTTCAGTCGTCGTCTCTGCCATAGCGGTACTTCCTTCTGTCTCTCTCGTGAATCCTGCCCCTAAAACGATAGCACCCGGCGGCATCCTCCAACCACTCGCACCGGCGCAAAGCTCTAGGGAGCGCTTTTCGTCTTCAAAGACTCAACCTGGTGCTTCAAAGCCGCATAGGCGGCGTCTGTTGGCTCACCCTGGGTCTGCCACACCACATTTCCCTCACCATCGACAACCAGCACGTACGAATCGTCGGGTTGACTGTAGTGCACAACCGTCCGCCATTCGGCCTCATTGGCGGTAATCGGCACGATTCGCTTATGCGCTCTCTCCGGCGCCGACGACTTGATGGATCGCAACACAATCCCGCGCACGAACCCAGGCACCGAAGCCACCACTGGCAGCTCGTAGTAAGCCACCACATCAGACGTTCGATAGTCTGCGGCAATCTTTGTTGCCCAACCAGTCACCGCTTCTCGCGATCCACGGCTGAAGCCGAGGACAAGAATCCCCGCCGCCTTCCCCTGCAACGCCGCGGGAAGATTCACCGCCTGATCCGCAAAGGAGGTGCTATGCACATCTGGAATGCGCTCTGCAGCAGCACAATCGGCAACCGTCAGCGCACTCGCCGTCAACAGCGCAAGCAGCAGGAGATAGCGGCTGACCAAAGACTTCAGATCCGTTGCCATGCCACGAGTCTACCTATCCTGACTCATTTCTTATCGCTTGCGGCCAACTCATTACGATCCGGTGAAACTTTGTCCACCGGCGTTATCGTTGCCCGAGCCTGAGCTGACTCAGTGCATCCCCGCCGGCAACGACTTTGTCAGTCTCCCCGCGTCCAGCACAAGGCTGGCAAGTGCTTCGTCGAAGTTGTGATCGTGCGTCTTTTGCAACGCCGCCGGAGCAATCGACTCGGTCAGCGCCCAAAGGACATAGTGCGTGGGGCGGTCATAGATCACCAGCCGAAACATCGGCAGCGGATCCGAAGCGCCCTTCTGTTTATCAGCGTTGGATGGTCCATTGGGAGCATTAAGCCGAAGCTCAAAGACCAGATCAGCCTCCGAGGGAGTAGCGACGAACTGATATCGGCCCCAACTTGCGACATCAGCATAAAACTGGTTGTAGGCCCGATCAGGATCGCCACTGAACGGGTGAGGGAACAGCCCACTGTCCGCTCCGGCGTTCGAGATAAAGACCTTCTTCGCGTTCAGAAGCGTTTGTGGAATCGGTGCCGAAGCAGGAGTAACGGGCTCTTGAGCAACCGCGAAAGCCCCAGACAGAAGTGCAACGCCACACAAGCTAATCAAGCGGAACCGCATTATCTTCATCGTTCTCTCCAGGCGAGACGGAGCCTCCATCAGCGCCACATCGTCCGTCGCGCACTCAAAGAGACGCAACATCGACAACAAATGTTTCGCGGCTTTATGCATCATGGATTGACGTGGCTAGACAGTCACTGACTCGCGATACTCCCCGAAGACCCGCCGCATCACATCCGCGATCTCCCCCACAGTCGCGTAGCTTTCGACGGCGCGAAGTATCTGCGGCATTAGATTGTTCCCACTCCGCGCCGCATCCTCTACCATCCGCAGTGCCGCCGCGTGCACGCCTGCGTCTCGTCGCAACCGCAAAGCTCGCACCCGCTCCACCTGCCGCCCCTCCAACGCTTCGTCGATCCGCTGAATCGGCACTGCGACCTCCTGCTCGCTGGCGAACTCGTTCACCCCTACGACGATCGCCTCCTGCGCATCCACTGCCTGCTGATACCCATACGCCGCATTCTGTATCTCTCGCTGCACATATCCTCGCTCGATCGCCCGCAGCATCCCATATTTGCCACCCAGATCAAAACGGGCAATGGTCGCCATATACTCGTCAGCGCGCCGCTCGATCTCATTTGTCAGTGACTCAACGTAGAACGAACCCGCCAAAGGATCGACTGTCTGTGCTGCGCCGCTCTCATGCGCCAGAATCTGCTGCGTTCGCAACGCAATTCTCGCCGCGTTCTCTGTAGGCAGCGACAGCGCCTCATCAAATCCGTTTGTATGCAGACTCTGCGTCCCGCCCAGCACCGCGGCCAGTGCCTGCAGCGTCGTCCGCACGATATTGTTCTCTGGCTGCTGCGCCGTCAGCGTCGACCCCGCCGTCTGCGTATGAAACCGCAGCATCCAGCTGCGCTCCTTCTTCGCACCAAAGTGGTCTCGCATAATCTGCGCCCACATCCTTCGCGCTGCACGAAACTTAGCGACCTCCTCCAGCAGGTTGTTATGCGAGTTGAAGAAAAAACTCAGCCGGGGAGCAAATGCATCCACGTCCAAACCCGCGTCAATCGCGGCCTGCACATACGTCATGCCATTGGCCAGCGTAAACGCCACCTCCTGCACCGCCGTACACCCCGCCTCGCGCATGTGGTAGCCGGAGATCGAGATCGTATTCCACTCCGGCACCTCTTCCGCAGCCCACGCGAAGATGTCCGTCACCAGCCGCATCGCATGTGTCACGGGATAGATATACGTTCCGCGCGCGATGTACTCCTTCAAAATATCGTTCTGAATCGTCCCATTCAGCTTGCGTGGATTCGCGCCCGTCCGCTTCGCCACAGCAACATAAAGCGCCAGTAGAATCGAAGCCGTCGCGTTGATCGTCATCGAAGTCGAAATCGTATCCAGCGCAATTCCATCGAACAGTCGCTGCATATCCTCGATCGAGTCGATCGCGACGCCAACCTTCCCCACCTCACCCAGTGCCAACGGCGAATCCGAATCGTACCCAATCTGCGTCGGCAGATCGAAGGCAACGCTCAGCCCCTTCGTTCCATGAGCCAGCAAAAACTTATATCGCTTATTCGACTCCTCTGCATCGCCCATACCTGCATACTGCCGCATCGTCCACAGGCGCCCGCGATACATCGTCGGCTGAATCCCTCGCGTAAACGGAAACTCGCCCGGCTCACC
The DNA here is from genome assembly GCA_963771625.1 of uncultured Acidobacteriaceae bacterium. Lineage (GTDB taxonomy): Bacteria > Acidobacteriota > Terriglobia > Terriglobales > Acidobacteriaceae > Edaphobacter. The sequence continues at coordinate 266,398 of CAVYUE010000007.1, forward strand.
TACCGTCGTGGCAGGATCAAAGCCCTCGAGATCCTCTGCTCGATACACGAGCTCCACCGGAATTCCTGAACTGGTCTTAGGCTGCTCGAAGTTATCTTTAGTGTGCTCTGACATGCCGCTCAAGTGTACCCGCCGACACCAGCAACTAGCTTCGTTTGCCCCTGCGGTTGGCCTTTACGAAGCTGCTGACACAGAAGTATCCAAATACCACGGCCATCCCCGCCGACAAGAGGAGGTGCACATGCGGATCATGGTTCGTAGCCGTCTCTTGAAGGTCGCCGCGCATCTTCCACGCGGTGCTTCCTGCAAAAACGGCAAAGATCCCGAAGAAGACCCCCGTCAGCTCCAGCCAAAGCTGCCCGGACAGCTTCACAAACGGTCCCCACACTGCCTCGCCAAAACGCTTCCCGCCGCGCTTCAAACCCTTCCCGGTCTCGACCACCTGCGCCGTCGTACGCGCCGCCTTCTGGCTCAGACGAACGACCGGGTCTTTCGGTTTTTCTGCAGTTGGAGGAGCAGCCGCAGTCTGAACCCGATCCTCACTTTGGCTGGTTGTTGCCTTCGCGGAAGGATTTGGAGCAGTCGCCGCATCCACCGCAGCCACTACTGTCTTAGCCGCCAGCCGAGTCCCGATACCCAGCACCCGCCCAAATCGAACCGAATCCATATCCGAGAGTGTAGCCGTTTCTGCTTCATCAACGAAACACGTCCTGGGTAAAGCCAGCAACACCTCAACCCACCCTTGCATCCAAGCCCCAGGACGAATCGTATTTCGAGATATCGGAATCAGAGTAAAAAGAGGAGCAATGCGATGAAAAGTGTTCTTTGGATGGTTGGCGGCTTCTGTGCCGCCGCGGCTGGTTTTCTGGTCTTCGGACCCTCCCGCACCCAGCCCGTGGAGTTATTGGCGCATCGTCTGGAAGAAGCCTGGGCCGACCATCATACTGTTGTGGAAACCACTTAGCTTCCCCGCTGTTATTCGCAAAAGAAATGTCATTGCAGCCTGCGCGGCCATGGGCGTATTCTTAAAAAGTAACCTGTGACGCCTGCAGTACCCGCAATGCCGTTCCCGCCGGTCACCTTCGCCGGGAATACCCGATGCGTGGAAAGGTTCGAACGATAGGGCAGCCCGGAGGTGGCATTGAATCAAAAGGTCAAAAACCTGATACAGAAACTTGGCGAAGCGATCCACGAGTCCGTCTCGGAGTCGGAGGATATAGCAGGCGTCGTCAAAAACATCCGCGAACAGGGTTTTGATGTCCTCCTCATGCTTGAGGCCACGATCGGGCTCAACGAGGTTGAGGCAGAAGCCGAAGAGGTAACCGACGCTGCCGACGAGGGCACTGACGGGCCATTTACCTCCAACGACCTCACATTTTTGAAATCTTTGCGTATCAGCCTCACCGAAGACGACAGCACAGAAACTCCAGACGCCACCGAAGCTTAGGTGCTCGCAACTCCTCACCGACGAGGCCCACGCTAACGTTCGCTGGGCCTCGTCTTCTCGTCTCTCCTCCACTTACATTCCAAAGTCAATCGCCGCATGGTAGACTCGCGTTTCGCTATAACACGCGGGTTGCTTTGTGCATCTGACTGACCTGGTTTGAAGATTAGCTTCCCAACGAAGTAAGTCGGAGTCTGAGAGAGATATATGAGAGATACCCTTGGTGTTCTGCTCGCTGGCGGCGCTGGCGAACGGCTCTTTCCCCTTACCCGAGACCGTGCAAAGCCGGCCGTTCCCTTCGCCGGTCAGTACCGCATCATCGACATCACTCTCTCCAACTGCATCAACTCCGATCTCCGCCACGTCTACATCCTCACCCAGTACAAGGCCCTCTCGCTCAACCGCCACATCCGCGAAGGCTGGGGCCCGGTCGTCGCCAACGAGTTAGGCGAGTTCATCGAGATCCTGCCCCCCATGCAGCGCGTCTCCAAGTCCTGGTACCAGGGCACCGCCGACGCCGTCTACCAGAACATCTACTCCATCGGCTCCGAAGAGCCCAAGCACGTGATCATCCTCTCCGGCGACCACATCTACAAGATGAACTACTCCCTGATGTTGGAGCAGCACCGCGACTCAGGCGCCGACGTCACCCTCGCAACCCTGCCCATCTCGCCGGAGGAGGTTGCCGCGTTCGGCGTGGTCGAGATCGCCCGCAACGGAGAGGTCATCGGCTTCGAGGAAAAACCCAAAGAGACCAAGATCCGGTCGCCCTTCAACCCGGACATGGTCGATGTCTCCATGGGCATCTACATCTTCAACACCGACATTCTCCTCCCGGAACTCATCAAGGACTCCGAAGATCCCGACTCCAAACACGACTTCGGCCACAACATCCTGCCCAACATCCTCGGCCGCGTCAAAATGCATGCCTACAACTTCGTCGACGAGAACAAGCAGAAGGCTCTCTACTGGCGCGACGTCGGAACCCTGGAGGCCTACTACGAGGCCAACATGGATGTCGCCGGCGTAACCCCGATCTTCAACCTCTACGACAAGTCCTGGCCCATGCGCACCCGTCCCTACCAGTACCCGCCCGCCAAGTTCGTCTTCGGCGAGCCCGGCCGTACCGGCATGGCCATCAACTCCATCGTCTGCTCGGGGTCCATCGTCTCCGGAGCCGTCATTCGCAACTCCGTCGTCTCGCAGGACGTCCGCGTCAACTCCTACGCTGATGTCGATTCCAGCATCGTCTTCGCTCACGTCAACATCGGCCGCCACTGCCGCATCCGCCACGCCATCATTGACCGCGACGTCCACATCCCCGACGGCACCGTCATCGGCTACGACCCTAACGATGACAAGAAAAACTACTTCGTCTCGCAGAGTGGCCTTACCGTCGTCACCCGCGACTACTCCGTCTACGAGAATCCCGTATCCCCCGAGTTCCTCCAGCAGGGCAACACCTGGTAAGTGAGCTGGAACGTAACGCGGGCTTCGATCCAATCGCAACCCAAAAAGAAAGCGGGCCGCCTCATCAGGCGACCCGCTTCTTTTAATCAGCTGCTTTCTAAACCAATAACCGCTTTACTGCTTTCCGAACCGGTAAATCCCACCTAGCGAGACTCCGAAAAACGGATGCGTCCCGCCTCCGAAGGTATACAGAATCAGATCCGGCGAAAGTCGTATCGCCACCTTCTTGTTGATGTTGTAGTCCAGGTCGCCGCCAAGGTAGGCAATCGGTTTGGTGCTGTCTTTATAGAGGCCGGTGTACTCGTAGAAGAACGGCTCATTCGGCTTCCGGGTGTCGCTGAAGGTTCCGTGCGCCACACCAACGTACCCGTGGTAGTTCACCGCGACATACTGGTTCTTCGGCCCACGATACTGTGCGCCCACCAATCCCATGTTCATATAAACCAGCGGCCGGCTGATCTTGTAGAGGTCCGCACTGGCAAAAACCGGCGTTGTACCTGCCTGGCCGCGATACTCTACCCCGAGTCCAACGTGGCTGTTCAGCCAGTACGTAAACAGCGCTTCGCCGCCGCCGAAGTTCATCCGCTTCGCCAGATGCTGTCCCGCGACGTAATCCGAGTAAGTAAGCGCGATGTAGATCTCATAGCGGTTGTCATACGTCACTGGAGCCTGCGGCCCAATCTTTGACGTCGGAATGTTGACCTTCGGAGTCGCAGTCTGCGTGGACGATACCGTCTCCTGTGCTCGCCCCTGCGTCGTGGTCGCCATCAGCAAACCCATCGCCAACGTTCCAGCCAATGCGCGACTCCCTGTCCACCGCGCCTCCGTCGTCTTCTTCCATGCCATCGTCTTCAATCGCAACATCCGTCTCCGCATCTCGTCCAACATCTGCTCCCGCATTTTCTTCAGTTACCAAGATATAACGTTCAGCGCACATCTGCCTTGCCTGTCCCCGCGTATCTATCGGTAGACTGCACCTGTGCGACAATAGTGGGTGCGCAGTCGGCATAGCGTCAGGCTGCAGGGAGAACCAGTATGGGCGAACTATTTACACCAACACATCTCATCGTCATCGCAGTCGTCGTTCTTGTCCTGTTCGGCGGCAAGAAGCTGCCTGAGCTCGGCAAAGGCCTCGGCGAAGGCCTCCGCGGCTTCAAAGACGGCATGAAGGGCGTCACCGACGAGGTCAACAAGCCCGCCGAAACCTCGCACACCGTCACCCCCAAGCCGGAAGAGTCGGTCAAGTAGGCCGGATTCAGGAACCACGCACCACCACTCACTCTAAGCTCGTCTGCGCGGTCACCGTCTCATGAAGATCAAGTCGCCTTATCTCGTCAAGCCGCACACCAACGTACGGCTCGCGAAGAAATCGACCTCAGATACCGATGGTTACAAGTCTGAGGAGGCAGCCGCGGCGGTTCTGGCCAAACACCGGAAGCAGCTTGCAGACCTCCAGGACGTCTTCTACGCCAGCCAGAAGAAGGCCTTGCTGATCGTCCTTCAGGGCATGGACACCGCCGGCAAAGACGGCACCATCAGCCATATCTTCTCCGGCATTAACCCGCAGGGCTGCGACGTCGCGGCATTCAAGGTTCCTACCCCGCTCGAAGCCCGCCACGACTTCCTCTGGCGAGCCCACGCGCAGGTGCCACCTCGCGGCATGATCAACATCTTCAACCGCTCCCACTACGAAGATGTTCTCTCCCCGCGCGTGCACAAGCTCATCTCCGACAAGGTCATGCGTCGCCGCCTTGAGGACATCAACGAGTTCGAGAGCTTCCTCTTCGACAACGACGTCCTCATCCTCAAGTTCTACCTGCACATCTCCCGTGACGAGCAGACGCGTCGCCTCCAGTCACGCATCGACGATCCCCAAAAGCACTGGAAGCTCTCCGATGCCGACCTCCACGAGCGCAAGTTCTGGCCCCAGTACATCGACGCCTACGACCGCATCCTCTCCACCACCAGCCCCAAGCACGCCCCCTGGTTCGTCATCCCCTCCGACAACAAGTGGTACCGCAACATCGCGATCTCAACGGTCATCGTCGACCTGATGCAGAGCCTTAAGCTCAAATTCCCAGACCCCACCGTCGACGCCTCCGCCATCAAGCTCTAGCAAAGTCCGGAGCCATCGGCCAATCGGGTGGCTATTCGCGCACACGCGAGCCGCACTTCTTCAAATGACGTTAAACCACCCGCTGTCAGGCAAGGGCAGACAAATCAGCGGCCACACTCACCCTCACATCTAAATCGTAATCATCACGACCGCGACCGCAGCGACTGCCATTCCCAGCCCCTGCCTGCGCGTAGGCTTCTCTCGCAACATCCATGCCGCCAGCAGAATCGTCGATGCGGGATAAAGCGACGCGAGCACCGCCGCCACATCCAGCCGGCCCGCCCGGGTGGCCTCAATAAATAGCAGATTTCCTGACGTATCCAGAAGCGCGGTCGACAGCGCCCAGAACATCACCGTCCGCGTCACCACCACCTTCACGCCACCCGTTTTCTTGGCCAGCGACAGGACCACCAGCATCAACGTACACGTCGAGAGGCTGCCCATCCTTGCAGTCGCTAACGGCCAGATCACTCCCGTTGTCCCCGCCAGCTTCAGGGCAACAAAATAAACTCCAAACCCCACGCCACCGCCCACCGCCAGCCAGAAAGTTCCGGTATCGGCTGGTGTAGCCTCCGCGTTATCCCCGGCTGCGATTAACCAGATCGCTATACCCGCCACCACAAATCCCGCCAGCCGCAGCAGCCCGGGAGAGCCCTCGACGGCAGCCGACACGGCAGCTGGAATCGTAGCCGCGAGCAGTCCACTCAACGCCGCCGAAGCTCCCATCGCCCCGCGAGAAAGCGCAATATAAAACGCCGTGAGTGACGTTCCACCTGCAACCCCCGCAGCCAGCCCCCACAAGAGCGGCGCTCCATGACGGAAACGCATCTCCTCGCACCAACGCCACTGCCAGCAGCACGCTGAAGCTCATCGCATGGCTCAGCAGAATCACCCGAAGTGCGGCCCCCATCGAACCGCCGGCGTGCTTGACGCCCATGCCGCCCGAAAAGTCCCCACCACCCCACAGCACCGCGGCAGCCAGCGCCAGCAGCGCATTTCCATGCAACAGCATCTCCATCAAATTCCGATCCGCCGAAGCCAGCCAGCAAGATTTACTGGGCCGGTGTAACCCCGACAGGCCTCTGATCGCCCGCCGTCGGGTAATATCCCTTCTTTGCAATCACGGTCAGGTTCGGCCGCAGCACCTTCACCTCAAGCGTCCGGTACTTGCCGTCTACGAAGTCCTCATGCGTGTAGTAGCCGACCGTATACTGCGTCCGCACCTCTTCCGCGATCTTCGCAAAGCTGTTCTCGATGCCCTTCTGCCGGAACTCTCCATCAAAATTGCCGCCTGTGGCATTCGCATACGCCGGCAGGATGTTGTCCCGCATCTGCAGCGGCAGGTGCATCCGGTCGAGGAACCCGGTAACCGGCAGCGCAGAATCTCCCACCAGCGTCCCGAACACCGCAATCTTGTTCGTGTTCAGATACTTCACAACCTGGGCAAACTTCGCCGTGCTGCCGTACTCCTTGCCATCGCTGATCACGTAGACGATCCTGCGCCGCCCACTCGCCGTCTTCGACAGCGCAACACCCGCCGCCAGAATCGCGTCATTGAGCGTATGCGCCTCACGCGGCACATTCTGTATCCCCAGAATGCTCGTGCCATGGCTCGAGTTCGTGTTCGGGTCGATGTGGCTATCAGCCCCGTTGTTGATGATGATGTTCTGCGACAGCGGCCCCGAGGTGTAATAGATCGGCTCCCGCCCGGTCGACTTCGAAATCTCCAGCGCCTGTGTCAGCCGGGCACTCTGTGCTCCCGTAAACTGCGTCACCGTCTTCGGCCCGTTGTTATACGTAATCAACGAGACCTCGTCATACGGTGTGAACGCACCCTGCAACGCCGCCAGGGCATTATTCACCTTGGCCATGTTGTCGAAGGTCATACTCTGGTCGATGACCAACGCCACCGACAGTGGAAACGGATCGACCGTAAACAGGCTCAGTTGCTGCCGCAGATTATTTTCATAAACCCGCACATCGCGCCACGTCAGCCCCGGAACCAGCTTGCCCTTGCTGTCCTTCACGGTAAACGGCACTTCAACAAAATTCACATGGGCCCGAATCACATACTCCGGTCCCTGCCCAGGAGCTACATTCTCCGGCGGAGTTCCATCCTCGACCTTCTGCGCCGCCGCAGCCGTCGCGGGCAGTTTATTCGGCACTCCATCTTCGTCTGAGACAGACCCAGCCGAATCCGGCGTCGTACCAGCGCCCGGCGTTACCGGACCTACCGGAAGCGCCTGTGGTTTTGGCGCGTCGGGAATCGCTTGAGGCTTTGGCCCATCAGGAATCGTCTCCTGTGTCGGTGCACTCTGCTGCGCCTGCGCCAGCTCTTTTGCTGGCTGTCCAAGCATCATGCACGCCAAAGTCCCTGCTAATACGCTGTTCCTGACCAATTGCAAATCCCCCATACCTTCCAGCCAGGCCTTCAGAGCCCAAAGCTTTACGAACTACCAGACTATCAGTGCCACATCCTCGCCGCCATCCCAATCGATTCAGAATCAGCAGCCCACTCCCCTTGGACGTCCCGGCCCATCCCAACGTTGCGCTCCCATCCTCCCGTCTCACATTTTCTTCAAACTCACCCCCAACTTCGTCGTCTAATGGTGTATGCGCCTCCTCCGCCTCGCCGCCGCCCTTACCTTTGCTCTCGCCCCCGTCCTCCATGCGCAGGAGGCACCCTCACCCGGCGGCCCACCCCCGGCCAGCGACGCCGCCGCCCAGCCCGTCGACATTGGCGACACCCAGACCCTCAAAGTCCAAGTCAACCTCGTCAACGTCTACTTCTCCGTCCGCGACAAGAGCGGCTTCATCACCAACCTCCACAAGGACGACTGCACCATCTTCGAGGACAAGGCCCCCCAGAAGACCAAGAACTTCACCCAGGAGAAAAATCTCCCCCTGACCATCGGCATCCTCCTCGACACCAGCGGCAGCCAGCGCAACGTCCTGCCCCTCGAGCAGCAGTCCGGCGCAGAGTTCCTCAAGGACGTCCTCACCCCCAAGGACGAGGCCTTCCTCATCTCCTTCGACATTAACGTCAACCTCCTCTCCGACTACACCAACAGCCCCCGCGAAATTAAGCGATCCATCGACTCCGCCGAAATAAACACCGGCGCTGGCACCGGCTCTGTTACCGGCAACGGCAGCGCCCGCGGCACCCTGCTCTTCGACGCCGTTTACCTGGCCGCCCACGACAAGCTCCGCCAGGAGGCAGGCCGCAAGATCCTCGTCCTCCTCACCGACGGCGGCGACCAAGGCTCACAAGAAACCTTAAAGACCGCCACCGAAGCCGCCCAGAAGGCCAACGCCATCGTCTACGTCATCCTCCTCTCCGACCGCGGCTTCTACGGCGGCGGCTTCGGCGGCATCAACCTGGCTGACACCGGCGAACGCGACATGCAGAAGCTCGCCACCGACACCGGCGGCCGTGTCATCAACGTCGGCAACAACGGCAAGCGGCTACAGGAGGCCTTCGACCAGATCCAGGACGAGCTCCGCACCCAGTACCTCGCCAGCTTCACCCCGACCAACGCCAAGATCGACGGCACCTTCCGCACCCTCAATATCACCTGCCAGCCCGGCCAAAAGATTCAGGCCCGCAAAGGCTACTACGCCCTGGCCGATTCCCAGGGCAAAGACGACTAATCCTTGTGACCGTTCTTTCGCCGCTGTTCTCTTCTTGTCATCCCCGCAGGGGATCTGCGTTTGCCGTTGCCTGTCCTTTTGTTGTCATTCCGCAGCGAAGCGGAGGAATCTGCTTTTGCAGTTGCCTGTCCCTCATCCAGTTAGAGCTTTCGACTGCCCTTCCACCAACGGCCGCAGCGCCAACCGATAACGCACAGTCCCCGCCTCTTCTCCATCGCCATCAAACACCATCCCACACTTCTCCATCACCCGGATCGAAGCCGGGATCGATGGAAATGTATGGGCGATCACACTCATAATCCGCTCGTCACAGCGAAGATATTCAATCAGAGCCTTGGCTCCCTCTGTGGTAAAACCTTGACCCTCAAACTGCGGCAGCATTCCATATCCAATCTCACACTCTGACGGTTTGTCCGCCTTGGTAAACGCGCCCAGCGAACCAATCAAAGTGCGCGACCCATCTGGCGAAACCAGGCCAACATAGCGGTGCCAGCCAAGCTGCTCCGGATGGTCCGCGAGCTGATTCAGCATGAAGTCGTAGACATGCGGCTCCCAGTTCTCATGGGGCCAGTTCGTTGGGACGACACACCGAATGAGTTCGCCCAAGCGGCCTTCGCCGGCCTGTTCCGACAGCAGCATTTCGGGAGTCATAGAAATCAAAGAAAGACGTGACGTGACGATATCGTCAAGGCATCGAAGCGACATTGGAGATCTCCTGAACAAGGTGAGAAAAGCAGGTAGGCACAATCCGGCTCAACAACTCCGGAGTCACAACCGCTGGACGCATCCAATTCAGGCAATCATAGGCAGACCGGAATTTTAGCACCGCGAAACGCCTCTGATTTGTTGTTTACTGAACTCAAACATGAGGCGACCCAAGGGTACTCCGAAAAAACTGTCAAGTCCCGAAACGACATAACTCATTGATAAGATGAGATATCGGCGTGGAGCATCAGTTACCGCCAACCAGCTATACTTGATACAGGGCTGAAACCAAAGCGGTTGCTAAATCATCTTTAGAATGAATAATTTATCCGCAACCATTTTGTTTTGAGAAATTTGCCCGTAAGCCATCTGAAATGACGATTTTACAGCGACCCAAAAATCGCATCTCGCTCATTCGAAGCAGTTTAGTAACCCCAACCCCCAGGGGGGTACCCCTTGCATTGGAGCCTGCGAAAATGGAATACGTGAATTTAGGTAAGACCGGCCTCAAGGTCTCCCGCATCACCCTCGGCTGCATGTCCTATGGCGTCCCTCCTGCCGGTCCTCTCCGCCCCGGCAGCCACGCCTGGGCTCTCAACGAGGCTGATAGCCAGCCCTTCTTCAAACAAGCCCTCGACCTCGGCATCAACTTCTTCGACACCGCCAACATCTACACCGTAGGCTCCTCCGAAGAGATCCTCGGCCGCTTCCTCAAAGCCAACACCAAACGCGAAGACACCGTCATCGCCACCAAGCTCTTCAACGCCATGCGCGACGACCCCAACGCCAAGGGCCTCTCCCGCAAACAGATCTTCTTCGAACTCGACCAGAGCCTCAAGCGCCTCGGCACCGACTACGTCGACCTCTACCAGATCCACCGGTGGGACTACGAGACCCCCATCGAAGAGACCATGGAAGCCCTTCATGACGCAGTGAAGTCCGGCAAGGTCCGCTACATCGGAGCCTCCTCCATGTACTCCTGGCAGTTCGCCAAGGCTCTCTACATCGCCGACCTCCACGGCTGGACCCGCTTCGTCTCCATGCAGAACCACTACAACCTCCTCTACCGAGAAGAGGAGCGCGAGATGATGGGCCTCTGCCAGGCCGAAGGCATCGGCGTCATCCCCTGGAGCCCACTCGCCCGCGGCCGTCTCGCCCGTGCGTGGGACGCCGAGACCACCAAGCGCAACGACACCGACCAATTCGCGAAATCCATCTACACCAAGACCCAGGACGCCGACAAAAAGGTAGTCGATCGCCTCGGTGAGCTATCCGAGAAACGAGGCATTCCCCGCGCCACGCTGGCCTTGGCCTGGATGCTCAGCAAACCCTACATCACCTCACCCATCGTGGGCGCCACCAAACCGAATCACCTCACCGACGCGGTAGCCGCCCTTAACGTCAAGCTCACACCCGACGAAATCACCTCACTCGAAGAGCCCTACATCCCACACCCGGTCCTCGGCTTTAGCTAAACGACCTAACCTCCTGACCGAAGGGAGGGCCGGGCATCTCATCCTGCCGAGACCGGTATACAAGTCACGAAGTGACCGCCCCACGCGCAGTGGGCCCGTCCGGCAGGACATAAAGAGAAAGAAGAAAGAATGCTAATCCCATCAATCGACCTCATGGGCGGACAAGATCGTCCAACTCGTTCAAGGCGAAAAACTAAAACTAGCCTTCGACGACTTCGAGTACTGGATCGAACGCTTCGCAAAGTACCCGCTGGTCCAGCTCATCGACCTCGACGCAGCGATGCGCAAGGGCGACAACCGCACCTTGATCGAGATGATCTGCAAACGCCTCCCCTGCCAAGTCGGAGGAGGCCTGAAGACAGCCGAAGACGGCAAGCTCCTCCTCGAAGCCGGAGCCAAACGAGTCATCTACGGCTCCAGCCTCTTCCGCCCGGCCGAGCCTGACCACATCCGCCGTCACAAGCTCATCTATCTCGAGTTCGCCGAGGGCCTCAAGTCCTCACTCGGCGAAGAGGCCTTGGTCTTCAGCGTCGACACCAAAGCCGGCAAAGTAGCAGTCAAAGGCTGGAAAGACTCAGTCGACCTCACCCCCGAAGAGGCCATCACCTGGCTCGAAGACTACTGCGCCGCCTTCCTCTACACCCACGTAGACACCGAAGGAACCATGCAGGGCTTCCCGATCGACGTAGCCGCCATCCTCAGAGCCTGCACCGCCAAACAGTTAATCGTAGCCGGAGGGATCAAAGAGCAAAGCGAAATCGACGCTCTGGACGCAATGGGAGTCGACGCGGTAGCTGGCATGGCTGTCTACTCCGGCGCAATGAAAGCATAGAAATCATCATCCCGACCAACGGGAGGACCGAAGCATCTCATCAAGCAAGACCGGTACACAAGTCACGAAGTGACCGCCCTCCGCGCAGGAGGCCCGTCCGGCAGGACAGATCTTTAGAACAAACAAACTAGCAGGGAAGCCTCACCGGCACCCCAGCCCGCTGCAACTCCACCTTCAACTCCCGTGAATCCGTCACGCCAAAGTGGAAGATGCTAGCCGCCAGCGCCGCATCCGCCTGACCCCTTCCAAACACCTCAACAAAGTGCCCGGCGGTCCCCGCTCCACCACTCGCAATCACCGGAATCTGCACCGCCCTACTCACCATGGCGGTCAACTCGCAATCAAAACCACCCCGCATCCCATCGGTATCCATCGAAGTCAGCAGAATCTCCCCCGCCCCCCGCGACTCCGCCTCACGAGCCCAATCCAAAACCCTCCGCCCGGTAGCCTTTCGCCCACCACTCACAAAAACTTCAGCCTCTTCAACGCTAGCGTCTTCAACGCGCCGAGCGTCAATAGCCACAATTACAGCCTGCGCTCCAAAAGTTCCACCAATCTCGCCAATCAACTCAGGCCGCGCAATCGCCGACGAGTTGATACTCACCTTATCCGCACCAGCATCGAACACAGCAGCAGCATCCTCCGCTGAGCGGATTCCACCACCAACCGTAAACGGCACGAACAGCGTCGCCGCCGTCCGCTTCACCGTATCGAGCAGCGTTCCACGCCCTTCATGCGTCGCAGTAATATCCAGCAGTACGATCTCATCCGCTCCCGCAGCCGCATGACGATGCGCTAACTCCGCCGGATCGCCCGCATCGACGATGTCCACGAACTGCACGCCCTTCACGACGCGCCCATCGCGCACATCCAGACAGGCAATGATCCGCTTAGTCAACATCTGCTATCCCAACCTCATCGGCACAGCCGCGGGCACCGCAACCGACTCACCCTCACACACGATCCGAGCCAGCGTGTCTCCATTCTCGATCACCGCACCATGCTCGACAAACCACTCCACCAGCAAACCCTGACGCGGAGCAGGTAGATGAAACTCCATAGCCCCATCCGTCAAAGTGCAAACAGCTTGCCCCGTTCCGACAAGCGATCCCGCCGGAACCAACTGCTGCACAAAGGTGTACGAAGGCTCTTCAGCTGCGATCTTTAACTCATACAAAAACGGCATAATTTACAACTCCAAAAAATTCTTCAAAACCTGTAATCCCACCGCGCCCGACTTCTCCGGATGAAACTGTACTCCCATCACATTGTCTTTCTCGACTACGCTGGTAAACGCTCCACCATATTCTGTAACTGCAGCGGTTGCATGAACCACAGGGGCTCGCCACGAGTGCGTGTAGTAGACAAACCCGCTATTCTCAACGCCACGCAGCAATCTCGAATCCTCCCTGACACTCTCGAGCGAATTCCACCCTACATGCGGCGACTTCAAATCCGTCCCATTGAACGAGGCAGGGAACCGCGCACACATCCCATCAAAATATCCCAGACCCGCAACTCCCGGCGCCTCGGTCGAACCCTCAAACAACCACTGCAGCCCAACACAAATCCCCAGAAACCAAGCGCCCTTTGCCACGCACTCACGAATTGCATCCGTAAGCCCCAATTGGGTCAGCAAAGACGTAGCCTGAAAATGTCCCACTCCCGGCAACACTACCTTGGTCGCACCACGCATGACCTCGGGATCCTGCGTCACAACAACTTCAGACGCGCGAAGGTAGTCCAGCGTCTTTACCACGCTGGTCAAATTGCCCGCCTTGTAATCGATCACTGCAATCATCTTCGGCTCAGTTCCGTCACTACAACAGGCCCTTCGTCGAAGGCAACATCTCTCTCATACGCTCATCTCGCGAACAGGCTCCACGTAACGCCCTCGCAAACGCTTTGAAAATTGCTTCAATCTTGTGATGATTACTGCGGCCATACATGGTCTTCACATGTATATTTGCCTTCGCTCCACGAGCAAATCCATCAAAGAAGTCAGCCAGCAACTCGGTCTGGAAATCCCCGACCAGCCGCACCTTTACCTTATCGTCGACAACGTAGGCAACGCGTCCGCTTAGATCCACCGCAGCCACGGCGAGTGTCTCATCCATCGCCATCACAAAATACCCAGCACGCATGATGCCCTTCTTGTCGCCCAACGCTTTGCCAAATGCCTCGCCCAGCGCGATTCCTACATCCTCCACAGTATGGTGCTGATCGACATCGAGATCGCCGGTACACTTCAGCGTCAGATCAAATCCGCCATGCCGCGTGAAGAGCTCCAGCATATGATCAAAAAACCGAATCCCCGTCGATACTTTGTAGACGCCCTGTCCATCTACAACCAGCTTCAAAGCGATCTGTGTCTCCGTCGTATCGCGCTTGACGGTTCCTGAACGAACTTTCAAAGCCTTCGCCGTCGTCATGCCTTCACGCTCCACCCAATCTCATGCAGCGATGCCTTCAAAGCTTCCAGTCCGCGTGTCACATGCTCCTCCAGCCCAATCGTGATGCGGACAAAACCATCACACCCGGGATCGGTCGACCGGTCTCGCAAGAGCACTCCTTGAGCACGCATCGCGTCCACAAGCGCTTTATGCTTTGGCCCGATATTCATCAGCACAAAATTCGCATGACTCAGAAAGAAGGGAACGCCTAACTCGCGCAGGCCGTCCATCATCCGCTCTCGCCCTACGCGAACCTGTTCCGAATACCAGGCGAGGTACTCCTCATCTGCAATGGCCGCCGGCAGGCACTCCAACGCTACGCCGTTTACGTTGTAGGGCGAGCTTACCTTCCGCACATATTTCAGCAGCTCGGCGTTCCCAGCCAACATGCCAACCCGGAGATTCGCCAATCCATATGCCTTTGAAAAAGTTCGCGCCACAATTAGATTCGGCACCGTCGCCAAATCACTCATCGTAGACTCGCCATGAAAGTGGTAGTAGGCCTCATCGACCATTAGCACTGCCTGCGGCGCTGCTGCGGCAATCGCCAGCAAGTGCTCCCGGCTCACTGCGGCTCCTGTGGGGTTATTCGGCGAAGCAACAATGATTAGCTTTGTGCGCTCCGTGATTGCTGCCATGAACCGCTCAAATGGAAACTCAAGCGTCGCGTCTGCCTGAACCTTGCGAAGGTGCGTCGTCATCATCTGGATGCTTACGTCATACATGAAAAATGTTGGAGTCGAGATCAGAGCCTCGTCGTCAGCCTCAAGAAACGCCGCACACATCAGGTGGATCGCCTCATCAACGCCGTTCGTAAGTAATACCTGCTCCGTCTGTAATCCAAAGTGCTTCGCAACGATTCGCTCCACCGGCTCGCGCTCCGGATACTTCGTCAATCCCTCCGCGGTGATTGCACGCAGCTTCTCCAGCACCTTTGGCGAGGGAGAGAAGGTGTTTTCGTTGAAGTCCAGACGCAGTGCGTCGCGCCCGGCCAGTGGTGGATGGTACTCCGGCATCTCCCGAACGGCTTTACGCGCCTTGACTGTCTTTACTTCTGTGACTGAATCAGTAGCAATACTCATTTCATTTTCACTCGCACGCTCTTTGCATGCCCTTTCAAACCCTCTGCTTCTGCAAGCGTAATCGCATGTGGGCCCATTCGCTTTAGTCCGGCCTGCGAATACTGCTGCACTGTAATCACCTTCACAAAATCCATTACACTCAGTCCACCTCGAACTCGACCAACACGACCCGTAGGCAGGACATGGTTCGGTCCGGAGACGTAATCGCCCATCGACTGTGGCGCATATTCTCCTACAAACACAGACCCGGCATTTTGAACCCACTTCAAATCTGCCGCCGTATCGACACTCAAGTGCTCTGGTGCGAGCCGGTTAGTCAACTCCTGTGCCTCACGAACCGTAGCCGTTACAAATACGCAGCCTCTCGCCTGCAGCGATCGTTTCGCAATCGTATTATCTCGCGCCTGAAGCTTCACCTCAGCCAGAACCTCTCTGCCTAGCACCTCTTTACTCGTGATAAACACTGCCAGGGTCTCCGGATCGTGCTCAGCTTGTGCGACCAGATCCGCTGCAATCCCCGCAGGGTTGCCCGTTTCGCTGGTCACTACGATCTCAGTCGGACCCGCCGGCATATCGATGCCGCACTCACTCGCTACAAGCATCTTTGCTGCTGTCACATAGAGATTCCCCGGCCCCACGATCTTATCGACTCGGCCAATCGTTGCCGTCCCATAAGCCAAAGCCGCGATCGCCTGCGCACCCCCGACCCGATAGAACTCCTTCACACCAGCCAGCCATGCCGCTGCCATCGTCTCCTTTGCTGGCTTCGGCGAACACACCAAGATTCGTTCTACACCGGCAACCTGTGCTGGCGTCACTGTCATCAATAGCGTCGACGGCAGCGGATACCGCCCTCCAGGCACATAGCAGCCTACGCTTCCCAGCGGTCGGACGATCTGCCCCGTCTTCACTCCCGCCACCGGCGACATCGTCCACTCCTGCGGCAGCTGGGCCTCAGCAAACGCAAGTATATTTCCGCGAGCTACCATCATCGCCGCCTGCAACTTCGGCGCGGTCGACTCCCATGCCGACTTCATCTCTTCCTGGGAGACGCGCAGAGCCTCTCCCTTTGCAAGCCCGTCAAGCTCTATCGCATACTTCAGTAGGGCCCGATCGCCGCCTTTGCGTACCGCCGCAACGATCTGCCGCACCACAGGCTCTACACGCGACGTGCTCACCGCGCCACGCTGCTCTAACGTCGCGATCAACACATCCGCTGAAGCCTTGCCGCGCCCGAAGGTTCTCACCAACTTCATCACAAGCTCCAGACAATCTCTTAGCTTTTGCGCCCTACAAAACAACCTTACTCAGCGGATACTCAACAATCCCAGTCGCTCCTGCGGCCTTCAGCTTCGGAATCACCTCACGCACCAGGGCTTCGTCCAAAATCGTGTTCAACGCGACCCACCCCTCATCGCTCAACTGCGACACTGTCGGTGAGTTCAGCGCCGGTAGCACGCCGATGATCTCTTGCAGGTCGGCCTTCCGTGCGTTCAGCATCAATCCCACTCGTCCCTGCGCTGCAATCGCCGCATTCAGCATCAACGAGATGTTTTCGATCTTCTGCCGCTTCCACGTATCCTTGTACGCAGTCTTATTTGCAATCAACTGTGTCTCGCTCTCCATCAGCGTCTCGATAATCCGCAACCGATTCGCCCGCAGCGAAGACCCTGTCTCCGTCACCTCAACAATCGCATCAGCCAGAGTAGGCGGCTTCACTTCTGTCGCGCCCCAACTGAACTCGACCGTCACCGGAATATTCTTCCCCGCGAAATATCGCTTCGTAAACTCAACCAGCTCCGTGGCGATAATCTTACCCGCCAGGTCCTCGGGCTTCTGAAACGGAGAATCCTCAGGCACAGCGAGCACCCACTTCACCTTCTGCCGGCTCTGTTTGGAGTAAGTAAGACTCGTGACATACTCCACGTCGGTCTCGTTCTCCAGAACCCAATCATTGCCCGTCAATCCCGCATCCAGCGCTCCATGCTCGACATACCGCGCCATCTCCTGCGCCCGTACCAGCATGCACTCAATCTCCACGTCGTCGATAGAAGGGAAGTAGCTCCTCCCATTCGCGAAGATCCTCCAGCCCGCTCGCTCAAAGAGGGCAATTGTCGCATCTTGCAGACTGCCCTTCGGAATTCCCAGCTTCAGCTTCATCGGTTCCTTCGTTTGTTCCTCGCTCACTTCGCCTCCATCGCAATGTCTTTCGTAAAGCAGCTCACGGTACCCTCGTGGCACACCAGACCATCGCCCTCCACCTCGACCTTGAACAGCAGAGCATCGCTGTCACAGTCAGTTGACGCTTCGATCACCCGCAGGCGATTGCCGCTGGTCTCGCCCTTCATCCACAGCTTCTGTCTCGTCCGGCTCCAGAACGTGACGTACCCGCTCTCGAGCGTCTTCTCGTAACTCACTTCGTTCAAAAAACCGAGCATCAGCATCTCTCCGGTCTTTGCATCCTGGACGATTCCCGGGACCAGGCCGTCCATCTTCGCAAAATCAATATTCACCGTATCGCTCATTCGTATCTCTCCAGTTTTGTCGTCACACAAGAAAAAGGCCCGCTCGCGGGATGCGCGTCAGCGGGCCTTTCGAAATCCTGAGTAAGCGTTTGTTACTTCGCCATACAGGACACAGCCGCCGACACGCTCTCCGCGTGATGGTGGGTATGTCCGTGATGGAGGTGCTGCTTGCTCATGTCCACTTCAGGGTAGCTTCGGAGCTAGGAGAAGTCAACTTACTGGATTCGAGAGGAACGGACATGCTTGACGCATCTCGCGTACTCTCGTACTCTTCCGCTGTAAAGCACACAGCCAAAGAAGGAGACCTAAGATGCTCAATCTTCGTCACAAATTCCTCGCCGCCGCGCTCCTGCTCGCCGCAACTCCAGCCTTGACTGTGGCACCCGCTGTCGCCCAAACTGCGAAACCCGCCGCTACGGCCCCTGCTGCCTCCGCCGCTCCGCTAGACATCAACACCGCCACCTCTGACCAGCTCAAGGCCTTCAACGGGATCGGCGACGCCTACGCAAAACGCATCATCGACGGCCGTCCCTACACGGCGAAGAACCAGCTCGTTACCCGCGGCATCCTCCCGCAGGCCACATACAACAAGATCAAGGACCAGATCATCGCCAGCCATCCGAAGAAGTAATCAGCAGTCATCCATCCCAATGAGACGGGCATCCACGCAAGGATGCCCGTCTCATTTGTCTATAACTTACCTGCTGCAATCTCCAACAGCACTGCTACCATCTCTCCAATCGGCATATGCCTCAGAGATCCGCTCATCTTCAATATTTCCTTCTCGCCGCAGTAGCCGCGCTTGCGCTTCTGCATGCATACGGCGGCGCGCTGATAAATTACGATCTCCTCGTGCGCGGCGAAACTCTCGCTCGTTCCCCCTTCAACAGCGGCTACCCGCAGGAAAACACCGCAGGGAACAGCGACGAGGTTCGTGCCGCGGGCCTGGAGCGGTCCGACATCATCGAAACCATCAACGGCCAGCCCTACACTGGTCGCAAGGTCGTTCTCGATCAGATTCGCCACTCTGATGCGGGAGACTCGATGGTCGTCACCTACCGCCGCAGTCCGGCCGGGCCTATCCAGTCCGCCACCATTCGCCTCGCCGCTGTCCACCCACAAAAACGCTCTGCCTTTGCGATAGCAGCCGGCCTGACGTTCGCCGTCCTGCCTTTGCTGTGCCTCCTCATTGGCCTATGGGTAGTCTTTGCGCGCCCTCGCAATCCTCATGCATGGCTCATTCTGGGCATTCTCAGCTACTTTGACCCTCTTTTTATCAACGTCACCCTTATCACCAACTCGTTCATCCTGCCGTTTGCGCTCTTCTGGAACATTGCGGCCCAAACCGCGATGCCCCTTTGCCTCATGTTCTTCGGCGTCTATTTTCCCGAGCGCTCGCACTTCGATATCAAGTTTCCCTGGGTCAAATGGTTGATCGCTATTCCCATTCTTGTGCTCGCTCCCTTTGATTTTTTCTTCGCCTATGGAGACATGTGGGACTTCGGAGTGATTCATAAGTTCTTGCCCTACGCCTACGGGATTAACACCACCGAAAATATACTCAGTTCCGCCGCAATTTCATGGTTCTTCTTTACTCTCTTTCCCAAGATCGCGGAGGCCACAGGAGACGCGCGTCGTCGTCTCCGAGTCCTGTACATCGGAACATGCATCGGTCTCACGCCCTTCTTCATTCTTGTCATCATCTCCATCTATCGTCACAGCGATCTGGGCCAGGACATCCCGCAGTGGATCGACCTCTCGGTCTTCCTCATACTGCTTCTCTTTCCCCTCTCCCTCGCCTACGTCGTCATCGTCCAGCGAGCAATGGACGTCAGCATCCTTATCCGCCAGGGCACCCGCTACGCCTTCGCCCGCCAATTTCTCATCACGCTGCGAGTTCTTCTCGCCGTATGGCTGGCCTTTTCCTTGAAAGACTTCTTCTCTCACCCCGGCCCTCAGCGCAACGTTGATATTGTCCGTATATTTGGCATCATTGCCGTCTTCTTCGCCTTCCGTTTCATACTCTCCAAACGCCTCCAGCAGAAGATCGACCAGCGCTTCTTCCGCGAGGCTTACTCCACCGAGCAGCTTCTCTCCGAACTCTCCGATGAAGCACGAAACTTCACCGAGGTCACTCCCCTCCTGGAAACCATAACCCGCCGTCTCGGCGAGACCCTCCACATCGAGCGCATTGCCATCTTTCTCCGCAACGGTGAAACCTTCAAGCTCCAACTGGCCACCGGCACTCCAATGGCTCCTGGCGCCGCACAGTTCTTTTCGTTGCCCGCAGCCTCAACCACCATCACGAACCTCAGCCGCGCTAAGGCCCCCGCGAACGTCTACCGTGACGACCCCTCCAGCTGGCTCGTGGACGCCAGCGACGCCGAACGCACCGCCCTCGCCGATCTCTCGACAGAACTCCTCGTCCCCCTTCCTGGCCGCAGCCGCCTCGCCGGCGTCATCGCACTCGGCCCCAAACGTTCCGAAGAGCCCTACACCAAGACCGACCGCCAGCTGCTTCAAACCATCGCCTCGCAGACTGGCCTTGCTCTTGAAAACGCCGAGCTGCTGGAAAACCTCACTACTGAAGTTGCTCAGCGCGAACGAATCTCCCGCGAGATCGAGATCGCCCGCGAGGTGCAGGAGCGCCTCTTCCCGCAGACATACCCACACGTCCCCGGCGTTGACCTTGCCGGCTTCTGTCGCCCAGCTCAGGTCGTCGGCGGCGATTACTACGACTTCTTCCTCCTCCCCGCGAACTCACCCAGCGAAGCCCATCTCGCCCTCGCTCTCGGGGACATCTCCGGCAAGGGAATCTCCTCCGCTCTCCTCATGGCCAGCCTGCGAGCAAGCCTCCGCAGCATCGCCGGTCTGCAGCAGGGAGATCTCGCCGATCTCATCTCCCACGTCAACGGCCTCGTATACGAGTCGTCCACCGCGAACCGCTATGCCACCTTCTTCTACGCAGAGTTCAATCCCAGCACCCGCCTCCTGACTTACGTCAACGCTGGTCACAATCCCCCCTACGTCCTTCGCAACAGCAAAGCCATCTCACTCGAACCCACCGGGACGGTTGTAGGCCTCCTTCCCGACGCCGAATACGCCCAGGCCACCATCCAGCTTGAACCAGGCGATGTCCTCCTCGCCTTCACCGATGGCATCTCCGAGGCCATGAACCACAAGGATGAGGAGTGGGGCGAGGACCGCATGATCGCCAGCGCCAACCAGCTCCTCACCCAGACCGACTGCACCGCGACCGCACAGCAACTTCTCACCTGCATCTTCGAGGCCGCCGACAAGTTCACTGCCGGCGCCCCCCAGCACGACGACATGACCCTCCTGGTCTGCACTGTAAGCTAAACCTCCGACAGAGCTGGTGTACCTTGCTCGCCAGCTGCAACTCCAGTTACTCCCACAATTTAGCCATATCCGCCTTCAACTCCGCCGCCAGTGAGGCTCGGAAATCGTTTAGAGTGACTGATAGCACTGTTCTCAATCAATATGCCGCTTACGAGCCGACGGCCTATGTTCGACAAGCTCCTCCATCCCGCCCGTCTCTCCGCTCGTCTCCTCGCAGCCGCTGCTACTCTGGCTACCCTCACCGGATGCCAGGCCATCAGCTCAGCTCCGCAGTCGCAGGTTCGCGTCATCGCGGCCTCGTCCGACACTCCCAGCTTCGATCTCTATCGCGGCCCCAATGCCGTCGCCTTCAACCTCGACTTCGGCACCGTCACCTCATACATTCCGCTATCTCCTGGCATCGACACCATCAGCGCCGAAACCGCTGGAACGAGGCAGGTCCTCTCTACTGCGAAGGCCACTTTAGCTGCCTCAACCCAATACACCGTCCTGATCGGCAACTCCGCCTCCAGCCTCCAGCAACTCACCTTGATCGACCAGAGCCAGCCAGCGCCTCAGGGCCAGATCGCACTTCGCGTCATCGATCAGGCCACGCGCATCGGCGCCGTTGACATCTATCTCGTTCCGGCCGGCCAGAAGCTCACCGCCGTCACCCCTCTCCTCACCGGCGTCCTCTTCGGTTCCAATACCGGCTACCTCAACATTCCCACCGGCACCTATACCCTGTTCGTGGTTCCCACCGGAACTGCACCGGTCAGCTCGACCGCCGCGACTTACACCGGCCCCCAGGTAAACTACTCTGCTGGCTCCGCCCGCACTATCATCCTGATCGATCAACAACTTACCACCGTTCCGGGCCCCCAGGTGATCACCGCCGAAGACTACACCCCATCGACCAACTGATCGTCACCTTTGCGGCGTAAATCGTTACCGCTAACCACCGCTATCTCCACCAGTTGCACGATTTACCGCAACTAACTTGAGACTTCTGCGTCTATTTAAACGTATTTGTTAGCAGGAAGACTGAAGCAGCATTACGAATGCGCTGACAGCAGAAGTCATCAGAGCATTTCTTCTCTGAACGGTTGAAAACTGAACAACCCCCTTGCTTCTCTCTATGCAACAACAAAAGGGCCGCCAGAAAATCTTGGCGGCCCATTGTTATCGAATCGTATCGAAGACTTAGTAGCGGTAGTGATCTGCCTTGTACGGCCCATCCACCGGAACGCTCAGATAGTCTGCCTGCTTCTTGGAGAGAGTCGTCAGTTTCACGCCGATCTTCTCCAGGTGCAGCCGTGCTACCTCTTCGTCCAGCTTCTTCGGCAGAATGTAGATCCCGATCTTGTAGGTGTCCTTGTTCTTCCACAGATCGAGCTGCGCCAACGTCTGGTTCGCGAAGCTGTTCGACATCACAAAGCTCGGATGTCCCGTCGCGCAACCCAGGTTCACCAGCCGTCCCTCAGCCAGAACGAAGATGCTGTTGCCGCCCTCGAACGTGTACTTGTCCACCTGCGGCTTGATGTTCAGCTTCTTCACGCCCTTCAGCGCATTTAGCGGCTCCATCTGAATTTCATTGTCGAAGTGGCCGATGTTGCACACAATCGCCTGATCCTTCATCAGCTTCATGTGCTCCACAGTGATGATGTCCACGTTGCCCGTGCAGGTCACATAGATATCGCCGCGACCCAGAGTCTCCTCGATCGTCGTGACCTCATAGCCCTCCATGGCAGCCTGCAGCGCATTGATCGGGTCGATCTCCGTCACAACCACGCGAGCACCGAGTCCGCGCAGTGAAGCCGCCGAACCCTTGCCCACATCGCCATAGCCGCAAACGACAGCAACCTTACCCGCAACCATCACATCGGTCGCGCGCTTGATGCCATCCACCAGCGACTCGCGGCAGCCGTACAGGTTGTCGAACTTCGACTTCGTCACCGAATCATTGACGTTGATCGCCGGCACCAGCAGCGTGCCCTTCTCCAACATCTTGTACAGCCGGTGAACTCCGGTCGTCGTCTCTTCCGAAACACCACGCCACTCCTTGGCAACATCCTGCCAGCGCGTCGGGTGTTCTGCATGCACCTTCTTCAGCAGAGTCTTGATCACATCCTCTTCGGTCGAGCTCGAAGGCGAGTCAATCCATTTATCGCCCTTCTCCATCTCGACGCCCTTGTGGATCAGCAGCGTCACATCGCCGCCATCGTCGATCACAAGCTGCGGCCCAAGCAATCCGCCCTTGCCGTCGGGGAACTTCAGCGACTCGTTCGTGCACCACCAGAACTCCTCCAGCGTCTCGCCCTTCCACGCAAACACGGCGACGCCTGCCGCAGCAATCGCCGCCGCAGCATGGTCCTGCGTCGAGAAGATGTTGCAGCTCGCCCAGCGCACAGTTGCGCCCAGCGCGACCATCGTCTCAATCAGCACGGCTGTCTGGATAGTCATGTGCAGCGAGCCAGTCACGCGAACGCCGGCCAGCGGCTTACCCGCGGCATACTTGTTCCGGATCGCCATCAAGCCGGGCATCTCCTGCTCGGCGATATCAATCTCTTTACGGCCAAACTCCGCCAGAGAAATATCCGCTACCTTATACTCGGGTGCTGCTGCTGCTCGATCAATCGTCGCTGTCGCCATTCTTATACCTCTCCAAATCTGAAGTCGTCACAAGCCTCTTCAGAATACCAGTTCGAGCTCCCGCGCCAACACTGCAAAATACAATCGCTTCAACGAAGCCCAATATTTTCAGGCACATCAACGCCGAATCACCCTCAAAAGAAATCTGGTTAAATTAGTTAGCGTTCGAACTCTCGTGATGCACGTTCGACCTTCGCACCGCCAGGCTCAACATCGCCGCACCGAGCGCCATCGCACTCATCAAATACAGTCCACCGGTAAAGCTCTGAGTCGCGTCCCGCAATCGCCCCGTCATATAAGGTCCCGCAAACCCACCGACACCACCCACCATCTGCAGAATCGCCACCGCTCCAGCCGCAGCCGTCCCACTGATCATGCTCGTTGTTAGCGTCCAGAACGGCCCCATCATGCTCCACAACCCAATCGCCGAAAATGTCATGGCGCACAAAGCCACTCCCAGCGAATGCGCCCACGCCGCCCACGCAAACCCTACCGCCGCCAGCGTCAAACATCCTGCGATATGCCATCGCCGCTCATTGCGCTTGTCAGAACTCCAGCCCACCACAACCGTCATCACAGCCGCAGCGAGGTAGGGAAGCGTCGCATACCGCGCAATCAGAATCGAGTCATCAGCTCCGTCACGCGAAAAGCTGCTAAGGATCAGCGGCATCCACAAATTCACAATATAGACGCCCACCTGGCTTACAAAATACACACCCGCCAGCACCCACAGCGCCGGCAGCCGAAACGCGTCGGATAGCTTGTGATGCGTCGACGCCCCGTACCGCTCTTTATCCTTTTGCAACTCACCCGTCAGCCACTCCCGCTCCTCCGACCGCAGCCAATCCGCCTTCTCCGGGCCATCCTTCAACACGAACAGCACCGAGATCCCCAGCAAAATCGTCGGAATTCCCTCCGACACAAACAACCACTGCCAACCTGCAAGCCCACCCACTCCATCCAGCTTCAACAGATAACTCGAAAGCGGCCCACCCACCACTCCTGCAAGCGAGGTCGCCGTCATAAACTTCGCGACAGCCCGCGCCCGCTCCTGCGTCGGAAACCAGTAAGTCAGGTAAATAATCATGCCCGGAAAAAATCCCGCCTCACTCACCCCCAGCAGAAACCGCAGCACATAAAACGACTCCTTCGAATGCATGAACATCATGCAGGTCGAGATCACGCCCCACGAGATCATAATCCGCGCAATCCATATCCGCGCCCCGACGCGTGTCAGCATCAGGTTGCTCGGCAGATCGAACAGCACCGACCCCAGAAAAAAAATCCCCGCCCCGGTGCCATACACCGTATTGCTGAAGTGCAGATCCCGCTCCAGATCCGATGCTGCAAACCCCACATTCACCCGGTCCAGATAAGCCACGATATAAAGCAGAAAGATATAAGGAATCAGCCGCCACGTAATCTTCGAGTACAGCGCCCGTCCGTCCACCATCGCTTCGCCAACCGCCTCTGCCATCGCTCTACTCTAGTCGTTCGACTGCATAAGATCGAGGCGAATACAGTCGCTCGATATTCAGCCTTGAAGACTGGTCAATTCCGTCACCGGTCGCCACGATCCTCATGCACCGGCGAAATGATCTGCACCCGTTTCGACTCCCGGTGCGACTGCCACCCCGCAATCGCCATCAGCAAAAACAACCCTGCAAATCCAAGCCCCACGCCCAGCGCCCCCGCCACTCCAAGCAGCGTCACCCATAACGGATTCGTCTTATCCGAGAAATAAACAAACGCCGCAACGATATCCCCCAGCACCAACACGAGCGAAAACAGCAGCAAGCTCACACTCGCAACGATCCATCCCTTGAACTGATCCGGCAACGCCTTACTCTTCGCGACACTCATCGTGATCCATTGTCGCTCACTGCGGCGTTCAAGCTCCCTCTGCCTCGAGCAGCCGTCGCTTCCTCTCCACGCCCCACCGATATCCGGTCAACGCACCGCCCTTGCCCACCACCCTGTGACAAGGCACCGCGATCGCAATCGGATTCGCCCCACAAGCCCCCGCTACCGCGCGCGAAGCCGTCGGCGCACCAAGCTGCAACGCCACCTCCGAATAGGTCCGTGTCTCGCCTCGCGGAATCGCCTGCAAAGCCTTCCAGACCCGCTGCTGAAACGCCGTAGCCCGTACATCCATCGGAAACGTAGCCGCCAGCGGATGCTCCCCAAGCTGACTCGTCACAAACGCAACCGCATCCGCAAGCCAACCGGTATTTCCCTTGGCAACAACCAGCTGCGCCTTGGAAAACTGCTCCCGCAAACCCGCAACCAACTCCTTATCATCCCTGCCAAACGCAATCGAGCAGATTCCTTTATCCGTAGTCGCCACCAGCATGCGTCCCAACGGACTCGCCACCGTGCAATACCGAATCAGCAGGCCCGCGCCACCCTCCCGCATTACCCGCGGCGTCATTCCCAGCGTCGACGCGCTCTTCTCATACAACCTGCTGCTCGACCCGAACCCCGCGTCGTAGATCGCGCCCGTAATCGGAGCCTTCACCTTCTTCGGCTCGCGCACCTTGCTCTTGAACCGCTCTAGCCGCGCCTCCTTCGCATACTGCCCCGGACTCACCCCCAGAACCCGCTTGAACCCACGCAGAATCGTCAGCCGCCCCACGCCAGTCGCCTTAGCCACATCGGCCAGCCGAGTGCGTTCATCCGCATGATCTTTCAGATACTCCGTAACCGCGGCAATCGCCCCCGCCTGCGGATCTGCTTTGAGCTCCGTCCGCTCCGGCTCACACCGCTTGCAGGCTCTATACCCCGCAGCCTCCGCCAGCGCCGGAGTAGGGAAGAACGTGACATTCTTCCTCGACGGCCGCCGGCTCGCACAGCTAGGTTTGCAATAAACCTTCGTCGACTTCACCGCGTACACAAACTGCCCATCCGCACTCGCGTCCCGTCCCAGCACCTGCTGCCACTGCTTTCCGGGAAAGTAGCTCGGAACCACCACATCACTCTTCGCCGCACTCGTCATCATCATTGTCTCTATCATTCAAGTATCCTCCCATCTGCCCCAAATCCGCACACTCCGTTTCGTTCACCCAAACTCGGATCATGTATTCTCGACCCAAACCCTCAGTAGGAGTCCCGGCATGCGCCTCTGCTTCGCCACCTGTGTCCTCGCTGTTCTCACGTCAACAGTCGCCTCGGCACAGTCCCCCGATCCCCGCCTCAAAGACTCTTACACCTTCCATAAAGACGGCTGGACCTACGTCCATCTCGCAGGCACTCCCGCGGAAGTTGGCTTTCAACACGGCTACCTCCTCTCCGCCGACATCGCCGACAACCTCAAGACCATCGAGCTCGTGAATATCCACGAATCCGGCAAGCCCTGGACCTACTTCCGCTCCATCGCCCGCGACCAGATCTGGCCTCACATCGAACCCGAGTACCGCGCCGAACTCCAGGGCATCGCCGATGGCCTCCACGCCAAGGGCGCCGCCATTGACGTATGGGACGTCGTCGCCCTCAACGCCCACCTCGAGGTCTCCGACTACTACCTCCCCTGGCTCGCCGCGCAGCAAGGCAAGGCGAGCCCTCCGGCCCTCGTCGCTCCCGGCCGATGCAGCGCCTTCATCGCCACCGGCTCCGCCACCAAAGACGGCAAGATCGTCATCGCCCACAGCAACTGGTCCTCCTACGCTGAAGGCGAGCGCTGGACCACCATCTTCGACATCGTCCCCACCCACGGCAATCGCATCCTCATGGACGGCAGTCCCGGCCTCATCCATAGCGGCGACGACTTCGGCGTCAACTCTGCCGGCATCATGATCACCGAAACCACCCTCCCCATGTTCAAAGGCTGGAACACCGCAGGCATCCCCGAGTTCGTTCGCGCCCGCAAAGCCATGCAGTACGCCAACAACATCGATGAGTTCGTCCAAATCATGCGCGAAGGCAACAACGGCGGCTACGCCAACTCCTGGCTCGTCGGCGACCGCAAAACCAACGAGATCGCCTATCTCGAACTCGGTCTCAAGCACACTCCGCTCTCTCGCAAGTCCGACGGCTACTTCGTCAGCGCAAACTTCCCCGTTAACCCCGAGCTCATCCGCGACGACACACCCGGCTTCGATACCCACGACATGACGAGCACCATGAACGCCCGCCACGTCCGCGCCGATCAGTTCGTCCAGGAGCATCTCGGTAAACTCGACACCGCGCTCGCAGAGCAGTACCTCTCCGACCACTACGACAGCTACGAACACAAAGTCGTCGCCGCCCGCCGCAGCCTCTGCGGCCACGAGGACGTCTCGAAAGATCCCGAACCCGCCTGGGACTCGCCACCCTTCTCACCCAGCGGCGCAGTCAGCGGCAAAGTCATGGACTCCGCCATGGCCGCAGACATGAGCTTCATCGCCCGCGCCGGTCATCCCTGTGGCGAAGACTTCGTCGTTGCTCCCTTCCTCGTCGCACACCCCGAGTTCAACTGGCAGGCTCCCGTCCTACACGACATGAAGGCAGGTCCCTGGAGCACCTTCACCACCAACCAGCACAAGGCTTCCTAACCCACTTCGATTCGGGGCTGCGCACACGCTAAACTCATTCCATGCGCAGCCCCGTTGCCTTCTTGTCTCTCGCAGCATTGAGTTTTGGCCTCGCTTCCATCGCAACCGCGCAGGACCAGACCGAGCCGCCGTCTACGCAGCACGCCATCCTCACCGTCACCGGCAAAGGGACGCAGATCTACATCTGTCAGCAGACCCCCACCGGACCCCAGTGGGTCTTTCAGGCCCCCGAAGCGAACCTTACCGACGCCTCCGGCAACCCCGCAGGTACACACAGCGCCGGCCCCAGTTGGAACTCGAAAGACGGCAGCTCCGTCAAAGGCGTAGTTCTCGCAAAATCCCCATCACCCGAGACCGCGTCGATACCCTGGCTTCTCCTGAGAGCAACCGATCCCGTAGGCTCCGGCATTATGGCGAAAGTCGACTTCATCCGCCGCTCCGACACCCACGGCGGCGCCGCTCCCACCACTGGTTGCGACGCTCAGCACCTCAACACCGGCGCCCGCGTCCCCTACACCGCAACCTACACCTTCTACTCCGCGAAGCCCTGAATCGCCCCAGCCGAACCTCGGTTCGCAGACGTCACCACACCCTGCTGCGCAATAGTCCCGGGCAGACTCGGCACCGTGGTCCCATCCTCCAGCACCTCGTAGCTGTCGACGTAGAAGTTCGTCAAGGACGCATTTCCAAACGACGTGGTAATCGCGACATCGGCCGCATCTCGCCCCGTGGCCATCAGCACGCGCCCGATTCGCGGTTCGTTATGCCGTGCATCCATCGTCACCCACCGCCCGTCGAGAAACACCTCGTACCACGCACTGAAATCCCCCAGCCCGCTATACGGCGCACGAATATCCCCCAGATATCCGGTCACATACCGCGCCGGAATATTCTGGCAACGCGACAAAGTGATCGCCAGATGTTGATAGTCCCTGCACACTCCGACCCGCTCCACAAAAACATCCATCGCTGTCTTGGTGGATCTCGCCGACATGTAGTTGAACGTCACCTTCTCATGCACCCAGTCGCGAATCGCCGAAGCCTTTGACCAGCCCGACGTCATATGGCCAAAGAGATCCTGAGAGATCGGTCCAAACCGGTCCACCTCGCAATACCGGCTCGCCAGCAGAAACTGCAGCACCTCCGACGGCAGATCTTCCACCGCAGCCTGCTGCGCATACGCGTGGACCGGATCGGGTAGCCCCTCCATCTCGACCACGCTGCTCCCGCTCAGCCGAATTGCTCCAACCGGCGTCACAAACCGCGTACAGCGGTTCCCAAAACAGTCGTAATACTCCGAAACCGGAACTTCAGTCTTCGTATCGCCATCGATATGTTCGACCTTCAGCTCATTGCCGGCCCGCACCTGCGAATGGAGCGTGGGGTGCAGATGCAGCATCGCCATCATGGGCGTGGGCATAGAAAGACTAAATTGAATATCGTATTCAGACTTAATAAGCATCGAAAACCCTCTTCTTTACGGGGTGGGTATCTAAAATGAGATGCAATTAAGCGGTAGTCAGCAGTCTAACCCGGTCTTCCCAAAACCCAATCAGCAAAAAGAAAAGGCAGGCCCGAAGGCCCGCCCATCTTTCCATTCCGAACAGAGATAAATTACTTGGAAGCTGCCTGCTTGACCCCGGCCTGCTCCGCCAGCGCTGCGGCCTTATCGGTCTTCTCCCACGTAAAGCCCTCGCCCTTGCGGCCGAAGTGACCATACGCCGCCGTCGCCTTGAAGATCGGCTTCCGCAGATCGAGACCCTCGATGATGCCCTTCGGCGTCAGCGAGAAGTTCTTCCGCACCAGGTCTTCCAGCTTCGACTCATCGACCTTGCCCGTACCAAACGTATCCACCAGCACGCTCACCGGTTCGGCAACACCAATCGCATAGGCCAACTGCACCTCGCAACGATCCGCCAAACCAGCCGCAACGATGTTCTTCGCCACATACCGCGCCATGTAAGCCGCCGAACGGTCCACCTTCGTCGCATCTTTACCGCTGAACGCTCCGCCGCCATGCCGGCCCATGCCGCCATACGTATCGACGATGATCTTCCGACCCGTCAAACCGGTATCGCCCATCGGTCCGCCGACCACAAACCGGCCCGTCGGATTGATGTGGTACTTCGTATCCTGGTCCAGCAGATTCGCCGGAATCACAGCCTGAATCACGTTCTTCAGAATGTCGGCGCGCAGCTCCTCGTTCCCGACGTTCTCGGCATGCTGGGTCGAAATAACGACCGCATCCACCCGCTTCGGCTTGTGGTTCGCGTCATACTCCACGGTCACCTGGCTCTTGCCATCCGGCCGCAGATACGCCATCAAACCGTTCTTGCGAACTTCGCTCAGCTTGTGCGCCAGTTTGTGCGCCAGCGAGATCGGTGTCGGCATCAGCTCCGGGGTCTCGTTCGTCGCATAGCCGAACATCATGCCCTGGTCGCCGGCTCCGCCCGTGTCCACACCCATGGCGATATCGCCAGACTGCTTATTGATCGTCGAGATCACCGCGCACGTGTTCGAATCGAACCCATACAGCGCATTGTCATACCCGATCGCGGCAACGGTTCCGCGCACGAGGCTCTGAAAGTCCACATAAGCCTTGGTCGTGATCTCCCCGGCAATGACCACCAGGCCAGTGCAGGTCAGCGTCTCGCACGCCACGCGGCTATATGGGTCCTGCGCCAGGCAGGCATCAAGAATCGCATCAGAGATCTGATCGGCAATCTTGTCTGGATGCCCTTCAGTTACAGATTCACTCGTGAACAGAAAACGGTCGCGTGTCGCCAAAGATATCCTCCAAATAAGCAAACGGACAGGTCTAGCCCGCCCTGCTAAATATCCTCTCCATTTTACGCGGGATGCTGTCCCCTTGCCAAAGATCAGCAGCCACCCGCGCCACCCAGCTCCTCAACCGCTAAATATCGCAGCGAACGGCTTTCCGGGCCCGCGGTCGGCCGCACCTAGCCTCCTTAGCTCAAATAACTGAAGCTGCATCTCATGTTATGAGCAACTTGCATCCTCAGACCATCCGGCCAGCGCCGTTGGTTTCGCCAGCTTATAGCCCAGTAGCCCAGCTCTGTCAGTTATTAATTAGTAAAGAGTAATTCCGCGTTGAATCCAGCCTCAGCTCAGCCTCTGACCAGTCGAATCCAGCCCCATCCGTACCTCAACTCGCGCACTCCGCCCGAAGCTCAGGTGCTGCCGCTGCACGACCCGCCACACCACCCATGCAAGCACCACCAGAAGAACCAGCATCCCCCAGACCCCTAGCCAGCGGCCTTGATTGCCGTCCCGTCTGCCTGACCGGTTGTTCTTCACATTCTGGGCAAACTCCGACCAGTCTGTAACTTCCATGTTGCCCGCCCCGCTCTCTCGCAGGCTTTTCTCAAACCGCTCGATCCACGGACCCTCGTCCAGCCCCAATGCGGTGATGTAGCTCCGAACGATACCCTTCCGAAACACCCCGCCGGGCAGCGAACTGTACTCGCCCGCCTCCAGCGCGATCAAATGACGTGGAGAGACCTTCGTCTCCTCACAGATCCGCTCGATCGAGACCTTGCGCTGTTCGCGCTCCCATCGCAGTTCGTCGCAGAATCGTTCCATTCGCTCCGGTCACCCATCATGCACGGGCCAGACAGCCCACTGCACGCCAGTTGATCGAAGAATAGACCGGGGTATTTGTCAAAGTCAAAGCCACTTTTGGGTAATACGCCCATCCCCGAATTGGAACCTGACTGGTTACGGAATTGGTTACGCAAGGGGAAGGCATTTACCCGAGCTCCTTGCCGACACGTTGGCGCAACCCAATCGATCCAACGATGTAACTCTCTCTTCAACAATCTGATGCAAGGAGCGAAAATTGGCCTCGACCGTCTCAAGGATCATTTCGCACGACATGGACCGAGGGATAACGGATAATCCAGATGTGACTTCTTTATCTGCCGCGCAAAATCTGTCAACCGGCGATAGCCAAAATCCTGGCGGCCTTCCACATACTCCGGCTCTGGATGGAATACGAGGACTCGCGATCCTCCTCGTTATGTCCTTTCATTTGTTCGTATCGAATTCAGAAACGGGCTCCACCTTCTTGAACGTCTTGAACCGGATTCTTGCTTCGACCTATATCGGAGTCAATCTGTTTTTCGTTCTTTCGGGCTTCCTCATCACTGGAATACTCCTGGACACCCGCCATCGACCAAACTTCTTCAAAACCTTTTACGCTCGACGCGCTCTACGCATCTTTCCCCTCTACTATGGTGTTTTGGTTCTGTTACTTCTCCTCACGCGACCACTTCATTTTGTTTGGTCAGGCTGGCAATACTTCTTCCTCACCTACACCTCGAATCTCGCGCTTTGGCGAACCCAGCCTTTAGTGTTGTCTCCCTTCAACATCAACCATTTCTGGTCGTTGCAGGTTGAAGAGCAGTTCTACTTGATCTGGCCCTTCATCGTGTACCGTTTGAAACGCGCCCGCTCTCTGATCACCTTATCCTTGGGGCTCTGTTGTGCCATTCTCCTTCTTCGCATAGCCCTGGTTACGTTCCATGGGTATTTTCAGAATCAATATCTCGCCTACTCTCCAACCTTCTCCTGCGCGGACAATCTGCTCTTCGGTTGTTGCCTTTGTGTTTTGTTGCGCACTCGGGAGCGGGCCCGAGTGATTGCTGTATCCCCCTACGTATTTGCATCTTGCATGGTTATTCTCCTAATCGCCGCTCTCAGGTATCACGGGCTGGAATGGCGAACCAACTCGTTTATGCCCACCTTTGGCTTTACCTTTGTCGGCATCTCGAGCGCGTCTCTCATCGCAATGGTCTTACAATCGGGTTCGACCGCTCAGAGTATCTTCAAAAACAGCATCCTTCGCTTTTTTGGCAAATACAGCTATGGGCTCTATGTATTTCACTATTCAATCGACTCGATGCTCACTGTTCCCGTGCGCCTTTACGTCGGCTATCATCTTCATTCCAAAATCCTGGGTGTGTTTTTGGGAGCCTGCGCCGTTTCTATCTTGACCATTATCGTCGCGCTCCTGAGCTACCACTTTTACGAAGCACCTTTTCTCCGGCTCAAAAAATATTTTGCCTACGACTTCAACGAAGAAACTATCCGCGACCCTCTCGTGGGGACAGCGAACTAACTTTCTATGATTCGATACCAAGCCCTTCGCTCAGAAGATTCTGTTGGTCGGACTCATCCAGCCATCGCAAAACATGCGAAAACTGTCTTTGACGCCTCCTTAGCGCAATCGTTATGATCAAACGGAGGCAACTAGGTGAAGGCCATGCTCCCTCGACAGCCTAAAGGTGAACGCCCTGCCCTTACCTGTTGTCACAGGCCTTTGAGAGTTCCCAACCATTAGTTGAGAAAGAGAACGAGTGCGCCTCCCCTTCCCGGAACACGTTCCTCTGGTCCCCACCTTTTATTTTGCTGCGATTCTCTGCGGGATTCAGCAGCTTCAGGGAACAAATTCCAACTTCACTCTTCTCTCTTTCTTCTACATCATGTTGGCTGCGACAGGTTTCAACGTGGCAGGCGGCTTCACCCGCACAACCGGTGCGTTCATCTTTTTCAACTCCGTTCTCGGGGTCATCATCGGTCTTTGCATGAAGGCGTATTTAGGGGAACCGGCAGACTCCAATCTGTTGTGTCCAGTTTTGACGATGGCCGTCTACGTCGCAGGCATGGGAATGATGACCGTCGCCGCTTTCCTCAGCAGAAAAGTATCCCCCAAGGAGTCCCTGCTTGGCAGGTTGGTGACAGATGCCAAGTTGCAGACAGCCACCGTTGGTAGCTTGCTTACCGGTTTCCTCATCTACTTTGCCGGAGCTGTGCTGCCTGGAGGTAATGGTTCAGTCCTCAGTGCGCTCAATCAGCTCAATCGCTTCTTGCCGATGGCGATAATCCTGGGCGTTCTCAACAGCATCCGTAGAAGCGGAGGAACTCGCAGCACCAATCTCCCCGTTGTGCTTGCTATTGGCTGCCTGTTTCTCTTTGGCGTCTTTGGGTACTCCAAGGAAGCTATGTTCTCGCCCTTCGCCTGTTGGATTCTCGTTGCAGCCTCACAACGCTTCAGACTGTCCCGTGCTCAGGTTGTTGGCTGCATTCTGTTCACGATCTTCATCTTTTATTACCTTGTTCCTTACTCGCAGTATGGCGGACATACAGAGTAGAAGGTGGTGGTTGGGACGTCGGGACTTCGTTCTCTCTCCTGTCAAATCTGGGACAAGTCCGCGAGCAGTATCTTGAAACCGCAACCGAAGCAAATGAAGAACGGATCCAGGCCTACTATGACAACCCTGAGGGATTCTTCGACCGTCTCCAAATGATCTCCATCGACGATGCGTTCGTCAATCACACCAAGCTATTCGGTCTTTTTGGAGGCTCGTCCAATCATTCAAAGTCTCGAGAACGTCGTTCCCCACTTCATATGGCCGGATA
Source organism: uncultured Acidobacteriaceae bacterium (assembly GCA_963771625.1). Lineage (GTDB taxonomy): Bacteria > Acidobacteriota > Terriglobia > Terriglobales > Acidobacteriaceae > Edaphobacter. Next base: position 301,112 of record CAVYUE010000007.1, read on the forward strand.
AGCCGACACTCCTGGCCGGAAATGTCTATGCCCACGAGGTGGGTCTGCTGGCCGAGGAGGACGACAGTACTGGTGTGTCTTTCTCGTCGACTGCCGTGTGTTTCCACCTTTCGGATGGCCCGGCGTTTTTCTACTCGCCCCCTCTTTGTGGTTTCTCCTCTTTACCGTCTTCGACTCACTGTGCGGAGACATTCGCAAAAGCCCGTGGGGTCTCCTCGTCCTTGTGATCTTCGTCCATGCCGCCCCAGAAGGCGATCGAATAGCATTATCTATATGATCTTTTATTCCGCGTTTGTCATTATCTTTACTGCGGTCATGGGTGCCTACGTCATGCCCTTCATCGGCACGTTCCTCATTGGCCCCGAGGGAATCGTCCTTCGCCGTGGCCCGAGGATTCAAGCCGCGCCCAACCGCGTGTTCCTGCCTAAATCCTCCGAGAGCTAACCGCTTGTGCGCGCACAGGCTCCTAACGCAAAGCGCCGCACCCTGACGCTGAAAATAATTCCAAAAACCTTGGCGCATCTTTTCGCGGCATTTTTAGGTGCATCTCCAGCCACACAAAACACCACAAACTCACCACGATTCACCATCCAAAACACCACGTTTGAACACCTGAATTTTGTCAAAACCCCGCCAAAAACACACTTCCACCACGAAACAAAAAAAATCCGCCAAAAATCGGGCGGACAATTCAGCGATCCCGTGTTCTTCGCCCGGATAGGGCTTTGTCCTCCTAGTCCCATACACTGGATACAGCATGAACAAACTGGTTGTCGGCAATCTCGTCCATCGTCCCCTGCGTTCTCTCATCAGCTGCCTCGCCATCGCCATCGAGGTCATCATGATCCTGTCCATCACCGCCATCCTGATGGGCAAGCTCGACGGCTTCAAGACCCGCCAGAACGGCATCGGCATGGACATGTTCGTCCGCCCCAGCACCATCAATAACTTCATCGGAATGAGCCCCGCAGGCGCCTCCATCAAGGTGGCCGAGATCCTCGCGCAGGTACCCCACGTCGTCGTCTCCGCCCCGGTGAATGTCCAGATCACCAGTTCGCTCGATAGCATCTACGGCATCGACTACAAGACCTTCAACGGCCTCCTGCCCTTCACCTTCATCTCCGGCGGCCCCTTCCAGCATCCGTTCGACATCATCCTCGACGACTACGCTGCAGCAGGTAAAAAAGTCGGCGACACAATCACCGTTCTCAATCATCCCTTCCGCATCTGCGGCATCGTCGAGCACGGCAAAGGTGGACGCAAGTTCCTGCCCATCGAGACCATGGGCCAGATCACCGGCACCGAAGGCAAAGCCACGATGTTCTACCTCAGAACAGAAGACCCGCCCAAATACCAGAACGAGGTTCGTAAAGCCATCCTCGCAACACCCGGCATGAGCGACTACAACGTAGCCACCGCCGAAGAATATCTCTCCTCCATCTCCCCCGACCGCCTTCCCGGCTTCAACATCGGCCTACGCGTCGTCATCGGAATCGCCGTCATTATCGGCTTCCTCGTCATCTTCCAGTCCATGTACACGGCGGTTATGGAGCGCACCCGCGAGATCGGCATCCTCAAATCCATGGGAGCATCTCGCTCTTACATCGTCGGTATCGTCCTTCGCGAGACCGGCGTTCTTGCCGCAGTTGGCATCGCAGCCGGCGTTATAGCCAGCTTCGCCCTCAGCGCCGCCCTCGAAGCCCGCTTCCCAACGCTCGACTTCGTCATCAACGTGCCATACGTCTGGAAAGCAATCCTGATCGCCTTCGTCGGTGCTCTTCTGGGCGCCCTGTACCCGGCACTCAAGGCCGCCAGCAAAGACCCCATCGACGCTCTCTCCTACGAATAGCCAACGGCATCGAGCGACTCCACCATCAAGCGAAGCGGATTTACCCTTCGGCGGAATCAGGCAAAAAGCGTTGAATTGCCAACTCCGTCGTCAGAGGCGCCAACGCAACCGCAAACGGCAGGAAGATTCGCACCTCTTTGATCCTTCCTACCACTAGCCACATTCCCAGAAATATTACCGCCCCGACGAACATCCCTAACCCTGCCGAGTTCGCCTGATAACGCCGCTGCACCAACACCACCGCTGTCCACCCAAACGGCACCAGAAAAAGCAAGAAGGGAAGTTGTGTCGTCGGCGCCTGCAGGTTCTGGAGAAGTTGGAACACCGGCGTATCACCATAGTTAGCCAGTGGAAAGACCCGTCGCATCAGGTCATACTGGATCCCCGCCACCAGCACCATCGCGACCAAACTCGTCCCGGCCTGCACCCCTCGTCCCAACGCAAAACCATTGCCTGCGGACGTAAAGCAAACCAGCAAAACTCCAGCATGCAGTGCCAGCGCAACGTCGGCCCGGATATATCCTTGCGCAACTGCGATCAGCAACACTCCCGCGACTGCCAACACCGTTCCCACCAAACCGGCCCAAGGCACTCTTACCGTTAAAAGCGCCAACGTCAAAGCGACCATCGCCGCCGTCGGCAATGTCTCCGGCCGTTGATACCAGATCACCCAGCCAAGATAAAACTGCATCAAAACAAGAAAGCTAGCCGCCCCAAACCACTGCGCCGACTGTCGAGCTTTGCGATACACCAACGAACGACGTAGAACCCAGAACAGCACAAACACTGCAATCAACCCAGAGAGCACATCCAGCAAGGTCAGTACATGGCCCAACTCCAGGTGAGCATGGCGAGCCAGAAAGGAAGCCGTATCCACTACTCCAATTCGATACTGGGCAGGCGCGTTCGCCGTTCCCGCGATCACATCCATCCACGCCTTTGGATTCTGATGGAACTCCCGCCCATACTCCCGGGAATCCAATACCCCCACTGATAAAACCAGGACGCACAGCAGAACGCTCGTTGCTCTTTCAGGGCCCTGCTTCATCGGCTTACGTCCCGCCTCCCGCTGGTGTGAGAGCAAAGAATAGCACCGTAAGAAGCTCCCAACCCGTCTCCCTGCAATTCTTTGCACCTCTTCGTACTATTTCTGTAATAACCTGAACTCTTACAACATACTTGCGTTTAACCCTCCGTATACATGAATCAGCCGGGCCCCAACTCGTTCCGAATCCTTCAGGCCGTCGAAGCGGTCCTGCTTCTCTTCGCCTCCATCTTCCTCATCCTGCACGCCTTCCATCTCAATGCCGACTTTCCGAACCACTCCCCATGGATGGACTGGGCGAAGTACACCGACGAAGGTTGGTATGGAGACGGCGCCATCCGTCACTTTCAGCGCGGCCACTGGTATGTCCCCGGCGACTTCAACCCCGCCGCCGCCCTTCCTGTCTGGCCTCTCCTCGAAGCCGCGCTCTTTCGCTTCACAGGCGTCAACCTCGTCGCTGCACGCGCCTTAACGGTAGGCATCTTCGCATTGATTCTCGCCGCGTCCTACCTGCTTGTCCGCCGCTGGCAAAATCTCTCCACCCCAGCGGAGCAAAAGACGACGATCCACCTTGCGCCAGCCCTCGCTGTGATTCTTCTCGCTGTTAGTCCCTTCTGTTACGTCTTTACTCGTCTGGCCATCCTTGAGCCGCTCCTCATCCTCTTCACGCTCCTCGCCCTTTTGGTCGCCTCTTATCTCACGCCGAGGCAGGGAAGTCTCACTTCGGTAAAAGCTCGCTTCACTCAGGTCATCCCTATCCTCGCTCTTGGCCTGATCCTTCCGCTCATGGTCCTCACCAAGACCACGGCAGTCTTTCTCTTCCCTGCGATCGCCTGGATACTGTGGGCACGAGCCGGATATCGCCTCCGCCCCTTCCTCCGCCTCGGACTCCCGGTCGTTGCTCTTGCGACTGTAATCTGGCTTGCCTACTACGGCCTGGTCGTCCGCCCTCACTTCCTCGACGACTACCGTTACCTCTTCAGCGCTAACGCCTACACTGGCATGACCCCGTCCACCGTCCTCACCGTTCTCGGCAACACCATCGCCGACGGCCTATGGATGGGCAACATCCTCTACCCTCTCGGCATCCTGGCTGCAGCCACGGCCTTATTCTTCCGACCACGCCTCCTGCGCAACCCGCTCGTACCCGCTCTCCTGCTCTGGGCCGTCGGCTACGCTGCGTTCCTCGCATATCACAACAACCTTCAGCCCCGGTACTACCTCGTCATCGCAGTGCCTCTCACTCTGCTGATCCCCGTCGTATCTTCAGGTCTTTGGAATCCGTCGATCGCCCAGCCGAATAATCCAACCCGAAACCCGCTCCGCCGCCTCGCCATCGCCAGCGTCGTCGCCGCACTAGCGATCCTCACCGTCACCGACGCCCGTCAGACCCTTCACTACGTCCGCACTCCCGACTACACCTTCACCACCGCTGCCGACGAGATCCGTCAGATCGTCGCCGCAGACCGAACCCACAGCCCCCTTATCCTCTCGATCAGCGGCTCAAATCTGTCTCTCATGACCGGCCTTCCCTCCATCTGCGACGACTTCGGCACCATGGAGCTCGCCGTTCGCGTCCAGGCCTATCACCCCGGCTGGTACGTCGCCTGGAATCAGGTGGACGACGACAAGATGGACGCGCTCGCCCCCATGTATCACCTCCAGCGCGTCGCCGCGTTCCCCGCCATGGACGATCCCGAACGCAACCTCCTCATCCTCTACCGCCTCGACCCCGCCACCCCTGGCACGACTCCCCGCCGTCATCGCAAACCCACCATCCCCCGCCTGCTCCAGACCAGCTTCGGCCAGCAACCCAGTCCTATCCAGCTCGAGCATTGAGATCAGGCCCCACCCAGCCTCCAAGCTATACTTTGCGTGAGCATGCCTGAAGAAACAGACCCACGCCACGAGGCGAATCCTCGACGCTTTTACGAACTGGATTCTCTGCGCGGAGTGGCCGCGCTCACAGTAGTCCTTCACCACTTTTCACGTCTTTGCTCAGCGGGCTTCATCCACCTCCTGATTCGAACGCCTTTGCGTTTGCTTATCGCCGGACATCAAGCCGTCATCCTCTTCTTCCTCCTCAGTGGTTTTGTCCTCACCCTTCCATACAAAAAGAAGACCGGACTCAGCTATGGTCCTTTTCTTCTCAAGAGGGTCTGCCGCATCTACCTCCCATATCTGGGTGCGCTAACCCTCGCAATCCTCTGCGACCTCAGCTTTCCCGGCCACGGCCCCTACGACAACTACTGGATCAACTACACCTGGTCAGAGCCGGTCACGGCTCACCTCGTTATCCAGCACGTCCTCTTTCTCGGCAGCTACGATTGGCAGCAGTTCAACACCGCGTTCTGGTCGCTTGTTTACGAGATGCGAATCTCTCTCGTCTTTCCCTTCATCGCAGTCGCTGTTCTGCGTCTCCAATCCAGGTGGCTCATTGTCTGCGCGGTCGCGCTCTCGCTCGCATCTTTCCCGGCAGCGCGCCTCTTATCGGCCGGTCTTCATCTCGGTAGTCTTGACGCCGCCATCAATACCACGCGTACATTGCACTACGCGGCCTTCTTCATCATCGGTTCAGTTCTGGCGAAGCATCTTCACGCGGTCAATCGCTGGTACGCCCGGCTCAAACCCTCTTATGCCGCCGCTCTAGCTCTCGTCTCCCTGGCCCTTTACGGTTTCTCCGATGCCAGCAGCCTCACCCAACGTCTTTCGATCCCCGGAGACCTGTTCGACTGGCCCGTCGCCGCCGGAGCTGTCATGCTGATCATCTTCGCGATGAACAGCCGACCCTTCCACAGCTTTTTGACCAGCCACACGATCCATTACCTCGGCGAACGCTCCTACAGCCTCTATCTCATCCACGGTACGATTCTCTTCGCCCTCATCCACACGCTCATGGGCCGCGTTCGCATGGACGTTCTCTTCGTTATCTATATAGCGATCACCCTCATCGTCACCGAGATCTTCTATCGCCTCATCGAGCATCCATCGATGCTCCTCGGCCGCCGTCTCACCGCCTCACGAAGGACCCTGTCTCAGAAAGCGCCGTTGCCGATTGCTTCCGGGCCGCCAGCGTGATCCTCTCGTCCGTGATCCGCTCGTCGACGACGGTTACTGTAAACGGATTCCCTCGCATATCGCCGCAAATCCGTGGTGTAATCTGACAAAGCCGCCCCAACAGCAAGCTTCATGACCCCAACGAATGAACCCCCAATGTGGATGGCCGCTGATCCTGAGAGTCTCTCTCGCTACGACGCTCCTGGACCGAGTCTGCAACGCGTCCACTCCATACCCGCAGAGGATCTTGAATGACCCCAGCTTCACTCCTGCACTTCACTGAGGCCCTTCTCTGGTGTGTCCTCCTGTTCGTCTCTATCGCGGGCTACGGCGCCGTCCTCCTGCGCCTCTTCAACGTGCGCCGCCCATCCATAGTCCTAGCAGCGACCAGCGGCTTCGGCGTCATCATCTTCCTTGGCGGATGCCTCAACCTTCTCAAAGCCATCACCGTCCCCATCCTCATCGCGGTGACCCTCCTCGGCCTTCTCGCCACGATCCTGCTCCGGGTTACCCTTCAGGATGCGGACCCGGACAGCGCCGCTAATCAGCAGCCCTCAACAACGTCAACAGCCTCGAAGGCGGTCCCACTCATCCTTCTCATTGTTGCCTTCGTCTTTGCCATCCGTTTCGCGGCAACCGTTCACTGGCCGTCTTACCAGGCCTCGGACGACTACAACTTCTACCTCGCCACCCCTGCGAAGATGCTTCAGCTTCACCACTACGCCGCTGATCCCTTCAGCGAACGCCGCATCATGTCCAGCATCGGCGGCAACTACTTCCTGCAGGGTCTGGTCCTCGCCGTTCTTCCGCTCGCCGACGTCCAGATGGCCGATCGCGCCCTCGGTCTTCTCTTGCTGGCCTTCCTCTCATTCGCTCTCGCATCCGAGTTCCGCCTCACCCCATTGCAGCGAGCCGTCTTCGCGCTCCTCGTCTTTACAACGCCGCAGCTTCAGTTCAACCTCACCTTCGTCATCCTTCCCAGCGCCCTCTTCTTTGCTCTGGTCTACCTCACGGCCAACCGCAGACTCCTCACAGAAAACCCGGCGCTCCAAGCCCTCCTCCTCGGCGCAGTCACCGGAGTAGTCGCCACCACCAAGTCCACCTATCTTCCCCATGGAGTCATCTTCGTAGCCTGCGTCGCCATCATCCATTGGAGACGACGCGGCCTCTCCGCGGGCGCAAAGACCCTTCTCCTCGGCGCCCTTGGCTGCTTCATCGTCATGGCCCCCTGGATGATCGCCAGCCACTTCACCTCGGGCACATGGTTCTATCCTTCGCTCGGCAAGGGCTACCAGTACAGCGCCTACGGCCTCTACCCCGCTCCCTCCGGAGCAGGAATCTCCATCATCCTGCACAAGGTCGTGCCCTTCTGCGCCCCACTCTTTCTTCTCCTCGCCCTCGAATGGTTCCTGGGTGACCGTGACGAGCAGGGCGAAGCCATCCTGTCCCTCTCCGCAGCCGCCCTCTTCGCCACCCTCCTCGTTGGCATCGGTACCGGCGGAGACTCCGTCCGCCGCTACAACTATCCCTGCATCATCCCTGCGATGCTGCTACTCTATGTCGTCTTCAGCCGCCGCCGCAACGCCGCTCCCAACGCGCGGCAATGGCCCATCCTGCAAGCTCTTACCATCCTCTTCATCGCCTATACCGCCATCACCACCTGGCGCAATCTCTTCACCAACGAGTACGCCCAGATCCCCCTCAGCCTCAAGGCTGGCCTTCGCGACACCCCCATCGTCCCAGCCAGCGTCGCCGACGAATACGCCGCCGTCCAGCGTGCCATCCCCACCGACGCCGGCGCCCTCGCCACCGTCACCAACAGCTTCCTCCTCGACTATCGCGCCAACGCCATCAACATCGCCGACTACCCCGGCGCCGCCAGCCTTCCCCCCGGCTGGCCCGCCCGCGAAGACGGCGAAGCCCTCGCCCGTTACCTTCTCGCCAACAACCTCCGCTATCTCGTCTGCTCGTACGCCGAGTTTGGCCCCCTCGACCACGAAGCCATTCACGTGATCCACGACCCCAACCGCACCCAGTGGGTCCACAGCGAAGCCGCTATCACCCTCCGCTCCCATCAGCAATATGCCGAACTCGCCCGCTCCCGCCGGCATCTCTACGACGACGGCCAAATGTACGTCCTGGACCTGGCGACTCCTGTAGCAGTTCCGGCTGGCAGCCCGAATTTGCCTGAAACGACAGCAATCAACCCTTGACGGAACCCCAGCTATCTCAGTAAACTTGAGACTCGCGCAGTCTCGCGTCTGTACGTCTGTGTCAGCACCGTTCCCAGGCGAGTCAGGCAATCGAGGCATCCGTGGTGGATCCACTGGGAGCAGCTTGTAACATAGCCGCCCTGAAGCACCCATCCCATAGGTTTGTGCGTAGTCCAGGTCAAGCGGTCCGTTTCCGCGTGTTTGGAGAGAGAAGCCTCTCTTCCTTCGCCACGCCGCCCTGCTCTGGCGCAATCGATCTTTAGTTTTCCTGAAGTTATTGTTAGCGCACCACTAACCGCACCACTTTCTTCATGCACCAAGCCGAACACTGAAGACGGCAGAAACAAGGAGTAACTCAACGATGTCCACCACCATCCCAAGCGGCAAAGATATTAAGCGCAAGTGGTTTGTGCTCGATGCCAGCGGCAAGACCCTCGGCCGCCTCGCCACCCAGGCCGCTTCCATCCTCGCCGGCAAGCTCAACGTCCTCTACACCCCCTACATCGATATGGGCGATCACGTCATTATCATCAATGCCGAAAAGATCGTGCTGACCGGCCTCAAGTCTGACCAGAAGCTCTATCGCCGCTACACCGGCTTCCCCGGTGGTCTCCGCGAAGAGTCCTTCATCAAGCTCCTCGCCCGTCGCCCCGAAGCCATCGTCGAACAGGCCGTCAAGGGCATGCTCCCCAAGAACAAGATGGGCCGCCAGATGGCCACCAAGCTCAAGGTTTACAAGGGCAGCCAACATCCGCACCTTGCCCAGCAGCCCGTCGCCATGGACTTCCACGCGTCCAACGCACCCAAGGTTCTCACGTCGAAGGTCATGGTGCCAGCGCACCCTGCTCACTCGCTCGAAGGCTAAGCGTCCCCTCCTGCATTGCAGGAGCTAACGAAATATGGGGCACCAGCCCCGGGTTCTATCAAGTTCAAGGAGCACCATGGCAGATCTGATTCAGTACTACGGAACCGGCCGTCGCAAGTCCTCGATCGCACGCGTCTTCCTGCGTCCAGGCAGCGGCAAATTCACCGTCAACAAAAAAGAGTGTGACGTCTACTTCGTCACCGCTCAACAGCGCGCAGCCGCCAAGCGGTCGCTCGGCATCGCCGACATCGGCGAGACCTTCGACGTCATCACCACCGTAAAGGGTGGCGGCGTCATGGGCCAGGCCGACGCAGTCAAGCTCGGCATCGCACGCGCTCTCATGGTTTTCAACCCCGAGCTCCGCAAGGCGCTCAAGGCAGAAGGCCTCGTTACCCGCGACTCGCGTGGTAAAGAGCGCAAAAAGTACGGCCAGAAGGGCGCTCGCGCTCGCTTTCAGTTCTCAAAACGATAGAAAAAGGCTTTTCAGCAATTTCTTTGCTGTTGCTTTTATCTGTTCTTCGAGAATCAGGCCCACACAGTTTGAATGGGTGCCGGACACTTCGTTCGGCGCCCATCGCAACACCCTCACGCCCACGTCGCTCGCGACTGCAGCATGAGGTCAGGAGTCAAATCTCCCTCACGAGGGATCAATCCAGGCACCGGCACCACGGTACCGGCTGTCTTCACTAAGGAGCTACATTGGCAAACATCACTATGAAAGAACTGCTCGAAGCTGGCGTTCACTTCGGGCATCAGACCAAGCGCTGGAACCCCAAGATGAAGGAGTACATCTTCGGCGAGCGTAACGGCATTTACATCATCGACCTCCAGAAGACCCTCAAGATGTTCAAAGAGGCTTCCAAGTTCGTCACCGATCTCACCGCCACCGGCAAGCTCATCCTCTTCGTCGGCACCAAGCGCCAGGCTCAGGATGCCATCGCGGAAGAAGCAACTCGCGCCGGCATGCCTTACATCAACAGCCGCTGGCTCGGTGGTCTCTTGACCAACTGGATCACCGTGCAGAAGTCCGTCAAGCGCCTCCAGGAACTGGACGACATGTCCACCGACGGCCGCTACGAGCTCCTCACCAAAAAGGAAGTCATCAAGCTCGAGCGCGAGCGCAAGCATCTCTCGACCAACCTCGCCGGTATCAAGTCCATGAAGCGCCTCCCCGACGCCATCTTCGTCGTTGACTCCAACAACGAAGCCATCGCCGTCGCCGAAGCCCGCAAGCTTGGCATCCCGGTCGTCGCCGTCGTCGACACCAACTGTGACCCCACCGTCGTCGACTACGTCATCCCCGGCAACGACGACGCCCTCCGCGCCATCCGCCTCTTCACCACGAAGATCGCCGATTCCGCCTACGAAGGCGTCCAGATGGTCTCCGAGAAGGCCTTCGCCACCGAGTCCGCTGACGTTCAGCCGCTCACAGTCTCCCCCGAGTACATCGGCGAAGATGGCGAGATCGAGCCCGGCGAGATTCTCGCCGCTGCCGAGCCCACCGAAGCTGCTCCCGAAGAAGACGAGACCGTCGACCTCGCTGCAGTCCTCGGCGGAAACATCCGCAAGGCTCCATCAGCCGCGACCGAGCCCGAAGCCGAGTCCGAGTCCATCTCAGCCCAGGCCGCCGTCTAAAGCCGCTTTTCGTGCCGAGAGGTCGTCACAAGGAAAAGGCACAGCGTTAGCCGTGCCGTAACCGCCTCTTGTTATTTTGGTGGGGGCGCGGGCATCCAGCCCGCGCCCCCTTTCGCAGAAACCGCCACTCCAAGGAAACCCACAATGTCTGAAACTGCCGTAAAGATCGACGCAAAACTCGTCAAAGAACTCCGCGAAAAGTCCGGCGCCCCCATGGGCGACTGCCTCAAGGCGCTGCAAGAAGCAAAAGGCGAAATGGAAGCCGCCTTCGTCGTCCTCCGCAAGCGCGGAATGGCATCGGCCGCCAAGAAGGCAACCCGCACCACCAATGAAGGCGCAGTCGGAACCTACATCCACGCCGGCGGCAAGATCGGCGTTCTCCTCGAGCTGAACTGCGAGTCCGACTTCGTAGCCCGCACCGAAGACTTCCAGGAGCTCCTCCGCGACGTCGCCATGCACATCGCCGCCGTCGACCCGCGCTTCGTCAGCCGCGAGGACGTCACCGAAGCCGACCTCGAGCGCGAAAAGGACGTCTACCGCGCCCAGGCTGCAGCCTCCGGCAAGCCCGCCGAGATCATCGAGAAGATGCTCACCGGCAAGCTCGCCAAGTTCTACGAAGAGTTCTGCCTCCTCGATCAGCCCTTCATCAAGGAAGCCTCGCAGACCATCGGTCAGCTCATCGCCTCGAAGGTCGCCAAGCTCGGCGAGAACATCAGCGTCCGCCGCTTCGCCCGCTTCAAGGTAGGCGCCGCCGACTGGACCGTAGCCCAGGCCAAGCAAGCCGTCGAAGAAGCCTCCGCCTAATCTGTAACCGTCACCGAAACAAAATGCCCGGGCCACAAGCCCGGGCATTTCTTTTGCTGTTACATATTCGAGCCATCGAGAACTGAACTGCCTCTAGTGTCCCGATGCAAACGTGAACGCAGTCGCCGTCTCAAACTTACTCGAGGCATCGCCTGCATAGACCTTGCCGCCCGCCATCGTCAGCTTCTTTACCGGAGCGCCCTTCGTAAAATCGAGTCCAGCCAGAGGAACCCAAAAGGCATTCGGACTGGTTGCAGAGTCGAAGTAAAAAACCTTGTTCTTCTGGTCATACGCGGTGCGCCACAACGTGGACGCTAGATTCGGCTTGTCCGGGTGGGTGATGCCCAGCGGTGTGCTGACCGAGCGCATAACTCCGAGCACAGCAGCGACCGCCTGATTATCATACGTACCGCCCGGCACCGCCTTGATTGTATGCGGGTCGGCCTGCTTCGGGATCGCGTTGATCAGAAATGAGGTGCGGACGAAGCGGTCGGCAGCGCTGATCGACCCCGGGAGGAAGGTAAGCGGGTTCACACCGGTCCAGTAGGTTTCGATCGCGAGTTGCTCGTCGAAGCTCGGCGAGTTCGTCATCACCTGGTACTTCCTATCGTGATGAATCACAAGCTTGCCACCAAGGTATTCGAAGATGGCTGAGTCGCCGCTCGGGTCCGAAACCGCGAGGTGCAACTGCGCCCCCTTACCGTTGGGCAGCGTCGGCGCGATCACTACGAACGGCTCGGCTCGCAACGCGTCCACCACCTCGGAAACAGTCGCGTAGTTGTCCAGAACATACTGCCCCCACGCCATGATGGAGATAGTCGGCTTGCCGGCCTGCGGTGTGCCGTAGTCGGATTCGGCAAGATACAAAACATTAGCGACCAGCCCATGCTCGTTCATCCCATCTGCGGTTCCTGCGTCGTAGCCGGAAACAGTCAGGCTGCCATATTTGGAGGTCCACTTAATCGTGTTCGCCCCAGTAGCGCCGTCGCGTTCCATGCCACGAGGAAAGACCCAGGCGTTCGAATAGATATCTTCCGCCCAATCCATCGAGCGGCCGGTGATCACAACGTTGTCGGTCCCAAGATAGACAGCGCGCGTGCAAGCATCGGCAGCAGGACTGTTACAGACGCAGAGGATAAGGAGGGTAAGGGCTGCTGATGCCTTGCGAGCCATAGATCTGCAGCTTGCGGCGTCTGCCGCTTTCGATAGGCCGTTCATAGTCACTTAATTACCTTTCAAATTTGAGTGCACTGCGCGGCCGGTCTTATCCATGTAGCTGGAAAAGAAAACTATTTTGGGGGAGCGAACGTAGGGTATCACCTGCTTAGCCGCGCTACTCGCAGACCTCCAGAAGTCGCCAGGGTCGCCCGAACTGGCGGACCCATGCATCCACCCCAACGCTTGACGCCGTACTCATCCTCCTTTAGCCTCCACTCATGCACTCTGCCATTGCAGCCCGTTATTGTTGTCCGTCCAGCCGCCTCTAGGCTGACGACACCTCGGGCATAGCAGAACCCTCCAGATCAATCGTCAGTCGGGCAAACCATGAGCGCTCTCATCTCGCTTCGACCTTCCGGTCCAGGCATCCACATTCAGCGCCGCCATCTTTTTAGCCGACGACGAACAATCTACGGAGATCACACCAATGCGAAGACTCATCAGCCTTCCTCTCGCGGTCCTCACCCTCATCGCACCGATCACGATCAAAGCTCAATCCGCAGCCCCCACCCCAGCAAAGCCCTATCTGGTCGAGTGGGTCTACCGAGTTCAGTACGGTCATCAGGATGAATGGTGGTCAATCTTCCGCAAGTATCAAATCGCTGCTCTCGACCGTGAGCAGCAACTCGGCTACATCACCAGCTACACCGTCTATGGCCCCGGCCTGCACACCTCCGAGGACAGTCGCTGGGACTATCGCATCGTCATCACCTACAAGGACCAAGCCTCCTCCACTCACGAAGGCGAAGTCCTCCACCAACTCTTCCCCGACCAGAACACACTCCACAAAGAAGAGAATCGCCGCTGGGAGCTTACCTCCAATCACTACGATCTCCCCATCCACACCGTCGATCCCCACGCAGAGTAACTCCGACCGCACCCAACATCAGACGCAAGTCTGAAGGAGACACCACCATGAGCAAAATCCTCACCGAAGTCCTCTCCGCCAACGAAGCCTACGCCAGCAGCTTCGGCGAAAAGTCGAAACTAGCCCTTCCTCCAGCCCGCGGCTTCGCCATCCTCACCTGCATGGACGCCCGCCTCGACCCAGCGAAATACGCCGGCCTCTCCGAAGGAGACGCGCACGTCATCCGCAACGCCGGAGGCCGCGCCAGTGACGACGCCATCCGTTCCCTCGTCATCAGCTACAAGCTCCTCGGCACCAAAGAGTTCTTCGTCATCCACCACACCGACTGCGGCATGCAGTTCTTCACCAACGACGTCATCCGCGGCCTTCTCGCCAACAGCCTCGAAACCGCTGCCCTCACCGCTGAAGGTTTCAAAGACGTAGGCAAAGGTCCCGGCTCAACAGCTGCGGAGTTCGTCGAATTCCTCACCATCAAAGATCAGGCCCAGTCCGTCCTCGCCGACGTCACCCGCATCCGCACCAGCCCACTCGTCCCCAAATCGATCCCCGTCTATGGCTACATCTATGACGTCCACTCCGGCAAACTTATCGAAGTTCCGACGGCCACAGAGGCAGGCCGCGCCAGTTCATAGCAATGGAAGCGGCTTCAATCACATTCATTGTGACGAAACGGAGTACTGCACCAGCACACCATTCACAAAATCCGCCTGAACCTTCTCATCCCTGCTCTTATACGTGCACGAGGTCATGGACATCCCATTCTCCGTTCGGTCATGCGCCTCCACCGCCGGACCATACAGGGCTTCGACCTGCTCTCGCGTCATACCTTTTTTCAAACTCTGCGCCGGATCTCCTCCACCATCCGGAGGACGCATAGCAAGCCCTGGAGTACCACCCGGCGCGCCCCCAACCGGAGCATCGCCCGGGAACGAAACATACTCCGCCAGCGCTGTCTGAATCACCTGTGGCGTCAACGAGTCCCCCATCCCGCGCGCATCCAGTTTGACGTTGAACCGCGACCCACCCTGCTGCCGCTTCATCGCCACCTGTTCAGTCCGTCTATCGGCGTCTTGCTCAGCTCTCGCGCGGTCGATCCGGTCCCGCCGCTCCCGTTCCGACCTCACATAATCAAGCTCCCGCTGCAAAGACCGGCGCCTATCCGGATCGGTCTCATTGCTGATCTGATTTTCCAGATCCTTCTCTCTGCTGCTCTTGTCCGACGGCGTGAAGTGGACCGTGGTGTCGGAGTTGTCCATGGCCGTTCCAAACCCACCGCCACCTAGTTGAAACTCCACATTGTCTTTGTTCACCTTCACCTTCGTCACCATCACCGTATCGCCCCTCTGCAGCGACACGCCAAACTGCTTCAACCGGTCCCCATAGCTCTTCGCATCGAGCGACGGCTGCCGGTTCGGATAGATATCGACGCCCTTCTGCGTTCCCGGCATATCGATCTTCACCACCACCTGCTTGCCTTCGAAAGCAGGGGAGAGGGCATTAGGATTTTGCGCTTCTGCGCTCGACAAACAAATCAACAAAGTAACCAGGCACACCAGCAGGTAAAGGCTTTTCAGCGAGGGCTGGGATCGACGCATAACACTTCCTCCGAATCATCAGTTACGAGAATAGGAACGAGCAAAGGGCCCAGTAAAAATGAGTTGCGGATCGAGTTATCATAGCCTCTCCGCGACAGATCCTTAAGAGAGAGTTGCGGACCACGCTATTTTGTTCCGCAAAGATCGCTGTCAAGCCCCCAAACCGCAAATCCATCCCTCTTCCGCGTGCTCGACATCGCACTCGTCCTCTGCCTCCAGGCGTGCACTCTGTCGTGCAGTCCGTTAATTTTCGACACCGATTTTCTCGGTCGCGCCTCTAGAAGTTTTGCCAGTGTGTGGGCCGACAAACATTGGGTAGGATCGACCGTACCGCGCTTCAATGCGGCAATCACAACCGAACGGAGATACACCCATGAAATGCCGACTGGTTCTTGTTGCGGTCACGATGCTTCTCACCAGTATCCCGCTACTCGCAAAGATGGGTCCTTCAGATGGTTTCTCTGATGATGCCTATTGGGTCGATTATTGGGGAAAACCCAAAGTAGTTCTCTATGGCCCCGATGAGGAAGCTTTCAACCAGAACGTGCACAAGATCACGTTCGCCCACGACGGCTTCGACCATGCTTTGGACGAGGACACTCTGAATGCTGATGTCCAATGGTTGAAGGATCATCCAGGCTCTCGCTTTTTCATTGAAGGTTACGCCTCCCCGACGGGGACCGAGGCCTATAACCTAAATCTCTCACTGCGCCGCGCGGAGTGGGTCAAGCAACTTCTGGTACGCAAGGGAATTGCTGAGAATCGGATCAAACTGGCGGTGCCCTGGGGTGAGATCTGTCCAGCTTGTACCGAAGACACCGAGGAGTGCCATGCTAAAAACCGGGTCGTCCGGTTTGTTTACTCGCCAAATTGAGAGAAACTCTCCATTCGGCCCATCGACATAGAAGAGAAAATTGAATTCCGCCCAACTTCCCGTTGAACGACAAGCCGAAAAAACAACGACACCAGATACACGAGGCCCACAGCCCTCAAATATTCTGTCAAGCCCTGAATCGCAAATCCCCGCGCCAATCAAGAGGAATCGTATGACGTATTAGTTATCTCGGCTCAATTAGATAGAAGCAAAATGAAGAAAAGCCCCGAAGTAAATTCTTCGGGGCCTTCTTTTTTCCTGTCTAAATTATTGAAAATAGTATTTTTTGCGCCTAGTTTCCATCAACCACGGCTACTCCCAGTGAGCCGTCTGCTGCGCCTTGTCGACGATATCGTGTGCCCGGTCGATGTGGTAAGTTGCTCGGTTACGCAGTCCACGCGCCTCCGGTACATCCTCGGCCTTTGAGATGTCATTGTGCGCTGACCAAAGCAGCTCATTCGCCTTTTTAAACCGGTCATGCGGGCTCAGGTGCGCGTCGACACGGAAGGGGTCATTAAGGCCCTTACCGTCGTCAATCGAAGCCTGCTTCAGCTCATTGATTGCCGCATCGATCTCGCGAATCGCTGCATCGTCGTCGTGCTTCACTGGCGACCACGCCCATCCATCGTTCAGGTAGTGCCGAGCCGCGCGCAGATCGCTGAGTGCGTGCAGGTAAGCCGGGTGTGGCCCTGGAACTTCGGCCTGCATCGCCATCGGTGCTGTTGCCGCTACAAAACCAGCGGTCAAAATCATCAAACGTACCTTCGTAAACATATTTTTCTTCTCTCCTTGGGCTACATCCTGTCGTGCCCGCACCTTTCAATACCCACCTTACTTTGCAAAGTTGTGCGCAATTTCTGCCCTGACCCTAAAGTTGCAGAAGCCATCTGCGCTACCCCTTCGCCATACTCAATCTCAACCACAGGCTCCCTCGGCGCTTCACCATGCGATACTTAGTTCTGACATGTACAAAAGAGTCCTTCTAAAAATCTCTGGCGAAGCCCTGGCCGCCGGCAAAGGCTTTGGTATCGATGCTGTCTTCATCCACAAAATCGCCGCCGAAATCGCTGCTGTCCACGCCCTCGGTTGTGAGATCGGCATCGTCGTTGGCGGTGGCAACTTCTTCCGCGGCGTCGCTCAGCAGGCGATCGACATGGACCGAGTCGCAGCCGACCACATGGGCATGCTCTCCACGGTGATCAATGCCATCGCGCTCCAGGACGCCATCGAGAAGCTTGGCCTCTTCTGTCGCGTCATGTCCGCCATCGAGATGCACGAGGTAGCCGAGCCCTACATCCGCCGTCGCGCCATGCGCCACCTCGAGAAGAACCGCATCGTCATCTTCGCCGCCGGCACTGGCAACCCGTTCTTCTCCACCGATACCGCCGCCAGCCTCCGCGCCATGGAGATCAAGGCCGACATCCTCCTCAAGGCCACCTCCGTCGATGGCATCTACACCGCCGACCCCAAAATCGACGCCACTGCCACCAAGTTCGAACAGATCACCTACAACGACATCCTTCGCCTCAACCTCCGCGTAATGGACACCACCGCCGTCTCGCTCTGCAAAGACAACAACATGCCCATGATGGTCTTTAGCATGCGCGAGCCCGGCAACATCGTCCGTGTAGTCAGCGGAGAAAAAATCGGATCCCTCGTCACCGCCTGACCATCGACTTGCGCTAGCCTATTCTTTGCTGTCATTTCGAGCGATGCGAAGAAGTCTCTTGAAGACCTAATATGTCTCAATTGGGTGAAGTATGCCCGTTTTCAATAGCCTGGAAGAGCCCATCGTCGAATCGCGTGAAATATCTCATCTTCCTGACGTTTCTCCACGTCAAATATCTAGAAACCGCGTTAGATAAAGTTAGATCCCACTATCATCCAAACAAGCAGGAAAGACACGAGTGAATACGAGCCTCCTGGAACCACGGATCGAGCGATCGCCAACCTCCCCTGCGCGTCCTGCGGTCGTGACCACGCGTAAGCCGCCTCTTCCTGCGCTCACGGGCATTCGGACCTTACTCGCCATCTTCATCATCCTGTTTCACTTCACTCCTCCTCACCTCGGGTTCCTCTACCCCATCATCGGTAATGGCTACGTCTTCGTAGGCGTATTCTTCCTCATCTCCGGCTACGTCTTAACCTACAACTACGCCGATCGCGCAAAGACTCTCGTCAAGCGCGAGTTCTGGCTGGCCCGCTTCTCCCGCCTTTACCCCGTCTATCTCTTGGTATTGCTGCTCTCTTTCCGCATGGTGCAGGACGAGTGGCACGCGCGCTCCCATGCCGAGTTCTGGAAGGGAATTATCCTCACTCCATTAGTCCTGCAAGGTTGGAGCCCGTCGCTCGCCACCTTCTGGAACACCGTCGCCTGGACCCTCTCCAGCGAGGTCGTCCTCTACGCTGCCTTCCCTTGGCTAATCCGTGCGCCTTGGCCCAAACGGCCTCTGCATCTTGTCCTTCTCTTGCTTTCCCTGTGGGCTATCGGCCTCATCCCCCACTCCCTGTACCTGCTGCTGAACCCCGATCACATCGTCGGCCCCGTCGACCGTTACAGCTCCACCCAACTCATCCGCTTTCTCAAGTACACTCCGCTCCCCTACGTCTGCACCTTCCTCGCCGGCGTCACTCTCGGCAAACTCCAGTTAGCCCTCACCCTCACCCCACGCCAGCGGCTCATTCTCTCCGCAGTCAGCCTCGCCGCAGTGGGAGTTTTCTTTTACACCCTGGTCCTCCGCACTCCCTACCTTCTGATGCACGCTGGTCTCATGACTCCGGTCTTCGCTGCGCTGGTTCTCGGTCTCAGCGGTCCTCACCAGATCTCGGCGCTCTTCTCTTGGCGTCCGCTCCTGCTCATAGGCGAGAGTAGCTATTGCCTCTACCTGCTTCACTTCAACGTCTTTCAGCTTCTGCACACCTATCATGTGCCCGAAAGGCTCCACCTGGTGGCTCTGGATCCGTGGCTCTCTTACGGGATACTCATCCTGCTCGCCCTTGCCGCTTTCCACTTTGTAGAGGTCCCTGCGCGCAAACTCATCCTTCGCCATCTCTCCCGCAAGCCCAATTCATTACTGCCTAGCGCGAGCTAAGACTCAGTTACGTCTCATCAAAATCCTATCTCTGTCATCGCGAGATCTCATTCTGTCGGTTCCATAGTGACCGCACTAACTGAATGCGATTCCAGCCGAAGGACTTCGCATCTCGCCGAGTAAGGATCGCACTCCGAGCGTATAAGCAGTCCATCCAAAGACCATCGGTATCCTCTCGAACGCAGCAAAAGCCCCGCAATCGCGGGGCTTTTGTGCAACCAGTACAGCGAACTCTTTAGTTCACAATGATCTGGGTTGGGTGCGATCCATTTGCAACTGCCACGGCACACGTTGGCAATGCCCCCGAAGGAAATGGCGTATTCTGCACCTGCTTCAACCCGCCATTATGCGGATCAAGCTGCAGTGCTGAAACGTCTCCCTCCAGGTTGTTCGACGTGTACAGATAGATGCCCAATGCAGGCTCGATGGCCACGCACGTAGGTGCAGTACCAGTCGCTGTCGACGCAGAGCCAACCGATCCAGTCGGTGTCCCGGAGTTCACATCAAGCGCATAGGCGCCCACTGTGCCCGAGGTAAAGTTCGCAACATACAGGAACTTGCCACGCGGATCGATCGTTACTCCAACCGGCAAAATACCCGTCGGGAACGGACTGTTCACCATCGGAGTCAGCGAGCCGTCGTTATTGAGATTATTGCCATACAGTTGGTTGGTCGCCTCGTCCGTGATGTACACCCATCGCGCCGAAGGGTCGACAGCGATCGCACTCGGCTTTGTTCCCGCGCCATAACCAGTCGCCACTGTCCTTCCAGTGCTGTCGGTAGTGATGACCGTGCCGGGAGTCGGCGTCAGCGCCCCGGTCGTCGCATTCTGCGAAAATCCGAGCACTTGAGCCTTAGGCGACGTTGAAGTCTCCTGATCGATAACATAGACGAACCGGCCCAAATTGCCGCTCGGTGGAA
This sequence comes from uncultured Acidobacteriaceae bacterium, assembly GCA_963771625.1. Taxonomy (GTDB): domain Bacteria; phylum Acidobacteriota; class Terriglobia; order Terriglobales; family Acidobacteriaceae; genus Edaphobacter. Next base: position 321,148 of record CAVYUE010000007.1, read on the forward strand.
TATTGCTCACAATGACGCCAACTGGATTGTTGCCGACATTCACAGTAGAAGGAGTACCCAGCGAGCCATCCCCGTTAACCGGGAAGATCGTAACCCCGCCCGGCCCAGGTGAAGCCGGGGAATAAAGCTGCTGCCCCCCGGGCCCAACCTGATACTGGAACGTTACGTAGAGGAACGCGCCCGCTTGATCGATTGCAGCCGCGGTCGGAGTACTTCCTGTCGTGTTGTAGGTGTTCTGCAGGTAGATCTTACCGTCGGTTCCAATCTTGTATTCGCCAATAGTCGAGTCGTCTTGATTCACGACGTATATATATTGGCTGTTCGGAGAGGCCACCAGCGTTACCGGATTTCGCCCAGCAGGAATCGGTGAATCCGCCAGCGGCGAAAGCGAGCCGATCTGATAGTCCACCGCATAGGCGCTGATGCCGCCATTCGGGGAGCTACTGGTTAGCGGTTTCGCCGTCGTCACGTACAAATACGCCAGCACATAGTCGCGGCTGCATGCCGTTACGCTCAACAACGCCAAAGACAAAATCGAGGCCAATGATCCGCGGCCCATCTTATTCCACTTCATGCTTGCCTAACTCCGGGGCAAATCGTTTCCGCCCTCTACTGCTGTCAAGATACTCAGGACTCGTGATGACGTCCTGTCCTGGTTCTCCAGCTGCCGCGCTGCCAGCTAGTTTACGTTGCCGCTTACCGCAAGGCATGTCGCCTGTCCTACCGTCGTAAAGGTCGTCGCTCGTTTCAAGTTAGAGAGCTGACCAACAGTAGAGATACTCTTGCCAGTCACCGTCCCATCGCCATTCGAGGTGTAGATGTACTGGTTGGAGGGATCTTCGACCATACAGACCGGGCCCGCTCCAACAGGATACGGATTATTCCCAGGATCTGGTAGCGGCTGCAACTGTCCGTTCGACTGAATGTTGAACGCCGAAATTGAGCTGTTTGGCAGTGTCGAATTTGTCGTGGACTGGTTCGCCACATACAAGTGAGTATTCGAACTACCTGTGCCGCCGACAAGAGCGTACACGGGGTTGGACGCCGGCGAAATGTTCGCGATAGCGCCACCTGTAACTGTGTTCAGCGAGCAGGACGAAGTCCCTACCGTGAATGGAAGGATCTGTCCCGGGGCGTTAGAGTTCGCGTCTCCTGCGTCCGTGATGTAGACTGCGGCGCCGCCGGCAATAATCGAGGTCGCCCGTGTCGCCCCGGTTGTAATCAGCGAGTTCGTTGTCTGCGTCAACTGCCCACCGGAGCCAGCGGCGTAAGGAAATACCGTCTGGTCAGCCGAGTTCAATGTAAAGAGGCATCCGCCAGAGAGCGCCATCATGGATGGCATATTGCCAACCTGGAAGTAGGTCAGCTGCAATCCCGTATTAGGATCCTTGATCTGCTGGTTCAAGACCAGAGTCAAACGGCCCGTATTCGGATCGACAGAGAATACGGTGATGTCGCCAAAGCAGGAGGTCGCCGTGAAATTGGGATTCGTCGTATCGCAAATCGCAGTAGGCGCGACCTGATCCAGCACATACAGAAAATTCCCTGTGCTGTCGTGCGCCGCCCACACCGGAGTAGATCCCTGGCTCTGGAAGCACTGCTGGAAGGTCAATACGCCCTGGCCGCCCACGCTGAACTCGCTGATGCTGCCCGTTGTTCCGCAGGCAGGATTCACGCCGGTATTGTTCGAGCCGCCCTTGTTAACCACGTAGACGAAGCGCCCACCCGGTTTCACAACGATCGACACGGGGTTGGCCCCGCCCGAACTGAACGGGGAATGTATGATCTGCGTCAGGTTTCCCGTGAAGTCATCGATCTTAAAGCCGCCGATTTGGTTATACTGCGTTCCCAGAACCCACATGAACCCGATCGTGCCGCCACCGCACGCCGTCATGCCCAGACCCATCGCTACGGACACTACCAAGGCCATTGAAACCCGGCCAATCCTGCTCAACTTCATGCGCTTCCTTAATCCTCGCCAGTGGACGATCTTCGCCCACCTTCTGCCGCGAGCAACTCTGTAGGGTACGATTCCTTCGCTTATTGTAGAAGCTGTCGAGACTTTGTGCCACTTATCCAATGGATTCCGCCCAATCAATGGCTGGTCACCACAGATAGTTACCGTCTTTTCGCTCTCGAAAAAACAAAAGGCCCAGGCCGAAGCCCGGGCCTCTCGTCAGCCCCAACCCTCTACCAGACGCGGCACGAGTTCACCGGCATCATCGGCTGCCCAGCCTTGCATCCGAAGGCCTTCCCAAATTCGTCGAAGTTCTGCACCGTGCCCTTCGATCTCCACTCACCGCTGCTATGCGGATCTGTCTTCGCGAGCACACGCGCACTCTGCTCCGTCTGGTTCTGGCACCATAGCTGACCAAACGTAATAAAGAAACGCTGCTGTGCCGTGTATCCATCACGTTTACCCTCGACATAATCGGGCTCAGCCGCCGCACCTTGCTTTGCCAGCACCTCTTCAAGCGCCTGGAACGCAATTCGTATACCGCCATTGTCGGCCGTGTTCTCGCCCAGCGTCAGCTTGCCGTTGAGGTTCTGTCCATCGGCGACTTTAAATCCGTCATACTCCTTTACCTCGCAGTCGGTACGCTCGGTAAACTTCGCCCGATCGTCCGCCGTGAACCACGACCGCACATTGCCCTTGGGATCGTACTTCGATCCCTGGTCGTCGAACCCATGCGTCATCTCATGCCCAATCACCGTGCCGATCCCACCAAAGTTCACCGCAGGGTCCTTACTGTTGTCGAAGAACGGAGGCTGCAATATTCCCGCCGGAAAGTTGATGTCATTCTGCGACTGACTGTAGTACGCATTCACTGTCGGTGGCGTCATCCCCCACTCCTTCTCATCGACAGGCTTACCCAGCTTGGCGTAATTCCTGAGCCGCTCGAAGTTCGTACTCCGCTCAACGTTGCCTAGATAATCGTCCCTCTTCACTGTCAGCGCGCTATAGTCACGCCAACTCTCCGGATAGCCGATCTTCTTTCGGAATGCATCCAGCTTTGCCTTCGCCTCCACCTTGGTGGCATCGCTCATCCACGGTAGCTGTTTGATGTCCTCGCCAAGCGCCTGCTCCAGCGCCGACACCAGCTTCTCCATATTGGCCTTCGCGTCGGGCGGGAAGTATTGCTTCACCCACTCCTGCCCGACAGCCTCACCCAGCGCCACATCGGTAGCCCGAGTACAGCGCTTCCACCGCGGCGTCTGCTCCTTCTGTCCCTGCAGCGTCGCAGAAAAGAAATTAAAGTTCTCATCGACAAATGGCTTCGACAACGCCGGTGCAGCAATTCTCAGCGCATGCCAGCGCAGGTAGCTCTTGATCGAGTCCAGGCTCGCCGCATCGATCTCCTCATTCATCGCCTTGAAGTAGTCCGGCGTAGACACGTTCAACGTCTTGAACTCGCCGATCTTGACGCCGCTTAGATAAGCTGGCCACTCATAGTCAGGAGACAGACCCTGCAGCTGTTCCACCGTCATGATGTGGTAGCGCTTGCCCGGGTCCCGCAACTCCACACGATCGGTTGAGCCCTTAGCCAGCGCTGTCTCGATCGACATCACGCTCTTAGCCTCCTCCGCCGCCTTCTCCGGAGTATCTCCCAGCAGCACAAACATCTTCGTCACATGGTCTACATATTCATCTCGTATCTTCTGGCTTCGCGCATCGTCAGTCAGGTAATACGACCGGTCCGGTAGCGACAGCCCACCCTGTATGGCATTCACAATCTGCTTGCTCGAGTCCTGCTGGTCCTGCTGTACGCCCAGAACATAAAACATGCTCAGGCCATATCTGCTCTGCAACTCCGCCACCATCGTTGCAAGCTGCTTCTTATCCTTCAGCGATGCGATCGTTGTCATCGCCGGCTGAATTGGCTCTGCACCCAGCTTGTCCGCCAGGTCCACATTCATGCACGCCGCAAAATAATCTCCATACTTTTTCTCCAGCGGAGTCTTCGGTGCGTCGGCCGCTGCCTTGAGCTCCACGTACAACAGATAATTGTTCCGCTCCGCCAGCTCATTGAATCGTCCCCACCGCACCTGGTCAGCCGGCACCGGATTTTTCTTCAACCAGTTGCCGCACGCATATTGATAGAAGTCCGTACACGGATCCACCGTCTTATCAATTGCGGAAAGATCAAAAATAATCGGCTTCTTCGGCTCCGACGTAGGGCCGGCCGCCAAGTCGATCCCGGTAAGCGACTGCCCCAGGCACATCCCGGCGGACAACAACAGCAGAGAACCAGCAACAGACCTCGAAATCATGGGGTGCTCCTCAGAGATGATCTTGGCAGAAAGACTCTCGACAGAGCGAGAAAGTCCCTTCGGTCGGTGCCAAAACGCAAAGAAATTTGTGTGACGCTACGAAGACGACACACAAAGCCACAAAGTTTCGCCCCCCACCAACGCAAAAAAGCGGATTCAGGCCGTAGCCCAAATCCGCCCTTTGATTCCTGCATCTTCCGAAAGCTGTCTCTAGAAAATCTTAAGGTGGATCGTCAGATACTTCTTCGGATCCGTCCGAATCGCCACAACCAGATCGTTACTCGACGTCAGCAGCTTATTCACGTTCGTATAGGCGGCATCGTCGGTTGCGAGTTTGCCCAGCGTACCCCGGCCATCATTCACACCCGTCACCAGCTCGTTTATCTGGGCCAGCGTATGGCTCAGGTCCTGCCGGAACTTCGGATCCTTCAGCATCAGCCCCAGCCCACCCTTACCTGCATCCGCGTCTGCCATGATGGAGTTCGCATGCGCCAGCGTGGAGTTCAGATTCTTGTACAGCGAATCATCCTTCAGCAGCTTGCCCGCCGTTCCCTTGCCGCTATCCACCTCGGTGGCGATGTTCTGCAGCTTGGCGACCGTATCATTCAGCCGGTTATAGAGCGAATCGTCGGTCAACAGCTTGCCGACAGAGCCACGTCCGGAGTTCAGATTCTTCTCAAGCGTCAGCAGTTGGTCTACTGCCGCGTCGATCTTTGTATGCAGCTCGGGGCTGTTGATCAACTGACCGATCGTACCCTTGCCCGACTCGATGTTATCGACGATCACATTCGCCTTAGCCAGAATCACATTCAGGCTCTCGATCGTCCCCTGGCTGGCCTTCACGACGTCGGTCAGACTCGGCGTCTCCAGCGTCTTCAACACGTCGCCATCCTGCAGCGGTGGCCCCACCGCAAACTGGCTGTTGATGTCCACCACCGTATCGCCCAGCACACCTACCGTCGACAGCGAAGCCTTTGAATCCTTCTTCAGGTTGGTGGCGAACTTTTCGTTCATCTTCATCACCACCTTCACCGGCGTCAGCTTGCGCTCCGGCGAGTTGTCGATCGTCACAGTCTTCACCGTACCGATCGTCACCCCCTCCAGGTTCACGGCGGCTCCCGTCTTCAGCCCGGCCGAGTTCGCAAAGTATGTCGCAACCGTCAGCTTATGCGAAAAAATCCCGAGCCCCGACGAGCTCGTCATCAGGAACAGGAGCGTCACCAGAATTATGGTCGAAATCAGTACGATCACGCCCACCTTCAACTGCGACCATCGGACCTCCTGCTGGCTGGGCATAACTCTCCTTTAGACCTTGTTGCGCAAAAATCCACTACGCGGCGTCTCTTCGCCGTTCTCTATATCTTCGACACAGCGGGGTGCCAGTAATTGAGAGAATACATTACCTCCCAACTCGTCCCATCACGAAATCCATAGCGGACCAGATTGCGGTAAAGTGCTTTATCAACAATGGATGCCGAAATCGCTCTAATGGTTTCAACTTCCTGCAACCGGCTCAGTCCTCTGCCACCACGACCGCCATCGCCAGCTCCCGGCTATGGGTAAGGCTCAACTGCAGCCTGCGCACGCCCATCGCCTTCGCCAGCTCCGCAGCGCGTCCACTCAGATGCAGAGTCGGCTTTCCGCTCACCTCCCGGCGCACCTCCAGCTCCTTCCAGGTCACCCCCCGGCTGATCCCCGTCCCAAGGGCCTTTGCTCCCGCCTCCTTTGCCGCAAATCGCGCCGCAAAGCTCTCCCCTGAGTTCTTTTTGCGGCGACAATAGGCAATCTCCCCTTCTGTAAACACCCGCTCAAGAAAGCGTTCGCCATACCGGTCGATACTCTCCTCCACCCGCTTCGTCTCGATCAAATCCGTTCCCAATCCCAGCACCATACAAACCTCGTACCACCATCCTCCTACACGTAACCCGTCCAGCAGTAGGAAAATAAGCGGCTAGGCGTGCACAAGCCAGGAGTCCCCATCCAAGTCACCTCTTTTCAGCACCATTCGGAATCGAGTGCCACATGACCACCGTACCGCTTCACCGGACTCACGCTTCGCCCAACCTCCTCCGATGAACAACCTATCGGCAAACAGATTCAACCGCAGAGGCTTATTACTCCATGCAATCGCTCGACATCCAGGGCTTCAGCTACGAAGAGCGCCACGGCCTTCTGCCCACGCTCACCTCCGCCTTAGCCGACTGCGGCGGCTGGATCCTCAATCGCAAGACCCTCACGCCCACCAGGATGGAGTTCTGCCTCGAGATTCAGCTCCGCGCCGTAGTCGACCTCTACGCTTCCATCATCTCTTCAGGCCTCGAACTCACCCGCGCCGGCCACCTCGGCTTCACCCATCTCTGCACCTGCCGCAAGAACCTCAGCACGCCCGCCGACCTCGGCCAGATCGTCTCCATCCGTCTCGAGGTCTGCTTCCTCGAAGACGCGACCCTCCAATCCCTCTTCCTCTGCGCTGGCGACCCAGCCTGAGCCGTCCGAAATAGACCTCTTACTTCACCATCTTCCTCGGTTTCGGCCCCCAAAGCCCCATTCGGAACGGCAGCCCCACCGAGAACTGCAGATTCGGCGTATCCGGCGTGAGCCCCACGCCAAAGCTCAGGTCGATCGTCTTTCCCGGTGCGTACAGATAGCTCGTTCCCAGCCGAAGCGTACCCTCCACCAGGTAGGAAGCCGGAATGTCGACGCCGTTCAGCTGTGTCGCGCGGGTAAACCGTTGATCCCAGGCCACCGTCATCGACGTCTCAGGATTCAATGCCAGGATGGACCCAATCTCGAAACCCACTGACGATCCCGGGTTGAAGTGTCCAACCGTCGTCGCTGAAGGATTCATCGGATCGTTGGCCGGAATGGTGTGGTTTGCGGGCAGGTTCGCCGTGTAGTTCAGATTCCCGAAGAACACCACCGGATCGTTCGACTTCGCCAGAGTCAGATCCCCCTGAACTCCCGGAAATCCTGTACCCAGCGCAACCTGGCTGCTCGCAAGATTGTAAGGATCTTTTCCCGTCGTCGACTTGAACCGCACATGTCCGAGCATGTCGGGCCACTTTCCATGCTCGGTCACAAACTGCCGCGAAAGTCCGAATCCGATATCGCCCAGTCCAAAGCTGCTCGCAGAGGTCTGGTTATTCTCCGCGTCCACCGTCCGAATCAACTCGTACCCATACGGGATCTGAAGATCACCCTGTAGCTTATGCGGCAGCCCCAGACGTGCCGTGAACGTTGGCAGAAGATAGTCCGCTCTCAGTCGCTGAGAGGTGATATCACCCACAACCAATACCGGCAGCAGCGCGAAGCCGTCGACAGTCAAATGATCAGACGATGCACTGAAGTACGAAACCGTGTTGTCGAGCTCAAGCGTCCCCGAAGGCAGCAGCAGACCGCCGCGCACGATCAAAGCCTGATCCAGGGCCTCGGTCGCCTGCCGCTCCGTAGTGTCATAGGTCGAAGTCGATACAACGGAATTAATCACTCGGCTCGTGGAAGCCGCGGTCAAAACCGGCTTCTCGTCGCCCTTGACCGGGCTCGTGAATCCGCCATTCAACCGCCACTCCAGTTCGCTCACTCGCTCAAGAAGATTGCGGATAATGGCGTCCCGCTCACGCAGAGCCTCCTGCAGCTTGATGTCGATCGGGTCTTTTGCTGGTGCCGTCCCAGCAGGTGATGCTGCGGGTTTCGTCGCCGGCGTCGTCTGAGCCACGACAGCCCCAGCACAAGCCAACGTCATGAGGACATGGAGTAAAAATCTCTGCCGAAGCATCGAGCCTGCCTTTCCCCCTCAATACAAAAACAAGCTCGGAGCCGTGACCCCAATCTTGCGAGTAATTACCGTCTCGTCAGGCACCAGCCGCGACGCCACCGAAAGATTCTTCTCCACGATCATTCGTTCGTCCGGCGGATGAACAACAAACACCACGCCGTTCTTCCACAACGTCAGGAACCGATCCACCCGCATCGTCGTATTTCCGAATCCTGGATCGGCCAAGATCACGTGTCCCGCGAAGATCCCCTTCACTACTACAAAATGATCGAAGCCCTTCACGCGTATCGGAACAATCACTGAGGTCTTCTCCAGTGCAAGATCCTCAATCGACATGCCGCTGAAGGCCTCTGCGTGATACCCACGCGCCTCCGAGAAGTGCTTCAGGTCGAGCAGCGAAAATCCTCCTCGACTTCGCACACGGTTTGCATCGACGCGATGCAGAATCCACACCACAATCGAAGTTTCAGGCGTGTAGTCCTTGAAGTCGTATGTCAGCAGTGTGCTCAATGCAGCCGCGCCGCAACTGATGTCCCAGCGCTGCCGCACCACACCTTCGTCACGAATCTCTTTTAAGCTGCGGATATTCTTGCTCTCCCTCTCCCCCGTCGCCGCTCCGGAACTCTGAGCGCGCGCGGGGGCAGGGAAGAGAACAACACTCACCAATCCGGCAGCAAGTATTGACTTGAGCCAGTTCATCAGTGTTTTCCGTTCAGGTTGGACTGCACAATCGACCCGACCGTCGAATTCAAATTGACGTTCAGATTAAGCAGCACATTAATATTTGAGTTCACTGCATTGATGTTCACCAGGGAACTCAGATTTTGTTGCGCGCTACCGTTCAACGTGAGCGTGCTCAGGTTCGTACTGGTAAGCGGGCCCGTCAGCACGGACAACGTGCCAGCGCCCGTAACCAATCCATTCGGAGTCATCGTCGACCCCTGAAAGGTCACCACTCCGTTTGAAGCACTCGCTGAAACGCCCGCTGCCGTGATCTGATCCATGGCAGCGTCGTTCAGCGGTTGGCCCCTATGCCTGGTTGGGCCTTGGGCCAATCCTGCTTGCGTTAACAGCGCAAGACTCGCAATCACTAAAAGACGACTCATAAATCCTCCTTGAAGCCGTAAACAGCCGTGGTTCGGAGCTCCACCTCATCGGCAGAGCTCCTCGCCACCTCTGCTCTCAGTGAGTCTGCGAAATGATGTTGGTCTGGTTCAGTGTTGGGATAGCGTTCATATTTGCAGAGTGGGCAACGTTGACCCCATTCGCAACCATGCCGCCGGCTGCATTCACGATGTTCAGCGCCTTCGCGTTCGCCTCAGCCGAACCGGCGAGAGTTACGCTGTAGTTGCTCGTTGAGTTGACCTTCGACCCATCCACAGCAATGTTGGTCGCATCGGCATCATCTACCGAAACCGCGCCTTCAATGTTGTTCGTGAGGGAGGAGTTCTCAACGGAGTGGCTGGACGACGCGTCCGACTCCTTCGCAGAAAGACTCGTAACGGTGCTGGTAGCGAAGTCGTTCGACTTGTTCACATTATGTGTCGACGCAGACTTCTCGGAAGCACTGATAGCAGTTGCGCTCGAGTCATTCGAAGCCTCTGAGAACTGAGCGGAGTTCTTTGTAGCAAGTGATGCAGCCTGCTGTGCTGATTTAGACGAGGATGCATCGGTAGAGAAGTCATCCGACCTGGATGCGTTGGCGGACAAGCTCTTGTTCGAAGCAAGGTTCAAGCTTCCTGACAGAGCGGCTGCGCTGTGAGAGCCAGTCGTATCTGTAGCAGCGGCATTGCTGGTACCGTTAGTCGCCGACCCGCCATCAGCCGAGTGGGTATTGTTGGCTGCGGTGCCAATCGTTCCCGAATTGCTTCCACCGCTCGATGACGTATTGTGTGACGTTGAGTTGCCGCTCGTCCCAGCGTTGCCTCCAGGAAGAGACGTTGCAGTGTTTGTCGTGGAACCAAAGCTCGCCGTTCCATTGCTGGTGTCAGTCTTGCTCGCAGAGGCATCCAGCTTCGCAGCAGCCGAGTTGACGTCGCTCGCTTTGAGCGCATCACTTGACGCAAAGGAGTTCTTCGTCGCACTTGAGTCGGTATCCTTGCTGGCCGCAGAAGCCGCCACATTCAGCGACGAGCTGTTGCTGGCGCTTGCCTGCTGCGCACTGTGGTGGCTTGTGCTGTAGCTGGCCGAAGAACTATCGCTGTTTGAACGATCGTCCGTGAAGGACTTACTGTCGGTCGTATGGTGGTCGAAAGAGGTATCCAGACTGGAAGAAGATGTATCCGTCTTCGTTACATTTGAGCTGGCCGTGGTCGTGAACTGGCTGTTTGTTCCACGCTTGTAGCCGCTCAACGTTCCTGTTGCTGTGATCGACTGATCAACTCCGTTGACCTGGTTGACGTCGGAGCCCTTCGTCGACGCGTCAGTCGTCAGGCTGCTGTCATAAACGTTCACGCCATTCGCAACGGCTGCGTCGGCCGAACTCACGATGTTGATACCGCTGGCGCCGCTCAGAGTAGATCCGGCCAGACTCACAGAGCCGGTGGCAGAGCTGGTAACTGTTGAATTGTTCGCTGCAATCGAGGGATCCCCGGCTGCAGTCAGGTTATCCATCTGGCTGTCACGCAAAGCTTGCTTACTCGGTTTGTCCTGCGTTTTTGGCTTGTTCTGGCCATAAGCGGAGCCGGCCACGAAAACGGACGCTGTAACGAGAGTGCAAATGATCTTATTCACTTCTGCCTCCTGGGCACTGTTGGACGAGCGCGACCGTATACGCAGACGGGAGGCGCTGCGCAGCGGACAGTCAGACGCGCCATCGAATTCGCGCCCAGCACAATGGGCGCGCGACGGAGCATCGCACGGGTTGTTCGATTTAGGGCTTCAACTCAGGCGAAATGAAGCTGCGTGTGAAACGTAAAGTGTCGAGCAATGCATGCGAAAGACGGTTGCCCACGCCAGTCGCGTTCGTAAATCCAGTCGTACGTGAAGCCCAACCATATTGCTTGAAGTCATCCCTACTTTGCATAACGACTGCACAGTAGGTTGAGCCCATGCAGAAGCTTTCTCAGACTTCCGACGGCGCCTATATGTGCAATCTGAGTTCCAAATTGTTATCCATCAATCAACAGGAGATCTCTCCTTATCTGCTTTGGCATCATGCATCAATTTGCAAATATTTGTGGAAAACGCTATCCCGAACCCGCTCCTACAGCAGTAACTAAATAACTATCCTGCGGTAACTTAGGCCAGATTTCCTCAGCCATCCACAATGCCATCAAAGGCAACGCAATCGCCCTTCATCGCCCCAGCTTTATCACCGTCCGGCGATGCAGAATGCTGTCCGAATCTCCGATCACAAAAACCCCCGGCAGCCGCCGTCCATGGGTCAAAACCAGCTCAAGCCCAGTCGCATCTCCAGCCACCTTGAAAACCGGTTCGCTCACCACCGAATCGCCCCCCGCAACCCTTGCCGTCAATCCCACCCCGTTCACGCCAGACGACTCCTCCCACCGTCTCCCCTGCCCATCCACGAGATAAGCCCGTATATGCCCTTCGCTCTCCGCCGAACGCCCCCGATTTGTAACCCGAATCGATACCCTCACCAGGCGCCGTCCATCTCGCACCAGAAATCCCGGCACCTCTTCCACCCTGACCACGGTGAAGCACATCTTACCGAAGCATTGCACCTCTCCAATGGCCACCACCTTCTGCCTCTGCCCGAGCGAAACCCCCAACAAAACCGCCAGATAAAGCACCCACACCCCGGTCAGCCACGCGATCCCGCGCCATACCCGCCGCCGCTCCCCCCGCACCCACGACACCAGGACGCCTACCACACCCAACCCGGTCCATCCTGCCGTTCCCAGCAGCAAAAGCTCCGTCGCCCTCATTCCAACCCCATTCACGATAGACTTGATACAAGTACATGTCTCATTCTTCCACGTTGACCCCCCAGCCCGACCCCCACTCCGCCACAACGTCTCCTCACACGACGCCTGAAGGCACCCCGAAGCCGACGACGGCTTCCATCATCCTCGCTCGCAATCTCGGCAAAACTTATCGCTCCGGTAAGCTCGAAGTTCCCGCCCTCCGCAAGGTCAACTTCGCCATCACCCCCGGCGAGTTCGTCGCCATCGTCGGCCCCTCCGGCTCCGGCAAATCCACCCTCTTCTACATCCTCGGCGGCCTCACCGGCGCCACCAGCGGCTCCGTCCTGATCGACGGCATCGACTTCGCCACCCTCACCGACGCCGAGCGCACCAAGACCCGCCGCGCCAAGATCGGCTTCATCTTCCAGCGCTTCAACCTGCTGCCCACGCTCTCCGCCATGGGCAACATCGAGATCGCCCACGACATCGCCAACCTCGGCGCATCCACCAAGCGAGAACTTGACCGCCCCCTTCTGCAACACCTCACCGAGATGCTCGGCATCGACGGCCGCCTCGAACACCGCCCCAACGAGCTATCCGGCGGCGAGCAGCAGCGCGTCGCCATCGCCCGTGCCCTCATCAATCGGCCCGCCATCGTCCTTGCCGACGAGCCCACCGGCAACCTCGACACCAAAAACTCCGATGCCGTCTTGAAGATGCTCCGTCAGTCCAGTCGCGAGCTGAATCAGACCGTCCTCATGATCACGCACAACCCCGAGGCCGCCCAGATCGCCGACCGCATTCTCTACATGCGCGACGGCGAGATGACCCACACCGAAGACGGCAACCACTAAGCAGCGCAGACGCAGTCATCGAACAAAGGTCTGCTACCATCGCGAAGCGTGTTCAACCTCTTCCACCACGAACCCGAACCCACCTTCGCCGACCTCTACCGGCCAATGTCCGAACTGGAGCTGCAAAGTCTCCTCGCAGATTGGCATTCACTGATGCCTGACGCCCGCACCGCACTCATCGCCGAGTTCTCCGCCCGCAACCTCGAATTCAACGAGCCTCCACTACCCGCCGAAGACGCCCCACCCGAGTTCCGCAACCTCGTCACCATTCGCCGCTATCGTGATCTCTCCGAAGCCATCGTCGCTCGTGCAGTCCTGGAGTCCGCCGGAATCTTCTGCTTCCTCAAAGACGAAAATCTCGTCCGCCTCGACTGGCAGGTCTCAAACTTCATCGGCGGCATCCGCCTCCAGGTTGCCGCACCAGACGTAGAAGCCGCCGAAGCAATCCTCTCCCAGCCAGTCCCCAGCGAGTTCTCCATCCCCGACCAGCCCGGCTTCCAACAACCCCGCTGTCCGCGCTGCACCTCGACCGACATCACGTGGGAGCGCCAGGGTCGCAAGGCCGCTCTCGCCTCGCTCTACCTCTTCTCCCTGCCTCTGCCGCGCGGCTCCGAGTCCTGGCACTGCAACAGCTGCGACCTGCGCTGGCAGGATGACGACCAGACGCAAGTCGCAAAGTAGAAGACAAGCCGCACCCTCGCTCCAGCTTCGCCGTTACTCCACCTTCTTCAAGTTATTGCCGCTGATCATCATCCGGCAGCACATGATCCGGGTCGACCACCACCTCAGCAATCGGAGTCTTGTTCTCCAGCGTCCACGCGAACGTTCCCCTGGACAACCACGTCTCCACCGGCATCGTCACTCGCATCTTCGTGCCATCCTTGAACCGCACCTCAACCGGCGTCGGCAACACCAGCTGTCCACGATTGCTGATCGTCACCACCGACCCCTCGACCTTATCGACAGCAACGTCATACTTCCAGTTGTTCAGATACCATCCCCGCCAGAACCAGCTCAGATCCTCGCCGCCTTCGCTCTCCATCGCCCGAAAGAAGTCCGATGGCGAAGGGTGCTTGAACGCCCAGTCCTTGACGTACTTCCGAAACGCCCAATCAAACCGCTCCGGCCCAAGGATCTGTTCGCGCAGCAACACCATCCCATACGCACCCTTGAAATAACTCACCGGATGCCCAAGCTGCCCCGGATAGCTATCCGCCGGCATCATCAACGTGCCCGCGTCCGCGTTGTCCAGCACCTTCAAAATCGTGTCCGGCGGCTCTCCACCAGCCGAGTACTCCGAATCCCTCTTCGGCCCATACTTTCCACCCGCATACTCCGCCGACTCTTCAATATCGATGAACGTATTGAAGCCCTCATCCATAAACGCGTTCCGCCGCTCGTTCGACCCGACGATCATCGGAAACCACGTATGCCCAAACTCATGCGCGGTCAGCCAGAAAAAGAACGGCCCCTTGTCCTCGACCCCATCGAACACAACCCCCGGATACTCCATCCCGCTCGAGAACCCCGCAATGCTCACCGCCGCAGGCCACGGATACGGATACCAGTGCTTCGAAAACCGCTCAATCGTATCCTTCGTGTACTCGGTCGACTTATCCCACGCATCCGCCCCTGCGCTCTCCGGCGGATACACACTCATTGCAAGACTCTTCTTCCCATCCGGCAGATTAATCCGCGCCGCATCCCACACAAACACCGGCGAAGCACTCCACACCACGTCGCGCGTGTGATCCATGTGGAAGTGCCACGTCAGCGTTCCGCCCTGCTTCGGCCGGCTCGCCGGGTCACTCACCTCCGCAAGCGTACGAATGTAAACCGTGGCATCGCTGTTCCGCGCCTGCTCCAGCCGCGCCATCTCCTTCGCGGTGAGCACCTCCTTCGGATTCACCAGCTCACCCGAACCCGCGACAATCATCTCCGAAGGCACAGTAACGAAATAATCGAAGTGCCCATACTCCAGATAGAACTCGCTCCCGATATAAGGCAACGTGTCCCATCCACGCATATCGTCATACACGCACATCCGCGGATACCACTGCGCCATGTCATAGATCTCGCCCTGCTTCGACATTCCCCACGAAGTCCTGCCGCCCCACACTCCAGGAATCTGGTAGTGGTACTTGATGTGAATCTTCAACTGCGCACCCCGCCCCGCCAGCGGTGTCGCCAGTCGAATCTGCATCCGCGTATCGCTGACCACATACTCAGCCTTCGCTGTCTGCTTCCCCTGCTCAACCTCCACCGAGTCAAAAACAAAGCCCTCAGTCGAAGGCGTCGGCCCGGTCTCCTCCCCACCGCGCCTGCGCCTCGCCCCGCCACTCGCAATCTTCGCCCGCGAATCCTTCCTGTAGATGTTCTGCTCCAACTGCACCCACAGGCTCGGGAGCACATCCGGACTGTTGTTGGTGTACGTAATGATCTCCGTCGTACTCAACTGCTTCGCCGCCGTATCGAGCGACGCGTGCAGCTCGTAGTCCGCCTCATTCTGCCAGTAGCTCGGCCCCGGGGCTCCGTTGCTCGACCGGTACGCATTCACCGGCTCCGGCAGCGTCAGCGGCGCAAACGTCAATCGCGGATCATAAGTCGTCACAGTCTGCGCTCGACCCATCTTCACGGCTGATTGAAGCAAAAAAGATGTCAACAGCAATACAAATAGACGAGCATTGCACCGGCTCTGCATCAAGGGTGGGTCTCTCTTTCCAGAATCTGAGTGGGTTTTCTAGATCATAGACGTTCGCCGCAGTACGATGGACTCGAGTAAGGCGGCCGCGCAGTCGAAACACAACCGAAATAAGGAGCACCCATGCCCTGGTACCAACTCGACAACGCCAACGACCCGAAGCTCGAACAGCTGGCTAAGCAGTACAACCTCCATCCTCTCCACGTCGAAGACGCCCGCAACGAAGACGAGAGCGTCAAAGTCGATACCACATCCGCCTACACCTTCGCCGTATTCAAGCCTGTCCGCCTCATCCCCGATCCCGACAACCCCGGCGAACAGATGCCCTCCTTCTCACCCATCGACATCTTCGCCGGCAAAGACTTCCTCATCACCATCTCCGACCCCACCTGCCCCACGTCCGAACAGGCCCTCGCCCGCGCCCGTCGCGACGGCGACGACGAACACCCCGGCAAGCTCCTCTCCCTCATCCTAGACACCATCGTCGATCTCTACTTTCCCGCCATCGATCACTTCGACGACCGCATTGATCAGCTCGAGGACAAAGTCTTCGACGACCCCTCCCCCGAGATTCTCCAATCCGTCTTCGCCATCAAGCGCGAGCTCATCGATCTCCGCCGCGTCCTCGTCAACACCCGCGACGCTTCGCTCCATCTCCAGCGCGACCCCGACACCGTCATCGACGCCGAGCACCAGCCCTACATGCGCGACACCTACGACCATGTCGCCCGACTGCTCGACTCCGTCGAAACCCAGCGCGATCTCCTCAACAACACCCTCGACATTTATCTCTCATCAGTAGCCAACCGAACCAACGAAGTCATGAAGGTCCTCACCGTCCTTGGCACCATCGCTTTGCCTGCGCTCGCCATCTCCGGCATCTACGGGATGAACCTCAAGGGACTACCATTTGAAGACTCGCCACACGGAGCTGAGTGGGTTGGCGGCATTACCGTGATCGCCACCGTTATCCTCCTCTACGTACTCCGCAAACTGAAGTGGCTCTAGCGTTCTCCAACCATCCTCCACCACATCAAAGCAATCCCTGCACCTGTTGACCGCGCAAAACTCCACACATTTGCTTCCCCCAACATCGTTGCGTTCCTGCATCTTTGCTTACATGACGGCAACGCCGCCAAGGAGATTCGCATGACCGACTATCGTGTAAGCCAGGGAGAAGTACAGGAAGATCAAGTAACAGCAGCGATCGAAAAGGTCACAGCTCAGGTTCCATCCAGCGCTTACCTCGCGCTCGCACTCGCCTCTATGGCCGTCTCTGTCGGCTTTCAGGTATCAAAGAAGCCGCACTCGGCTCTCTTCGTCGGCCAATGGGCCGCTCCCTTTCTCATTCTCGGCATCTACAACAAGCTCGTAAAACTCCACGGCTCCGACGGCACCACCCACGCCTAAGCCAAACACAAGCCGCAACGCAAAAAGCCCCGGCGCAAAGCCAGGGCTTTTGCTCATCATCGCAACATCTACCAGAGCACGCCCTCTACCGGCGCAGTAGCTGGCGGAAGCTCTGTCTCTCCAAGCAACTGCCGCAGATTCACCTCAATCGTCGTCGTAATTGAAGTCAGCGGCACATCGTAGATCGTATTCTCAAACGGATCCTCCAGATCCCGCCCGATCTTATCCAACGCCAGAAAGATAAATCCCACCAGCGTCGATCCCAGCGGCGTATACCATCCCATCGTGGTTACCAGCGCCAGCGGCAGCAATATGCAATACATCTGCACAAACAACTGCGGGAAGTAGTCATACTGCTTCGGCATCGGCGTATTTTTTATCCGTTCTGCTCCGCCCTGCGCATCCGCCAGATCATTCAGGCTCTCATCCAATGCCCGCCACTGAAGCCGGTCGATCCAGCCGCGCTCCAGGCATCCGCGAAGCAGATTCCCCATCATCTCCTGGATAGACAGTGGAACGTTCTTCTCATTTCGCAGCGAGTTCAGCTCTTCGTCACTCATAAACGGAGCTAAATCAGCCCACGGCTCAAGCTTTCTCAAATGCTGACGCAGCGCATGCACGTAAGCAATCTGCAAATACACCATCCGCCGCTGAATCAGCTTGATCTCAGCATCTTCGCCGCTCTTCGTCGGCAACATCGTCGTCGTCGCCTGTCGCCCCCAGCTCCGGGAGTTGTTCACCACCGCGCCCCACAGCGTCCTCGCCTCCCACCACCGCGCATACGCCGACTGGTTTCGAAATCCCAGAATGATGCCGATCGCCGAACCAAACAGCGCCAGCGGAATATGCGGCAGCGCAACCCAGTTCCAATGCATCAACTGGTAGGCGACCACCACTGCCATGTCGTACAACACCAGCAGCAGGAGCGGCCTGCCCACGTAGACCAACATTCGCTTGAGTTGCGGCCCACGCGGCAGGATCACTTGCCCTCGCCTCCGATCGTCACCGCCTCAAACACGCGTCCGCCATCCTCCGAGATCCTCACCTCTCCCTTGCCGATGTCGTACACCCAACCAGAGATCGTCAGCTCCTCGCGCGCCATAGCCCCGGCAACCGAAGGGTGCGTCCGCAGATGCTGCAACTGGAGGAGCACATTCTCCTCGGTCAACTGCCGCAGTAAATCACTCGGCCTTTCGTCTTTGCTGGCCAAGGAGTTTGCCACGCTCAACGCTGCCTGCGCGTTCCTCAGCCAGCTTTTCACCGTTGGTAACTTCTCCAGGCTTCCAGGATTCAGCAAGCCTTTCATCGCCCCACAATCCGAGTGTCCGCAGATCACCACATGCTGCACCTTCAGCGCCGACACGGCATACTCGATCACCGCGCTCACACCGCCCAGCATCTCGCCATAAGCTGGCACCAGGTTGCCGACGTTTCGCGTCACAAAAATATCCCCTGGCTGCGACTGCGTAATCAATTCAGGATCGATCCTCGAGTCCGCGCACGTAACAATCAAAGCATGCGGTTTCTGCGGCTCGCTCGCGGCCTTCACGTAGGCATCCTTATTCTCCGGATAGACTTCCGTCCGAAACTTTCGAATCCCCGCCTTCAGCTCTTCCAACACAGCATCCATATATCCTCCTTTTCACCAGTAAAAAAGTACCCGAACCCTTACAAAGCGCCAATCTATTCCTTCCACTTGATATTGCATCCGATGCTCGTCCGCTGATTCGTATCCGGCCGCTTGCCCGCGACCACAGCATCCATCGCCGCACGCAGATCTTTCCCGGTCACTGGAATATCATTCCCGGCATCTCCTCGTCGAGGCCGGCTGTCGTCCAGCTGCCCCCGATACACCAGCGTCATCTCTGCATCAAACAGAAAGAAATCCGGGGTGCAAGCAGCGTCATACGCCCGCGCCACCTCCTGCGTCTCGTCAAACAGGTACGGAAAGCGAAACCCTAGCCGCTCCGCCTGCTTCTTCATCTCCTCCGGCCCATCCTCCGGATATGCCTCCACATCATTCGACGAGATCGCCGCTATCCCGATCTTGCCCTCGTAGTCCCGCCCGATCCGCGCCAGCTCCTCCTCCACGTGCTTCACATACGGGCAGTGCACGCAGATAAACATCACCAGCAATCCATGCCGACCCTTCGGCGACGTCCCGCCCCCGGGCATCTGGTTCTCCGCATCCGACCGCGCGTCATCCCAGCTCGCAGCAAACACATCATCCCGCCCCACGGCCTTGCCGCTGACCACATCCACCAACTCAAAGGCCGGTGCCGTACTCCCCAGCGCTACCATCGTCGATTGCGTCTTGGACATCGCACCCTCCAACTACCTCTCCGATCATAGCCAACTCTGTCCCCGCCACGAAGAAAGCCGGGTCAAATCGCGAAAACGGTGGCCTGACAGCGACTCGAACGTATCCAGAACAATGCGCCAGAGGCCGCCCAACCGGCTCTACTACAATAACCGCATGGTCATCCACACCTTCTTCTTTCGATGGAAACCCGGCACCACAGAGGCGCAAAAGCAGCGCGCCCAGGACACGATCCGCGGTCTCCACACCAAGATCCCGGGCATCCTCGAGACGAACGTCGGCGTCAACTTCTCTCCCCGCTCCCAGGGGTACGAGTTCGCCGGCGTCATGAAGTTCGCCGACCGCGCCGCCATGGACGCCTACAACACTCATCCCGTCCATCTCGAACTCCTCTCCTGGCTCATCCCCCTCATCGACCCGATCGAGGTCGACTTCGAAGCGTAATCCCGCAGCCACGTCACCAACTTCAGGGCAGGGAACCGGAACCAGCCTCAACAATTCCGTGACCTCTTCCCGAGCCCTATGCTGAAAGAACCATGCTCGTTCCCCGCACCCTCCCCGGCGGTCGCATCACGCGCGAGGAGCTACCACTAGGCCCCAATAATCTGCCCCTCTGCCGCTGGTGCGAGCTCGAGATTCTCGCCAAGCGCCGCCGCACCTTCTGCAGCGACTACTGCGTCCACCAGTGGCGCCTCCGCACCGACCCCGGCTACCTCCGCGACCAGGTCCTCGCCCGCGACCGAGGCATCTGCTCCGTCTGCGCCATCGACACCATCGCCGCCTACAACGCCCTCAAACGAGCCCGAGGCCCCGCCCGTGCTGCCGGCCTCCGCCTCTACGGTATGAAGTCCATCACCACCCGCCGCAGCCTCTGGGACGCCGACCACATCCGCCCCGTAGCCGAGGGTGGCGGCCAGTGCGACCTCGACAACCTCCGCACCCTCTGTCTCCTCTGTCACCGCGAAGCCACCGCCCAACTTCGCCAGCGCCTCCGCCTTACCCGAGCCTCCTGATTCACATCACCCGTACGACTGATACTCCTTCCAGAACTCCGGCCACGGCAGACGCGGAGCGCCGCATACAAAGATATCCGGGTGCGACTCGCTCTCCTCGTTCTTCACCCCCTCCGAGTTGCCGTTATGTCCCGCCAGCCTGCATGACGTAAACGCCTTATCCGCAGCCTCGCGCGAAAACCCAACCACAATCAGCGTCGCAGGTGGCACCGCAGGATACCCCCGCAGCCACGCAGAGTTCGTCATACTAATCGGCATTGGCAGATGGTACGCAGGCCCAAGAATCTCCACCGCACCCTGCTCGCCGTAGTTCCCCACTAGTACGCCAACATCCCCGCGCTGATCAGCCGGCAGAGAATCGCGAATCCCCGCAACCGTTCGCACCAGCTCCTCCCAGCCAATCTCCTCCCGCAGATCGCCACTGTTCTTCAATGCAAACTGCTTCAGCGGCCCGCCCGACGCCAACGGCACCAGAATCGCATAGGCCAGTACTCCCCACGCGACCAACCCGGCGAAGAACAAACCCTCTACCGCCAGCCGCCACGGTCTCTTCAGCGACGCCACCCACCGCTCCCCCACAACCGCCCCCATCGCCATCAGCATCGGATACGCCGCCGCAAGGTAATACCCCCGCCCTTTGCCGACTAGGAACAGCACAAGCGGAACCAGGTACATCCATCCCAGCATCCGATACCGCTTGTCTCGCAGAAATCCCACCAACCCCGCAATCCACAACGGTGCAGCAACCAGATTCGCGCAGATGATGAACTGATCCTTTACAAACCCATCCGCTCGCCCTTGGCGAACGTCGCGAACATGAATGTGCTGCAGAAAGTGCTCTGAGATAAACCCATGCCGCGCCTGCCAGATAAAGTTCGGCGCAAAGATCAGCAGCGCAATCCCCACTCCACCCCAGAACCAACCCGTCCGCAGAAACCTCCGCGCCGGCGTCAACACCAGCCCACTCAAGATCCCTGCAATAAAAAACAGGATCGTGTACTTCGTCATCAACCCGAGCCCGACGAACAAGCCAATCGGCAACCACCACTGCGGATTCTCCGTCTTCAACAACCGAATCACGAAGTAAGCAATCAACCCCCACCACAGATAGTCGAACGACGAGTACTGAAACTCCGTCCCCTCAAACACCGGCAGCCCCGAAGTCGCCACCGCCAGCGCCGCCATAATCTGCGCCAGCCGCCCCCCGCCAAGCTCCCGCGCCATCAACCCCGTCACCACAATCGCCACGGCCTGCGCGATCACCGAAAACAGCCGCAGCCCCACCATCGAAACCCCAAACAGATGCAGCCCCACTCGCTCCAGAAACGGCGTCACCGGAGGGTAAGCCACAAACCCCCAATCCAGATGCCGCGCATCACTCAAAAACTGAAACTCATCCCGATGAAACCCATACCGCCCATTGGTCAGCAGATGAATCACCGCCACCACGACCGCGATCCCCGCGACCACCCATGCGCCGTCCCGCGAACCTGCCCTGCTCGTCGCAGAACTCTCCTCCAGGACCACACCGTCCATGCGCATCACCTCGTCATCTCAACGACGCTACGCAACACACTATATGCAGTTTCCCGCTTCCAGAACAGCAACACTCAGATGGTCGCACCCTGACTAGCGCCGATATCACAGCTCGAACCAACTCCCTCAAACCGTAGCTCCTGAGTGAAGTTGAGGTGCAGCTAATTCGAGGGTCGTGACCTCCTTTGATCTCAAGACTGACCCGCATCCGCAGTTTGTACCCCGCTTTCCACATTTCCACGCTCATCCACATCAAAATGCACCCCACCACCCCTTGTTCTTCCTGCCCGTAGCGCCTACCTTCAAACAGTGCCCTATTACTGAGCAGTAAACCCGCTATACACGCGACCATTCATCAAATTCCACAGCAAAAACCCTGATTTTCATCAATCTGTCTCATTAACCCCGCATGAATAGGGGTATTCGTACAGCTAACACAACATGTTGTGCTTTATACTTGACACACCCCATAAGGGGCGTTACTTTCACGACTGCAGCCACGCAAAACAAGGCAAAGTTCTCAACAAATTTAGGAATATTTGACGCCGCTGGTGCAGTTAAGCCGGTTACATATCCAGCGTCTTGGAACCCCAGTTTTACCCCTCAGAGCGAGAGCATTCGGGGCATCGAAACCTTAGATTAATCATCAAATTAGAAGGAGTTACTCCCCCATGGCGACCATCCCCAACCAGACCCAGAATCAGAGCCAAACCGCCACCGGCGCAGCCCACCAGACGACCTCGCGCGCCCCGGGGCTGACCTTTGATCGCCACTTCACCAAGCCCGGCATCTCCCCCTACGACGAGATCGTCTGGGAGCTCCGCGACGCCATCATCCAGGACTTCAAGGGCAAGACCATCTTCGAGCAGAAGAACGTCGAGGTTCCCGCCGACTGGTCCATGACCGCGACCAACATCGTCGCCTCCAAATATCTCCACGGCCTCAATGGCACCGACGAGCGTGAGTCCGGTGTCCGCGCCCTCATCACTCGCGTCGCCGAGTCCATCCGCGACTGGGGCATGGCCGGTGGCTACTTCGCCACCCAGCAGGATGCCGATACCTTCTACGCCGAGCTCGCCCACCTTCTCCTCAACCAGAAGGTCGCCTTCAACTCGCCCGTCTGGTTCAACGTCGGCTGCGACCGCCTCGAGCCCAACTCCGACGCGCAGAACTGGCACTGGAACGCCACCACCGGCAAGGTCGAGTTCTCCGTCACCGGCTACACCAAGCCCCAGTGCTCCGCCTGCTTCATCAACTCCGTGCAGGACTCGCTCGACTCCATCCTCACCCTCGCCAAGACCGAGGGCATGCTCTTCAAGTGGGGCTCCGGCGCAGGCTCGAACCTCTCAGGCATCCGCGGCTCCATGGAAACCCTTTCGGGCGGCGGCACCGCCTCCGGCCCGCTGAGCTTCATGCGTGGCTTCGACGCCTTCGCCGGCGTCATCAAGTCCGGCGGCAAGACACGCCGCGCCGCCAAGATGGTCATCCTCAACGTCGACCATCCGGATATCGACGACTTCATCCAGTGCAAGGTGAAGGAAGAGCAGAAGGCCTGGCACCTCATGCAGGCGGGCTACGACGGCAGCGGCCCCGACTCCGAGGCCTACAGCTCCATCTTCTTCCAGAACGCCAACAACTCCGTCCGCGTCACCGACGAGTTCATGCGCGCAGTCGAGACCGACGGCACCTTCACCACCCGCACCGTCAAAGACCGCAAGCCGGTGAAGGAGTACCGCGCCCGCGACCTGATGCACCAGATCGCCGAAGCCACCTGGCAGTGCGGCGACCCCGGCATGCAGTACGACACCACCATCAACCGCTGGCACACCAGCAAAAATACGGCACGCATCAACGCGTCCAATCCCTGCTCGGAGTACATGTTCCTCGACGACTCCGCCTGCAACCTTGCTTCCTTCAATCTCCTGAAGTTCCTCACTCCGGGAGGCCAGTTCGACATCCCCAGCTACCGTCACGCCATCGAGATCGTCACCACCGCCATGGAGATCATCGTTGACTCCGCCGGCTACCCCACGGAGATGATCGCGAAGAACTCGCACGACTACCGCCCGCTCGGCCTCGGCTACGCGAACCTCGGCGCGCTCCTCATGGCCTTCGGTCTCCCCTACGACTCCGACGCCGGCCGCGACTTCGCCGCCACCCTCACCTCCATCCTCTGCGGCGACGCCTACTGGCAGTCCTCCCGCATCGCCGAGACCTGCCCGCCACTCGGTGCCGCCACTCCGCTTACCCAGAGCGCACACATCGAAGGCGGAGCCTGCCCCGGCTTCTACGTCAACCGCGAGCCCTTCCTCGACGTAGTCCGCATGCACCGCGCCGAGGTCAACAACATCGGCAAGTCCAGGCAGACCGCCGAGCCCTTCTTCGTCCCCCAGCTCGATCAGCTCATCGAAGCCTCCCGCCACGCCTGGGACGGCGCACTCGCCCACGGCGAAAAGCACGGCTACCGCAACTCCCAGGTCACCGTCCTCGCCCCCACCGGCACCATCGGCTTCATGATGGACTGCGACACCACCGGCATCGAGCCTGACCTCGCCCTCGTCAAATACAAAAAGCTCGTCGGCGGCGGCATGATCAAGATCGTCAACAACACCGTCCCCTCGGCCCTCATCAAGCTCGGCTACTCCGAGTCCGAGGTCAACGCCATCGTCAGCTACATCGACGCCACCGGCACCATCGAAGGCGCTCCCGCCATCAAGCCCGAGCACCTCGCCGTCTTCGACTGCTCCTTCAAGCCCTCCAAGGGAACCCGCAGCATCTCCTACATGGGCCACATCAAGATGATGGGCGCCACCCAGCCCTTCCTCTCCGGAGCCATCTCCAAGACCGTCAACCTCCCCCAGGACTGCTCCGTCGACGACATCGCCGAAGCCTACATGGAGAGCTGGCGTCAGGGCCTCAAGGCCGTAGCCATCTACCGCGACAACTCCAAGGGCACCCAGCCCCTCAACGTCACCGCGCAGACCGACGCCGACAAGAAGGGCACTCGCTCCACCGAAGCCATCGCCGCCAAGCCCGCCGACACCAGGCCCAGCGAGACCGAACTCGCCGCCCGTCAGCAGCTCGTCGAGGCCATGGAGACCGCCACCGCCGCGCACGCCCGCATCCACGCCCTTGAAACTCAGCTCAAGGCCATCGCCGAAGCCGCCCTGCAGAACTCTGACTCCATCGACGCCCAGTCTCCACCCCGCGCCGTCCGTCACCGTCTCCCCGCCGAGCGCGCCTCCGTCACCCACAAGTTCGGCCTCGCCGGACACGAGGGCTACATCACCGTCGGCCTCTACCCCAACGGCCAGCCCGGCGAGATCTTCATCCGCATGGCCAAGGAAGGCTCCACCGTCTCCGGACTCATGGACTCCTTCGCCACCGCCGTCTCCCTCGCCCTCCAGCACGGCGTTCCCCTCCGCGTCCTCTGCGAGAAGTTCGCCCACACCCGCTTCGAGCCCTCCGGCTGGACCGGCAACGAGCAGATCGGCTACGCCAAGTCGATCATGGACTACATCTTCCGCTGGATCCAGATCCGCTTCCTCTCTGGCCACCAGCTCGACCTCTTCGCCGGCCTCAGCCCACAAAACCAGGGCCAGACCAGCATCCCCGTCGAAGGCACCGTCACCAGCCCGGCGAATACCGTCAACCTCAATGCCTCGGCTGATCGAAGCGCATCCGCCTCTCCTTTGTTGTCATCCCGCACTGAGAACGACCCTTCGTCGTCATCCCAGTCTGCTTCTTTGTTGTCATCCCGCAGCGAAGCGGAGGGATCTGCTTTCAGCACCTACGACAGCCACGAGCACACCCACCCCACCACCCCACCCCAGCAGGGAATCGCCCCCGACCTCGCAGCCCGCAGCGGCCTCGAGTCCTCTGGCACCCTCAACCCTGAACCCTGACCCCTCGTCCTTCGAAGACCGCGGCATCTACCACGCCTCCGACGCCATGAAGTCCATGTACGAGATGGGCGACTCACCAAGCTGCGCCACCTGCGGAGCCATCATGACCCGCAGCGGCTCCTGCTACCGCTGCATGTCCTGCGGCAGCACCAGCGGCTGCAGCTAGTATTGATCGGAGTGAATTCAGGAAGATGCCGTTTTACTCCATAACCTATATCGTCGCGAATGAAGCTCGGGAAATCCAAACGCAGTTGCTTTGTGGAAAATGCCGCTCCGTACCTACATGGCACAGCGGAGCGGCAGATAAACCGGATCTTCCGATTCAGCTTCGTTGCGATGAGTGTCTAACTCAATGCGCAGAGTTCCTTACATACGAGACGCGCGACATTGAGTTGCAGAAACTAGGTGAACGCGCCCGCGCAGTGGTCGGCGAATTCAAAATTGAAAATCCGAAACTAGCCTAGCCGATCAAATCGATTCTGCGATGATGGCCCCCACTGCGGAGCCATTATGAACCGTACCGGCTCATGCTACCGCTGCATGTCCTGCGGCAGCACCAGCGGCTGCAGCTAGAGCTTTACCATATTTTATTTATTGGATGGGGGGACGGTGAGACAGTCTGAAAGAGGTGGTCTTCCTTCTATTGTGACCGAATATGCAAGGATGTGGCCGCGAGAAATTTTCAATCACCGGGTTGCCGGTCCCAATGGCAAGCCGGTGATGGTTGCGAAGACGCTTGAGATCCTCTCGCGCCCGGGTGTTTATGTTCTTTATAGGGATGATCTGCCTTACTACATTGGGAAAGCAACTCGTCTCCGTGCGCGCATCTTCTCTCACGCGAGGCGGCCGGGATCAAAATACGATCTGTTCTGGAATTATTTTTCTGTTTTCGTAGTGGAAGATCCAAAACATAGATCTGAAGTCGAAGCTATGTTAATCGCAGCTATCCCGACTGCGAATGGTGCCAAACCAAAGCTTCAGAATCACCCTTACCCTGACGCAGTTAGAAGAGTTATGCGCAGCGCCCATACGAGCACCATCAAACAGGGCTCTAGAAATAAATGAAGCTTGGTTGAGGTTGAGGTACCTGTAACGCTATGAACTTCAATAAGCCATTTTCCGTGCGGTACGGCATTCAACCGGAACGTAGTCCGATAGTGCACGAAGCTCCTCAAGAACTTCGTTATTTTTTACTCAAGTATTTCAAAAATGAGTTTTCTTATCCTTGGGAGTGCGCTGAAATCCTCGAGGACTTTCTCCGAAGCCCAGGTCTTGCGTCACGATTCGCGAATCCGCATGACCCACAGGGATGGGCTAAATTCTATAAATTCATTGAAGACTTCGATTGGTGGCAAGTCTATGACTTCATCGAGTTCTGTTATGCAAGTCCTCAGGTACCCGCAAGGAGTAAATTTGCAAATCTGTTCAACCAGGAATTCTCGAGGGAGAATATTCCATATCAATTCGATAGCCAGGGTGAGATTGTATACAAAGGTTCTGAAGCGTTCGAAGTAGCTGTTGCGACTGCAGAGTCGGTCTTGTCTGCAACTGGACGAAACACCGCGAAAGCGGAGATTCACAAATCGCTAAAAGCATTGTCAAATCGGCCTACGCCAGACTTGACTGGTGCTGTCCAACACTCTGTTGCCGGTCTTGAATGCGTCGCGAACGATATCTGTGGAGAGACGGGCGAAACACTTGGACAGATAATAAAAAAACACCCAGATAGGTTTCCAGCTCCGCTTGGTGATGCCGTTAGCAAACTGTATGGCTTTGCATCCCAAAAAGGAAGGCACATCCTAGAGGGTGGCGAGCCTAATTTTAAAGAAGCTGAACTAATTGTTGGGATTGCAGCGACGGTGGCGACCTACTTGAGCAGGTAAGGACGGGCGGGTGGCCCATACATGAACTCAAGCCATACTTGGGTGCCCATCGATGCGGTTTCATAGCATCAGTGGGCATTCGAGCGAAGCTCGAACCCTCGCATCCTCCCAAACCGGATCATTCGATCAGGCTATAAACCCTTCCACATACCTACCATCCACGCCGGTTGCTTTTATCGTTCGAAGGCGGCGCGCTTTGGGCGGAATAAGCCACAAAAAATATCTCACCGCCCTGCTGCCCAAACGATGGAGTTGTGAAACAACATCGTGAAGTCAGAGTTTTGAAATAGTTCAGCGTGATGCCCCATGAAAATATAGATGTTGCGTGCTTTCACGTGCTCATTCGTCCATACCACCGGATGGTCTCCCATCTTGATCGATGTCTCCGGCGTATAGCTGTTCTCATCGACACTCGCCAGAACATGCACATTGTTTCGCGGCGATCGGCTCCACGTATACCACTCCTCGTCTTTGATCGTGAACGAGCCTGGCAGCCCTTTCATCGCCGGATGAGTGCGATCTTCAACCTTTACGGTCCCCGTGACAAAGGTCGGGATGTACTGCGTGAACCGGATATCGCCCATGAAACGCGAAAACCACGGCCACATTGGCAAAGCCGTCAAACTCGCCGAGAAGCGTGGCGTGATGGAAACCTATCCAGCCAATCGTTCCATGTTCGATCGCCTGCTCGAACGCGCTGCTCGCGGTGGGCGTCCAATTGTAGGGCGGATAGTTCAGTTGGATAAAAAGCCTGTACTGGGCAAGATACGAATCGTTGATTAACTTGGTGTCTTCTATGTAATCCACAGTGAAGTTGCAGGCTTGCGCCTCCTTCTGCAACCACACCTTTGCCGCGTCGACAAAGGGTTTGTGGATACCACCCGCTTCAGCGAGAACAAGAACCTTAAACGCAGGAGGAGTAGTCTGTGCGGCAACGCTGCCTGAAAAGAGCAGGCCTAGAGCTGTGATCAGAAAGAGCCGGCGAGAGGCAAACCATGGTTCAAGAGTCACGAAGCACTAACCTTAGTCCCCAGGAAATACAGCAACATCTCTGCTGGATATTACTCTAGCCGTGTACCCCACCAAACATTCGACCGACCTATAACGATCGGGTGCCCCATCCTTCGCGCTCCTGCGAAGGGTGGGTTGTAAGACTTCGATCGGCGGCGCCCCATACAAGCTGCCTCATCGTGGGATTCCGAGCGAAGCACCGTTCTCAGCACGATCAATGAAAAAAGCAGTACCCTGAATGGGGAACAAAGGGCAGGAGACCATGCCTCTATCACCGCGTGAGTTACTCGAAAAAGAGTTGGAGTCCGTCCTGCGAGATATCGACGCGATTGAGTACCAGATCGCCAGCGATCCTCCCGACACCACCGGCGAACTGCTCCGCCTGCGAGAGATCCAGCGCACCTATCGCGGTATTGCTGCAAACCTCAAGAAGGCCATTGCGTTGGAAGACTCGCATCCCGCCGCATGAGTGGCATTCGAGCAAACCTCGAACCCTCTCCCATCTACCACCACTCCGACAGCAAGAAGTCCATGTACGAGATGCAGGCGTAGAAATTTCTGTCGTTGTGCGTGCGAGGTGGCTGGAAACAATCTGGCGAGCTTCATTGTAATGCGACAGCAGCGGCTGGCCCGGCGCTAGGATGAGAGGGACCACTTGGTTCTCCGCTCGGCGAAACGGACTTCGCTGCGGGATCAATACTCCCAGACACGGGTTGGACACGCGTTGCCTTCTTCAAGAATGGCTCTTCGAAGAAGTGAAATGAACAGGCACCTAAAGCAATAGAGGAAAGAGCACCGACGGGTTGAAGTGCGTTGGGAAGAAAGCTGCAAAGCGTCAACGGCTGTTGCCAAAGGTAAATGGAATACGTTCGTTCGCCACACCAGGCGAGGCATCTACCTGCGCTCCCGGAAAAAGGAAGCTCAAACAGGTAGGCAAGCAGGCATGGGAAGAGAAGCAGACCACCGAGGGCGACCACCAGATTCTTTCCGCCGAAGCCGAAGGGCATGGCGACCATTGCAACTGCCAACGCGAGCAGCCCGATACGGAAGGCTATCTTCACAAACCCTGCAGATAGCTTGAGGAAGCTGCCTTTAGAAAACTCGCAGAAGAACCCTATCATCATGGGCCAGACTGCGATCTGGAAGTGATAGCGGATCGCGTCAATATTTGCCGATCTTATCGGAGCAAGCAGTCCTAATGCCGTGAAGAGCAAGGCAAAGCAACCGAAGACGATGTATTGGCGAGGTTTCGCTTTGCCGCCCAGCAGATAGATGAGCGGAGCGATGAAATAAAACTGCATTTCAACGGCAAGGCTCCACAGGTGACCCAGAACACGAGGATGCCTCGGCATGTAATTAATGGAGTAGGTCAATACCCATGGCAGCGCCCTTACATAGCTCGCAAGATCGGAAAAAGGGGGCAAATCTGGTATTCGCTGCAAATAGAGAACAGCAATCAACATGATGAAGGTGAAGGCCATCAAAGCGGGATAGAGCCGTTTCAGTCTGCGGTACCAGAAGGAATATGTCTGGCCCCATCCGGTCCTGCCGCCCCTGTCATGGAGCGACCGGAAAGATAAAATTCCTGAGATAAAAAAGAAGAGGTTTACGCCGATCCGACCGGCACCATTTACCCGATTCGTAAAAAATAAGCCATGAGAAATGAGCACTAGAATCAGGGCCAAGCCTCTCCACTGATCGAGAGCCAGCGAGCCGCTTGGATGTATAACAGAAATTTGCTTCAGAGAAGAGTCAGAAGCTCTCCTAATGCTCGATGGGAGGAAGGCCGAAAGCATATTCTGACTCCTAAGTGAGCTCTAACCGTTACTTAGTTCGCAAATATGGCCCCAGACCCGAGTTGGTAGTTAGGATAGTCGTCTTTTTCAAATAAGCAATGCTTATCTACAGTAGCAAACGGTGGGCTATTTAGATCACCGGCGGGTGGCCCATACATAACTCCAGCCATACGTCGGGTGCCCCATTCATACGGTTCATCGCACCCACAACCCAACTCCTACCTCCGCCTTCAACTCACCACGATTGTGCTAAATTTCTAGACCTACACAAAATGGGCTCCGGGCCACGACCTGAAATTTGTCAGGAGGTCCCATGAAACGACGCACCTTTCTGCTTGCAGCTCTCTTCCTTGTAATCCTCCCAGCAACGTGGAGCCAGCAACTCGGCAAAAGGATCACCAACAAGGATGTCATCGACATGGTGGCCCTCGGCCTCTCCGACGACATCATCATCGCTAAAATCCGCTCCGCCGCTGCCGGAGGAACACTCCAGTTCGACACCAGCATCGACAGCCTCAAGGAACTCAAGGCCGCCAAGGTCTCCGACGAAGTCATCAAGGTGATGATTAATCCCACCCCTCCCGCTGCCCCGGTCGTAGTCGCCGCAACACCCATCACCAACGACCCCAGCCTCCCGCCCCCGGAGGTCGGCGTCTACTGGAAGAACGCCAACGCCTTCATCCTCATCGAGGGACAGGCGATCAGCCAGGCCAAGGTCGGCGGCAAAGCCGGCAGCATGTTCACCTACGGCCTGCGAAACGAACACTGGGACGCTTATCTGAACGGTCCCCAATCGAAGAACGTCATCAACGACCGTCAGCCCGTCTTCTATCTCTACGTCCCCGACGGCGCCAGCGCATCCGACTTCGTCCTGATCATCCTCGAAAAGAAAGGCGACCGCAGGGAGTTCCAGATAGGAAGCTTCGGCGGCATCACCGGCGGCAAATCAGGCGTCAAGCGCGACAAGGAGGTCGCCTTCACCGCCGAGCACGCAGGAATCAGAACCTACAAGGTCAAGCTGGACGCAGCCATACCGCCGGGAGAATACGCCTTCTTCATGGGCACCGGCCAGCAGGCAACCATGGCCGGAGGCTCTTCAGGAGGAGCCAGATCAGGTGGCGCCGCCGCCGGAAGGATCTACGACTTCAGAATTCCGCAGTGACCCGGGATCCCGTCACCCACGCTCATTCCCAAAACGGGAAACCCGAAAATAAATCCCGAATCCGTGTCACATCTTTCGTGGCCAATTATATGTCCATCAAATGACCACAATCACCACGCATAACACCACAAACTCACCACCAAAACACCACGTCAAAACACGCGTTTTCCTCAAAAACCCCAGCAAAACACCACAAACCCACCACCCGAAAAAAATCTAACCTGACCCGCAAAATCATCTCAAAGCAGACCGCGCACTATCGCCCGAGAGGTTGATGTTTCACGGCCATCAGAAATTGATGAGCCATAGACACAGCAGCCGCACCGTCTCCCGCTGCCGCCGCACACCTCTTCGTTGAGTTATGGCGAACATCCCCAGCAGCAAACAGGCCCGGAATGCTTGATTCCATGAAGAGTGGCGCTCGACCATCCGTCCACATCTCCTCCGACAAACTCGACCGGTCGAGATCCGGCCCCGTCAGAATGTAGCCCGCCGGGTCGCAATGCAACACCCCAGGTTTTGCCCAGTCGAGACGAGGCTTGCCTCCAATACAAACGAAGACACTATGCGTCTCAATAGATGCAGTCTTGCCAGCCTCATCGCGATAAGTAATCCTCTCCAGCGCATCATCCCCTTCGAGTTTAGTTAACGTAGTCCTCGTCAGCACCGTAATCGACGCGGTGTCTTCAATGCGCTCCAGTAGGTACGTCGAAAGCGTGTTCTTCAAGCTCTCCCCTCGAACAAGCATCGTCACTTGCGTATGCCGCGCGAAGTTCAAGGCAGCCTGCCCGGCAGAGTTCCCACCACCCACAATCACGACATGCCCCTTACAGATCTCAGCTTCGCTCGAGCCAGCCCCGTAGTAGAGACCGCGGTTCAAAAAATAATCCTCTCGTTCAAGCCCAAGTCGTGAGTACTCGATGCCAGTCGCGCAGATCGTAGCCTTCGAAGCGATCCGCTCGCCGCTGGCGAACCAGCTGAACTGCCAGCCATCCTGATGCTCTCCTGCTACTCCCTCGAGGCCTACGATGATCTCCGCCCCCAGCTTTATTGCCTGTAAACGTGCCCTGCTTGCGAGCTCCCATCCGCTGATCCCATCCGGAAACCCCATATAGTTCTCTATCTTTGAGGTGCTGCCAGCCTGCCCACCGACGGCGATCTTCTCGACTACTATCGTGCGTAGCCCTTCAGAGGCCCCATAGAGAGCGGCACTCAAACCTGCCGGTCCCGCACCAAAGATCGCCAGATCGTAGCACTCGTACTTCGGTCCTTTGAACCACTCCAGAGCCATCGCCAGGTCGCGCAGACTAGGACAATAGAGTCTCCTGTTCTGACTAAGAACGCAGACAGGAAGTCGAGGGTCTGTGGCTCCTGAGATTCCTGCCAGCTTCCGGGCATCCTCATCCGTATTCAGTTCGACCCAGTCGTACTCAGTGCAGTTACGCGTCAAGAAGTCGCGTATCTTATAACCCGCGGCCGAATTAGCGCGCCCATAGATGACGATCCTGTCGTTCAACATCCCTTCTTCTCCAAACCCAGATCATTCATTGAGTTCCTCCGATCTCTCTTTGATCCATGAGCAGACGAAAAGCGTCGGCAGAATTTCCCAGCGCTCTGTCTTCATCGCTCCGATCATCGGCAACTCGATTACGCCAGAAGCGCGACGATGAATCTATTGGACGAACGTATCGACCAATACCAAGGTGCCGGTTGGACACACGAGGCGCGTCGCCATACACGACTCCATCCATCCCTCGGGTGCCCATTTCCTCCGAGATAAATTCACTTGACGCCCTCTAAAACCGAGCGCACCCTTACCTCACATCGGTCTGAGAAGGGAATCCTCCCCATGCGCAAAGCTCTCTTCGCACTCCCACTCCTCGCCTTCGCCATAATCCTTCCCACCACAGCCCACGCCGACACCACCGACCTCTTCACCATCACCGGCGACTCCAACACCTACACCTTCACCCTTCCGCAAGAGTTCACCTTCCCCGTCTCTCTCCACCTCGTCACCGTCCCGACCCTCACCACCACCGGAACCATCAACGGAGTCGGCGGACAAACCTTCGATGTCACCTTCTACACCGGCATCGGCGACCCCGGAGAAAGCCTGATCTTCAATGGCATCACCCTGGCTGGCGGCCCACTCATCTCACTCGTCTCCTCCTCCGGCAGCTTCGACACCGCCGCCATCGATCCCGGCTCCTACCGCCTCATCGACTACGCCACGTCCATCACCGGCCCCGACTACTACGACCTCACCATCGCCCCTGAGACAACCCCGCCCGCCGTTCCCGAGCCCCCCACCCTCCTTCTCCTCATCACCGGCGCCCTGGCTCTCCTCCTCGCCACCCGCATAATGCCAACTCGAGCGTAGCCCGAACCGTCCCTCTCGCTCCAGGCAGCACGCTTCCAACGCCCTCCCCAGCGCATCAAACTAGGGAGGAGGGCCCATCCGTGCGCCACGCATTACCCACAATATTCATCGCGCTCCTCACCTTAGCCTTCGCCATCACCAGCCGGACTGCCTCCGCGCAGAGCACCCAGCCCACACCACCCCCGGCCCAGACTCAGACCTCGCCACAGCCCCAACCCCGCAGCCCCGGCGGTGACGTTGGCAGCGGAGCCGGCGACATCGGCAAGGGCACCGCCAAGGGAACCGGAGCCGCAGCCGAGGGAGTCGGCAAAGGCGCAGGCGATCTCGTCACCCTCCACCCCATCGACGCCGCAGGCAACGTCGGCAAGGGTGCAGGCGTCGCCGGAAAAGACGTCGGCGTCGGTGCCGCCAAGGGAACAGGCAAAGTCGCCAAGGGCACAGGTCGCGGCATCGGCAAAATCTTCCACCACGGTCATCACGACGACGACACCCCGCCATCCAATCCACCAAGCTAGAGCCGCAGAGCGTGGCCCATCATCCTTCTTTCAACCAGCGGAGTCATCGTTCTTTGCGCCGGGCAGGCGCTTGATCAGGAAGTCAATCTGGCCCGAGTGATGCGAGATGTGCTCGCAGACGTGAAACCACAAACAGTAGTTGTTGATTGGCCCACCACCCCAGCCGGGCTCCTTCAGCGCAGTGGTGAACCACGCATCATCGCGCTTGGCAAACTCCGCTAAAGTCTTCTCGCGAGCTTCGCGAAGCGCGTCCTGATAGTAAGCAACGTCGTGGCCCTTGATCGACGCACGCCCAGCCGCACCAAGGTTCATCGCCGGTCCCCACTTGGCCTCATAGTCCGGCGGAAACTTCTCGAAGTTCTCGTTCCCAAACGTCATCCTCTGATACAGAACCTCAGTCGCCGCCAGATGAAGCATCAGCGCGCCGATGGTGTTGGCATTCTTATCGAACAGATAATCAAGCTGCTCCTGAGTAAGGTCGCGAGTCGGCCCCAGCACCGCCGTCTGCATCCACGTCAGCATTGAAACCATCGTGCCGATCTGCGGCGTGTACCCAGGTCTCGGCCCGATCATGTTGATCGTCGCTTTGTCGTACGGCGGAGCCATACGCGGCATCGGCGCATGCTTAGCCGGCGGAGGAGCCGGTGCAGGCGATTGTCCCGAGTTAGCAGGCGGCGCTGCCGCCGGTTGAGCAGCCTGGCCAAACATCGGCACGCCCGCTGCAAGGACACCTAGAGCCGAGTGGGCAAGAAACATCCGGCGCGTGGAAGCATAACGCATCAAAACCTCCTGTATTTACAACACATCAGCTTACACTCAGGCGGGTGGCTCATACACGCCCCCAGCCATATCCGGGTGCCCCATTTATGCAGTTGAGTGGGCATTCGAGTGTCGCTCGAACCATCCCCTCATGCTCCGCAATTCACTTGACGCCCTCCAAAAGCGAGTGCACCCTTATCCCACTTGAAATTCGAGAAGGGATCCACTCATGCGCAAAACTCTCTTCGTGCTTGCACTCTTTGCCTCTGCCTTGTCCGTCCCCCTAACCGCTCGCGCCGACGCCATCGACGTGTTCACCTTCAACTTCCCCGTCCCTTCTGGTTTTGTCCCAGCCATCCTGACTGTCGAACTCCCCGCCTCCCCTCCGCCCTCTTACTCGGGCGGCCTTGGAATATGCCCTCCATCCAATTGCATCTCGGTTCTCGGCTCCTCCGGCTCCAATACCTACCTCGTCAACTTCCTCGAGTTTTCACCCGACTCCACGTTAGTCGAGTACGCCATGTACGACAATCTGCTCGGCCCCCCGCCTCCACCAAGAGCATTCACGCAGATCTCCGCACCGGCTCTCTTCACCGGCTCCATCGATGCCCCTACCTTTCTCACTGGAACCTTCGAAGGCGAGTACCAGCCCGTTGTAGGCTTTCCAAGCTTCCCAGGCACCATCACCATCGAACCCCTCACCACCCCAACCGTTCCCGAACCCTCCACCTTCGCGCTAATGGCAACAGGAATCCTCGGAGCGATCACCACGCTCAGGCACCGCAAATCCATATCTAGCTAAAGGGGATAGAATCGCGGGTGCCCAACCAACACGCGGGTGCCCAACCAACATTTGACCTACCAACAATGATCGGGTGCCCCATCCTTCGCGCTCTTTGCGAAGGGTGGGATGTAGGATTTCAATCGCCGGAATCCTCAAACAGAACTCTTCCGATCAGCCTCCCTCAGCAATCCGAAAGTCTCTCTTTACTTCCGGCCCAAGCACAGCCAGAGCCTTCTTATAATCCGCACTCTCATACGCAGCCAAAGCATCCGCGTAGCTGTCGAACTCCACCACCACCGTCATCTGCTTCAACCCAGCTTCAAAAGCCGTAACCTCGCTCGCCGGCGACACCAGAAGACGCGCACCAAACGGCCCCAGCGCCGCGCCAGCTAACGCTACATAGCTCTTCATCATCGCCTCGTCACCAACCGTATGGTACGCAACCAGCCAATAACCCTTCTTCATATCGTCCTCTCTCAAATCGATTCGCAACTTGGATGCGACCAACGAAAATCCGACTCATCCTCTGCGGCGGGCCGTGGGCTCCATAGCCAAAGCTCAGGTCGGGGCCCATTCATAAACCAACGCTCATTCCCAAAACAGGAATCCCCAAAAATAAACCCAGAACCCGTGTCACATTTTTCCAGGCCCAAGATATGGCTGCTTAATGACCACATTCACCACACAAACCATCACAAATTCACCACGAAACCGCCACGTTTTTGCACGCGGTTTTCTCAAAAACCCCTGCAAAACACCACAAAAACCACTCCTCAAAAAAAACTTCCAATTTACTTATATTCCGCGAGGCTTATTTCCCCACCACAATCAAAGTCACACCATGCGGCGGCAGCCTCGACGTAAACACCCCGGAGCGATGCCCCAGATCCGCCTGCTTCCACACATCCCGCACACTCCCGCCACCCTTGAATCCAATATCATTGAAATCGACCGACGCATCCCGCACGCTCCCGCACCGATTGAAAAGCCCAACAGCGACGCGCCCTCCACTCAACGGCTTCGTCCACACATCCAAATCCCCACTCTCATACAACCGGTCCCCCTGCTTCCCCAGCACATCCTGATCGATCGCGATGGCGTCCTTATTCATCAGGATGTTCTTGTCCGCCTCCGTCATCTTGGTCAGATCGTTCCCCGCCAGCAGCGGCGAAGCCAGCAGCACCCACAGGCTCATGTGCGTCTTGTACTCATCCTCCGTCATCTTGCCGTTCCCCACCTCCAGCATGTCCGGATCGTTCCAGTGCCCGGGCCCCGCATACTTCGACAGCCCCGCCTGGCTGAACCCGATCGCGATCATTCGCCCATACGAGTCGTCGATATCATCCGTCGTGCGCCACATATTCGCACCCAGCCCCGGCCCCCACTTCCACGGCTGGTCAACCCCATACTGGCATAGGCTGTAAACAATCGGCCGCCCCGTAGCCTTCAGCGCATCTCCCATCTTCCGGTAGGCCGCAATCATCAGATTATTGGCCGCATTCGGATCATCCGGATGCTCCTTCTCTACCTTGTGCATGTTGTCCTGAAACGAGCACAGATCGTACTTCAAGAAATCGACACCCCACTCGGCGTACATCTTCGCATCCTGCTCCTCATGCCCCAGACTCCCCTCGTAGTGCCCGCACGTCTGCGCCCCCGGCGAAGAATAGATCCCGAACTTCATCCCCTTCGAGTGGATGTAATCACCCAGCGCCTTCATATCCGGAAACCGTTCGTTCGGATGCAGCACACCCTGCGCATCCCGCTTCCCCTGCCACGTATCGTCGACGTTCACATACACATATCCCGCATCGCGCATCCCCGTACTCACCAGTGAATCAGCCGCCGAACGCACATCCGCATCGGTCACATGCTCCGCAAAATGGTTCCAGCTGTTCCACCCCATCGGAGGCGTCGCAGCGAGCTTAGTCTGTGCGGGCAAGGGAAGCGAAGAGAGCAAAAGGGCAAATGATAGGGTTGCAAAAACACGCATCACACAGTCTCCTGAAAACGAAATTACGAAGCGCGTCCAAGCATACAGGCTCAGGCCATACCGCGACACGTCGGGGGGCCTAGCCTCGCGTTTTGCCAAGGGCGAAACATAATCTTTGCCCCCAAAATTGAAGGAAAAATCCTCTCGTTGACCCAATCCACATGTGCCGAATAGTGTCTTCACCAAGGAGAACCCACGATCATGAACTCGCGCGAACCTCTTCCTTGCTGCCGCCACACCATCGTTCAGGGCGACGAGCAAGTGGTCATCGAGACTGCCTCTGGACAGCGAATCACCCTGCAGCAGGCCTCCGCATCCGTACTGATTGAAGACGCCAACGGAAATACCATCCGCCTCGATCCGGGAGGAATCACGATCACCGCCGCGGCGAAGGTCGTCGTGTCGGCCTCTCAGGTCGAAATCAACGCATCTTCGGTGACCGTCAACGCGGGAATGACACAGTTTAGCGGAGTGGTTCAGGCGGAAACCCTTATAGCCAACTCGGTCGTAGCCGCTTCCTACTCCCCAGGCGCAGGAAACGTCTGGTAGAGAGTGGCCCACTATTTACGGATGAAAGGCACGCATGTGTCAGCGCGAGCGCGCTTGCCTTAACGTCTCGGCTGCCGTCTCCGGCGTTATATCCCGTTGAGGTCCACCTAGCAACTCAAACCCGACCATAAACTTCCTGATCGTTGCCGACCTCAGCAACGGAGGATAGAAGTGAGCATGAAACTGCCACTCCGGATGCTCCCGTCCATCGCACGGAGCCGGATGCAGCCCCATTGAATAGGGAAAAGGCGTATCGAAGACCCGATCGTAGGTCGAGGTGACCGACTGCAGTATATCGGCGAAGTCCGCCCGCTCCTCATCAGTCATGTCCTGCAATTTAGTGACGTGCCGCCTAGGCAGAACCATCACCTCAAACGGCCACACCGCCCAAAAGGGCACCACCGCGAGAAAGCTCGCATTCGCCACCACCACGCGCTCGCCCAGGGACTCCTCAAGCTCACCATACGCACACAGCAATACAGCGTTCTTCTCCGTGAAGTACCTCTCTTGCCCCCCGAGCTCAGCCACCACCTCATTCGGAATCGACCGGCTCGCCCATATCTGTCCATGCGGATGCGGGTTGCTCGCTCCCATCATCGCGCCGCGATTCTCAAACACCTGCACATAACTGATGTCCTCGCGCGAACCCAGCTCTGCGTACTGCTCCGCCCACACATCGACCACCCGCCGTATGTCGCCCACCGACATATTCGCGAGCGTAAGGTCGTGCCGCGGCGAAAAGCAGATGACGCGGCAAATCCCACTCTCTCCCTCCGCTAGTAGGATTCCCTTGTTTCCCTCGTCGCTGGAAAACTGTGGTGCGTCCGGCTTCAACGCCGCAAAGTCGTTTTCAAAGACATAAGTGCTCGTATATTTGTCCGTCTTTGCTCCACCCGCGCGCATATTGCCGGGGCAAAGATAGCAATCCGGATCATACGTCAGCGCCACCGGAGCAACCGTCTTCTCCGTCTGTCCCTGCCATGGCCGCTGCGTCCGGTTAGGCGACACCAGCACCCACTCCCGTTTCAGTGGATTGAAACGCCGATGAGGATTCTGCTGAGCCAGCGGATTCAACGTGTACCATCCTTCGCCAGCAGCGCCATAGCTCCGTCAGATGGGGCACAGATAAAGCACTCTGCTTCAATCCCCGCAACCGCCGCATATTCGCGTTGAACAGCTGCGACAAATTGCTCCGCCATGTCTGCGCTCACGATATTCACCGTGCACCCTCCGAACCCGCCGCCTGTAATTCGCGCTCCGAAGCATCCAGGCTGCCGCACAGCAACCTCAACCAGAGCATCTACCTCCGTACAGCTCGCCTCAAAATCATCACGCATGCTTGCATGCGCCTCAATCATCAGCGTGCCGAATCGCTGCAGGTCGTCTGCAAGCAGAGCCTCCCGAGCCTCCAGCACCCGTCGATTTTCCGTAATGATGTGCTTGCATCGTGCGAAGCTCGCCGCGCTCATCTTGCCTCTGCAAGCCTCCAGCTCTTCGAGCGTAGCGTCCCGCAGCAGCTCAATGTGCTTGAACTCCCGCTGCAGTACAGCCTGCCCGGCCTCTACCTCGTCGCGTCGGCTACCGTACTCTCCCGTAGCCACGGCATGCTTCACCATCGAGTTGCAGATCACCACCCGAACCTGGTCCGGCAGTGGCAGCAGTTCAAAACCGAGCGATCGGCAATCCAGCATCATCGCCCTATGTTCCACCGCGCCCGCAACGACAAACTGGTCCATGATTCCGCTCTTTGCTCCGACGTACTCGTTTTCCGCCCGTCGACAAAGCGTAGCTACTTTCTCCAGCGGCAGCGTCACTCCAGCGAGTCCCAACAATGCGACGGCCGTCGCCACTTCGACCGAAGCCGAAGAACTTAACCCCGCCCCGAGAGGCACATTTCCAGACAAGCTCAAACTAAATCCGGATAACTCGACTCCCTCCTGGCGAAGACTCCACAGGACTCCGGCAGGATAGTCGCTCCAATGCCCACCCGGCACGCGCCCGAGAGTGGCAATCTCAAACAAGGCCTCTTCCCGATAGTTTGCCGAGTAAAAAACAGCCTTTCCGTCATCACGCGGGCTCACCACCGCCACCGTAGCGAAATCGATGGCCATGGGCATTACCAGCCCCCCGGTGTAGTCGGTATGCTCTCCGATCAGATTCACACGCGCAGGTGCGGCGAACGCACGCCCATTCTGCCCAAACCGCCGCCGATGCACCCGCAGCTCCGATTCAGTTTCCAGCACCATTCACCGCACCCGAGTAATTGTATTCGCAAAACAAATCGCAACAGTAAAAACACCACGTGACCATACTATGAATACACCACAAAGCGTGTGCGACCACGATTAGCCTATGTTTTCAGGGCAAAGAAATCAACATGTTGTCCTGTAATTCGATATTTGCTCCATGGGAAGCGCTCCCTGACACCCGCCAATTCCCTAATGAACTGACTGGAGGGGAAGTTTCCTGAGTGTCTGGAAAGACGTGACACGGAACACGGTAGAACTAGCGTTGCTCGAATAAATGTCAACTAGTTCGCTTGGACAGGTTTGCCGACAGCGTTCATTTGGTTCTGGTACTCCGCTTGGCAGTCTTCCGCTTCGGTGACTTCGCTGCGCGGTTTTTTGCGTCCAGTTGAACATTGTGAGCGCGGACGATCGCTAAAATTAGCCCCGGAAAGCGCTTCTCCACCTCTGCGCAGCGAGAGGTGTTTTGCATCTCGACACCGATTCGTTCCCCGCGGATCAGCCCTGCTTCTCTCAGGACTTTGAAGTGCTGAGAGAGAGTCGATTTAGGAATGACCTTTTCGCTAACCTTCAGAAAGTTCGAACAATTTTGAGAGCACTCTGAGCCAACGAT
The DNA here is from genome assembly GCA_963771625.1 of uncultured Acidobacteriaceae bacterium. Classification (GTDB taxonomy): domain Bacteria; phylum Acidobacteriota; class Terriglobia; order Terriglobales; family Acidobacteriaceae; genus Edaphobacter. The sequence goes on from CAVYUE010000007.1 coordinate 362,494, forward strand.
GTCGGCATAGATCGCCACACGTACGGGATCGGAGAGTGCATGAAGAATCGCTTCGACCGTAATGTCTTCGATCGACGGATGCAAGAGGGGCCTCATACATCTTCATCTTACTTGTTCTTGATGCTTTGTTCAATAGTTCATAATTTCTGAACTAATGAATGAATCCGGAAGCTGGTTCCTGCCATCTCATCGAGCAGAGTTTCCTAGGATCTGCGCAATTCATGCAGTTTCACATCTTCACCCGGACTCAAGAACTCAAAGAGGGATAAACATGAGCAAGCTCAAAGGTAAAGTCGCAGTCGTTACAGGCGCTTCGAAGGGAATTGGAGCCGCTATCGCCAAAGCTCTTGGCGCAGAGGGCGCCTCTGTCATCGTCAACTACGCCTCCAGCAAGGCCGGCGCAGACACGGTAGTGGCCGCGATTACAAAGGCCGGTGGCAAAGCTGTCGCCGTAGGGGGCGATGTCTCCAAGGCAGCCGATGCCCAGGGTCTTATCGACGCAGCCATCAAAAACTATGGTCGTCTCGATATCCTCGTCAACAACTCCGGTATCTACGAATTTGCACCCCTCGCCGGTATCACAGAAGACTCATTCCACAAGCACTTCAACATCAACGTCCTCGGTCTTCTCCTCACCACGCAGGCCGCCGATAAGCATCTCGGCGAAGGCTCGAGCATCATCAACGTCGGCTCCATGATCACTCGCCTCACACCTCCGGGCACCGCGGTCTACACAGGAACGAAGGGTGCCGTTGATGCAATTACTGGAGTGCTCGCCAAGGAACTTGGCCCAAGGAAGATCCGCGTCAACTCACTCAACCCTGGCCCCGTCGAGACTGAAGGCACCCACGCCGCCGGCGTCATCGGCTCCGATATGGAGAAGGCCTGGGTCTCGCAGACACCGCTTGGCCGCATGGGACAACCCGGCGATATTGCTTCGATCGCCGTCTTCCTCGCTTCAAACGACTCAGGTTGGCTCACCGGCGAGATCTTTCCTGCGAGCGGCGGACTGTAATCCGAACGCGCTTAAGACCACGCTGATGCTTGAGCGACGCTCGGAGAAGCAGACGAAGACAACGAACAATCAAACCAAAAGGATGAAACGAAAATGGGAAAGCTGGACGGAAAAGTAGCAGTGATTACCGCCGCAACCTCAGGCATGGCCTTGGCTACGGCGAAGCTGTTCGTGGAAGAAGGGGCCTATGTGTTCATCACCGGCCGGCGGCAGGACAAGCTGGATGAAGCGGTGAAGGCAATCGGCCGCAACGTAACAGGCGTTCAGGGCGACGCGTCCAACCTCGCCGATCTCGACCGCCTCTACGCGACCGTGAAGAAGGAGAAGGGTAAGATCGATGTCCTGTTTGCAAGCGCCGGTCAGGGCGAGTTCGCCAAGATCGGCGAAGTCACCGAGGAGCACTTCGATAAGACATTCGACCTGAATGTTCGCGGCACACTATTCACCGTACAGAAGGCGCTGCCACTCTTCACCGATGGTGGTTCCATCTTTCTGAACGGCTCAATCGCAAGCATCAAGGGCTTCCCGGCGTTCGGTGTGTACAGCGCGAGTAAAGCGGCGGTCCGTTCGTTTGCGCGAACGTGGCTCGTGGATCTGAAAGATCGAAAGATTCGCGTGAATATTCTGAGCCCCGGAACCATCGATACGCCCATCCTCGATCCATTGGGTCCGGAAGCAAAGGAATACTTCAAGACCCTTGTCCCACGCGGCGAGATCGGTCGTCCTGAAGAGATCGCGTCCGTAGCGTTGTTTCTTGCCTCCAGCGATTCAAGCTTCGTGAATGGCATTGAGTTGTTTGTGGATGGCGGAACTGCCCAGATCTAAAAACGCTGCCTGCGCTCAACAGAATGAAGAGATTCGCCACACGGCTCTAAATATGAAGCTGTGTGGCGAATCCCGTTAAGCGTCATGAAATGGTTTGTCCCGCTGCGCAGGACTTTGTAGTGTTCACTTACGAACAGGGATTTTCGTTTCCGGACAGACCCGATCTCTGAAACGACACTCTTTATAGGTATTCAGCAGAAAATACGCGATTTGCATCGCAAATAGTTTGGTCGGAAACGTGCCATCATTCCGTGTACGCCGCTGTACGTCCGGAGGATTCTAATGCAGACGTTTCTTCAGAACCTGCGCTTTGCTCTTCGCCAACTGCGCAAGTCGCCAGGATTCGCCTTGACCGTGGTATTAACGCTGGCATTGGGCATTGGCGCCAACGCAGCCATCTTCACCCTCTTCGACCAGGTGCTGCTGCGAATGTTGCCGGTCGAGCGGCCGAAGGAGTTGGTACGCTTCGAGTGGACAGGAGCTTTTTCAGGCTCCGGTAGCAGCTTCGGCGGCGAGTTGACCAATTATTTCTCCTATCCCATGTACAAGGACCTGCGCGACCAGAATCAGGTCTTTGCTGGGATTCTCGCGGCGGACCGAGCTACCGTCGGCCTCTCCTGGCACGACCAGGCCGAGGACGAAGACGCCGAACTCGTCAGCGGCAACTACTTTGATCTGCTGGGGCTGAAGCCCGTACTTGGCCGTCTGATGACCGCCCAGGACGAAACCGCGAAGAACGCCAATCCGGTTCTGGTGCTCAGCTATGACTACTGGAAGACGCGCTTTGCAGCATCGCCCGATGTGGTGGGGCAGACAGTATTGATCAGCGGCCATCCCTTCACCATCCTGGGCGTGGCTCCGCAGAACTTTCAGTCGGCCATCGGAGGCTATAAACCGGGCGTATTTATGCCGATTACCATGGTTGAGATCGCCATACCGTCAACGGTCCCCCGCGACAACCTGAACAATCACCAGTCCGTATGGCTCACGCTGGTCGCGCGCCTCAAGCCGGGAATCTCCGCCACCCAGGCCGAAGCCGGACTCGGGCCGCTGTGGCACTCTCTGCGGGAGCATGAGCTCACACTCTACAAAACGAGAACCGAGAGCTTCAAAAAGCGCTTTCTCGACGACTCGCGGCTGAAGATCATGGACGATTCAACTGGCTTCTCTCCTGGCCGCATGGAGTTGAAGACTCCGCTGATCATCTTGATGAGCATGGCCGGTCTGCTTGTGGCGATGTGCGCCATCAATGTTGCGACCCTGCTGCTGCTGAGAGCCGCGAGCCGGGCACGCGAGATGTCGATGCGCTATGCGCTGGGTGCGAAACGCAGCCGGATCGTCTCGCAGCTGCTGTTGGAGGGCGGGCTGCTGGGCATCATCGGCGCAGCGGCCGGACTGGCTCTTGCCCCGCTCGTAACAAACTCACTGGTGCGCCTCCTGATCGACGCAAATCCCGGCGAGGAGCCATATTCAGCCGCCGTCGATGCCCGTGTGCTCTTGTTCACACTGGGAGTTGCGCTTGTGGCGAGCCTTCTGTTCAGCATGGCGCCCGTGCTGCACTTCCTGCGTCCAGACCTTGCCAATGCGCTGCGTCAGAGCGCCGGAACCGCATCCCGAAGCTCCCAGCGATTTCGCAAGGTGGCTGTGGGCGTGCAGATTGCGCTCAGTGTGTTGTTGCTGGGCGGCGCAGGTTTGTTCGTGCGCACGTTGGACAATCTTCGCCATCAGCAGGTTGGCTTCGAGATCGGGCATCTGGCAACCTTCGGCCTTGATCCGGCAGACTCTGGCTACGCAGAAGACCGTATCGTGCCAATCGTAACCAATGCGCTCGAGGCCGTGCAGCGGATTCCCGGCATCGTCTCGGTTGCTGCGACCACCGATCCCGAGCTTACCGGCGACGGAAACTTCGACAGCATCGTGATCGAAGGCCATAAGGCAACTGAAGATGAAAAGACAGGCTTTGAATCTCCGTGGATTACGCCCGGTTACTTTGCGACGTTGAAGCAGCCGTTGCTGGTCGGCAGGGAGTTCACCGCCGCGGACGCGCGTGAGGCTCCCAAAGTAGCTATCGTCAACCTGACAGTTGCCAAGCGATTCTATGGCTCGGCTCAGAACGCGCTGGGCCATCTGCTGGGTGATAAGGAGGACGATATTGGACGCCCCGATACGACCATCGTAGGCGTAGTCGGCGATATCAAACATCAGAATCTCCGCACCGATATAGGGCCTGCGGTCTACCGCCCACTTCAGCAGCTTCAACATCCGCGTGGTGTAAAGATCTACGCACGTACCGCCCAGGCTCCGGAGATGGTTGAAACGGCCATTCGACAAACTATCCACAGCCTGGATCCCACGCTGGTTGTCGACGGCATGCGAACGATGGAAGCCCAGGTCGACCACAGCGCCTCGGACGAACACGCCCTGGCTTTGCTGGCAATAGGCTTCTCCGCACTGGCCATGGTGCTGGCGGCAGTGGGCCTCTATGGTGTGCTGGCCTACTCCACCGAGCAGCGTACCCGCGAGATCGGCGTGCGTCTTGCCCTGGGTGCGCAGCGGAGCGGCGTCGTCTTGCTCGTGGTACGCGAGATGTCCATCATCGCTGCGATTGCCATCGCCCTCGCGCTCCCCTCGATCGTTGCGCTTGCTCGACTCTTTCGCAGCCAACTCTATGGCGTAACTTCCTCAGATCCCTTGACTTTGGGGGTGTCCGTCGCTCTGGCGGCAGTCATGGTCACGCTCGCAGCAGTCGTTCCCGCTCGCAGAGCCGCCTCGATCGAGCCCATGCAGGCCCTCCGTACGGAATAACCATGCATGTCCAGGACTAACGGGCCACGCGCCGCGACTCCGCGAAGGGAGGCGTTGGCCCGTATTTAACCAGCACCCGAGCCACAAATAACTCTAATAACTCTCGGTGCGGAGGAGGATCATATTGACACCTAATGAGGAAGCGTTGAAACTCTATCCACATGAGACTAGCGATCCTTTGCCTTCTTGCCCTTGGCACGCTGCCGACACCAGCTCGCGCACAGGTTCCTGTGTTCAAAACCACACCAGCAGACAGCTCGATCAAGTTCTACGTGAAGTCTTCAGTCGCGATCGTTGGCAACTTTGAGAAATGGGACGCCACTCTGACGTTTTCATCGGCAGATGTCTCAACGGCCGTCCTGGACATCAAGATTCAGGCGGCTACGGTCAACACGGGCAGCGGCATGAAGGACAATAAGCTAAAGAGCAAAGACTTCTTCAACGTTGACCAGGATCCATTGATCACCTTCCGTTCAACAAAGATCGTGCAGACCAGTCCGGTCGACTTCGATGTCATTGGCACGTTTACCTTACGGGGCGTCACGAAACCTGAGACCCTCAAACTGGCTGTTACGGGTAAAGGGACCGGAAAAGGTTCAATCAAGGGGATGATGGCATTTGACCGCAAGGACTACGGCGTCGATGGCAGCATCCCATTCGTGAAGATCGCCGACCGCGTCGAAGTAAATGTCGACCTGAACGTGGTCCAGGTCAGCGGCCCCCGGCTGGTTTACAAGGAGTAATCCACGCAAACTGCCTCGACAGCTAAGACGAAGGCCCGTCAGTTCCGAACATCTGAAGCAGAGCATCCGTAGCCTCACGTGCGTCACGGATCTTGAAGTCCACGTCGAGTTGTAATGCAGTTGCGTTTGGCGCCAACGCTGTCAGCGATCGCAAAACCGTCTCAGACGAGAGCTGCGGTGTTCCAGGACCAACAAGAATGTAGTCCACCGTATCCACCTGCAGAAGAGTCTTGGCGTCCCGAAACGAGCACGTCGACTTCACATCGTATCCATGCTGCAACAGCACGGTTCTCACAAAGACGCACAGATCTGCCGACTCATCTACAACCAGCACCCGAGGTCCGCTCCGAGCCTGCGCCTCCTGTGTCGGGCTCTGCTTCAGAAAAGACTGGATCGCCTCTTCCTCCGTAGCGTAATTCGACAACAAGCCGGAGATCTTCACCATGCTCAGCAGGGTCTCGACAAATGGTGGTGAAGCAGCCAACCGCACACCGCCCCCACGTTTCTCCATGCGCTCGGCATATCGCACCAACAGCCCCAGCCCGATACTGTCGAGTCGATTGAGTTCGCTCAGGTTCACCACGAATCGGCTAAATTCATGCGCGCCCTGATCGAGGGCCGACTCCAGGGCCTTTACCTCTTCGCCCAGAACGACACGGCCTGTGCAATGAACGACGTAGACGTTCCCAACAAAACGCGAACTCAGACTTAGCAGCATGACTTCCTCGTTTAGCTCCGTCTTTCAGCAGAGCCACTATCATCACCTGGGAGATAACTCCGCGCGTGAGCAGTTCTCAATCATCGCATCGTAAACCATCCAGCAACCATTCTTTTTCAATCACCTGAACTTCCGCCCACCGTTCTTATCGCTGCAACGTGACGCCAGCCGTGCAGAACGTTCGGATGGAAGCTATATAGAGAAATCGTGAATTAAAGGATCTCCGCAGCTAAACTTACCCGATGACACATCCGCCGACAGTCGAAGACCAAACCGGCAGAGTGTCGTCTATCTTAGGAACCGCCATCTTCCTTATACTTGCTCCAGGCACAGTCGCAGGGCTCATCCCATGGTGGATATCCCGTTGGCGCTTCGATCCACCATTCTTCGGCTTAACACCCTTTCGCGCGATCGGTGTCGCGTTAATCATCGCAGGCATCACCGTTCTACTTGAATCGTTCGCACGCTTTGCACTACAAGGCATCGGCGCTCCGGCTCCGATTCTTCCAACGCGTCACCTTGTCGTGGAGGGATTCTACAGTTATGTACGAAATCCCATGTACGTTGCAGTAACATCGCTTATTCTCGGCCAGGCCTCCTGCTGGGCAACGCCCATCTTCTCGCATACGCAGTGATTCCATGGCTGTTGGCGCACCTCTTTGTGATCGCGTATGAGGAACCCACACTGAGAAGATCTTTTGGCGCCGAGTACGAAATCTATTGCGCGCATGTCCCCCGCTGGCTACGTCGCGTAACTCCGTGGCGAAACACAAACACTTCAAACACGATCTTCTGAATTGATCGAAACCGTTTCCTTCTCATTGCGCCTACAATCAACCGCCTTCCCGGGAAAATACCGCGATAAACCCTGCAAAAAATTATTTTTTACCTCTCACCTAACCGGAGGCCACAGTCATTGTCTAATCGGCGAATGGATAAGGCGGAGACAGAGGCGATCCGGAGAGTACTTGCCGGCGACAGAGATGCATACCGCGTCCTGATGGATCGTCACTTCAACACTGTCGTGCGGGTTGCGTTTCGCATCACCGGCGACGAAGCCGACGCAGAAGAGGTAGCCCAGGAGGCATTTCTGCGGGCATACAACAAGTTACCCAGCTTTCGGCAGGACGCAGCATTTTCGACCTGGGTCATGAGGATTGCAATGAACACGGCACTCAATCTGGTGGAACGGAGAAAACGCGACCTCTCTTACCGCGCACCTCGCATCGCGGACGAACTCCCCGTCGATGGTGAGACGGTACGGATCGCGGATGGCAAACATGGTCCAGAAGAAGCATTACTGACCCGCGAGGCTGTGTCCATTCGCGAGGCAGCCATGTCACAGCTCACACCGATGGAACGAACCGCATTCACGCTGCGGCATATGGAGGAAGTTTCGATGACAGAGATTGCGACCGCGCTGAACATTACCGTGAACTCAGCGAAGCAGGCGGTGTTTCGCGCCGTAGGCAAACTGCGGCGGTCACTGGCTCCGATCGCAGGAGGTATACAGTGAAGCACTTTTCCGAGGAAGAACTTATCGCCTACCAGCTTCATGAGAACACAAACGAATCCGCAATTCGTTCTCACCTGGAGGGGTGTTCGGCCTGCGCCGACCTGTCGGAGTCGATTGCGGAGACCTTACGAGTATTTTCAGCAGAGACTGCACCTCAACCAGACCTGGAGCTCAACTGGCAGCTACTGCGAGGCAATCTGAGCGTACTCAGCGTGGAGCGCCCTCGACGATTTGCGTGGCTTCGTTCAGGTTGGATGTGGCCATCGGTTGGATTTGCGGCGGTGTTGGTGCTGTTGATCTCAGGTGTCACTGCAGTACATCTACATCGTGACGTCGTACACAGGCCAAACTTCGCCATCAACGGGCACGGGCCTCTAACGACGCAGCCCACCGATCCGGCAATAGCGGACCATCTGGACGCTGCGGAGCGCCTGCTGACTGAAGTGAACAACGCGCCCGGACCGCTCGACGAGACGACAAAAAATCAGGCCCACGATCTGTTGATGAAGAACGCAGTGTTTATCCATAACGCGAAGCAGGGGGGCGATGTCGCCCAGGCTGCCGTGCTGGAAAATCTTGGTCGTGTGTTGACCACCGTGGATAACGAACCCTCAACACCGCACAGCACGCTGCGTCTGAGGCTGGAGATGAATACGAGCGGACTGCTGCTGGACATCAGAATCCTGCGGCAGAACGACGGGCAAAATAACGACGGGTCAAAAGGAGCTACAGAATGAATTCACTACTTCGCACGACACTTTGCTCGACTGCACTGCTTCTCTCAGTTGCGGCACGGCCTCTTTACGCAACGACGCTGGCACCATCGGCTGAAGCACCTATGGCAGGAGTATCAGATGATGACAGCGCATACACAGCAGGAACCCAGGCGATGAACGCTCACAACTGGCCCGGCGCAGTCACTGCCTTCGACAAGGTCATCAATGCGAAGGGGAAGCGTGTGGATGCGGCACTTTATTGGAAGGCATATTCGCTAAACAAGCTGAACAAACTGCAGCTTGCGTCAGCCACCTGCGACCAGCTTCACTCGCAATATCTGGACAGCCCATGGAACCGGGACTGCGCCGCACTTGCGCCAAACATCCAGATCGACACCGCAGAACTTGCGAGAAGTGCAGAAGAGATGGCGAGGAACGCGGCCGGCATGAGTGCCGCCATGGGTTCGTTTCACTTCGACATCAACGACGCTCCACCAGCTCGCGGCTCAGATGATGATCTAAAGATGCTTGCGCTGAACTCGCTACTCAATCAAGATCCGGCCCGTGCAGTTCCTCTGCTGCGCGGAGTTCTTACAGGCAATCAATCCGCTAGTGTGAAAAAGCATGCGCTGTTCGTACTGGCCCAGAGCAAATCGCCTGAAGCAGAGAGCATTCTGCACGATGCGGTGACGGGCAAGATGGATCCGCAGTTGCAGCGCGAAGCGATTCAATCAATGGCGGTGTTTCAAGGTAAGCGCGCAAATGCAACTTTGATCGACGTCTACAAAACAACCAGTGATCCGCAGGTAAAGCGTTCCGTCATATCAGCACTGTTCATCACGCAGGATGCTCCGGGGATGGTGGAACTGGCGCGAAACGAAAAGGATCTGAATCTGAAGCGGAGCATCGTGTCACAACTTGCGTTGATGAACGACAAAGCCGCGACCGACTACATGATGGAGCTGCTGAAGTAGGCAGCAGGTCGCCCTACTATCCCCTAAAAACTATGTATCTCAACCAAGGATGTTCAGGAGAATATCTATGCGACCATTCGTGCGTCTTTTTGTAGCAGCAGCCATAATCTCCGTTGCACCGGCAGTGCCGGCGCAGCAACCGAAGATCGTTCATGCTCAGCTAACCACTGAATCTGGCAGCCAGGGTCTGAATTCGGTGCTACATGGCGTAAAGCATCAAACCAACCCGCAATGGATTGGCTACGCGGTGCCGGTTATAAACAACTTTTCTTCGGGATGGAATGAGAATCGAGTGACCTACCTGGAGGGCAACGGAGATTCGAACGGAAACTCTGTAGACAGCAACAACAGACGAACGTTTGATCGCACCGTGATTCTCTTGCGCGTCTCCGATGGAAGTGTAGTTGATCTCCGAATCGAGAATCCCGATCGCCAACTGGACGCCGGAGGAGCCGGATTCATCTGGGTGAATGATGTGAATCCAGACGACAGCGTAAAGTTTCTCGCGGACCTCGCCCACCAGAGCCAGCAGCGAAAGTTGCGAGATAGCGCGGTTTTAGCAGTCTCATTGCATCAGGCGAACTCAGCAACGCAGGCTCTCTCTGATATGACGGCACCGTCAAACGAAATAGACTTACGTGAAAAAGCCGCTTTCTGGCTGGTAAATCAGCGTGGGCATGACGGACTGGTGGTGATCGAACGGCTGGCGCGAGAGGACGGCGACGCGAAATTTCGCGAGAAGCTGACGTTCGACCTTAGCCTTTCAAAGGAACCGTCCGCGCTTGATGATCTGATTCGCATGGCGCATGCGGATGCTTCTCCAGACGTGCGACGGCAGGCCCAGTTCTGGATGGCCAATAAGGGCGGTAAGAAGGTAACCAGCGATCTTCGGCAAGCTGCGGCAAATGATCCTGAAGAATCGGTGCGAAAGTCGGCGGTGTTCGCGCTGTCACGACTACCTTCAGACGAAGCAGCGGCACAGTTGATAGCCGTCGCGGACACCAGCAAAGATCCGTCCGTGCGAAAACAGGCAATCTTCTGGCTTGGGCAGTCGAACGATCCGAAGGCCTTGGATTATCTGACAAAATTGTTGAAACAATAGTTCTCATGCCGTCGCCGCGAGCGACCTGCGGCGACGGCACCTATCAGTAACACCTCTGACGGTACTTGATCTTCTTATTCGAAATGCGATCATGAGGTATGAACCTTAATAAATGGGTACTGGTCGCAATACTACTTTCAAGCTCGATCCACTCCAGGGCAGAGAGCTGCCTAAACGGGATGCCGGACTCTGTGAGATCGACAGTCGAGCAGGACAACTGGACAATATTGCAACCCCAGGATCTTCCAGAGACTGACCTGAAGATCTGGAAAAACGCTCATCAAGGTCAATGCCCCGGAATAACGGTTGGTAATTTCTTTCCAAAAGCCGACACATCGTTCATCATCGCCTTAATACAAAGCGATGATCAAAAAAGCCTGCTTGAAAAAGTGGTCCTCGTCACCCAGAAAAAAGGCCAATCCGAAACCGCCGTCATAATCTCTCCTCTGCAGGTCAAATCCCCCAACGTTGTTTGGAAGCTTCCGCCTGGTCACTACGCTGGCATCGACGGAACCAAAGCCGGAATATCTCGGGACTCCTTCGTAGTCGAAAAGATCAACTCGTCCGCAAAGCAGTTCTACTATCAGGGCAACCGCCTTCAGTCGTTCGTAATCTCAAGATAAGGTCCCGATACAAGTTGCTTTGAGGTGAAACATGCACAAAATCACCCTGGCTGCGGTCCTTCTTCTTGCGACGACCCTCCCGGCGACGGCCTCCAAGATCGAAGGCTCAACCATCCTGAAAGACTCTCAGCCGACTGGAACCATCGACAAGGAGCACAAGCATCAGGCCTACGATCTCTCCTTCCTTGCGTCGGGCAAGCTGTACACCTGCCGCACGAACTCGAACGATTCCATGAACGCAACCGACTTCATCGTCGGCCATGAGATGAAGTACGAGATCAACGGCAAGAACGTCAAGATCAAGACGCCCGAAGGCAAGCACGTCGGGTGCAAGATCGTCCGTGTCGAAGACACGTCCACTCCGCAATAACCTTGTGCAGCCGAGATCCAAAACAAAAGGCGAGAACGCGAAGTCCTCGCCTTTCATTAGTGAGCTCTATTTCTAGTGATGTGGAAGGCTGACAGCGTACAAATACCAAGCCGCATGGGGAAGCCACTGCTCTGTCCAGCGCCAGTCTTCATCCTTGCCCGTCACCGCATATCCTTCGTTGAAGGCGATGCCATCTTCGTTATCAATCGCCGCAGTAATACCATTGATGATCGATCCCGGAGCACTTGTGTACTTGTAAGAACGGAAAAACATGTATTGGGCGTTCCCATGCCCACTTCCCATCAGCATGCTCGCATCAAAAGGATTTCTGCCGAGAATCCAATGCAATTGATCCCAGGCATAATTTTCAAGCTTTGACTGGAAGGTAGGGTTGTCGTCGAAGAGCGGAGCGGCCATGCGTGCGGCGGCGGCCAGAGAGGCCAGGCGTGCATTCTCGCCTTGCCACCACGGAGCAGCTTCCGTGTCATGCGGAAAGAAAAACGCGCTGCGAACCGTACCGTCACCCATGCGCACCAGTTGCCGTGCGTAGCCGAACGGGTTGTTGATTTGGGACGTCACAGTAAGTTCAAAACGCAGCGAACGTTCTACAACGACGCGCACTTGCTTCTGGATGGCAGGCGTCGCAATCTGCGCGTATTCAAGCAGACTGATAATCGGCAGGCCCGCATCGGAGGGATGAAAATAAGGCCGCGATCCATCGTCAGCGCGCCAATAATCGTGAAAGGCTCCAGCCGTGGCGAGCCGCGCCATCAGGCTTGCGGCACGCCGGTCGGCGGCCGATCGGTAGATCTCATCCTTCGTCGCGCTATACAGCTCAGTAGCCGCCATCAGTGCGCAATAATCGTCGAGGATATTTTCCTTTCCATCATTCAGCAGCTCACGGTTGTGCAGGTTGAGAAATTGAAACGCCTCTTTCGCTGCATTAAGATACAAGGTTCTGGAGAAATCTCCGTCGATCGGCATCGTGCTGGCAAGCGCCAACGCAGCGATTGCCATGCCTCCACCAGCACGGAAACTCGCCTCGTAGGCATGCGGGCCTTCAGCAGTTTGCAAGTGCTCGGTCGAATCCGAGGCACTCTTCTTAATCTGTGTGCGCCAGTTTGGATTACCGATCGCGCGATCCTGCGGCAGCTTATCTTTCCCCGGAGCGGTAATACTTTCGAAGAACGAGCCATCCGGGCGCTTGATCCGCACCAGAAAATCGGCGCCAAAAAGCCCCTCATCCAGCATTCGCCGCAGGTACTCGCTGAAATTATCATCATGTCGTGCTTCAAGCACACGATAACTCTTCAACAAACTCCAAACGACAAGCGGAACCTGTTGTGGATTGAAATACGATGTGGGGTTCTGGTGTGACAGATGAATGCCATAATCCCCAGTCGCGTCATACCAGCCGCCATGCACATCCACAAAGCCAGACTGCCCTGGCGGCAGCGGCAGGTGACGATCCACTTGGTCGATCAGGCCACTGGAGCGCTGTCCCTTGAAGTAGAAAACGATGTTCGAAAGAGTATTGCGTTCGAGAAGATTGTCGTCGATATCGAAGGCGCAGGAGCGCACCTCTCTCCCGGCCGACTGCACCTGAATCGCATACTGGCCGGTCTTCTTCCAGGAAGAAAAGTCTGCAGTCCAGAAGACACGCGTCCCCCACGCATCTACCTGGCCTTGAGGGCTAAGAGTCCCACTCATAACAGCATTCCCCGTGACGGCATCAATCAGAGAAAACTTTTGCGGGTGGTCCTGCTTTGTCCCAAGTATCAGTGCCTGTTTGGTGGAGCGCGTCTCATAACCGACGTGATCGACCAATACCTGCACTTGGCCCATACTCGCCAACGGAAGAGATCCGAAAAAACAAATGGCTAAAATCCAGATGCGTCTGATGGCTTCTGTCCCTCGAAAAGGCAATTTTTTCATGACGGGTTTTAATTTGCTGCGAGCACGCAAAATTTCTTTGCTTGTAACTTGTCTGGACGACTATACTCATTTTCTAATCTTTCAAACAGACAAAAATAAGTGTCGGCGCAGACAAGACTCGCACCGCCAGTAACGAGGGCCACGCGACACTATGGCAGCCCGGCGGAAACCTCGTTGCAAGACATAGAAACGATTGAGGGGATAGTGTGACCAAACCCGAAGTCCGATCGTCCACAAGTACGTTGCCGTTGGATAAAGGCGGCTTCATTCCGCTGTATCACCAGATTCAAAGCGCACTGATTGAAAGGATCCACTCCGGCGAGTTATCTGTTGGCGACTGCCTTCCGTCTGAATATGAACTGGCGCGGTCCTATCAGGTCAGCCGCATCACTGCCCGGCAGGCCCTGCATAACCTCAAGAGCAGGGGCTATGCAATCAGCCAAAAGGGAAGGGGCACCTATGTCGCCCAGCCCAAGCTTGAAAAGAACATCATGCACCTCCGTGGATTCACCGAGGACATGAAACGTCGTGGCATGATTCCCACCTCACGCCTGCTGGAGCAATCTGTGATGCAGGCTCCAGTAATTCTTGCAGAACAACTCCGAGTCGAAGCGGCGTCACCGGTCTTGCGGCTCCGGCGCCTTCGCATTGCGGATGGAACTCCAATGGCGCTTGAAGAATCACACATTCCTCTCAAGCACTATCCCGGACTGGAACGAATTAGCTTCGCAAAGAACTCTCTTTATTCCGTCCTCCGCGACGAATACGGAGTTCGAGCTGCCTGGGCGGATGAAGTACTTGAGGCGTTGCCGGCTACCCGCGAGGAGGCCGAATTATTGTCGATTCCAAGGGGCGCCATCATGCTCTCCATCTCAAGAGTCATCATGACCACTGAAGAGATTCCGATCGAAGTTGCATGTTCCCGCTACTGTGGTGACCGGTATCGAGCGTCAATTCGGGTCCCCACAACCACGATCGAATAATTCAGGGGCTTAGGTTTCCGGACCTTCTTCTAGGTTGAACCATCAAGGGGAGGTTCGGCCTAAAGGTTTATAGATAAGTACTTTGCCTCCAACTGGAGTTCCCGCAAGCCGGTTTCAAAAAGTACTCATTCGCTGGGGCCAAGATTTCTCTTGCACTTCAGTACAGTTGTCTATACGATCTGGCATCCGCACAATTTTAATTTGTAAACAAATTTGCCAGACCTTAGACCACGATTCGGAAGACGGCTCTCTGCAATCAGGAAGTTTGAATTGACTCGAGACAAAGTTGAAATTCTCGCCTTTTTCAAAGAGCAGTTGCTGAACACTACCGCAGTCTTCGTTTCGCCGGACAACCAACTGACAAGATCCTTCAGGCACAAAGTCTTGTCGCCAACAAAACCTGAAGGTCTACAACAAGCATTTTCGGCCACCGCAGCCAGATTCAAATTTGACATAGCCCTACAGTCTTCACTTGAAAAGCTATTTTTGGAGGAACGCAATGCGCAAAGGACTTAATCGAAGCTGTCACGCTCTTTTGGCGTTAGCACTGGTCATCCTGACCTGTATACCGGCATTCACGCAGACCATCACCGGCTCCATCACCGGCCTCGTAACAGATCCCACCGGCGCAGTCGTAGGCGGTGCCAAGGTGACCGCCACCAACGTCCTCACGGGCGTTACCACCCCAACCGTGACCAACGCAAGCGGCATCTACTCGCTGCGTTTTCTCCAGATCGGACAATACAAGGTTAGTGCCGAATCACCCAGCTTCTCCCCTCAGACGACGAGTGTCTTTACGCTCGAAGTCGATCAGGAGGCGAGGGTTAATATCGCGATGAAGGTCGGCAGCGCGAACAGCAACGTCATCGTCACTGACACCGCGCCCATTCTGAACACTGAGAATGCCACCACCGGCGACACCATCACCGCGGCAGCAGCCACAGAGCTACCCCTCCAGTCCCGCAACTTCTCCTCACTCACGCTGTTGGTTGCCGGAGCCATCTCCCCCAACCCCCAGGCCTTGGACAACGTTGGTCGCGCCGCATATAACGGCGGATTCTTCGTCAACGGTAACCGCGAGCAAGGCAACAACTACACCCTCGACGGCGCCGACATCAACGAAGCAATCGATAACTACATCGGATACAGCCCGAACGTAGATGCGCTCGGCGAAGTCAGGATCATCACCGGCAACTCAACCGCAGAATACGGCAACGCCAACGGCGGCCAGGTTGTAATGGTCACCAAGAGCGGAACAAATCACTTTCATGGCAATGCGTTCTTCTTCGGCGAAAATCAAAACCTGAACGCCAACACCTGGGCCGCAAACCAAACTGGCGCGGCACGTGCGCCATTCAATCGTGCGATCTTTGGTGGCACCTTGGGCGGTCCCATCTTCCACGACAAGCTCTTCTTCTTCGTGGACTACCAGGGAGCACGCCAGCACAACTCCACCGTGGAACTCCGCACCGTCGTCTCCGCAGCAGACCGGGTCGGTCCTGGAATCACCAATCCGGCAGCGATCTACCTCTTTGCCAATCCGGATCTGTACCCAGGGCCCAATACGGTGACCAACACATCCGTAAACTATGTCGGATCCTCCGCTCAGGCAACAAATAATAATCAGGGCGACATCAAGATCGACTGGACCGCGACGCAGAAAGATACGATCTCAGGCCGCTTCTCCATCGGGCGCGAAAATGACGGTTACTCCAAGGTCGCTCTACCCACCGACATTCCGACCAACAACAACGACCCATACACCGGCTTCATCATCAACTGGACCCACGTCATCTCCAACAGCCTCGTCAACGACGCACGTGCAGGTATGGGCCGCACTCGCTACATCCAGACACCGACCGACGTCTCGGGCAAATGGGGTCTCACCGGCAACGCCAAGCTTGGCATTCCCGGCACGCAGCTTGTACCTGGCTTCAGTACGTTAGTCATTGGCAACGGCGCGAACTCGGGCACCGTCGATGACATCGGTGCGCCTCAGGGACAAGATGGAAACGGCTCCTACGGTGGAATCGACAGCGACAGTATCGTCAACGCATTCACCTACGGGGATAACCTCACCTGGCAGCACGGGAAGCAGACGATCAAGTTCGGGGCGCAGATCCTGCGTTATCAGGAGAACCGCTACTACTCCGGCAACGACGGAACTCTCGGCTTCTTTAACTTCAACGGCTCGGTTCAGGACTTCCTCAGCGACCAGGTCACCACTGAAGCGCAAGGTGCTCTCACTGGCCGCTGGGGTCAGCGACAGTATCGTGATGCCTTCTTCGTTCAGGACGACTACAAGCTGTCACCAACTCTGACAATCAACCTTGGTCTGCGCTGGGAGTACGATCAGCCCTACACCGAGGTCAACAACAAACAGGCAAACATCAACCTGACAACCGGAGCTATCACCAACGCTGGTGTCAACGGCGCTCCTCGCGCACTCTACAACGCCTACTACGCCGGATTCATGCCCAGGCTCGGCTTCGCCTGGTCGCCAGAGTCTCTCCACAACAAATTCGTACTCCGTGGCGGCTACGGAATCACCAACTTCCTCGAAGGGACCGGCGCAAACCTTCGACTCACTTTGAACCCTCCGTTCTTCGTCGACTCGTCTTGCACGGCAGGCAATCCTTGCGCCAATGGAGCTGAATTCCTCAGCATCACCAACGGCTTCTATCGCCCATCCGATCCATCCGTGTACTCCGGCAATGTGCGTGCCTGGCAGCCAAACCTCAAGCCTGCACTCATTCAGCAGTACAACCTGACCACCGAATATCAACTCGACAACTACACCTCTCTGACTGTCGCTTACCTCGGACAGAACGGAAACCACCTCGTCGATCCTCGCGAAGGAAACCAGCGCGCGTGCCTTACCTGCGCGCTGCCGATCACAACCCTCTCGCTGCTCAACCCAGCGTTGAGCCAGATCAACCAGATCAGCTACACCGAGTCCGAAGCGGTCATGAACTACAACTCGCTTCAGGTCACCGCTCGGCGCCGTCTGAATCATGGTCTTGAATTCCTCGCTGACTGGACCTACAGCAAAGGCCTGAGCAACAACCTTGGCTACTACGGTGCAGGCGGCGGCGCAGGCGATTCGCAGAGCGCGTACTGGCAGGATGCCTACAGCGGCCGCGCAGACTATGGCCCTGAGTTCTTCGACGCCAGGCACAACCTCTCCCTCTCCGGCTACTATCAGTTGCCCTTCGGTCGTGGACAGCAATTCGGCGGAGGCATGAACCGTTTTGAGGATGCGATCGTCGGTGGCTGGAAGGTCAGCACCATCATGAGCTTCCATACAGGCTTCCCAATCACCGTTGCCTCAAACGCGTTCTACACAACCTCGGTCAATGCCAGGGCATCCCGCGCGAATCATCTTCGCACTTTGAAGATCGTTCACCGTACGGAGACCAACTGGTTCGGGACAGATCCTTCGGTCACGTCCTGCGCGAGCGGCACCGACAACGGCGTATGTGCTTATAGCGAACAGAGTGCGACGGCCTTCGGCAACGCTGCCGTGGGTACGGAGCGCGATCCTAGCTATCAGCAGATTGATCTTGCTCTGTCGAAAGACTTCGCCATCACAGAGGGCAGTCACGTAGAGTTCCGCACTGACTTCCTGAATGCCTTCAACATGGTCAGTCTGGCTCCGCCGA
This sequence comes from uncultured Acidobacteriaceae bacterium, assembly GCA_963771625.1. Lineage (GTDB taxonomy): Bacteria > Acidobacteriota > Terriglobia > Terriglobales > Acidobacteriaceae > Edaphobacter. The sequence goes on from CAVYUE010000007.1 coordinate 380,481, forward strand.
GCAATAACGCCAGCAATCCGCTCGGTCAAATCACAAACACCGTCAATGAACCTCGCAACATTCAATTCGCACTGAAGTACGTCTTCTAACCATATCCACAAAAAATAACGGGACGGCGAAAGAATCTCTTCGCCGTCCTTCTTTTTTCTCTGGTCAATGAAAAACTACCAAATTTTTTTTACTTCGAATTCGTAACATAAGTGGAGCGAACGTATCATGAACCACACCGGCGATCGTTTCACCCGTCATTCAAGGCGATTCAACATCTCTTTATTGTTCGCTATCCTGATCCTGCCGATGTGTCTCCCTCTCTCCCTTCGCGCCGCGACATCTTCCGCATCGGAAAGAGAGATCATTGCGTACATCTTTCCCAAAGATCGAATCCTTGCACCTGGAGAAGTCGCAGCAGGAAAAGTAACGCGAATCAACTACGCCTTCGCGAACCTGCAAAATGGTGTGATCGTGGAAGGCTTCGCACACGATGCTGAAAACTTCGCCGTTCTCAATTCTCTGAAAAAAGAAAACTCTAAGCTGACCATCCTGGTCTCGGTCGGCGGCTGGACCTGGTCCGGCAACTTCTCAGACATGGCGCTCACAAAGCAGAGCCGCAGCCTTTTTATTGAGAGCGCAGTGAAGTTCGTAGAGCGGTACAACCTGGACGGCCTGGACATCGACTGGGAGTATCCCGGCATGATCGGCAACAACAATCGATTCCGTCCCGAAGACAAGCAGAACTACACGCTGCTGCTCAAGGAACTACGAAGTCGGTTCAACCACGAGGGAAAAAAACTCCATCGCCATTTAGTAACATCGATCGCTACTGGCGCTTCAACCGACTTTCTCGAACATACCGAGATATCCAAAGTGCAGCGATATGTGGACACGATCAATCTCATGTCCTACGACTACTATGTTCCCGTCTGGGATAAAACAACCGGGCACCACGCCCCACTCTTCACGAACCCGGCTGACCCGAAGAAGATCTCCGCAGACCGCACCGTGCACGAGTATGAGAGCGCCGGCGTCCCCGCAAACAAGATCGTTCTCGGCGTCCCCTTTTACGGGAAAAATTGGGCGAGTGTATCCAGCACGAATCATGGGCTCTTTCAGCCCGGCACAGAAGCTCCGAACTCTTATCTCCCCTACAGCAGTCTGACGAGCATGCAGAGCAACGGCTACGTTCGCTACTGGGATGCAACCGCGTCCGCTCCCTTTCTCTACAACCAGGAAGCACAGATCTTCATCTCGTACGAAGATCCGGAGTCGCTCGCGGCAAAGTGCAAATACGTTCTCGACCACAACCTCGCCGGCATCATGTTTTGGGAGTACTCCAGCGACCCAACCGGCGTTCTCCTTCAGTCGATCGACACCGGCCTGCACCGCGATGCCCCCACAACAACGGAGGCGCGATGAATCCGACGATCGAAGCACTCGCTCCCAGCGCAGAGACGCTGGCCCGAGCCCCACGCGTCGCATCCATCGATATCTTTCGCGGCCTCACCATGACCCTCATGATCTTCGTCAACGAACTCGCCGAGGTCAAAGGTCTTCCCTGGTGGAACTACCACGCCCCCGCAAAGATCAACGTGATGACTTACGTCGACATGGTCTTCCCCGCCTTCCTCTTCATCCTCGGCATGACCATTCCCATCGCACTCGAGCATCGCCTCCGCAAAAACAACTCCATCCCACAGCTGTGGCTTCACATCATCCTGCGCACCATCGCTCTCCTCGCCCTTGGCTTCATTCTTGCCAACGCGGAGCTAGGAAATCCCGCCCTGATGGGGATAGGGACCAACCTCTGGTCGATCCTCGCACTCCTCGGAGCCGTCCTCTTCTGGAACGTCTACCCAACCTCCGAGCGCTACCGCATCCTATTCCGCGTACTCCGCTTCTCCGGCCTGGCCCTGATGATCGCGATGTTCGCAATCTTCCGCCGAACCACTCCGGATGGACACACCGCATGGATCAACCCGTCCTACCCTGAGATTCTCGGCCTCCTCGGCTACACCTATCTCGCCGTCTCCTTCCTGTACCTCGCGACTCGACGATGGCGCTCCGCCCCCTTCGCATGGTTCCTCATCCTGACGGCGCTATGTATCGCCGCAACTGGAAAATGGATCCCATTCCCCGGCAGAACTCCCATGTACATCTGGCCATTCGGCAATGGAGCCATGGCCTCCATCGCAATGGCAGGCGTCGCGACCTCGAGCATCTTCGTGGAGGGTCGCGGCGCACAAGCTACATCCCTCCGCCAAAAATCAGTCTCGGCAATCCTCTTTGGTGTAACCACCCTCCTATTCGGATGGCTCCTCACTCCGCTGGGTATCTCAAAGATTCGCGCCACGCCCACCTGGTGCCTCTACAGCATAGGCTCCAGCGTCTTGTTGTTCACGCTGCTCTATTGGGTCTGCGATGTGAAGAAGTCACTTGCATGGGCACGCTTCTCACGTCCCGCCGGTGAGAACACACTGCTCACCTACCTCCTTCCGGACTTCTATTTCTTCATCGTGTCCGCGTGCGGCTTCACGTATTTCACCACCCACGCCAACTACGGCCTTCCGGGAGTCCTCAGATGCATCGTCTTCACTGCGCTCATCCTTGCACTCTCCGCCTTGCTGACTCGCTGGAAGCTACGACTTCATATCTGAGGCCATTACTAACGGCATCCGGCACCGTCTGAAGTCATTCATTAAGACGAATGCAAACCGGCCTGCTTCTGGACATGAAGGGAGCAACCATCATGCAGGCAACAGCGCACGCCAGCGGTCAATCACTACGCCATAAACTGACAGCCGATGAGTCACGTCATTGAGAACTCCACCACGATTAACGTGCCGCCTTCTGCGGTGTGGCGCGCGCTGACCGATCCCAAATTGATGACGCAGTGGATGGCCGAACCCGAGATGCAGCTCGCGATCATCACCGACTGGAAAGTCGGAAGCTCAATAATCGTCAAGGGGCACCACCATGTTGACTTCGAGAACAGAGGCACCATTCTGCAATTTGAGCCGAACTCAATTCTTCGGTATAGCCATCTGAGTTCTATCTCCCTACTGCCTGATGTGGCCGAGAGCTACACCGTCATCGAGTTTCGGCTGGCGCCAACGGAAGAAAACTCAACGTCGTTGAACATCGCGACTTCCAACTTCCCCTCCGAACCGATATTCAAACACTGGGAGTATTACTGGAGAATCACAATCGAAGTCCTCAAACGGTTCATCGAGAGCAAACACCAGAACCCAACTTTGCAGGGATGACAGCGATGACCGTGTCAATGCCTGACGAAAAGAGCCTCGCAACCGCGAGGCTCTTTCCCATACCACCAGCTTTAAAACTAGGAAGCGCGCTTCTTCAACCCTGGAGCAGCCGCCTTCTCATCTTCACGGCTCTTCTGCGCGGAATACTTTTCCTTCGCAGATAGCGGTTTCTTCTTCTGCTCTGGCTCCTCGGAACTCTTCGTAAAGATCGGCCCCGCCGCCGCAGAAATCTTTGCGGCCGCAGCCAGCTCCTCGTTCAGATTCTCCGTCAGCAGATCGATGACATCCTGCATACCCAGGGTCTTTGCCATCGAAATCGACGCCTGATAACCCGCAATCTCATAGTGCTCCGTCCGCAGAGCCGCGCCAATCAGTCCTGAATCGAACGACGCGCCCTCTTCATCCTTCTCCAGCGCATCCTTCCCCTCTTCAACAATGCCTTCCATTCCATTGCAGTGCTCGCCGGTCGGCTTCTCGCCCAAATGCCCGAAGACCTCCTTCAAACGTTCCACCTGTCCTTTGGTCTCTTCCAGATGCGCCGTAAATAGCTCCTTCAACTTTGCATCTTTCGCACCCTTTGCAAGCTTCGGCAGGGCCTTCACCAACTGGTTCTCAGCACTGTACATATCGCGCAACTCGTCCAGCAAAACATCCTTAAGTGGCATATCACTCTCCTGTGTCGATCTATGATTCCCGGCACTCGAGCCACTTGCGAATCACTTAGTGAGAGACGCATTTGCAGTGTGAAGTTGGCCGCTGCGCAGGTTTAAATGCGAAGAGGCCGCGGGAAACTCCGCGACCTCTTCCGATCCGTTCTAACTATTTCTTGCTAGCTGCCGCCGACTTGCCGTGAGCTTCGGTCGACTTGCCATGTGCCGCCGTCGACGACTCGTGGGCTTTCTTAGAGTGTTCGTGAGCTTCGTCTACGTTCCCCGTGTCGTGCTTTGCAGCTGCGTTGGTGTGGTGACTTGCTGCTTCGGTATGGTGCTTTGCTGCATCCATGTGCGCTTGTTTAGCCATTGTGTGTCCACTACCTTTTCTAAGAGCGTCAGCTCTTAACCGGGTACGATGACATCCCTCCCGTGGGCGTTATCCACTCCATAGCCCGAACCGTCTTTCCTGGTCTCAATTGTTCATCTATTCAACAAAAGCGCTTGGCTATCTCTCCTCACTTCACAAGCCAGATTTTAGATTTTTGGGGCTCCATCCTCTGAAGTCGCATCGCTAACGATCGGTTCGCGCGAGCGCAACTGTCTGCAGATCTCCAGTACCAAAAGACGCTCACAATTCAGAATTTGCTTGACCCTGCTACCTCAACGGGAGCACCCTGATCCAACTGAAAAATTCGCGAAGGGACTCACACCATGAGCAGGTCTCTCTTCACCTTTGCACTCTTTGTGTCTGCCTCGTTCTTTCCTCTAGCCGCCCACGCCGACGCCATCGATGACTTCCTCATCACCGGCAACGGCAACACCATCACCTTCTCTCTCCCCGCATCCCCAACCGACGTATTTGTCAGCACCGGCGCTGGCGGCGTCATCGGAGGCTTCTTCCCGATCCCCGCCCCGCCAGTCACAGGCAACGGCACCACCTCTACGACAAGTATGGAGTTCTTCTCCGGCGACCTCTTCTTCGTTGGCCCCGGAATCGAATTCGACGCGGACGGCGAGACCTTCACCCTCGTTGGCGAACTCCTCTACTCTGGCTCCGCCTACACCCCCACCTTCAAGACCGGAACATTTGACCTCCACCAATTTGAAGCGTTCCCAACGGAGGATTACACCCTCACCATCACTCCGGAGTCCGCCCCGCCCTCAGTTCCCGAACCCAGCAGCCTGCTCCTCTTCCTTAGTGGTGCAGCGGGTCTCCTCTACCGCGTCACCAAGCCCCGCCCACCCGAAACTTTTTTGTAAAAATCTTTCAAAAAGTTGGCGTATGAGTTAGGTCCAATTCGCTACAATTAAATAAGAGATCAAAACACAGGGCTGCCTGCGGCGAAAGCTGCGGCAGCCCTTCGCATTTAACGGACAACAAACACCACGATAAACACCACGATAGGGACGCAAACACCACGATCATGCACATCAACCTTCTCACCCTCCCGGTTCCTGCCCCATCAGTGTCCAGCGCACAGAAGTGTCCGCCTAGGCTTCTGTGCGCGAGCGCATCTAGGTAACCCGAGGCTTCAGCCTCGGGCCTCTCAAACTGAGGAGACACGTGGGGCTTTAGTCCTGGGCGTCGTCCTAGTTGCACAAAGGCGCTCAAATGAGTAAGAAGCAGCCATAACTCGAACAAAACAAGTATTTTAGCCATAAACCCCATGGATGCAATATTTTAGCGGCACACTCTGTCGCTAAACTATTGCATCCATTTCACTTATCCCCAAAATACCCCCTCAAGGGGAGGGGGTACCCTCCCATCTATATAGGAGCCAGAGAAAATGCAAACTGCCATCTGCCGCCACATTAAAACTAACGGACGCCGCTGCAAATCCCCAGCCCTCGGACAGTCCGCCTTCTGCTACTTCCACTCCCGTCTGCACCGCCGCCACAAGAATCTGGTCGAAAATGCCCGCGGCCTCGTCGAAAACCAAATGAACTCCGCCTCCGGTGCAACTGGAACCCACCAAATCCTGCCCGAATCCGCACCACCACTCGAACTCGACCTGCCGCCACTCGAAGACGTCGAATCCATCCAGGTCTCCATCTCTCTCCTCATCGCCGCCCTCGCCCGCAACCGCATCGACTCGAAGCGCGCCGCCGTCCTCCTCTACGGACTCCAGCTCGCCTCCACCAACGCCCGCTCCATCACCATCGAACCCTCAGCCACCTCCGTCATCCGCACCCTCTCCCGCACAAAATCCGGCATCGACCTCGCCGCAAAAGACGAAGCCTAGCCACAAAATCGAATAAGTCTGAGGCGCAACAGCGACGAAGAAGATAAAAGGAAGCAGCGGAGGGTCGGCAAGCGCCCATCCTCCGCTGTATCGCGACCGTTTATTTTGAAACGAGTTTGCGGAGTTTCAGCTCCAATCGGAGACTGCTATATTCCCATAAGAGCTCCTTCTATCCATTCATGCAGTCTCTCCAATCGCAGACGCGGGTCTGAAACGACGCCCACGCCGTAGGCCTGGAATAGACTAAGAAAGTCGCCGGAGGTCGTTGTGGTTCAAGATGATCTGATTGCTTCCACGGCAGCCTTTCACCCACCGTCTCAAGGACGGGGACGGTTGAAGCGAAGGCCAAAGCCGGCATCTGCAATTCCGATGTTGCATGCAGGTTGCCTCGTTCTTCTTGTTTTCCTGGCCGCCTGTCGTTCGCGACAGGAGAATGTCCACGCGTCGATCGAATTTGCGAAAGTTCCTATCGCAGCACAAGGTGGCCGCGAAAAAGTTGACACCATCGCCGGCCGCGTCGTTGGTGCACGACCAGGTCAGCGCATCGTCATCTATGCGAGAAGTGGACCGTGGTGGGTCCAACCTTGGCCCGACCAGCCTTTTGTTCCGATACAGGCCGACTCCACCTGGAGTACCTCGACTCATCTTGGGTTTGAGTACGCAGCCTTATTGGTCGATCCCGGTTACAAGCCACCGGCAACCATGGATGCAATCCCGACTGGCGGTAATTTTATTGCAGCGGTCGAGAAAGTAAAGGGGCTCGGCGGCTCCCCAGTGCTTGCCCCTACAGTGCCAATTCATTTCAGCGGATACGACTGGACCGTTCGCACTATCTCGAGCGATCGCGGAGGCCTGAACAATTTATACGATGGGGATAATGCGTGGGTCGACTCGAGTGGAGCTATGCATCTCCGCATAAAGAGAAAAGGGGACAAGTGGTCATGCGCGGAGGTAGTGCTGACCCGTAGTCTCGGGTACGGAACGTACATGATGGTTGTACGCGATGCCTCTCATTTGGAGCCTGCTGCGGTCCTAAGCATGAATACATTCGACGATTGGGGAGGGGAGCAGCACTACCGCGAAATGGACGTCGAGATGAGCCGATGGGGCGACGCAACGAGTAAGAACAATATGCAGTTCGGCGTCCAGCCCTTTTATATCCCTGGGAATCTGGCTCCTTTCAAGGCGCCTGCCGGTGTTTTGACTCATTCCATGCATTGGGAGTCTGGACTGGCCAGCTTCAAGACCGTCAAAGGATCTTCGATTCACACAGGTGCACCGGTAGTCTTCGAACACATCTTCAATTCAGGTGTCCCCTCCCCGGGACAAGAACGACTTCAGTTTCTGTTCTACGTTGTCGCCAGCGAGAAGAGTCCTTTGCAAAAAGAGAATGAGGTCGTTATTGAGAAATTCGAGTACCTCCCGTGATAGACGCACGAAATTTTGCTGGTCCTTAGTCACTTGGATCTCGGGCCTTTTCCTGTGTTTCACGTGTCGTGCCCACGCAATCGATCCAGATCGTACGATCTCGCAGTACATGCGCGAAGACTGGGGAAGCGAGAAGGGGTTCAGCGGCGGGTCCGTAACCGCTATCGCGCAAACCGTTGACGGTTATTTGTGGATCGGAACTCAGAAAGGGCTCATTCGTTTCGACGGAATAAATTTTCGTCTTTTGCAACAGGCAAGCCCCTCGACACTTCCTATCGGCCCCGTCCAGTCGCTGCTGGCAGACAAGCAAGGAAACCTCTGGATACTTCTTCAGAACACAAAGATTTTGCGGTTTAAAGACGGAAAATTTGAACTTGGCCACGATGAGGTAGAGTTCGGAATCACTTCCGTTGGTAAAAGAAGAGATGGCACTGTCATCTTGTCGTCACTCGCGCTAGGAACTCTAGCCTACGACGGCGGAAAATTTGAAGCTCTTACTTCGCCGACAGACTCGGCAACCTCCCCGTCGATAGAAACCACCGACAACCTATCCAGTCGCCTCAGCTGGGCTACCGGTGTGGTGCCACATCGCATCGCCGAACCAAACTCCGCAGTTATGGCGATGGCAGAATCAAGCGATGGAAAACTTTGGCTGGGAACCAGCGACAGAGGCTTGTTCTATTTGAAAGACGGCAAAATAGTAAAGACCGTTGAACAATGGGGCAATGGAAAGATCAACTGCCTTCTACCTTTAGAAAACGGAGAAGTATGGATTGGAACAGACGACGGCGTGTTGCTCTGGACCGGTTCGGAACTTACTCGCTCCGGCTTGCCATCCGCCCTCACTCATATGAAGATTCTCTCGCTACTACGCGACCGCGATTCGAATGTTTGGGTAGGCACTTCCAGAGGGCTCTTTCGTTACAACAAGAAGGGTATTGCTTTCCCCGATGAGACCAAGTCTCGATCCGACCTCCCAGTTGGCTCTCTTTTTGAAGATAGGGAGGGCAACCTCTGGATTGGGACTGCGGGAAGAATTGAGCGTCTACGCGATAGCCCATTTGTGACCTACACCGTGTCTAAAGGGCTGCCGTCAGAGAATAATGGGCCAGTCTATGTTGACTCCGAAGAACGAACTTGGTTCGCTCCCCTCGATGGTGGAATTCACTGGCTAAAAGGGGAAAAAGTGGGAAGTATCAACGATGCTGGCTTGAATAGAGATGTCGTCTATTCCTTGGACGGCGGCATCGGCAGTTTGTGGGTCGGCAGGCAACAAGGCGGCCTAACGAACTTGCGTTTTGTAAATGACGGTTTCACGAGCAAGACATACACTCACGTGGATGGACTAGCTCAAGACAGCGTCTATGCCGTTCATCAGAGTCGCGACGGAACAGTCTGGGCGGGCACTCTTAACGGTGGCGTCAGCCAGTTGAAAGACGGTCGATTTACCTCCTATACGACTGCCCAGGGAATGTCGTCGAACACCGTAGCATCGATCGCAGAGGGCTTGGATGGAACGATGTGGTTTGCAACACCGAATGGGCTGAGTGAGCTCTCGCAGGGCCGATGGAGAGTTCTCAGCACCCATGACGGTTTGCCTTCTATGGACGTAAACTGCCTGCTTGAGGATTCGAATCACACGCTCTGGATCGGTACTGCTGCGGGTCTAGCATTCCTTACCTCCAGCGGTGTTCATATTCCTACCTACATGCCAGCGCCACTGCATGAGCAGATCTTTGGGATTGCAGAAGATCGGAATGGATGGCTTTGGATAGCGACTTCAAGCCATGTGTTGCGTGTAAAACGCGAGACGCTTTTGAGTGGAAAACTCGGCAGCGAAGATCTGCGGGAGTATGGACTTGCTGACGGCCTGAAAGGTGTAGAGGGCGTCAAGAGATATCAATCTGTCATTGCAGATTCACTTGGGCGGATTTGGTTTTCTATGAATCACGGCCTGTCGGTTGTGGATCCGGTTCGAGCTATAAATAACTTGGCGCCTGTACGCGTGAAGATTGAGGAGGTCTCAGCGGACGGTATCCCGAGCGATCTTGGGGAAGCTATTCGTATTCCGTCTTCTCGTCAGCGGACTACATTCAGCTATGCGGGTCTAAGCCTTTCCGTGCCTGAACGTGTTCAATATCGGTACCGCCTCGATGGTTTCGATCGAGGGTGGAGTGAACCAGTCGCCACAAAGGAAGCCATCTACACGAATCTCAGTCCGGGATCTTATCGGTTTCGCGTTATCGCTTGTAATAGCGACGGTGTGTGGAACTACGACGGACCTTCGGTGCAACTCACTATCGTTCCCCAGTTCTATCAGACCAAATGGTTTCTTCTGTTGAGCGTGGCGATTGTGGGATCTCTCGCCTGGGCTGCTTATCAATGGCATGTTGGGCAGATGACGGACCGTTTGCACATGCAGTTTACCGAGCGTCTATCAGAACGAACGCGGATTGCTCGAGAGTTGCACGATACGCTGCTGCAAACTTTTCAGGGATTGATTCTCCATTTTCAAACAGCTCGCGATCTGCTTCAGTCGCGCCCTGAAGAGGCGGGCCAGAGGCTTGATACTGCTCTCGAGAGTGCAGATCAGGCCATGGTCGAAGGACGAAACGCAATATACGACATCCGGTCAACCACAGTTGTTGATGATGATCTCGCTCACGCGATCGGCACGCTTGGAGATGAGCTGCGGGCCAATCACTTTGGGAAAGAAGATCCGGCGACGCTCTCTGTTGTAGTGGAAGGTACAGCAAGAACCCTCGACCCGATCTGCCGGGACGATATCTTCCATATCGTGCGGGAGGCTCTCAGGAACTCCTACAGACACGCTGAGGCGAAAAATATCGAAGCGGAGATTGCGTATGGCAAGAGATCGCTTCGTGTCCGAATCCGGGATGATGGCAAGGGCATCGACCCGAAGGTCCTCGATCAGGGAGGTCTTGCTGGCCATTGGGGTATGGCCGGTATGCGAGAGCGCGCCAAACGAATTGGAGGGCGATTAGCAGTCTGGAGTGAACTCGGGGCTGGGACCGAAGTTGAGTTGAGCGTTCCTGGGTCCGTTGTCTATGGATCATCGCTTCCTCAAACTGCATTCCAGTCCGTCCATAAGAAACAATGACAAGTTGGCACCACCATTTCATTCGGTTATCGCTCTTCGCGATCTTCTCTCTCATCTCAACAGTTACAGCGACGATCAACGCCGATGCCGGATATCCATAGGCTTCCGCCTCTCGGGGTGGGTACCCCCCCCGGGGGGGTACCCACCCATAAGTGCTTTGGCTAGAGCATTATGCAAAATATTGTCGCTGTAAAATAGTCATCCCATTGAGGTTACGGGCAAATTCGTCCATCTAAAGGAGATAGCCAAGAGAAAGCCCGACGTGAGCCGGGCTGTTCTCCTTTTTTTCTTTCTTTAGTAATTATAGCGGTGCTGATATAACTCATACGCCACGAGATTCTCCTTATCTGGCGCGGGTTTTCGATGATCCGGGGCTTGACAAGATTTGGAGTGGCTCCTCTGCAACGGTCTTCGCTTGATGCATTTTGATTGAAGCTACTTTTTACATCAGTTTGTGGCTTATGACATGAAAATGCCCCATCCTCGTTTGAGGATGGGGCATTTGTTTATAGGGAGAGACGTTGTTAGAAGAGCACCTTCAAGGCGAATTCGGTATTGAAAGGCTCGCCTGGTCCGATGGTTGGGTTGCCGAGGTACGGTCCGATGGTGGAGCCGATCGTTCCACCCTCACCGGTTGAGGGGAGTCCGACAGGAGCCAGATTGGTGTGGTTGAAGAGGTTGTACATGTTGGCCTTGAATTGGATCTTCACTCTTTCCGTGACTGCGGTCGTCTTTATTGCAGAGAGATCGAACGCTTCATATCCGGGGTTAGAGTTCTGTCCACGACGAGTTGGAGAGTAGGTTCCGGGATCTGGATCGACGAATGCATTTGGATCAAACCACTGAACCGAACCATCGACGATGGAGTGGTTGACGCGGTTTGGATTTTGCAGGACCTGTACTGCACGGTCTGCGCCGTCCCCGTTGCCACTTACGTTTGAACTCGCAACAACGGTATATGGTGTTCCTCCGTGGAAGGAGAATCCCGAGGTGACCTGCCAACCGTGCGTGAGCCGTGACGGGCCACGGAAGGCTGGAATGTCGTAGTTGAAGTATCCGGTAAAGGTGTTTCGAACGTCGTAGTCTGAGTTGCCGTACTCTGCCTTCTCGTTGTAAGGGTCTTGCGGGAGATAGGGTAGAAGGCCGGTCTCATAGTCGAGCGCGTGAGACCAGGTGTAGTTCAACTGTGAACTGAGACCATGCCAGCTCTGGATCTGCAGTGTGGTTTGAAGTGAGTGATAGATGGAGCCCAGGTTGCTGCGGGCTTCGTCGATGACGCCGAAGTTCGGAAACTGGCTGTAGTAGGGACGAGTTGTGGTGTCGGGCGATTCGTTGACATTGGGGGCGGCTGAGTTGATGTCGAACATGCCCATCAGGTGTGTGCCCTTGGAGCCGACATAGCCAATCTGCCAGATAACGGAGTTCGTAATGCTGTGCTGAAGGTTGAGGTTCCACAGTTGGGTAGCCGAGGGTCTGAAGTGTGGGTCGAAGGTGGAGATACTCTGGCTGCCGGGTGTGGGGTTCTGACTTGCCTCCTGGATGGTGGGATAGATGTCTACCCCTGGCTGGCTTACCTGGTTGATCCCTTGAGCGTTTACAACCAAGTCGCTTCCTGCGGGATTGAGACCCGGTCCGAAGACGGAGATGTTCTGCACGCCGTTGTTCTGCAGGATGGACTTGATATACACCGTGTCGTAGTAGTAGCCATAGCCGCCGCGGAGGACGGTATTGCCGGTGTTGTCGACCTGCCAGGAGAATCCGACGCGTGGGCTGACGGCGCCCCAGAACTTGGGATAGATGTTTGCGACACCCTGACCAGCGACCGCAAGTCCTGACGGGCTCGACGGATCGAAGATGGAGAGGTTCGGATAGTCTGAGTGCACGGGGCCGGCATAGTCATAGCGCAGACCGAAGTTGAGGTTGAAGCTTTTGTTGACCTGCCAAGCATCCTGGCCGTAGATAGCCCAGGAGTTTCCGAATACCTGCCGCTTGGGGTTGCCGAGGATAATGCTCGACGCGCTTGGGTTCAAGCAGCCAGCCAGAAAGTCAGCCAGGAACAGTGTGTTTGATGTGGTCCCATCCGGGGCTGCTGCTCCTTGATTCTTGGTCGCAAGAGCAGAGCATGGGGTCAGAGGCGCTAATACTGAAGAGAAGTTTTGCGTGTTCCAAGGACCCTGAGAGCCGTCGTAGTAGATGGTTCCGCGCTGTCCGGTCTGATAGAAGTCATCAACCTGGGCGTTGCGATACTCTCCGCCGAAGTGCAACTGGTGAGCTCCCTTGGTCCAGGTGAGATCGTCGTCAATCTGTCCCGTGATGTCGTTTCTTCCAGAGGGTGCTGTGGGGCCTAGTGGATCGAATCCAGTGTTGCCAGCAGTCAGTCCTGAGCTGCTGCCGGTTGGACCGATGATGAGGTGTGGGGAGCCAGGGAGAGAAGGATCGGTAACGCCAGTGTTGAGGCCGAGGCCGATGGGATCAAAGCCAGTGTCAGAGTCGCTGAATACCTGGTTGAAGTAGCTGACACCCAGAGAGACCTGGTTGGCCATCGACGGGGTGAGGATGTGGTTGTAGATGATGGAATAGTTTTGAACGTGAATTGGAGCGTTCTCAAAGTATGGCGTCAGGTCGGAAGAGGTAGGAGCAGTCTGCGTGCCTTGCGCAACGAACCATCTGGCGGAGAGATGGTCCTTGTCGGTGATTTTGTAGTCCAGTTTGATGAGTCCGTTAAAGCTGTGGCCGGTCAAGTTGCCGGTGGCTTGATAGTTCTCCGGATTGGCTCCTCCGTTGAGAGCGTCCGCGGGCCAGAGGCCAGCAAGAGTGCCATTTCCATACAGCAGATTTGGAGCTATCGGGCTATGGGGCACGCCGTAAAAATCAAGGACATTGTAAGCCTGGGCTTGGTAGGCGGCTGAAGGCTCTGTGGCGTGGTTGAGCGCGCCGATCAGGAAGTTCTGATGTTCACCGGCCAGAAAGAAGAAGAGCTTATCCTTGATGATCGGTGCTCCTACAGAGAATCCATAGTCCTGGAGTCTGGATGCAGGCTTGACCGAAGAGAAGGGATTCTGGCGTTCAAAGAATTCGTTGTGGTTGAAGTAGTAGGCCGAACCATGGAGTCCGTTGGTGCCGGATTTGACGACGAGGTTCGCTGTGCCGCCGGGATTGCGACCAAGGGAGGCTGAACCGGTTGTGACAAAGTTGAAGCTCTCGATGGCGTCGATTGGAAAGATGACTCCGGCAATGGCAGAGACTCCGCCCTGGTTTACTGCGGGGATGTTCCACCAGAAGTCGTTGTTATCGGTACCTTCAATCTGCCAGTTTACGGCGTTGGTCCGGGTGCCGTTGACGCTGGCGACGCCGCCACCGCCGCCGGTCGAGTAGCCAGCGAATCCGGTGGTCTGCGACACCAACTGCGTGAAGTCGCGACCACTGTTCGGAATATTTTGAACAACTACCTCAGGCAGGACGGTAGCCTGGAGGTCGGAGACGGTATCGAGGGTCAAGGCAGCGGCTGTGATTTCTACCGTCTGATCGGTGGAAGAGAGGCTGAGCTTCGCGGCGATGGTGTAGCTTGACCCGGCTGCCACCTGAACCTTGTCGTACTTGGCAGTGGAGAAGCCGGTGAAACCAATCGTGATGGTGTAGCTGCCTAAGGGTAGGTTTGTGAAGCTAAAGTCGCCAGTACTGGTGGAGACGGTTTTGTAGGAGACGTTCGTCTCGGTATCGACTGCAGTGACGGCTGCGCCTGCGATTGCTGCGCCGGTGACGTCAGTGACGGTGCCTGTGACGCCGCCTCGGAAGGTTTGGGCGTTGCTGATTGCGGAATTACCGATGGTTAGCAAAATGGCGACGAGGCTGAAGAGAGCAGCCTGTAAGGATCTGCGTGATAGCCGATGCATGTAACCTCCGGAAAAAAGCAAAAGGACTCCTGGTCGCCTCGAGGCGATTTTTTTATGGTCGAATTTAGAGACAAAGCCGGCTTCGCAGCGAAATGCTGCGGGTGCGTCACTGTGTTCCAAGGGCCGAACGGCTGCTAGAAGTGTGGCGAAAACGGCAAATTAAGAAAGAGTGAACCAAACGTAAACTTTCTTCGCGAATATTGCAAGAATTTTTTTGAGATATCACCAGATGAGCGGCGTCGCGAAGACGCTTTGAGGAGGGGTGTTCAGCCTACGTATTTGCAACTTTGAGAGTTGCATGAGGGCCTTTGCAAGTTGTCAATACAGAGAGTTTGCACGATGGTCTTGCTGCGGAAGAGGACTGCGAAGCTCTCGTTGCGACGGTGCTTCTACGCGTTGAATCGTAAGGTTTCGCCGATGCATCAATTTAACAGAAATAAATTATGATTATCATGTAAATGTGTGCGTCGGAACTGCTGAGCGTTTGCGCGTATAGTGCGGGCTGATGTGATGATGAGCGTCGCAGCGTTCACGAGAGAGAGTTGAAGTGAATTTGAAAGCCAGGATGAGAGAAGAGTTTCGTGTTGTTGTGACGGGTGTTGGGTTGGTTAGTCCGGTGGGAGTCGGCACCGAGGAGACTTGGGCAGCGTTGTTGCGTGGAGACTCCGGCATCGACAGGATTTCGCTCTTCGATCCCGATAAGTACAGTTGCCAGTTCGCGGGTGAGGTGAAGGGATTTCTGCCGGAGGAGTTCATCGACCGCAAGGACGTGAAGAAGATGGGACGCTTCATCCAGTTTGCGATGGCGGCGGCGCACTTCGCCATGGAGCACTCGGGATTGGACATGTCTGCGGAGGATGCGGAGCGCGTTGGGGTGTACGTGGGGAGTGGGATTGGTGCGTTCGAGGTGATAGAGCGGGAGCACTCAAAGCTTGTGAACAGCGGCCCCGACCGGGTCTCTCCCTTCTTCATTACGGCATCGATTGCGAATCTTGCGGCGGGCCAAATCTCCATACGCTATGGCGCGACGGGGCCGAACCTGACCTGTGCGACGGCATGCACGACTGGGGCGCACGGAGTTGGCGAGGCATTTCGGATTATTCAACGGGGAGATGCCGATGCGATGATCTGCGGTGGAAGCGAGGCTGCTGTGACGCCGCTTTCAGTAGCGGGTTTCAGCGCGATGCGGGCGCTGTCGACGCGGAATGATGATCCAGCGAGGGCTTCGCGGCCATGGGATCGCAGCCGTGATGGATTCGTTGTTGGAGAGGGTGCAGGAATCCTTGTGCTTGAGGAGCGAGAGCACGCGCTGAAACGTGGAGCAACGATACTGGCCGAAGTTGTAGGCTACGCTGCGAACTCGGATGCGTTTCATACGAATGCTCCTCCGGAAGATGGACGAGGGGTTCGTCGAGTGATGCAGCTGGCGTTGCAGGATGCTGGGCTGGAGCCAAGTGCGATTCAGTATCTCAATGCGCATGCTACGTCGACTCCGCTCGGAGACAGAGCGGAGGCGACGGCAATCTGTGAGGCCTTCGGCGATCATGCGAAGAATCTTCTGGTGAGTTCGACAAAGTCGATGACGGGACACCTGCTTGGTGGGGCGGGAAGTCTGGAGGCGGGGATTACGGTGCTTGCGCTGCGGGACCAGATCGCTCCGCCGACGACGAACATTGAAGAGCTTGATGAGAGTTGTAAGTTTGCGCTGGTGAAGGATAAAGCGGTGAACGCACCGATGGAGTATGCGATGTCGAACTCGTTCGGTTTTGGCGGGACGAATGCGTCTTTGATCTTTCGTGCGCCGCGAGATTGATGTTTGAGACTAGGCTCCGCCGCGGCGAAGCTCTTTGGTCTTGAGGACGATGAGGTACTCGTAAAAGGCTTGCAGAGTAGCGTAGGTTAGGCCCGCGGGGCCGTCGAGGATGGCGCGACGGAAGAAGAGCATGTACATCCACTTGAGGAAGGGACGTGCGGGAAGGCGGTAGAAGATGGCCTTCTGGTGGAGGCGGCGTGTGTGGAAGTCAGGATCGCGGAGGGCGGTGATTAGGGAGGGGTTCTGGAGCCCCTGGTTACGGACTATAAGCTCCGCTTCCATGGTGGAGTAAAGGTTGTGCTTCTCGACCCATCGGCCAATGCCCTTGGAGAAAGGGTAGTGGTCGAGCGGATAGCTGAGTTCGGCGACCGGCCCATTGACCTCGAGGACCTCGTTGATGGCGCGGGTGTAGCGGACACGCTCTGGGCGGACGAGGCGGATGTAGAAGGGGGAGATCTGCGCGTGTTTGAGCCATGTGTCGAAGAGGAAGTCGCGGCGACGGACGCGGAAGGCTGAGGTCTGGTCGGGCGCTGCAAGGGCTATCTGCTGCATCTCGCGGCAGAGCTCCGGCGTTGGCCGCTCGTCGGCGTCGGGAAGGAAGACCCAAGGGTACTTGAAGGAGATGGTGGCAAGCGCGGCGTTGCGGTGCGTGGCGTAGTCGTCGAAGGTGCGGGTGTGAACGTGCGCGCCAGCGGCTTTGGCGATCTCTACGGTGTTGTCGGTGCTGTGGGAGTCGAAGACGTGGATGTCATCGGACCAGGAGACGGAGGAGAGACAGCCGGGAAGATCGTTCTGCTCGTTGCGGGTAAGGATGAGGACGGAGATCATCTGCTGCTAATGGTATCGCGATGATCTCCATTTCGGGCTAGAAGCGGATGACGAGGCCGGTTGAGAGAGTCTGTGGATGGACTGTTCTGTTTCCCTCCGAGATTCCGCCGCCGCTGTAACTGTAGTCAGCGATTCGCCAGTCGAGGTGAGGGAGGATGGTGGTGTCGATTCCGCCGACCCAGCGATAGTTGGCGTCAGTGGTGTTTTTAACGCCGTTGTTTTGCTGGCTGTAGGAGGAGAAACCGCCGAGGACTTCGACGTAGGGCTTGAGCGGGAAGAGTGGAAGCTTGAGGGCGACTCGAGGGCCGAAGAGGCCGCTGTTGATGTTGTCGGAGAGATCGCCGCGAGCGTCGATTGAGACTGCGATCGGGCCGAACTTGGCGATGCCGAGGTAGAGGCCGAAGGTTCCGGCGGTGGTCCAGCCTTCGTGGTTGATTTCGGTTTTTTCGCCGCCTACGGTTCCATAGATGGCGAGCTTTGCCTGGGCATGAAGGGTGGCGGTGCAGAGGGTGACGAAGAGGAGGGGGAGGGTCCAGAGTATTCTTCGGTTCATGCTTCGAGCCTAGCCGTAAGTGACGGCGCTGGACAAGTAAGCAGGTGGTGACCACCTGTGGAACGGTGGGTTTTAGATAGGGCGGAAGGCCAGGACGGCGTTGAGGCCGCCGAATGCGAGGGAGTTTGAGAGGGCTAGTTTTGGGGTGATCTTGCGGGGCGAGCCGAGGATGATGTCGAGATCGATCGCTGGGTCGATTTCGGTGACTCCGGTATTTGCGGGGAGGAGATTTTCATGGAGGGCGAGGATGGTGGCCAGGGCCTCGAGGGCACCGCTGGCTCCGATGGAGTGGCCGTGGAGGGACTTGGTGGAGCTGACGGGGATCTTTGAGGCACGGTCGCCGAAGACATGGTGAATCGCGGCGGTTTCAGTGGTGTCGTTGACCTGGGTGCCGGTGCCGTGGGCGCTGATGAATCCAACTTCGTCTGGATCTGCGTTTGCGTCTTTGAGTGCGCTGCGCATTGCGGCGGCTGCTCCCTCGGCATGGGGTTGGGTGATGTGGCAGGCGTCGGCGGAGCTGCCGGTGCCGACGATTTCGGCGTAGATGTGAGCGTTGCGGGCTCGTGCGGACTCGAGGGTTTCAAGCGTGAGCATGGCGGCACCTTCGCCGAGGGTCATGCCGTCGCGATCGGCGGAGAAGGGGCGGCATTGAGTAGGAGAGACGACTCGCATGCTGTCCCAGGCGCGGAGAAAGCCGAAGGTGAGAGGGGCTTCGTGGCCGCCGGTTATTGCTGCGTCAATCATTCCGCTGCGAATCATCTGGAAGGCGAGGCCGATGGCATGAGCGCCGGAGGAGCAGGCGGTTGAGATGTTGAGGGCAGGGCCGGTGATCTTCTGATCAATGGAGATGTTGCTGGCTCCGGCGGAGGCCATGGTACGGACGACGGTGAGGGGATGGACGCGGGCGTCGCGGGTGTAGAGCTTGGCGGTCTCGGTCTCTTCGGCCTGTCGGCCGCCGCAGGCACAGCCTACGACGATGGCGATTTTTTCCGGAGCGTAGTGGTTTGTGATCTGGGATTCAGCGGCGGCCTGACGGGCGGCTACGATGGCGAAGTGGGTGGTGCGGTCGGTCGCGATGACGATGCCGGACTCGATATATTGCCGGGCGTCAAAGTCCTTTACGGCTGCTGTTCGGGTGAAGCGAAGGCCTTGAGTTTCGCCGGGTGCTTCTGGGTAAGGAGGGAAGGGTGCGATGCCGGTGGCTCCGTTGAAGAGGGAGGTGCGGAAGGCTGCGACTGTGTTGCCGATTGGGGTGATGCAGCCAAGACCTGTAACTACGACACGATTCACTTCTTCTCCCTGATAGTGCTCTGACATTGTAGATTCTGATGGGCTTCGGGCCGAGACCCCCTCCCCCCATTACCTGCTCTAAATTTGCTCTTTTCAATAACTTACGAACGGCGACTACTGTAAATTAGTCTATCTAAACGGGTTACGGACAAATTCGTCTCCTGAAAGGAGTTAGTGCAAATCAATATAAAAAGCCCCTGCGATATCAGGGGCTTTTTATCATCTGACTCTATTATAGCTGGTGTGTCAGAACTAATACGCCACGCAATTGTGCAGGACTGGCGCAGGGTTTGTCGGTTTCGGGGCTTGACAAGATTTTACGGGCACGAAAGCTGTGCTCTCCCTCCTTCGGACCTCTTCAACTGACGATAAGCCGGCTTCCCGTGACTAATCATCCTCGATGAGCGCATTGGCGATTTGTCGCTCATTGGGAAGTAGAAACGGCCGTCGCCAGCGAAGATCGGTGACGAGAAGCGCGTTTTACAGGATACCTGGTCTCCTGAGCTTCACTTCTTGGGCCGCGACTCCGGCGGCACAAGCCCTGCGAGGCGGTAGTACACAACGAGCTGGCCGTAGTGTTCTCCGCTATGCTCGATGATGCCGTATGCAATGTCGATCAGGCGCGATTTCTGCTGAGGGAAATAAACAACCTCCGTCATCAGGCCTTTTTCGCCCTTCGACTGGATGGCGGTTGCGCCATCGGCGAAGGCTTTCTTGACGAACGCAACGATGTCGGCCTTGGATTTGTATTGCTCGCGCTTCGGATCTTCTGCCGCGGGAGGCTTCTGCCCCATCGCAGGATTCGTGAAGTAGTAGCAGGAACCCGCCGCGTGCAGTAATTGCTCGGCGAAGCTCCGCTGCTCGGGTGTCGGCTTGAAGTCATATTTGTCCTCAGGAAAATCTTCGGCCAGCGCCGTAAGCTTACGGCCAATCTCATTCCAGGAATCGAGCACGACTTTCGATTCCGGATCGGCAGGTTTGACGGCTGCATCTTTCTTCATCGTGTCCTGGGCATGGGCGGCAAATGTAAATGCCAGCAGGACGATAGCGAGAAATGGTAGTTTTTTCATTTCTTTCTCCACGATTGAGTTTCTTATTTCGCCTGCGCCAGCTCCGCAACAACTGCGGCAACTTTTTCGAGTATCTCGTTCCAGCCCTCGAGCTGCCCGCTTTCCTTTGCGCTCTTCATGGGTTCATTTCCAATGAAGGTAAGCTTCGTCTGACCGTTTCCGAGATCTTCAAAAAGAGCCACATCGTAAGCACCCTCGATGGCCTCATCTTCGAGGCCTAATTGCGCAGGGTCAATCCTGTTTCCCTCCGGGTCAGAAAAGTACATCAAGGAAACAATCTTCTCGTATGGAACAATCTCGTGGTATTCAACCGCATTCCAGCCCTCCTGCCCGTCCGGCGCCTTCATGCAGCAGATAAGTTTTCCTCCCACGCGAAAATCCATCTTGCAGACAGGCGAGGTAAAACCCTTTGGCCCCCACCACTGCATGATGTACTTCGGGTCTGTCCACGCCTTCCAAACCAACTCGCGTGGGGCATCGAAAATTCTTGTAACGACCATCCGCTCAATTTCGTTAACCGTGTTTTTTGTCATGTTTGATCTCCGCTTTCTTCATTTCATTCACAACCACTTCCAGCTTGTCGAAGCTCTCTTCCCAGAACCGGCGATAGCTGATCGCCCAGTCGCTGACTGTCTTGATGGCCTCGGGCCTAAGCGTGCACACACTCTCTCGTCCACGCTTCGTCTTGATGACTATCCGCGCCCGCACCAGGTAGGCAATATGTTTTGAAATCATCTGCTGCGAGAGTGCAAACGGTTCCGTCAATCCATGCACTGAGGCTGGCCCATGGGAGAGTCGTTCGATCATCGCCCTACGGGTGGGATCAGACAAAGCCGTAAATGTTGTACCAAGATTATCCACAACCAAATGGTAGTGGATTGTCGGTCAATGTCAACTGCTAATTTTGCGATTAGTGGTTTCTGCGCCCTCCAGGATCAGTCCTATCCACGGCAGGTTGCCCACTGACGAAACTTCGACGCGCAGGTGAAACGATTGCGGTCGATGTTTGAGTCTCGTACATTACGCGATTGTTTTTGCTAAGGAGTAGTCGCAGATGAGGACGGTCAGATCGTCGTTCTGGGCTTTGGACCAGGTGTTGAGGGAGGAGATGACTTGGTCGGCTGCTTCTTCCGGGTGAAGCCTGGCAGTGTCAGTCAACAGGGCGCACAGGCGGTTTGACCCAAACTCCTCGCCTTGTGCATTGGTGGCTTCGAGGATGCCATCGGTATATAAGACCAGACGATCTCCTGGCTCGAGTGGGTAGACTGCGGTTTCGTAGGTTGCGAAAGAGAAGGCGGCGAGCATGAGTCCATTCTCTGTGAGTTCGACCACGTTTCCTGCGCGCAACAACATGATGGGCGGATGGGCTGCCGCGGAGTATCGCAGGGTAGATGACGCGGCGTCGAGATAGACGTACGCTGCGGTGACGAACTGGGTCTGGGTGTTTCCGCAGAGGACTGCGTTCATGCCGGATAAGAGCACGGCCGGCTCTGCTGCGTTGGCGCGCTGCGAGGTGGCTGCCAGCTTGACCATGGAAGCGATCAACGCGGCGGGGACACCGTGGCCGGAGACATCGGCGATGAGCAGGCCTGCCTGCATTGGATCGGTTACGAGGAAGTCGTAGAAGTCTCCGGCTACCGACGTCATGGGGACGTAGCGGGCGGCGACGTGAAAGTGTGCAGATTGCGGGTAGGCGGACGGGAGAATCGCCGTCTGGATGCGCTGTGCGATTTCGAGTTCCTTTTGCAGATCGCTGAACTGTTGATCGCGAGCCAGACTGCGCTTTACGGCTACGTAGCCGAGGGTTCCGAGGAAGAACGCGAAGGCAAACGGCTCCCTGTGTGGATAGTATCCAAAGGCTCCGGCGATGTTGTCGAAGAGAGCGAATAAGACGAAGACGACAATGCCCATTCGGACGATGGCGTAGTCGCGATCAACTTGTTTTCGCGTGATCGATTGAATTATCAACGCGATCAAGGTGAGGATGACAAGCACGTTGTTGATTTGTTCGAAGGAATGTCTGGGGCCAAACCAAAACGCTCCTATAAAGAGACAGAAGAAGGGAAGCGCAATAAGAGGAGCGATTCTGCGGCCTGAAATAGGAGGAAGAAATCCTGCCGCTTCGAAGTAAAAGAAGGCTGGAATTGGAACCAGATATCGGATCGCCGTGCGCAGGTTGTCGAAGAAGAGGGAAGGTGGGATCATCAACTTCAACAGACCCAGATCGAGCCACATACGCTGACCGTACAGAATGGCGAAGAGGCCAAGCCAGAGGAGCATGGAGCTAAACTTACGGCCCATAAAAGCAAATGCGACCGATATCAGTCCAAACGTGGTGAACGCAGCGCCGAGGAATAGGAAGAGTGCGTCTCGGTGAAAGATTCTCAGGACCTGGCTGGCTGTCAGCTGCGGGTCGATTGCGTGCATACGAGCGAATGATACACGGGAGCTTGAGGTGACTGCGAGGTTCGCAGTTAGCACTAAGAGCCCCGGAAAGCTTGGCCTTCGAGTCGGTGTTGGTTAGAACTTGCCGTTGGGGTTCTTCCACTCGGAGGGCGGTGGGATTGTTTCCAGGGTGTCCCAGTGTTCGGCGATCTTGCCGTTGCGGATGCGGTAAAGATCGTAGTAGGCGGTGAGTTTGTCGCCGAAGGTGCCCTCGGAGATGACGAGGACGAAGTTGCCTTCGCCGAGGATCTTGTGGACGCGCTCGTACCTGACTGCTTTGCCTCGCTTGGCGAGATCCTGCAAGCCGTTGATGAGGCCGGTGAGATTGTCGGCGACCCAAGGATTGTGCTGGATATAGTTGATGCCGTCAAAATAATCGGGGAATTTATCTCTGCGACCGGCGAGGAGATCGTCCATATAACTCTGCATGAGAGCTTTGTTGGACTCGGTCTTGTCGAGGTCGGTCGCTGACGTGGGGCCATCGATCATGGTGTGGCCGCTTGGGCTCGGAGCGCTGGGGGTTTGCTGAAGGTTGTCCCAATGCTCGACTGCTTTTCCGTTTTCAAAGCGGAAGATGTCGAAGCCGATCTTCGGGCCGAAGAAGTTGTATTCGGTGTGGAGGAAGATGTAGTCGCCATCTTGAAAGACGCGAACCGTGTTGACTCTGGCCGATCCTTTGGGAAGGGCTTGGAAGACGGCGGCGAGTCCGGCCACGCCATCGGCTATCGCCAGATTGTGCTGGATATAGTTATGGGGATTGATGAAGGCTGCTGATTTTCTGTCGCCGGTTTCGAAGCTCTTTAAAAGCTCAACAGCTTGCTGTTTGTGGTTATTAGGCACAGGCTTCTCCTGTTCAGCAGTGGCATACGGATTGCTTTTACTGGAAGGAGCCAGCGGCGAGCAGCGGCCGCTAGTGAGTGGTGATGCTGGCAGAAGGGACAGCGGCGCGGAGCCTCGTAACGCCTTCGACCATGTCGCCGACGGTGCGGAGGGTGCTAAGCGCCTCGTCGGGGATCTCGATGTTGAAGGCCTCTTCGACCTCGAAGGAGATGTTGATCTTGTCGAGGGAGTCAATGTTGAGCGCGTCGAAGGTGCTGGCCAGCGTGACCGTGTCCGCGGGGATGCCCTTCGATTTAGCGATGATGTCAATACAGCGGTCTGCGATGTCGTTCATGGTGATTCAACTTCCTCGGGTCTCCTCAACTTACAGCGATGCGAGTCCCGCTGTAAAGATAGCAGATGGTGTCGCGACGCTTTTAGCCGGTGATGAAGTGGAGTCCTGTCGCGAGCAGACCGTCGGTGCCGAAGAACCGAAGAGGGGAGTGGCCGATGTGCTTTTGCAGCAGTTGCTGGAAGAGGATTGGGTTACGTTCGAACGTGCTGAGGGCACGGTCTCGGAGGCGAGGGTAGCGATCCAGCAAAAGCAGGCTGTGGGACATAAATCTGGGAAGCCGCTGGATGCGGCGGTGAGCCTGCTGGTAGAGGGTGAGGTCGTCGGCCTTGATGGCGAGAGCGAGTGCCGCGGCCTGGCGGAAGCAGAGGGCAAGGCCTTCGCCGGTGACGGCGTCGACGGAGCCAGAGGCGTCGCCGATGAGGGCGATGGTGCCGGTGGCGACGCGACGAAGTTTACGGTCGAAGGTGATCGAGCCTCGTGAAGCTCCAGCGAGTTGGGCATCGGCAAGACGCCGGGCAAGAACAGGGAAATGGGCGAGGGCTTCGTGCGGCGGGGGGATCTTCTTGTTGGCGATAAATGCGACGCAGATTTCTTTAGCGGAGTTGGGTGTGATGTAGGCCTGACCGAAGTCGCTCCAGTAGACCTCGACGTAGTCTGTCCACGGGGCAATGGAGTAATGCTGGCGAAGACCAACGCGACGGGAGTGGACTGAGGCATCGGTCAGGCCGGCCCATGTGGCAATGCGGGAGTGGTGGCCCTCTGCGCCAACGAGATAGCGGGCGAAGAGGGTCTGTCGATTGGTGCGGACGAGGGTGCATTCGTTGGAGTGGTCGATGCTCTGAACGGAGTTTTCCCAGTGGAAGCGGACCCCGAGACTGACGGCGCGGTCGAGTAGAAGCTGGTGGAGTACGGTGCGGCGGATGCCAAGGCCTGGGCGAGCAGGGAAGGCGGCTTCATTTGAGGTTGAGCCTCCGATAAAGCGAATACCGCGCAGGCTCGCTGTCTCGACGTTTCGGAGATCATGATCCATATTGAAGCCCAAGGCAGCAAGTGACTCGAGGGAGTCAGGCATAAGGCCTTCGCCGCATGCTTTGTCGATGGGCGGCTTCATGGCATCGATGACTTCGACGTGAAGACCTTGCCTGGCCGAGGCGATAGCGCAGGCCAGACCGGCTGGGCCCGCGCCAACGATAAGAACCTCCGCAGCGGATTGACCGTTGCGGAGGTTCATGGGACGCTGCTTTCGGTTTTGATTACTGCGCGGCAAAGGGGACCATTACCACTGGAGGAGAACGAGCTCCGAACAGAAGGCGGGACCCATGGCTGCAAGGATGCTGTACGTGCCGGGTTTGCCAGGGGCATTGACGAGCACGTCTTCGAGGACGGCGAGCACAGAGGCGGCGGATAGGTTGCCAACCTCGCGCAGGCTGCGCCAGGAGGCTTCAAGGGCGTTTTCAGGGAGATTGAGGGTAGTCTCCATGGCTTCGAGAACCTTAGGACCACCGGAGTGGAAGATGTAGCTCGAGATGTCATCGAGGGTTAGACCGTTATCGGTAAGAAAGGACTCGACATTCCCTCTCAAATGCTCGTTAACGACCTTAGGAACCTCGGGCGATAGAACGATCTTAAAGCCCATGTCGCCAATGTCCCAGCCCATGATGTGTTCGGTGTGTCTATAAAACGTTGAGCGTGTATCAAGAATCTTCGGGCCGGTGATGCAGGTGGCGCAGGTGCGCTTTGCGAGGGCAGTTTCGGACCCGGCTACGATGACGGCCGCGGCGCCGTCGCCGAAGAGGCCGCAGGAGATGAGATTGGCGATGGACTGGTCGTTGTCCTGCCAGGTGAGGGAGCAGAGCTCGACGGAGAGGAGCAGAGCGTATTGATTGGGGAAGGCGCGGACGTAGTCTGAGGCGCGCGAGATACCGGCTGCTCCAGCGACGCAGCCGAGGCCGAAGATAGGCGTGCGCTTGATGCTGGTGGGGAACGGCATGAGGTTAATCAGACGGGCGTCGATGGTGGGGCTGGCGATGCCGGTAACGGAAGCAAAGAAGATGGCAGAGATGTCAGCCGGTGTGAGACCGACGCGGGAGAGTGCGACATCGATCGCCTTTTCGCCAAGTTCAACGGCGGCGACGATCCAGGCGTCATTCGTTGGGCCGAACCCGGAGAGGTTCTCGTAGACGTCGAGGGGGAAGACGAGGTTGCGGAAGTTAACTCCGCAATTAACGAAGAGCCGGTTGATGAGACGAGGCTCTTCCATTCTGTCCTGCCAGCGGGCCGTGAGTGCTTCTGAGATTTCTGCTTGAGAGTAGCGATTAGGAGGATAGGCCGTGCCGACAGATGCAATGCGCATGCTTATGAGGACCCTTTATGAATACGATTTGAATTTAACAGCGATTTTGGTGATGGTGGACGGTAAAAGTTGCACGCCGGGGCGATCTCAGAGGGGCGTGGATTGGGCGATGCGTTAAAGGTACACGCTGCGGACGTTTCAGTGTTGAATTTCGGTGGGTGACGGTTCAGTTAGTGAGGTCGCGCGATCTGGCGCGGATAGAAAACGTACGGGAGAAATCCAAAGCCGAGGCGTCAGCCTCCCCAATGGTCGTTCAAGGAGTATTGTTGCGCAATTTTCGTCACTCAAGTGGCAAACTTTGTCACTTTTCGCACTTGTCTGCGCAATTTCTTGCACACTTTCAAGCGGTTATATGTGTAAGTGGCTGATACGCAATGAATTCCGTTTGGCCGCTGAGGTGCGATAGATAGAGGCATGAATGGTTGCAACAAGGTAATTTTTTCCGAGGCCACCGACGTTCGACTTCGGTAGCGTTCATGCACGAAACTGTGGGTCAACCCACGGTCCAAGAATTAGCCGCCTAACGGCGGAGTCTCAGGGGGACCTAATGAAGCTTTGCTCGAAACTTTCTGCCTTAGGAGCGGTATTGGTTTTTACGACCGCTTTCGCGTCTGCTGACACACTTAATATCGGAAGCTATGCTCAGAACGGGGGCAACGGGGGCAACGACAACTCAGCACTCGCTGTCATCGCTCCGCCGAGCTATGCCTACAACAACGGTTTGCCGAACTACACGGCGCCTTTCGACCCAAAGATCGGCACCCAGTATCTTCCTATAACCAGCAATTCGGTTTGGAGTTTCCCCATTGGGGATTCAAGCTGGGTTTCGTATGCCCAGACCTCGCCGGAGTCCACCCCCCTGGTTAATACCCCAGACGGCAACTACTTTTTCACCACTACGTTCAACCTCGGAGCGACTTCAACTCCCGGTGATGCGAGCGGTTCTCTTGAGGTTCTTGCCGATGACACGGCGGCAGTATTTTTGAATGGCGAGCTGTTGAATGTTCCGACAGGGACATCGTATCCCCACTGCTCCAATGGAGTTCCTACCTGCACGGGTGATGGAACACTCATCTACCTGCCCTCGAGTGACTTTGTCAGCGGTGTCAACACATTAACCTTCCAAGTCACTCAGGCCGGTGGCTATAGATTTGGTATCGACTTCGACGGAACCGTCTCAACGGTTCCTGAGCCCAGCTCGCTGTTCCTTTTGGGAACCGGTTTGATTGGGTCTGCGGGTGCTTTGCTTCGCAGAATGCGCGCTTAACATGAAGGCTGGTTTTCAGGGGATCGCCATAAGCGACTCCATGGAGACAGCGAAGATTTACCTGGCCGCCAGCTCTGCTGGCGGCTACTTTTTTCTATTCAGCCTTTAATGCCGACGACTTCCTTCTTCTGCTTTTCTTCGAGGTACCAGGCTACGGTCTTTTGCAGACCTTCGTGGAAGTGGGCTCTGGGCTGATAGCCAAGCTCGTTGCGGGCTCGGTCGATGTCGGCTAGCGAATGCCTGATGTCGCCTTCTCTCGGTGGTCCGTAGTTGGGCTTGTTGTTGAACCCCAGTTGTTTTGCGATCGCTGCGTAGACCTCGTTGAGGGTGTGGCTTTTGCCGGTGCCGATATTGAAGACGCGGCCGGTCGCCACTTCGCTGGGAGCGAGACAGGCGAGTAGGTTGGCGCTGACTGCGTTGTCAATAAAGTTGAAGTCGCGGCTGGTGAGGCCGTCGCCGAAGATGGTAGGGGTTTCGCCAGCCATCATCTTGAAGGTGAACTGGGCGATGACGCCGGAGTACGGTGAATCCGCTGCCTGACGGGGGCCAAAGATGTTGAAGTAGCGGAGGCATACGCCCTCGAGACCGTAGGCGCGGTAGAAGGACTGGATGTAGTACTCGCAGGTGAGCTTCTGGACGGCGTAGGGCGAAAGCGGCCGCGGGAGCATGTCCTCCTGCTTGGGCTGTGTGGGCTGGTCTCCGTAGGCCGAAGAGGAGGCGGCGTAGACGATGCGCCGTACCTTTGCGTCGCGGGCTGCGACGAGCAGGTTGAGGGTCCCATTGATGTTGGATTCATGCGAGGTGACTGGATCTTTGACCGAGCGCGGCACGGATGCGAGCGCGCCCTGATGCAGAATGTAATCGATGCCTTCACAGGCAGCCTTGACGCCGGCGACGTCCTGGAGATCCATCTGCTGGAAGGAGATTGCGTGGCGAATGTCGGAGAGATTGTCGAGATTTCCCGTGGAGAGATTGTCGATACCGCTGACTTCGTGGCCCTGTTCGACAAGAGTGTGGGCTAGGGACGAGCCAATGAAACCTGCGATTCCGGTGATGAGATAACGGGCCATCTGTCCTCCACCCAGGCATACTGCACTGGGGTGTTTATAAAGTGTGCCGAACTGAGATACCTTCCTCATTATCAGGATTCGCAGGGAGAAAGTCAGTGCGAATACAAATGACGGGCATGATACGAGTCTCAATCGGGAATTAGTGGGAGTCGATGCAACTTTTGTTCATCCAGGCAGGGAGGGGTGGATGCGATAATCGTAACCATGTTGACATCAAGCCAAGTTCTTTTGCCGAAGATTGCGCAGGAGCGCATGAACCGTCTGGAGGCCCGCACCGCAAAGATTGGAGTCATCGGGCTGGGTTATGTCGGATTGCCGTTGTCTCTGCTTCTGTCGGAGGCGGGTTTCAAGGTGACGGGATTCGATATTGATACCAAAAAAGTTACAAATCTTGAGGCAGGTCAGTCGTATATCTTCCGGATTCCCTCCGAGGAGATTCAGAGCGCGCGAAAGCTGGGCTTTAAGGCAACGGTTGACTTCGCCGGCCTGTCGGATCAGGACGCCATCATTATGTGTGTGCCGACTCCGTTGACCGAGCATCGCGAGCCAGACCTGAGCTTCGTGGGAAATACGGCCAAGGCCGTCGCCCCGTGGCTGCGGGAGGGGCAACTCGTGGTGTTGGAGAGTACAACTTACCCCGGTACGACCGAAGAGTTGATGATTCCGATACTTGAGGCGGGGAATCAGCACGGACTCAAGGTGCAGAGTCCGGGTAAGGCGATGGAGCAAGGCGTGTTTTATGTTGCCTTCTCGCCAGAGCGGGAAGATCCGGGCAATACGACCGTGGCTCGCCATAATATTCCGAAGGTGGTCGGAGGACATGAAGAGATCGCCACGGAGCTTGCGGCGGTGTTGTATGAGGGCATCTTTACGCGGTCCGTCCGGGTGTCTTCCACGCGTGTGGCTGAGATGACGAAGCTGCTTGAGAACATCTACCGCTGCGTGAATATCGCATTGGTCAATGAGCTGAAGCTGCTTTCGCTGCGCATGGGAGTAGATATCTGGGAGGTCATCGACGCCGCATCGACGAAACCGTTCGGGTTTCATCCGTTTTATCCGGGGCCAGGGCTGGGCGGACACTGCATCCCGATTGACCCGTTCTATTTGAGCTGGAAGGCCAAGGAGTACGACTTCAATACAAGGTTTATCGAGCTGGCGGGCGAGGTCAACGAGGGGATGCCTGCTCATGTTGTGCAGTACGTCGGGAAGGGTTTGAATCAGAACAAGAAGGCTGTGAATGGATCACGCATTCTGATGCTCGGCATGGCTTACAAGAAAGACATTGACGATCTGCGGGAGTCGCCGTCGCTGACTGTGATTGAACTGCTGCGTGAGCAGGGCGCTGAGGTGCTTTATAACGATCCTTACTTTCCCACGGTGGGCAGGGGCCGGCACTACAACCTGAATATGACTTGTACGCCGCTTGAAGATCTGGAGCAGTACGACTGCGTTCTCATCATGACGGATCACTCCGATTATGACTACAAGGACATCGTCAACAAGTCGCGGTTAGTCGTGGATACGCGGAACGCAACGAAGGGGATCAAGTCGGAGAAGATCGTTCGCTGCTGAAGCGTGGAAGAATTTAGAGTTCGATAGAGCAGGGAGAAGAGAACCTTCTTCCTGCTTTTGTGCGTTCGGGTGCCTGCGCTTTCTGCTGGTTACTACGAGTTCGCCAGCGTCGCGATGACGCTCCTCGCTTTTCTCAGATACAAGCCGTTGGCGAAGCGGTAGGGGCCTATGAAGTGGATGAAGGCTGCTTCATCATAGGGGACATCGGGGTGCGCCCAGTGAGAGAGGTACTTCGGAGAAGGCAGGGGAACAGCTCCCTCAGAGTTTGCGATCAGCAGATTTGAAGTCAACTGCTCGCTGCCCCACTCGTTCCATTGGTCCTTTGCAAGGCGTCGCATGAGTTCAGAGAACCACTCGACTTTTTGCCGGTCGATTGATCCTTTCGCGAAGCCGTTGAAGCCAGCGTTTCCGCGGACGTATTGGAGAGATGCGCTCTCTGGAAGCTGGTCGAAGGATCGCTCGCACACGGCCTGCACCATGGGATGCAGGTTGGTCTTCGAGCGCAGGCATGCGTCTGTCATGGACTCTATCTCAGGAAAAGACCTGTCGCCCAGAAGAGTGAAGCTGCGGTTTGCGGCGATGCACTGCTGGACCTCGGAGATCGCATCTGTGGTGAGCGTATCGGAGTCGAGTTGCACGACGAACGTGTTGCTTACCAGATCGCTGATGAGAAGGAGGCGCTCCCAACAGCTGCCCTTCGGCGTATTGGCTGGAGCAACTTCGGAGATGTGCACGATGTTTGCTTCCGGAATGTGAGCGTGGATGGTGGCGTAGTCCGCTTTTGTGAGCGTTCCGTCGTTGAGGATGACAACCTGCGGGTTTCGGCCAAGATGGCGGCAAAGGGACTTCGCCGCCAGCAAGTACATGAGGACCTCGCCGTGGCAGACCATCGAAACAAGCGTGACGGACGGGTCATTGGAGTGGATTGGCGGTGTTTTGAGGAGGGAGCGGCAGTTGAAATCGAACCAGGCCCTTTGCATGGTCCGCCGTGCGCGAAAAAACATACGAGATATCTCTCCTAACCCACCGCTCATTGTTTCGCGCTGTCGATTGTTGGACAAGTGCTTTTCGAACGGCGGTGAGCACGCGCCGTGGCACTTTTGTGGGACTACCGATGATTCAGGTTATATCAGGGACCGCCAGAGGAGAAGACGCGAAGAACAGCGATGAGCCTCTGGCGCGGCAGATCAAGCGAGATGTAGGCACCGATTTGGAACTACAGGCAAAGTAGCGGATATGCAATACGCCATCCGGCTCACTTCTTTGGTCCAGATGTAAGGACCTACGTGGGAGAATATACCTGAAGTTGCCGATGCAATTTCGAGCCGGTGCCCAGAGCCGGCATAGCAGGAGATTTGCAAGGAATGCCGACAGTCGACGTTATTATTCCGACGTACAACACAGCGAAGTATCTTCCGATCGCGATTGAAAGTGTCATAGCGCAGACTTTTGAAGATTGGAGAATTCTGCTGATCGACGATGGCAGCACCGACGACACAGCCAGTGTTGTCGCTCCTTACATTGCTAAATTGGGCACCAAACTCAAATACATTCGCCAACCGAATGGCGGAGTATCGGCCGCGCGAAACAACGGACTACGCAACGTGTCCGCAGAGTTTATTGCGCTGCTGGATGCCGACGATGTTTGGTTGCCTTGTCGTTTGGCCGAATCGCTGAAGTGCTTTGAGGGACGCCCGAAGGTGGGACTGGCCTACGGCCTTATCTCACGTATCAATGCGGACGGAGCGGTGATTGATACGTTTGCGGGAAACAAGAAGCATGCCGAGGGGTGTGTCGCTCCCTACATTTACATGCGACGCATCCAGCTTCCGACCTCGTCCATGACCTTTCGTAAGGAGTGCGTCGACAAGGTGGGTGGGTTCGATGAAAGCTTGCGGCAGACAGAGGACCGTGACCTGTGGCTTCGTATGGCGTTTCACTATGAGGTGGCATTTGCGCCAACGGTGATATCGCTCTACAGGACGTCAGGAGACTCGCTGACGACCGATACGAACGGGATGTTAAGGGCGCAGCTACAGTTCATTGAGAAACACTATGGCTCCCCTGGCTGCGGTCTAGTGGCCCGGCGTATTGCCCTCAGCTATATCTATCGACAACGTGCTGAGGCCTTTGGAATTCGCAAGGAGATGTGGAGAGCCGTTAAGAGTTCACTGAGGGCGCTGATGCTTAATCCGCTGGACATCAGTAACGCGCGGACAACAGGCTCGCTGCTGCTGCGTTCTGCCGGTGTCTACCGATAACTTCGTCTTCTAGAACTTAGTAACCAGGTCATGGTCTTGAAGAGATTCCCCCACTGATTTATTGGAGTCAGGAACCTGAAAGAGAAGCAGATTCTCGCCTTGAAGAACGACATCGAAGCTGTTTTCAGCGAGTCGCTTGAAGAAGTTTCTGCTCGTACCTTGTCCGGGCATAAGCCAATCATGAAGCTCGATAATCATCACAGCGGTCAAAGCGAGCCATGGCGCAGGGTCGATAAATACTTGTGACTCGGCTCCTTCTATATCCATTTTTACAAGGAATAGACGGTTCAATTTCTCGAGCTTTAGAACTTCGAGGATGGTGTAGGCTCGCAAAACGTTGGGCCGTTCGGAGTTGTCCGAATCTGACAACTCACGAAGTTGGAAAGAGGCGCTTCCGGAGAGTGGATTCATAATCTCTAGATGGCACGGCTTATTCCAGACACCTCCGTTCAGACAAGTGACATTTGGATAGGCGGCAGTATTCTGCTGAAGAAGTTTGAAGTTACTCTTGTCCGGTTCGATGCAGTAGAGAGCGGCTTCGGGAAAGCGAGACGCGAACCACACTGCTGAGAGTCCGATGTGACCACCGCAGTCAACAATGACGGGCCGATTGCCCTCCGAAAGAATCTTCTTATACATATCGCTGGCCCCACCGGCCTGCGGTAGTGAATGAAAATCGTTCTCCTTCATCACCATGATCTGCCAGAATATCGGCAAGTCCTGTCGGCGCAATTGAATCGGTGCCAGGAGGCCTGGAAGTCGGAGTTGAATTACGCCTGACTGGAAATCGGTTTGGATCAGCAAAGAGAGCCAGACGCGAATGCCTTCTGTCATGCCAAATACTCGAATAAACTTGAGAAGCTGACGCAGGCGCGATTTTGGCATGGCTTAGTATCCCTCAGTTCGGAAAAGCTCTGCAATCCAAATTAATTGATTCGGGTTCGGACTGTGCTCTCAGTGTTGAATTGCGCCGATGTCGTAGCCACCAGCAGATGGTCTGGGCTTTCCTTCATAGTCAAATCCAACCTCCGGAAGTGTTGCGCCCGAGCCACGGGCCGGACTCGACGGAGATAGATGAACGTTGAAGTTGTCGAGATCTTTCTCCGCTGAGAAGTGAGGTTGAGAGACGAATTTAGGATCGTCGCATCGTTCTCCGAGATGTCCTGTAGGGCAGTGGAGGCCTCTCAATCCGTAGAACAGGTTGTTGCTTCGGATGATGTGTCCTATTGGCTTTTGAAAATAGAAGCCGCCTGGGCCTCCGGGCTTCCCGCCCATGCTGTACGTTTTGGCGCTCTCGTAGCCGAAGACGATGTTGTTTTTGAAGGTGAGCGTGCTGTTTGAACAGCTCGGGTCCCAGCAGTCGATGTCGAAGGTAGTGGGTGCATAAGTGACGATGGTGTTGTTGGCAAAGAGCACTGTGCCGCCTTGGCGAAAATTGAAGGGCAGAGCATCTTCTGCGCGGCAAAAGTCCGCCAGGTGTGCGTTGTATGTGGCGGGTTGTCCTGCGATCGGTTCAGACATGCGGGCGCAGTTGGCAATTGCGATGTTGTTAGTGAAGATAGCCGGATTTTCGTTGCCACCCCACTTGAATGTAGCGCCGCCGTTGCCGATCGCGATGGAGTTGGTGATGGTGAGCGGACATCCTGTACCAGTGTCACCATGTCCGAGATCGAGGCCGTCCTGGGTGTTGTAGTTGAAGTTGGAGTGGTCGATGTTCACGGTGAGACATATACCTGTCGGCGTGCCGACTCCATCTCCGTATCCGCCGTTGCTCTGACCGTAGCAGGAGATGGCACCAGGGCCGGGGTAGGCCTGGTTGCAGCCGTTCCACTCAATGGTGGAGTAGTTGAAGTTCCAGATGCCGTGAACGCTCGCTGTGCCGTTGCCGTCGTCGAAGTCCCAGCCGGCAGCTCCGTTGTAGGCGATATCACATCGGGTGCAGGTAACGACTCCTCCGATTGGTCCTTTGATCCCGCGGCCGATGTGCCCATGGATCCACATGTCCTGAAGAAGAAGATCGTGGGTGTGCACGTCCGTGATGACGCCATCGGAGTCGTAGTCATCAACCGGAGTGCTTCGGTTGCACGAGGCCGGGTTAGGAGGGTCTCCGAAGAAGATGCATTGCGAATGGCGAGTAACTTCTATGCATTCCACGTCGACATACTGCGCGCCCTTCAGGTTGAGAGGCGTCCAAAGGCCAAAGCCACCAAAGATCTGTGTGAGCTTGGACTTGTCCGTGGCTCCGCCGCTTGAACAGGTTGCGTAATTCTCTCCGAGAATGCGGGTGTGCTGAGCAGGTGTTCCTGATGGAATGGGGGGATTACTGCAACCGGAGATGCCGCCACCTAAACACCAGGTGTATCCTGCGCCTTTGCCGGTTGCGGCGTCCCAGCCGACTCGCCAGGGACCGCCCCGTATGATGACCGTGTCACCGCCTGCGATCACCCATGCGTCGTTGTTGTAGGTTTGGTCGTCCCAAAGATAACGGTAGTCATTAAACGCGCAGTGCTGGTTCACTCCCTTGCGATACGGAGCGTCTGTCTTGCCGTCGCATTGCCCTGTGTGTTCCTTCGCTGAATAGCGGGTACCTCCATCATGACGGACGTACCATGTTTCTCCTGATAGCGGCAGCGAAACCAATATTACAAAGAGCAAGTACAGGGCGATGCGGCCAAGCTTCATGGTTCAACAGCTCCGATGGAAGGTGGATTGGGTCTGGTGACTCCGTTGTAGTCGAGTGTTGGGACCCCTGTATAGGTTACTCCCGTGTCGACTGCGGGGCTTCCGGAGGAGAGGTTGAAGTTGTAGTTATCGAGCTCGGCAGCAGTGAACGAAGTTCCGTTTGCTGTGGGCTGATTGATGAAGTCCGGGGTGACGCACTTTTCGTTGCTGTAGCCGGTGGGGCAGGCGAAGTTGTGTCCGATGCCGTAGTAGATGTTGTTGCTGCGGTTGATGGTTCCGATGACCTGGCCGGAGGTGCTGCCGCTGGGCGCTGCCTCCTGGAAGTACCACAGGCCGGGCCCTCCTTGCAGCCCGCCAAGTGAGTAGGTCGCGGGGTTGTCGTAGCCGATGACGATGTTGTCGTAGAAGTTCAGCACCGCCGATCCGCATCCGCCGTTGTTGCCGCCCTGGCCCGGCGCGTCCCAGCAGGAGATGTCGAAGATGGTGGGCGAGTAGCTGACGATCGTGTTGTTTGCGATCGTGAACTTGCTGCCCTGTCTGAAGTCGAAGGGCATGGTGTCGTTGGCGCGGCAGAAGTCGGCAAGGTTGAGCGTTGTAGGTGCTTGGCGTTCCCGTGATCGGGGCGGACATGCGGGCGCAGTCCGCGATAGCGACGTTATTGGTCAGGATCGCTGTGCCGAAGTTGCCACCGAGCTTGAAGGTGCCACCGTTGTTGGAGTAGGCGATGGAGTTGGTGATGCTCAGGGTGTAGGGGCCACCGGTGTCGACGTGGCCGAGGTCGAGCCCGTCCTGGGTGTTGTAGATGAACTTGGAGTGATCGATGGTGGCTGACAGGCCCGTGCCTGCTGGGGTTCCGACGCCGTCGCCATAGCCTCCCGTGCTCTGGCTGTAGCAGGAGATGACAGGGATGGCGTGAACCATCGGGTACTCCTGGTTGCATCCGCTCCACTCGATGGTGGAGTAGAGGAAGTGCCAGTCGGCGTTGACCAGCGGGGTGGCGCTGCCGTCGTCGAAGTCCCATCCTGCGCCGCCGTTGTAGGCGATATCACATCGCAGGCAGGTGACCAGGCCTCCGATCGGTCCTTTGATGCCGCGGCCGATGTGGCCGTGGATCCACATGTCCTGCAGCAGCAGATCGTGGGTGTTGACGTCGGTGTGGATACCGTCGGAGTCGTAGTCGTCGGTTGGAGAGCCGCTGGAGCAGGTGGAGGGGACCGCAGGACTGCCGAAGGCGATGCACTGCGAGTGGCGGGTGACCTCCAGGCACTCGACATCGACGAACTTTGCCCCGGTGAGGTTGAGCGGCATGGTGACGCCGTATCCGCCGTAGATCTGGGTGAGCTGGGAGCGGTTGGTGACGCCGCCGCTGCTGCAGGCGGCATAGTTCTCGCCCAGGATGCGAGTGTGCTGAGTCGCTGTACCTGCGGGGATGGTGGGGTTGAAGCAGCCGAAGTTGCCGCCTCCGCCGAAGCACCAGGTGTAGCCTGCACCGCATCCTGCGCCACTGCAACTGCCGGGTGCGGCGTCGAAGCCGATGCGCCATGGGCCGCCGCGGATGATCACCGTGTCGCCCCCGGCGATGACCCAGGCG
This sequence comes from uncultured Acidobacteriaceae bacterium, assembly GCA_963771625.1. Taxonomy (GTDB): domain Bacteria; phylum Acidobacteriota; class Terriglobia; order Terriglobales; family Acidobacteriaceae; genus Edaphobacter. Next base: position 417,048 of record CAVYUE010000007.1, read on the forward strand.
TCGTTGCCGTAGCTCTGGTCGTCCCAGAGATAGCGTGGGTCCTTGAAGGCACAGTGCTGATTGGTGCCTGAGCCGGAGTACTTCACGTCCGCTTTACCGTCGCACTGACCGGCGGTCTGGTTGGCCGAGTAGCGTGTGCCGCCGTCGGGCCGGATATACCACGTCGTACCGGGACCGGACTCAGGTGCTGCTGCAGCAATGGTGATCGAGGTTGAGGCGGACTTGGTCTGGGCAGGGCTGCTGTTGTCCTTCACGGTCGCGGTGAAGCTTGAGGTGCCGGTCGCAGTAGGTGTGCCGGAGATGGTGCCAGTCGTCGCTGCCAGGCTCAGTCCGGCGGGCAGACTGCCCGAGCTGATCGACCACGTATACGAAGGGTTCCCCCCGGCCGCCGTCATCGGCGCAGAATAAGCCGTGCCATCGGTGCCAGATGGCAGCGCGCCGGTAGTGATGGTAAGCGGGGCAGGTGCGATGACGAACGAGATCGCCGCCGACTTGGTCTGCACTGGGCTGGAAGAGTCTGTAACGGTTGCAGTCACGTTTACGGTTATGGCCGTAGTCGGTGTACCGGAGATAATGCCGGTGCTGGTCGCCAGAGTGAGGCCAGCGGGCAGATTTCCAGATGTGATGGACCAGTTGTATGGCGTAGCGCCACCGGTCGCTGTGAGTGTGGCGCTATAAGCCTGGTTCGATACACCTGAGGCCAGCGTGGACGAGGTGATCGTGAGCGGCTGTGTCGCAGCAGTAACGGTGAAGGAGACATTGGCGGTCGCGGTCTGTTGCGCCGAGCTTGAGTCTTTGACCATTACAGTGATCGGGAAGCTGCCGCTCGTGGTCGGTGTGCCAGAGATGATGCCGGTGCTGGCGGTGAGGCTGAGTCCGGTGGGTAGGCTGCCGGATGTGATCGACCACACGAAGGGTGCAGTGCCGCCGGTTGCCGTCAGGGCCTTCGAGTAGCTGGTGCCCTGAGTGGCGGAAGGCAGGGATGTCGTGGCGATCGAAAGTGGCGGCGCAGCAATAACGAGCGAGATGGTGGACGAGGTGCTCTGGGCTGGGTTCGATGCGTCTTTGACCGTTACTGTGACTGGGAAGGTGCCGTTTACCGTGGGTGTGCCGGAGATGAGGCCGGTACCGGCAGCTAGGCTGAGTCCGGCGGGCAGGCTGCCAGAGGTGATCGACCAGCTATAGGGCGTCGTGCCTCCCGTTGCTGCCAGGGCCTTCGAGTAGGCGGTGCTCTGCGTTCCGGAGGGCAAAGATGTGGTGGTGATCACTAGTGCGGGAGGAGCAATAACGAGTGAGACCGATGTCGACGTGGTTTGTGTGGGGCTCGACGAGTCTGCGACGGCCGCGGTGAAGTTGAAGGTTCCGCTGGCAGTGGGTGTCCCAGAGATCAGACCTGTGCTAGTCGCGAGGCTAAGGCCAGCAGGAAGGCTACCGGAGGTGATAGACCAGGTGTATGGAGTGGTGCCGCCGGTTGCCAGGAGAGACTTCGAATAGCTTGTACCCTGAGTGCCGGCAGGAAAGGCAGAGATGGTGATCGCCAATGGTGGCGGCGTAATGACGATTGAGAGCGGGATCGACTTGGTCTGCGCCGGGCTCGATGCATCCGCGACGGTCGCGGTGAAGTTGAAGGTTCCAGCGGCAGTGGGTGTGCCCGAGACGAGACCGGTGGTTGTGCCCAGGCTGAGTCCTGCGGGGAGGCTGCCAGCCGTGATGGACCAGCTATACGGCGTGGTGCCGCCGGTCGCCTGTAGGCCGTTCGAATAGTTGGTGCCCTGAGTGCCGGAAGGCAAGAATGACGTGATGATCGATAGAGCTGGGGGCGCAACGGCAAAGGAGATCGCGGCAGATTTGGTCTGAGCGGGGCTGGACGAGTCGGAGACTGTAGCTGTGAACGCGATAGTTCCGCTGGATGTTGGTGTGCCGGAGACAAGGCCAGTGGTGGGCGCGAGGCTGAATCCGCTTGGCAGGCTGCCACTGGTGATCGACCAGGTATACGGCTCCGTTCCTCCGGTTGCGTTGAGTGTGGCGTTGTAGGGGACGTTGATTGTGCCGCCATGCAGCGTGGTTGATGTGATGGCGAGAGGTGATCCTGCAGCTACCACGGAGAGTGGCAACGTTGCCGTGGCGGTCTGTGGTGATGAGGCTGAGTCTTTGACGGTGACGCCGACGGTGAAGCTGCCACTTGCACCAGGTGTGCCCGATATCACGCCCGTAGATGCTCCCAGGCTAAGTCCGGCAGGCAGACTGCCTCCGGAGACCGACCAGGTGAAAGGAGCCGTGCCTCCGTTGATATGCAAGGTGCTCGAATAGCTTGCGCCCTGCGTCCCGGAGGGCAGCGCCGACGTGGCAATGGTGAGTGTAGCCGGGGCGATGACAAGCGAGACCTGAGCCGATTTGGTTTGCGCCGGGCTCGCCGCATCTGCGACAGCAATGGTGAAGTTGAAGGTGCCGCTTGCAGTTGGTGTGCCGGAGACGACTCCTGTCGTCGCGCCGAGGCTGAGACCAGATGGGAGACTGGCCGCAGTCACCGACCACGTGTAGGGAGCGGTTCCACCAGCGGCCTGCAGCGCATTCGAGTAACCAGAGCCGTTCGTTCCGGAGGGAAGTGTTGAGGAGGTGATGGAGAGTGTTGTGGGAGCGATGACAAGCGAAATCTGAGCTGATTTGGTTTGCGCTGGAGTCGCCGCATCGACAACAGTTGCGGTGAAGCCGAAGGTCCCGCTGGCAGTTGGTGTACCGGAGACTAATCCTGTCGTGGCGCCAAGGCTGAGGCCGGATGGCAGACTGCCGGCGGTCACCGACCAGGTGTAGGGAGCAGTTCCTCCAGTGGCCTGAAGGGCGTTCGAGTAACCGGAGCCGCTCGTCCCGGAAGGTAGAGCAGAGGAGGCAATGACGAGCGTCGCAGGGGCGACGACTAATGAGATCGAGGACGATTTAGTCTGCGTCGGGTTCGACGAGTCCGCAATAGTGGCGGTGAAGTTGAAGGTTCCAGTCGCCGTGGGAGAGCCGAGGATTGCGCCGCTGGTTGCGAGGCTGAGTCCGCCAGGCAGGCTGCCAGAGGTGATGGACCAGGAGTAGGGTGAGTTGCCTCCGGCTGCGTTGAGGGCGGCGCTATAGGGCTGGTTCAGCATCGCACCGGGCAGCGCAGAGGAGGTGATCGAGAGTGGTGCTCCCGCGGCCACGATGGAGAAGGAGACGTTGGTAGTGAATGTCTGTGTCGCCGAATCAGTCACTGTCACCGCAATGGGGAAGCTGCCGCTCGCAGTGGGAGTGCCGGCGATAAAACCGGTATTTGTCGCCAGGCTGAGACCCGCGGGCAGATTGCCGGACGTGATCGACCAGGTATAAGGTGTGGTGCCTCCGTTTGCCTGCAGAAGGCTCGAGTATGTTGTGCCGGTCGTTCCGGTAGGCAAAGACGAAGAGGTGATCGTCAGCGGTGCTGTTGGGCCGGTTTGAACTCCCGCCACGGACAGGGTGATGGTGGCGTTCGCAGTTTGCGATGGCGAGCTTGAATCAGCGACCGCTATGACGAAGGAATACGTGCCAGCGGTGGTGGGGATGCCGGAGATCACACCGGTATTGGCCGAGAGGGTAAGTCCAGTGGGGAGCTGTCCCGAAACGAGGCTCCATGAATATGCAGGTGTGCCGCCAGTGACCGCGAGGGTCGCAGTGTAGGGAGTGCCAGCTACGCTTTGAGGTAGTACGGTCGTGGAAATCGCTAAGGGGTTTCCGTTGAGTGCAGGCGCGATGACTACTGGTAATGCCTGCGACTCTGCCATGGTCTGGGGGTCCTGCACCTTCAACTGAGCTGTGGAAGGAGTAGAGAGGTCGCTACTCCCAATCATTGCCGTCAGGGTTTGAGGATCGACCACAGTCGTGGCGAGGGGCGCTCCATTCCACAGCAGCACAACGGCATTCGAGAAGTTTGCTCCCGTGACTTTTAATGTAGTGCTCTTGGAGCCAGCCTGAATTGTTTGTGGAACGACCTGGCTGATAGTGGGGCCTGCCGGTCCAACAATTCCGGAGCCACAGCCAAGGCAATAGATGATGAGTGTGAGGCTGATGCTTGCGGCGATCGTCCTGATTGCTCTTCCCAAATCGCACCCCAAAAATAAACTCGTCAGTCAAACAACGCCATCACGGCAGATACATAAGGCAGCCGAGACACTCGGAGGAACGTTACCGTCTCAAAGTGGTCGCTTCAGTAGCCCGATAGCGGGCATGCGTGTACCACTTCCGTGTGAGCGAGGCAAAAGAACCTACTGCAGGCACATATCGGCCTAATTTGCAGAAGGGTCGCAAGTGAAACAGGGGGCAGGGCGGAATTAGGCTGAGAATCGATGACTCGCAGCGCTAACTCACTCTCGAAGTATGGTGTTCGCGACCAATATGGGAACATCCCACTTCTGTGTCACCTAAGCCTTGCCTCGCACGATCGGCTTAAACAGAAAAGCCTCCCGGGGAGGGAGACTTTTCTGTTTCGTAGATAGATTTGTGACAGTAACGGTCTGTTTCTATTGGCTCCTGTGGTTATACTCGCCCAAACCGAAGTTGCGTGCCTCTGTCTTACGGTTCGACTGCGCCGATGGATGGCGGGCTCGGCCGCTTGACTCCGTTGTAGTCGAGTGCCGGCACGCCGGTGTAGGTTACTCCCGTGTCGACTGCGGGGCTTCCTGAAGAGAGATTGAAGTTGTAGTTGTCGAGCTCAGTCTGAGTGAACGATGTTCCATTCGCTGTGGGCTGATTGATGAAGTCCGGGGTGACGCACTTTTCGTTGCTATATCCGGTGGGGCAGGCGAAGTTGTGCCCGATGCCGTAGTAGATGTTGTTGCTGCGGTTGATGGTTCCGATGACCTGGCCGGAGGGGCTGCCGCTGGGCGCTGCCTCCTGGAAGTACCACAGGCCGGGCCCTCCTTGTTGTGATCCGAGCGGATAGGTCGCAGGGTTGTCGTAGCCGATGACGATGTTGTCGTAGAAGTTCAGCACCGCCGATCCGCATCCGCCGTTGTTACCGCCCTGGCCGGGCGCGTCCCAGCAGGAGATGTCGAAGATGGTGGGCGAGTAGCTGACAATCGTGTTGTTTGCGATCGTGAACTTGCTGCCCTGTCTGAAGTCGAAGGGCATGGTGTCGTTGGCGCGGCAGAAGTCGGCAAGGTTGGCGTTGTAGGTGCTTGGCGTTCCGGTGATCGGGGCGGACATGCGGGCGCAGTCCGCGATAGCGACGTTATTGGTCAGGATCGCTGTGCCGAAGTTGCCACCGAGCTTGAAGGTGCCACCGTTGTTGGAGTAGGCGATGGAGTTGGTGATGCTCAGGGTGTAGGGGCCACCGGTGTCGACGTGGCCGAGGTCGAGCCCGTCCTGGGTGTTGTAGATGAACTTGGAGTGATAGATGGTGGCTGACAGGCCCGTGCCTGCTGGGGTTCCGACGCCGTCGCCATAGCCTCCCGTGCTCTGGCTGTAGCAGGAGATGACGGGGATGGCGTGAACCATCGGGTACTCCTGGTTGCATCCGCTCCACTCGATGGTGGAGTAGAGGAAGTGCCAGTCGGCGTTGACCAGCGGGGTGGCGCTGCCGTCGTCGAAGTCCCATCCTGCGCCGCCGTTGTAGGCGATATCACATCGCAGGCAGGTGACCAGGCCTCCGATCGGTCCTTTGATGCCGCGGCCGATGTGGCCGTGGATCCACATGTCCTGCAGCAGCAGATCGTGGGTGTTGACGTCGGTGTGGATACCGTCGGAGTCGTAGTCGTCGGTTGGAGAGCCGCTGGAGCAGGTGGAGGGGACCGCAGGACTGCCGAAGGCGATGCACTGGGAGTGGCGGGTGACCTCCAGGCACTCGACATCGACGAACTTTGCCCCGGTGAGGTTGAGAGGCATGGTGACGCCGTAGCCGCCGTAGATCTGGGTGAGCTGGGAGCGGTTGGTGACGCCGCCGCTGCTGCAGGCGGCATAGTTCTCGCCCAGGATGCGGGTGTGCTGAGTCGCTGTACCTGCGGGGATGGTGGGGTTGAAGCAGCCGAAGTTGCCGCCTCCGCCGAAGCACCAGGTGTAGCCTGCACCGCATCCTGCGCCGCTGCAACTGCCGGGTGCGGCGTCGAAGCCGATGCGCCATGGGCCGCCACGGATGATCACCGTGTCGCCCCCGGCGATGACCCAGGCGTCGTTGCCGTAGCTCTGATCGTCCCAGAGATAGCGTGGGTCCTTGAAGGCACAGTGCTGGTTGGTGCCTGAGCCGGAGTACTTCACGTCCGCCTTGCCATCGCACTGTCCGGCGGTCTGGTTGGCCGAGTAACGTGTGCCGCCGTCGGGCCGGATGTACCACGTCGTACCGGGACCGGACTCAGGTGCTGCTGCAGCAATGGTGATCGAGGTTGAGGCGGACTTGGTCTGGGCCGGGCTGCTGCTGTCCTTCACGGTCGCGGTGAAGCTTGAGGTGCCGGTCGCAGTAGGTGTGCCGGAGATGGTGCCAGTCGTCGCTGCCAGGCTCAGTCCGGCGGGTAGGCTACCCGAGCTGATCGACCACGTATACGAAGGGCTCCCCCCAGCCGCCGTCATCGGCGCAGAATAAGCCGTGCCATCCGTGCCAGATGGCAGCGCGCCGGTAGTGATGGTAAGCGCCGTTGGAGTTTCGGTCGCAGTGACGGTGAACGCAACGACAGCAGACTTCGTCAGAGCGGGACTTGATGAGTCCTTCACCGCGATGGTGATGGGAAAGCTGCCGCTGGCAGTCGGCTTTCCGGAGATGATTCCGGTGCCTGGTGCGAGGGTGAGTCCGGCGGGGAGTTTGCCAGAGGAGATTGACCAGGTATACGGTGCGGTGCCTCCCGTTGCCGTCAGGGCCTTCAAGTAGCTCGTGCCTTGCGTGCCAGACGGTAGGGAAGTGCTGGTGATCGAAAGTGCAGACTCCGCGACTGTAAGCGAAGCAGCTACTGATTTGCTCAGAGCGGGGCTCGATGAGTCTTTCACCATTACTGTGACTGGAAAACTGCCTCCAACTGTTGGGATACCGGTGAGGATTCCAGTGCTTGCTGCGAGAGTAAGCCCAGCTGGGAGCTTGCCCGATGAAATCGACCAGCTATAGGGCGCGGTGCCACCGGCTGCTGCGAGGTCTTTTGTATAGCGGACGCCCTTGGTCCCGCCAGGTAAGGAGGTCGTGGTGATCGATAGTCCTGTCTCCGCGACAGCAATAGATGTTGCGACAGATTTCGTCAGAGCGGGACTTGAGGAGTCCTTGACTGCAATGGTGATAGAGAAACTACCGCCCGTTGTTGGTATGCCGGAGACGATTCCGGTGCTGGCGGCGAGGCTCAGTCCGGCGGGCAGCTTACCGGAGAAGATCGACCAGGTGTACGGCGTTGTGCCCCCGGTTGCCGTCAGGGCCTTCGAGTACTTGACGCCTTTAGTCCCAGACGGCAAGGACGTCGTGGTAATTGAAAGTGCAGTTTCCTCAACGGCAAGCGAGGTTGCAAGAGACTTGGTCAGAACGGGGCTCGATGAGTCTTTGACGGTGATTGTGACGGCAAAATGTCCGCCGATTGTTGGTGCGCCTGAGATAGTTCCTGTGCTGGCGGCGAGGCTGAGTCCGGGGGAGAGTTTTCCAGCGGTGATGGCCCAGGTGTATGGTTTTTTGCCGCCGGCTGCGGTCAGAGTCTTTGAGTAGTGTGCGCCCTTAACGCTGGTGGGTAAGGACGTATTAGCGATCGATAGGGGCGATACGGACGTTGCTGCTGCAGCGGATGGAGTGGCAGCCACGGTCTCAGCGGACGAATTCGAGTCCGGGCAAAAAAGCATGAGAGCAAATGTAAGGCTAGCTACGAGGGTCTTGAATACTTTTCCCAAAATACACTCCGGACAAAAAATCAATGTCGGTTAGTCGAATCAACGCCATTACAGCCAGGATGAAGCCTGAGCTGAGAAACTTGGACGAACGTTACAGGTTTACAAATGGACTTCAGCAGCCAGGGGCCGAGGGTGCCACTTCGTAGGAGCAAGACATGAAGCTTTCATCGGCAAGCGCACTTTGCCGATGCAGATAGTTCGCAAATGAGACAGGGGTCAGAATGGGTGTAGGTAAGGATGAATCACGGGAAGCGATTACCCGTGGAATTTGGGTCAATCTAAATCCAGGCTGCCTCACTTCGCCACACACAAAGATCGGAGGCTGGACAGGGCCGACACGACTGTGTCCGTGTATTTGAGCAACGGAACAGGTCCAGCGAGATGCATGGTGGCGGGGGACAGCGAGGATGCGGGGAAGTCAGTTGTGTAGAGAATTAGTCTTGCCTGCCTGAGAAAGATAGCTCACAAGAGCGAATCTTCTAACACATCAGAACCGGCAGAAAAACGAACGCACAACGACGAATGTTTCAGGGAAGTAACTTATTTTTTATACCACGGTCGGGCGGGGATTCGAAGAATTTGTAACATTCAATTGTTTTATCTGCAATCGATGACCACGATTCCTCTCCGAAGTTCATCTGTCGCACGTTTTCCTCAAGTTTGTGTCGTAAAGGCGCGTCCTTCAGTAGTTCGATCAGTGCGCCGGCAAATTCTAGGGGGTTCTGAGGATCAATCAGCAAGGCGTTTTTTCGATCGGTAAGCAACTCGCGAAAGACGGGTAGATTGCTGGCGACGATGGTCTTGCCCAATGCGAGGCCGGTCGCGAGTGCTCCGCTGGTAGTGATGGCGCGGTACGGATAGACCACGATGTCTGCCGCTCGATGTAAGGCCACGAGCTCCTCAGTAGAGATAAAGCGTGGGTACAGCTTCACGCGTTGGAGTCCCAGGCGGCCGATCTGCTCATAGATCTGTTGGAGCAGACCAGGTGGCCCTGTGCCCGCGATCAGTAGGCAGGTGTCGTCAACGGTGGCTTCAACGTTCTGCCACGCCTCGAGCAGAAGATCGATTCCCTTGTAAGGGGAGATGATTCCCTGCCACAACACGAGCAGTTTTTTTGAATCGACGTCGAAGTCTTGCAGCGTTTGTTCGGGGATGGTCGCGGGAAGATCGTAAAAGAACGGCCCATGGGGGATAATCGATATCTTTTCTTCTGGTAAGGAGTACTCCGCGCAGAGCCGTCCTCTGATGTTGTCCGAGTGGCAGATGATGCGATCCACCATCTGGTACAGATCTTGGTAGGTCTCCCTGTGCGTCTCGCCGGTGTTGTGGGGGAGCAGATCGTGAACCGTCAACACGATCTTTGATCCTCGTCTGCGGCAGAGTTGCACGAACCAGAGGTCGAGTGGCAGACGCGAGGTCAACATCGGTAAAAACTGCACATGCACTATGTCAGGAGGGGAGACGAGAAAGCGCAGTGTCAGGGCAGACAGATTAAGAATCGACTCCAGGAGCTTCAGAACTCGGCGCGGCAGGCGAGGCAGTTGAAATCGACCGACAACATTCAGAAGCCCCGGATCGAGTTTGATGCCTTGACGCGAAAAGCAAGTTGGATCGAGGTAATAAGAGATGGAGCCAACCGTCAGATGGGCGCCCTTGTTGAGGAGCGCCTTCGACAGGTATGCCGTGTAGTACGGAACAGTCGCCCAGAGATCCATCATGAAGATCTTCGGCCGTCGGGTGTCTTCGATCACTTTGCCTTTCCTTGTGAAGAAGCAGCGGAGTTGAAGTGTCTGGAAGTGTCTCTATCTCTAGTCGCAGCTGCCCTTTCATAGACGTGGAGATAGTCAGCGGTCATGCGCTCCGCGGAAAACTCCTTTTCGATGAGCTTTCTTGCGGCAGCTCCGAGGCTCTCTCGTCGTGACGGATCTTTCAGTAAGCTTACGATCTTGGATGCCAACACCTCGATGTTTTCCGGGGGGACCAGAACTCCTGTGCGGCCGTCGAGAACTACGGTGGGCACGGCGCCCACGGTGGTGGCAATCAGGGGTCGTCTGCTTGCCATCCCCTCCAGAATTGCGATCGGCAGCCCTTCTTGGCGGGACGCCGAAACCATGATTTCCAGGGAGGCATAGACGGAGGGCATATCGTCGCGGCGGCCCAACATCGATACGCTCTTTCGAATCTTCAGTTCGTCGATCAGCGATTCGAGTTTCTCCCAATCCGGTCCCTCGCCAACGACCGCAAACTTAGTAGACGGTAGCTCGTTCAGGACACGCGCTGCAGCACGTAGGAAGATGTCGACTCCCTTTTCGGTCGATAGCCTGCCAACCAAACCAACGATCGAAGGATCATTTGCAAAGCTTTTTTGCAGCGACGGAGCAGCATTATCGAACGGCCGCAGGTCGATTCCATTTCGAACGAGATGAATCTTGTCTTCGTGAACTCCGGCTTTCAATAACCGCTGTTTCACCTCGTCAGACACTGCCACAACCGCCGCGAAGCTGCGCAGAACCAGCCGATCCGCCATTCCGTAGAGCGAGACGAAGAGATCGTTGTCGTACCAGGTGTGGCACGTGGAGACGAGCGGTATATCCGACCCGCGCAATGCGAAGTAGGTGTAGATGTCCGCTTTGTAACCATGAGCATGAACGATGTCTGCGTTCGTGCGAGCAGCTAGACTGCGAATACTTTCAATGACGGTTCGGTCAATCTGTCCGTTGCAGGGAATCAGATGCGATTCGATATTTTCTTTTGTGGCGGCTTCGTGAAGTTGTAGATTCGGATTTGCAGAGTTTGAAAAGACACCCAGCACGCTTGAATGCGAGCCCTCGTTCAAGGTGCGCGACAAATTGAGAATTACGGCCTCTGCGCCGTACATTCCGCCGCTACTGATGATGTGCAGAATCTTCACGTGCAGTAGCTTCTCCTGCGTCAGTCTCTGGCTCTTGTCGATTGAGAAGAGCCCAAAGTTTTTGGTACAGCGTGTCGCCCAGCAGCGTCTTTGCGGTTGCCTTCATCTGATGCTGTCGTTCCAACTTTGCTAGAACATCGCTGCCGGGTTGAAAAAGTCTTTCGATCCACTCCAGCGTCATGTCCCCGCGGATGTTGAGTCGACCTACGGTTGGCCCTGCTGGTTGGGGCTCTGCTTTTGGTGTCGAGGTGAAGACTTGCGTGTAGCCTGCTTCACGGCATGCCGCGAGGATGCGCTGGTTTGCGCGGCCGCCAGGGAGAGACATCGTGGTGATCGACGCTCCCAGCTTGTCCTCAAGTGTGAGTCTCGCATCAACTAACTCTTTTTGTAACTCCGCTGCGTTGCAATGGGTCAGAAGTGTGTGTGTCCAACCGTGTGCCCCAATCTGTTGGCCAGCTTCATGCAGTGCACGTAACTGCTGCCAGTCCATATAGCCAGCTCTCTGGGCCGTCCAGCCGACAGTGATAAAGAACCATGCTTTGACTGCGCGCGATTGCAGGATAGGCAATGCGAATTCGAAGTTCGAGATATGACCGTCGTCAAAGGTTACTTCGGGAAACAATCCTGACCCATTCTTCTTCCGTATCTCCAGGAATAGGTCAATATGCCTTTCGAACGCTCCCGTCTCGACGACGTAGGAGTAGTCGCTCCTGCCGGGTCGCAGTTCGTGGTAGAGAAGATATAGTCTTTCTTGCGGCTGAGTCACCGGATTTATCTCGTTTCAACGAGCAATATTTTCTCTCGAACGGATTCAGATTGCATTGGCTGAATCATACAGATGCCGTTCTAGACTGCAGCTTCAACGAGCTCAAAGAGCTGACGTGAACGCGTGTAGATCCACGCAATTCTACGACCATTGAATGCTACGGCCGGTGCAGGAGGACTCACGATGATGCAGCCGTTACTCTTCGCGTGAACCAGCGCTTGCTCTATGTTGGTCGTTTCAAAGCAGAGGTGGTAGGCCCCTCCGCCGTTCTTCGCAAGCATGGATACGATCGGGGAGTCCTCACTCGTGGGCGCGATTAACTCGATCTCTGCCACGTCGTTGCCCGAAGTGGCGAGGAAGTTGACGCTCACTTTTTGAATGGGGTCTTCAAAAGGGCCGGAAACTACCTTGTATCCGAATAGCGTCGAAAGCAGCTCGGTTGTTGGCCCCAGGGTAGGAACTGCCACACCAACATGACGAAGCTTGAAGCCGAGCTCCTCTGGGGTCAAAGCGCCGCTCCCTTCGCGACCAGCTCCGTCTGGATGAGCGAAACCGTAGTCAATTCGGCGATACGGGCGGGATCAAATTGAACGCCGTACTCGCCTTCGATCGCGAGAATCGCCTGCAGATGCCGGAAAGAGTCCCAGTTATCGATGGTGCCGACACCGAGTTCTGGCGTAACTTCGTCGGGTGAGATTTCAAGGATATCGGCGAGAATGTCACGAAGCGACGACGGCACTTGCTGAGAGCTCATTCGATTCATTTCCTTCCAGGGTTAGCCACGCGGGACTCGCGGGAGCAGAAGTAGTCAGATCAAGTTGATAAAACACTGATTCAGGAGAAGAGGCTCGCTGCGACGCCTCTTTGACAAAGCCATGGTCGAGATAGAAGTCGGCGCAAGGAGCATTTTTCTTTGTTGCGATAAACTCCCCCACCAGCCGGTTGGCTCCTGACCTGATTGCGTTTTCGGCGAGGTGCGCCAGAAGCGCAGTTTCGATGCCACGCCCGATGACTCGACACGATAATAGCAGCGAATCGATGGAGCAGGAATCGCCTTCGGTGCGTGCCAGGGCCAGGCCTACCACGCCGGCATCACCGAAGCGGTCGCGGACTCGTACAGCAACAGCCTGACAGCCTGGCGTCGAAGCAAATTGCTCAACCTCCGCCGCCGAATGTCGGCGCGTAGTCAGGTTGAACTGATTGGTCTTCGCGAGCAGCTGAACCGAGCGTGCAAGTGGAGCTTCGACGGCGTTCAGAAACGTGCAGACTATCTCGAGTGAAGCAAGAAACTCGTCGCGGTTGCCGGCGCTATTGGCGAGTTCGGATCGCTGCGCCTGGGCTTTGTATTCGTTCAGACGATTGACGTCATCGTCGGTGACGCCGGCCGTATCGAAGAAGGACTGCGCCGACAGTAGCTCAACCAGCTTCCATGGTTCTTCGACGGGAGCCTCAATGACGGCTACCTCTGGCAGCTGCTGCCGGATTGCCTCACACTCCACAGGGTTGTCATCGACAAAGACAAACGAGTCCAGGCCAAGGGAGAGTTCCTCAGCAAGTTCGCGAATAGACGTTGCTTTTTCGTTCCAGCTGATCTTGGTTGCGACGAAGTTGTCGAGGCTCAGGCCGAGGTCGGCCGCGCGAGCCTGAAAAGCCTCGCGAACGTCTGCATCATTGTTCTTAGAGACGATGGCGAGCAGGATGCCGCGAGACGAAAGCTGCTTCAAATACCTTTGATACTCCAGATAGCAATTTCCTGGAAACGCTCTTCCGGTGGCGATCCCCTCTGATCCGTCCTCGCCCAGAACACCGCCCCACAGCGTGTTGTCGAGGTCAGTGCACAGGACTTTGCGTGGAGCACGGAAGAGCGCTGAGAACGATCGCACCAGACCATGCGCATAAGTACCAAACGAACCGGATGCGACAGGCAACCGCGAGGCGAGAAACATGCGGTTATCGCACCAATGTGCGCGGCCGGTGCGCGCGGCGAGGTGGTCCACATCGAAGAAGACGCAGTCGGAGATGGTGCGGCACAAAGCAGCAAGCTTCTGATTCAGGTCACGCACTGCGTTACTGAGGCTGTGAGATAGATTCGCCTCGCCGACGTCTCCAAGTGAGGTCGCGTCCGGGACAACCAAGCCCTGAAACAGAATTCGAGCAGAGCTGCCGGAACGAAAGCTTTTGAGCAGCTGCTCCACGCGCGTCACAGACTCGTTGATTTCAGCGTCAACCGATCCACCGATGCCATCGGCGCAGTAGTCAGGCAGACGGCCCCCAATATCCTCTAAGTCGAGAAGTATGAGGACAAGGTCGGGCTTGAACTTTGCGAGCGCACTCTGAGGGTTCAGCAACTCGTCGACATAAGAGCCATAACCTCCGATCTGCACATCGAGCACGTAGTTCGACAGCACCGCCTCGGTGGTCAGGAAGGGAAGTATCGGTTCGACCGTCACGGAGCGAACGATATAGGTCTTCAACCGTCGGGCTTGCAACTTGGTCGTCAGGTTTTCGGCCATGCTGTTGAAGGTCGATGCACAAAACATCACATCTGCGGGTTTGCTCGAGCCTGCAAGAAGCCTTCGGCTATGTTGCAGCACGGCGGCTGCATCGTGCTTTGCGGCGGCCTCCTTGATGCTGCGACGCAGCTCCTGTCGCTCTGTGTCACTTTGCATCGATTGTCTCCGCTACGGATGTCGGCGTTTGGGTGGCCTTGGGCGCTCGCATGATGATCCGGCCAGGTACTCCCATGACCGTGGCGCCGTCGGGAATATTGCTCATCACGAGAGTGTTCGCGGCGATCTTCGCACCGTTGCCAATCTTGATTTTGCCGACCAGCGTTGCTCCAGTGCCGATATAAACCTGGTCGCCAAGAACGGGTGCGCCTTTACGGCCCATCGCCGATGCGCCGATCGTTACGCGATGCGCAATGTCACAGTTGCTGCCGATGATTGCCTGTGGGTTGATGTGAACCCCTCCGATGTGGGCGATGTAGAGGCCCCCGCCGATCGTCGCCTGCGGATCGAGACACATTTCCATCACCACCTCGGAAAACATATAGGCGAAAAAGTAGACAATTTTCAAAGGAATACGAATCAGGACAAACGGCTTGGTGGCATATAACCAAAACCCGAATCGATAGATCGCTATCGCCCATATCGCAGGGTTCAGCCAGAGCTGCTTGCCCCTATGGCCCATGGACCTGTAACGTGCGATATCTTCAGAAAATTTAGACATGCTCGACGTCCGGCGCCCTTGGCTCGTTTTACCTTGCTTCCCGGTACTGCGATCTTATCAGCCTCATAAACCTCCTTGTACTGTGAAGAAAGCTATGAAGCTACATAACAAGTTCAGATTTGGGCGTCCCAGAGTTGTCAATAGCACGTCGGTCACTGCGAGAGTCTCACGAACGTGGGACTAAACCGAAAACGGTACCGGCTCGCTGAAATTGCCAAGAGATAAATGTGCCTTTTGTAGTGCCACACCGTAGGATTTGATCTGAGGATTTATGCGAAGCACGGATTCCCATGCGATTGCGGCAGCAAAACCAACAATCGCTCACTTTCTTCCCTGGGTCAGTATCGGAGGCGTTGAGGTTGCCACGCTCCGCATCATTGAAGCAACACGCGATCAGTTTCGACATGTCGCGTTTTGTATGTCTGACGCGCGCGAATTGAAGGCGGCGTGCGCAGAGGCGGGAGCGGAAGTGGTGTCGTACGTTCCGCCAGAGCCGAGTCTTCGGCATGCTTTGCGTTTCTTCAAGCAGTCGCTGGCCGTGGCACGAGAGCTGAAGCGGTGTGGAGCAGATCTCGCTCATTGCTCAGAGACCAAGGCGACTTACCACAATCGTCTGGCGGCTTTTCTGGCCGGAGTTCCAATGATCACTCATGTGCGATCGCGATATCCGCAGATGAGCCTGCGCGACCGGCTCGGCTTTCTTGGAGTGGCCGGATATATCTTTGTCTCGCAGGACTCCAGACGACAGTTTGCTCTGAAGGTTCCCGACTCGAAGGCCCGCATTCTCTATGACGCAGTGGATGTCACCGAGCCGCCCAATGATTCTGCGAGCAAGGTGCTTCGTGAACAGTTAGGCGTGCCCGCTGGAGTAGCGCTGGTGGGGATGATCGCCCGGGTCAATCCACAGAAAGACTAC
Source organism: uncultured Acidobacteriaceae bacterium (assembly GCA_963771625.1). GTDB lineage: Bacteria > Acidobacteriota > Terriglobia > Terriglobales > Acidobacteriaceae > Edaphobacter. The sequence continues at coordinate 432,711 of CAVYUE010000007.1, forward strand.
GACACGCTGGCTTCTGCGGCTGCACTGGTTCTCGCGAAACGAAATGATGTCCGATTCCTGGTGGTCGGCGATAACTCTAAAGTGGAGCTGAACCGGACGCACTATGCGCATGTGAACCGACGCCTGACAGATCTTGGTATCGCGGACAGGTTTATCTTTACCGGCTTCAGGTCGGACGTCGCAGCCATCGTATCGGCGCTGGATATTTTCGTCTTATGCACGCATCGAGAGGGCCTGCCACTCTCCATCCTCGAGGCAATGGCGCTGGGCAAGCCAGTCGTCGCCACCAGCGTTGATGGCATACCTGAGGTCATAACGAATGGTGCCACCGGATATCTCCACGCTCACCAGAATAGCGAGGAGTTAGCCGCCGCCATTCTCACCTGCATCGAGCATCCGGAGACAGCGAAGCAGGTCGGTGACGCCGCTCGCGAGCACTGCCGATCGACCTACAACTCCCGGGTGTTTGCAGCCAACGTCGCGAAAATCTATCATGAATTTCTGCAGAAGTAACATGTGGCGGAAGGAATCCCATGGTTGATCGATCGGAAGAAGAATGAGTCAACCAGCAGTTACTCTGCTAATGCCTGTTCTAAATGGCATGCCCTTCTTACCAGAGACCTTGGAATCGATTGAGCGCCAGGACTATAAAAACTGGGAGATCATCGTCTGGGACAATGGCTCGACCGACGGAACACTCGAAGAACTGCATCGATGGATTCCGGCGCGTCTTCCCGGCAGAGTTGTTTCAGGGGAACCTCTAAAACTCGGCCCTTCTCTAGCGCGGCTCGTCGAAGAGGCACAGTCAGAGTTATGCGCCAGGATCGATGCTGATGACGTGATGCTTCCGCAACGTCTTACGATGCAGGTTGCATATATGCAGGAGCATCCAGAGGTGGGAGTTTTAGGTACTGAGGTTGAATTTATTGATGACGAAGGCAACGTAAGACCACACCTCACACCTTATTCGACCGAGGATGCAGACCTCCGTTGGCTCGTGCGCTGGATCAACCCCATCTCACATCCGTCCGTGATGTTTCGACGGAGCGTCATAGTCAACGCGGGAAACTATCGAGACCTCAAGCCCTTTGAGGACCATGATCTTTGGTTCCGAGTTAGTTTAATCGCTGAGCTTGCAAACCTTCCCCAGGTACTCCTCAAGTACAGGCAACACTCCAGAAGCACGATGGGCCAGGCAGACTCTCGATACCACACTTACTTCGATTCAATGGCAGAGCTGAATGCAGATGATTTGTTTGCCGGGTTTTCATCTCAAGAAGCCTTGAGCTTACGGCAAAAGGCGATTCATGATTCTCAAGCCAAAGTAACTCTTGTGGATTTTGCTTCTTATCGTAGAGCTGCTACAAACACAGCCGTAAATCTACGTAAGCCTAAGAAGTATTTTCGCGCGACGAAGGCATACCAGATGTATTTCAGGGCGATGATGCGAAACTATCTGCTTCAATATCGGACGGTAAAAGCGGTCGCCAAGTTTCGGAATCGGATTCTGCCCAAAACAGTACAGTAAGGTGATTCGTTTTATTGCGCTGTTTTGAACAACAGCGAGCGCACTCGCGGAATAACCAGCTCACGCACATACCCGCGAAAGATAAGTGCGACCGTAAGGAAGAAGATTGGCAGCGTGGCGAGAATCTGCAGGAAAAAAACTGTGAGATTGTGAACCGGCAGAGTCGATACAGCATAAGAAGCTATCGCAAAGGGGATGCCTGCAAGAAATAATGGCCCCCAAACATTCCAAATCACCTCAAAGCTACTCAGGCCAACCAGATTGGATATGTAGCGCGGCCAGAAGATGACATGCACGATCAAACTAGGAATCATAGTTCCCAGTGCAACTCCATAGATGCCATACCAGTGGACGAGGGTAATGCTGAGCGCAAGATTAGCGACTCCTTCGCAGATCGCCCATAGCGCGGATGTCTTATGCTTTTCGACTCCGTAGGCGATCGATGCTGCCGTTCTATTCGCAAACGAAAAGAACAGCGCGGTGCTAAGGATAATCAGAACAGTCCCAGACTGTTGCGAATACTGCGGCCCCATCCAGAGTCCAATAAATGTACGCCCACGCACTACCAAAGTGATCAGTATCGGCAGAGAGACAATCAGGGTTGCTCGAGTGCCATTCTTGTAGAGCGCAAGCAAGCCGGCGGTATCGCCGGAGGCTTCATACGTGCTCGCAGCCGGGACAAATGTTCCTCCGACCGAGCCGACTAGTCCGCTGGCGTAGCGACACAGGGAGTTCGCAATCGCATAGTAAGTGACCGCCGTTGCGGATAGAAATGCTCCAACAACCAGATTATCCGCCTGGTAGACAAGTTGAACTGCGATTGTTGTTAGGAAGGCGTAAGAGCTATAGACCCAAAGCTTGCGGAGCGTCTCTCGCTTTGGCTTTTTCAGATGAACTCTGAGTTCAGGATAGAGGCGATGTGCCGTCCACACGAGAAGGACGCTGCTGACTATCGTCGCTACAAGCTCACAAGCCGCAATGGCAACAATGCCATGGCCGGTACGTAATGCGATGACGATCCCGGTCACACGTACTGCCGTTTGCGTCAGACCAACATAGTTTTGCAGATCATATCGGTTGAGCCCCGACAACACAGCCGAGGCGACGCCAAACGTCATCGCAATCGCGGTCGTAAGCCCAATCAGGAGAATTGCCTTGCGAGCATCGCTGGCGAGTGCCGGTGGGACTTTGAACCATATAGGAAATACCGCGGCGAGTCCTGCGCTCAACAACAGGCCCACGCCACTAAGCTGTAAGCGAACCCAGAGCGCGGCGGAGATTGCATCCGAGGAGGCCTCATGGTCGCCGGTCGTATGCCCCTTCGAGACGAACCTCAAAACGGAGCTTTGCATCCCGAGATCTAGCAGGCTCAGATATCCGACGACCGAGATCGCCAGTACCCAAACTCCGTAGGCTGCATCTCCGAGGCGATGCAGAATGAACGGCGCAAAGAAAAATCCGACCGCCATATTGGCGAGTGTTCCCAGCCAATTGAACAGTACGTTCCGAGCAATGTGTCGTGCACGTAACTGCAAGTTACTTCTCCGGGTGGTCGTTAGAACTTTGAATCAGGAGGTGTCTATCGTCGGATCTGCTGACCCCTCGAGTGCGGGTTGGTTCAGCAGTCAAGTATTCGTGAACATCAGTTTATATCAGCGATTTGTATCCTCGGAACACAGGCTATATTCCCGCGCCCATGCATGAGCGGATAGGTGGAAACAGTTCTGTAGTTTCTCTTCTAGGGGAAACTATCGTACCTGCCAATACCACTTTGGGTGCGAATCGCATCGTTGTATGTGGTCTTGAATGCAGCTATCATTGTGCTTCGAGCCATGTTCTGCCTATCGGCTCTTGTTGATTTTGATATCAGTCGTCGGAACGCTCCGATTACCCCAATGAAGAGCCCTGAGTTCGAACTTATGTCGCCCGACTCTCTGAACAAACGACTTAAGTTGTTTGTCGCTCTTTGCCGGAAGCGGGACGTACGATGAAGCTAACCTTCTGGCTCAGCCTGGCACTCATCAGCTACGCGTACTTTGGTTACGCGATCTGGCTGTGGCTTTGCGTTAAGCTTCGCCAACGCCCGGTTTCGAAAACGTACTCAACTCCGAACGTCTCGGTCATCATGGCGGTACGCAACGAAGAAGCTAACCTTCCCGCCAAGCTGGAAAATCTTCGCCTTTTGGACTATCCGAAGGATCGACTACAGATTGTCATCGCGTCGGACGGCTCCACTGATCGAACAGCGGATATCTTGCGAGAGCATTCTCCAAACATTCTCCCAGTCATTCTCGAGACCTCGAATGGTAAAGGATGCGCTTTGAACAAAGCCGTGAAGCTTGCGCAAGGCGACATCCTCATATTTCTCGACGCGCGTCAGATAATCGACGAAGATGCTGTCTCCGAACTGGTCTCTTGCTTCGAAGACCCATCGATCGGTGCAGTGAGTGGCGAACTTCTGTTGGAGACTCCCTCCGGCAGTCCGTCGGAAGAGGGTCTCGGCATCTACTGGAAGATCGAGAAGACGGTACGTAAGCTGGAGTCCGCCACGGGCTCAGTCGTTGGTGTCACAGGAGCGATCTACGCAATTCGGCGCGAACTGTACACCGAGATTCCACAAGGGACGATTCTTGATGATGTCTTCATCCCAATGAATGTGGCACGCATGGGCAAGCGGATCGTATTTCAGCCTTCAGCGATTGCGCGCGATCGTATCTTCAGCAAGAAGGGAAAGGAGTTTTCGCGCAAGGTCCGTACCTTGACCGGCAACTATCAACTCCTCCGCCTCGCGCCGTGGCTGCTTTCACCATCGAATCCTCTACTCTTCCGATTCGTGAGCCATAAGCTTCTACGGCTGCTGGTTCCGTTGCTTTTGGTCTTGATGCTGGTGTCTTCCGCGATGGACAACGGTCCCTTCTATTCGGCAGTCTTCTGGCTTCAGGTACTCTTCTACTGTTTGGCTGCGTTTGGCGCTTCGACACCGGCTGCCAAGAGATTCAAGCCAGTCGCTATAGCCAGCACCTTCGTGATGCTCAACGCGGCCGCTGCACTTGCGTTTTACAATTTCATCTCTGGACGAAAAGAGTTATGGGTTTGAACTATCGGTAAGCTGGTTGTGTCGACCTGCCTTGAGATTTCTCTGGCAGATAGTGTGGAGATTGCATGTTCGGTACAGGAATTGGACATTACATTCCGTTGGTGGCTTACCTGGGCTTCTGGGTGATGTGCCTCGTGTCGTTGACGGGCCGGCCTCTCTACGGGCTGTATTACATGATCCCCTTCCTGCCTTATCGCACAATGCGGGATCACTTTCTGGACTACCCGCTCGGTGGCAACGTGCTTACCGTTCTGGTGATTGCGGTGATCGTCGGAGCCGTAATCAAAGGCAAACGCCTCCCCAAATCGAAGCTTTATCTGACATGGTTGATCTTCGGCGTCTTTCTCTATCTATCAATGTGGTACAGCACGATGCTAGGAATGGCTCCGCCGCCGCTTTGGCTCTCGGACGTCAACTTCGTCACGTGGAAAGACTACATGTTGATCCCGTTGGTCTTCGTCGCGGCCGGACTCGTCGTCGAAGACCGCAAGGCAGTGAGGACCGTTATCTTTCTCACCGCCCTCTCCGTGCTGTTCATCGATAGAAGCTGCTTGATGGATAGCATGTCTAGAAGCTGGGCCAACTTTGATGAGAACAAGCGCGGTGGTGGCCCTCTGGGTTATGGATCGAATCAGACCGCAGCATACCTCGCACAGTTCTCGATGTTCTTCTGGGGCTTCGCGCAGTTCCTTCAGAGAAAGAAGCTTCGGTTGTTCTGCTACGGCCTGGTCGCCATCACCGTGTTTGCAGATCTCTACACTTTTTCTCGCGCGTCTTACCTGGCACTCCTGGTTGCGATGTTTGTCCTCGGTATCGTGAAGGACAGGAAGCTTCTGCTGATCGGTGCGGTTTTCCTGGTGACATGGCAGGCTGTCGTGCCGAACGCTGTCCGCGAACGAGTGAACATGACCGAGAACTCCAACGGGGTACTGGAGGCGTCCGCCAATGAACGCGTCAAGCTGTGGGAGGCCGCTGAGACCTCGATCGCCAACAATCCGATCTTAGGGACAGGCTTCGCGACGTATCAGATGACCACTCACGTCGACAACCTGAAGGATACGCATAACTGGTATGTCAAAGTGATGGTCGAGACCGGCATCGTCGGCATGATCATCGTGATCTTCATGCTTGGACAGATGCTTGTCTCGGCTTTCCGTCTCTTCAAAATCGCAGAAGACCCCCTCTATCGAGGTCTTGGGCTTGGCCTCTTTCTTGCAGTCTGCGCCTGTATGGTCGCCAACTTCTTTGGCGATCGATGGACGTATCTTGAAATCACTTCTCCTTTATGGGTCGTCGTCGCAACTGCTCTTCGTGCAACCGAGCTCGCACAAGCCGAACCGGTGACAGAGTTAGCAGCTCCTGTCGAAGCCGTCTCGCCGAATCCGTTCCTGGCCTACAGGTAGTACTGAACGCCCCGTCAGCACATGAGCTTGGAAGATTATTGAATGAGCATGATTAATGCGTTACGGGTTAATGAGCCATCTGGCAGGGACGCTGTGCATGCCGCATTGCCTCACGTCCTGTTGGTAGTGGACCAGCTCCCGAAGACACTCGGCGGCGGAGAACGCATCGCCCTCAGGCTGGCGGCACGTTTGCCGCAGTACGGATACCGCGCATCGATCCTGACTTTCTTTGCTCATCCTGAAAGCGCCGCCCTCCAATCGCCGCCTTGCTCGATCTACCTGTTGCCCATACAGCGCACCTACGATCTCACTGCGTTGCGGGCCAGCCTCGACTTGAGGCGGTTCCTCAAGCAGCAGCGAATCCAGATCGTTCAGACATTTTTCGAAAGCTCTGATCTATGGGCGGGGCTTGTCACGAAAGCAGCCTCCGATGCGAAGCTAATCTGGAGTCGGCGCGACATGGGGATTCTCAGACACCGCAAGCACAGCGTTGCGTATCGCCTGATGTCTGGCGTCCCTGACAAGGTCTTTGCTGTCTCGGAGCAAGTGCGCCAACACTGTATTGAGGTGGATCGCATCGACCCTTCTCGGGTACAGACGATCTACAACGGTCTGGATCTTGCTGATTGGGGAGATGTCCCTCAACCCGCGAAGCGTCCTGGCGAATGTGTCATTGCAACAGTAGGTAACATCCGTCGAGTCAAAGGTCACGATGTCTTCATCAAGGCCGCAGCCGAGATCGTGGCCAAATTTCCCAATGCGTCCTTCAACATCGCTGGTGATGTGCTGGAGCCTGACTACTTCGAAGAGCTACAGACCTTGGTCCGTGAGTTGAATCTATCGGATCACTTTCATTTTGTCGGCGGGGTCACGAACCTGCGCGAATATCTTTCCGCGTCCGACATCTTCGTGCTTCCCTCACGCAGTGAAGGTTTCTCGAACGCCATCGTCGAGGCAATGGCTGCTTCACTTCCTGTAGTAGCCACCAACGTCGGCGGAAACGCGGAGGCAGTGCTGGATGGCATCAGCGGCATCCTCATCCCGTCGGACGATGTTCCGGCCCTAGCGGCGGCGATCATCCGGCTGCTCTCCAATCGGTCCGAGGCCAGACAGATGGGAGCCGAGGGCAAAAAACTGGCTGCTGAAAGATTTACGACTGACGCGATGATGAGCCAGATCACCGGTGCTTACGCGAGCCTGCTCAAGAGAAGGCAAACCTGAGCTGGCCCATCAGAATGAGGCCGAACGTGCCGTTCTTGTCTAACTCAGCAGGGCAAGCTCTTTGTCAGCGTCTTTCGCTGTCTGGGTGTTTGGCGCCAGGGCTGCCGCTTTCTTGAGATGAGTGACGGCATCAGCGCTGTTGGACAGCTTCGTGTAGGTCATGCCCAGGTGATAGTGGATCGACGCGCTGTTGGGTGCTGTCTTGAGCGCCTCCTCGAGCAGATCGCGCGCAGAGGCGTAGTTGCCCTTCTGGTAGTAGATCCAGGCCAGGGTGTCTGCGGTGTTAGGCGATGTGGGCATACCGCGCCGGGCGACCTGGGCAAGAGAGAGCGCGACGTCGAGATTTTGCCCGGAGTCGACCATCAAGTAGGCCAGATTGTTCGCTGCAATGGGCTGCTCAGGCTGAAGGGCGAGAGCCTTCTTGTAGCTCGCCATGGCACCATCACGGTCCCCCTGCGACTCCTGCATCGTGCCCAACAGGGTGAGGCCTTGCACGTCCGTAGGATGGGCAGCCGTCCACTCTTTCCATTTGGCCACTGCCTTCGCCGGATCACCGGCAGCGACCTCGGCTCGCGTGTACGCGATAACGGCGGCGCTATCGTTCGGATTGAGTTGCATCGCCTTCTCGGACGAGGCGAGCGAGCCCTTCGGATCGCCGGTGTTCATCTGGAGATCAGCCAGCAGATCATACATATCGGCATTTTGCGGAGACTTGGCGATCTGTTCCTGTACGCGGCTGATCGCTTTGGCGGGCTGCTTCTCAGACATCAGGGCGGAGGCAAGCATGCGCAAAGCGCGAGGGGAGTTAGGGTTCAACTCGAGGGCTTGCTCGAGGAGCGTCTTGGCCTCGGGCACCTTCTGTTGCACAAGTCTTAGCTGGCCGAGTTCCAGATAGCCAGCTGAGTTCTTGGGGTCGAGCTTGATGGCCTGGTGGAAGTCTGCATCGGCCTTCTCGTAGGACTTCTGGCTGGCTTCGGCTATACCGCGCCAGATGTAAGGTATCCCTGACTGTGGGTTGATGGCGATGGCAGTCTCGGCGACCTGCTGGAGAGTATTGAGGTCATGGGTGTTAATCGCGATTTCGGCGAGACCGGCTTGCGCCTCCATGCTCTTCGGATTGAGTCTGGCTGCGTCGCGGAAGCTCTGCTGGGCCACCGTCATGTCACCCTTCACCAGTGCGGCGCGACCGAGCCAGAGCTTGACGACCAGACTGTCTGGATTGGCCTTGGCTGCCTTTTGAAGCGTATTGAACGCATCGTTAGTCTTGCCGTCATTCAGCAGCATCATGCCGTTGAGAACAGCAACCTCAGGAACGTTGCTATCGGTCTTGGCAAGCTCTGCACCCACTGATCTGGCCTTGGGAAGATCCCTGGTCAAAATCAAAAGGCGTAGATAAGCAACCTTGAGCGGAGCGCTCTTGGGATGCTTCGCCACCAGATCGGCGTAGGCGGCGACCCCAGGTGCAAGCTGGTTTTCGCGAATGTAATAGGTGGCGAGCATACCGGCCCCGTACTCGGAGTCGGACAGGTCTTCCGACGCCTGACGGAGTGTCTCCTCCGCCTTGGCGTTGTTATTCTCGCGCAGATAAAGGTCTGCGAGCGTAGCGCGTGCCACGACGCTCTTCGGGTCGGCGGCGATGGCGGCCTTCACCTCGTTCTCAGCTCCTGGAAGATCACCCTTCTTCTGCAGAACTGAGGCGAGGACAAGGTGAGCGCCTACGTTTTTTCCGTCGAGAGAGACGGCCTTGCGAAGTTGGTCTTCTCCCGCCGCCGCTGTTGCAGGATCTCTGCTCTGCAGCATGCCAAGCGTAGCGTGAAAGTTGGCACGGTTCGGGTCGATCGCGAGCGCGTGCTGAATTTGAGCGAGTGCTTCGGCGTGGTCACCCTTCGACATCGCAATGCTCGAGAGCAGCGCATAGGCGTCCGCATTGTTGCTATCAAGAGCGAGGACGGCGTTGGCCTGCGCAGCCGCCTTGTCAGTCTGTTTACCGGCAAGAAGAATATTGCCCAGGTCGATGCGCGCCTGAACATTGCCCGGCTGAAGGTCGACTGTGCGCATGAGCTCTCCATACGCGGCCATGATCGATCCCTGCTTCATAAAAACTTTGGCAAGCTGATAGCGGGCGTCGGCGAAGTTATGGTCAACCTTGAGCGCGTTGGCAAACTGTATGGTCGCTTCTTTCAGCTTTCCTTGATCCGCATAGCGCTTGCCGCTCTCGAGATATCGCTGCTTCTCCTTGTTAGGATCGCGATGACAGCCCACGGTGAGACCGAGTGCGAGCGACACAGTCAGAACTGCCGAAATTCGTTTTGCCGTCATGACTACTGAAGTTCTCATCGCACGCTTCCTCAACTTCAAATGATCTAGTAATTCTCGCACTGGAATCGATACCGTCTTGACCCAGGCGGGCACTGCGATACTACAACTTTAGGTGAAATTCAGGACGGTGAGTAGTTAGTCAGGGATGAACCGCGGCAGATTCGGAGCCATCTGCTGCGTAAACTGGATAGCCCGGGCCTTCGCTCTCTCGAGTGGCTCCGAAGGCATTACCTGAGTGATAACGCGAACTAAGGCGCCATCGGTCCGGTTCATGCGGATCGCATCGGCAACCATGTACATCTTGGCCTTGTATTCGTTGGGGATACTGCGGCCATGCGCTTGATACCAGTAGATGACAAACTGCTTCGTCTCTCCATTGCTGATAAGGTACTCACCCACTTTGTAGTTCTTGCCGTTGATGTCCTGAAGGTTAGTGTACGTCTGCCAGTCGAAGGTCCAGCCTGCCCCGGGAAGGCAGTTCTGCGGAGAGTGCATCGTCTGACCCGTCCGTTGGCTCGCGAAGTAGCCAATGAAAAGGCTGATTGGTGGCACAGCGCCGGACCGGGCCGTCGACGCTCCCAATGTTTGTCCAACTGTTGTCGGATCGCTGGTGTAGATGCGATTGAGGAAGTCGCCTTTGCCAAGTACCTCCAGCGTATCGTCGGTGAGCGGAACATCCTGCGACGACCAACTGCCAAAGCGCTCCGGCATCTGGCTGAGGGGTTGGCTGGCAGGGATGCGGTCTGCATCTCCGCGACTTTGGAGAACGAAGAGCGTCGAGCCGAGCAGCAGCATGACGATCCAGAAACGAGGGGATCTCATAGTGTTTGCGCCTTCACGGGGGAGACCAGGCGCATCGCGCGGTGAACGATATAAAGACAGACCAGCGAGATCACAAACATGACCCACCCTGAGAACTCATGAAAGAAGCCAAGTGCCTTGTCGGGATCCCAGTACTGTACGCATAGCCCGGTGCCGACGATGCGAGCCACATTGGCTGTCACCGCAATCGGAATACTTGCCAATGCAAGAATGATGCGGCGTCTGGTGGTCCGTTCCAGAAAGTAGCCGTAGAAGACCGCGAGCGTGAACAGGCTCATCAATGAGCGGATGCCGCTACAGGCCTCGGCAACCTCCAGCTTCATGACTGGTAGCTCAATCACGTTGCCTTCATGGAGCGTTGGTACCCCCAGCAGAGGCAGGATGTCGCTGGCGATGCGCGAAGCCAGCAACTGCAGCGGGAAGGTGATCTGGTTGAAGAGAATGGCAGGGAAAGGGATGGCTAGAACGAGAACCAGCAGAGGGAAGCGCAGCGCACGCACCATCGGCCAGCCGAAGAACGTCCAGATCAGGCCCGTCATTAAAAAGACGAAGGAGATGCGCGAGGTAAAGAGTTCGACGCCGTAGACCCCCAAAATCAGGACGGCCAGGGAAAAGGCTACCAGGACGATGCCAGACCACGTCTGCCGGACGGGGACTGTGCTGAGATACTTCCTTTTATCCCAAATGAGGAATGCCGCGAAGAAAGGTACCAGGAAGCCATGCGAGTAGTCGGGAATGGTGTACCAGTCGTACACCAGCTTGATGGCGACTCGATAATAGATAGCAACAAGCAGAATCGCGATTGCGGTGTAGGGCAGCAATGCGAGCCAGGACGAAGCGCGGGTGGGGGTGGCACGTGGCAGCCCAAAATCGGCTTCCTTCGCAGTAAGGTCCGTGGCATAGGGCATGGAGTGCTTCGTCCCTGATAGCGTTTGTATGACGTTATACTTCACCAGACCTTCGTAAGCAATTCGCGGACCTCTTTGCGGAGTCAGGCTTTTCCCCTTATCTTCTGTTATCGACACGAAAGTGGTACGTAACAGTACCCGAAAGGGAAAAACTTTTCACACCGACGCTGCTAATCTGCATACTAAGAGAAACCGTTAGAGATACTCCCTCCTTTTTCCGTCGAAGACTCAATATTTTTCAGTTTTCGTATTTAAAAACGGTAAATGGAGGAGTTTGGCCCTCGCTGTGCTAGGAGTCTTGTGATTGCCGATAGAAGACTCAGAATCGCAGGTCAGATCAAGAGGCTCCAGACCCTTAAAGGAGGCATTCGCCATTGTTATGGGGGCGAAATTTGCTATCGCGCGAAGGGGATGCGTAACAATGGATGAGTCAACCCAAAGGCAGATGAAGGATGGGAGTTATTCAATGAGGTCGTTTTGTTCCATGGGTGCCATGCTGCTGTTGCTAATAGCAGCTGCGGAAGCACCGCTCGCAGCACAGGTGCAGCCAGAAACTGCACCAACAGCAGGTTCGCAGGTCAGTCCCGCGCCAGCCCCGCCCGCAGGGCAGCAGGCGCCGCCTCCCGCCGCCCCAGTCAAGGCCCCAGCTCCAGCCGCGGACGCCAACTATGCAGGACCGATGGACGCATCCCGTTACATTATTGGACCGCAGGACTCCTTGCAGGTGACGGTCTGGAAAGAACCGACCCTTTCGGGCACCATTCCTGTCAGGCCAGATGGGATGATCTCCCTGGTGTTAGTGGGGGATATTGCAGCAGCAGGCATGACGCCCACGGCGCTGTCGGCCGACATCAGCCAGCGGCTTAAGAAATATATTCAGGATCCTGTCGTTACGGTCGTAGTTCTCGGCGTCAACAGCCAGCGGGTCTTTCTGGTTGGCGAGGTGGGCAAGGTCGGGCCAATCATGATGACCCCGGGGATGACCCCACTGCAGGCAATTGTCTCTGCAGGGGGACTGACCCCATTCGCCAGTTCGAAGCATATTTATATCTTGCGGTCGATAAGCGGTAAGCAGCAGAAGATACCGTTCAATTACAAGCAGGCGCTGAAAGGCGACAATTCGGGTGTCTCGCTTCTTCCTGGAGACACGATCGTCGTCCCATGAAGGAAAGTATGAAAATCCGCATCGCAATATCGGCCCTGTTGTTGTCGTTGAACTTTGTCTGTCATGCGCAGGCTGTGCCTACTGCAGAGTCTCCGATGAGCTCGACCCTCGGCCCCAATCTTCCCGCGCTCGACGGCATTCTTCACTACGCTCTCAGTGCATCCGAGATCGTACAGTATGGGTACTACGGGCCCGGCGACGTGTCCCATGCAACCGACCTTACCGGGGATATCGCCTACACGTCCAAGAGCACGGTGCGGCCGTTCAGCCTGCTCTTTGCTGGTGGTGTCATCCTGGCAAATCAGTCGGGGCAGGGAACGTCGACCTTCTGGAACGTGTCTGCCTCTCAGGGTTATGTCACCCATCACTGGGTCTTCAGCATCTCTGATTCGTTCAGCTTTCTGCCTCAGTCACCGACCACTGGCCTTTCAGGTATCGCCGGCGTGGGCGATTTGGGCGCTTATCCTGTACAGAGTCCCACCTCGGGTCCGGCCGGCGGAATCATAACGACCTCGGGCGACCGTATCGGCAATGGGTTGAGCGGCACCGTGGAGCGGCAGCTCGCTTCCAATACCTCCATCAGCGGTACAGGGAGTTGGGGAGTGCTCCATTACCTCGACAACAACGCGGAACAAGGGCTGGACAGCACACAGGTCTCAGGAGTCGTCGCGCTCAACCAGCGCCTTGACGCTCGAAGCTCTGCCAGCATCGACGCCGTTTACTCGACCTACTACTTCACCGGACCTGGATCTGGCCCCGATGAGCCGAACTTTGCAACCCGGGGCATCAATCTGTCGTACCAGCGAGTCTTGAGCCGGTCATTCAGCGCCAGCATCTCGGCAGGCCCACAGTGGGTCTCAAGTTCGGATAGCGCGCTCATCCCCTCAGCGCTCAATCTTGCAATTTCAGCTGGCCTCTCCTATGGCTACCGGAACACCCACGCCTCCGTGGGTTACACGCGCGGAGTGAATAACGGATCGGGCGTGTTGCCCGGTGCGCTGTCTGACTCAGTTTCGGGCTCCGTAGGCCACTCCTTCGGCCGTAATTGGGTAGGCTCGATGAGCGCTGCTTACACTCACACCTCCGGCCTGACCCAGGTGACGAGCGGAGATGCCCTCGTCCCCACAAACGAAGTCTTTAATACCGTCTTTGGTGGCGTTCAGGTTACCCGCCGAATCAGCACGCACTTCTCAGCATATGGAAGCTATACGGCGCAGAGTCAGTCAAACAACGAAGTGAACCTGCTGACCCCGCCGAACGTCCTTACCGGAACCTCCCAGACGTTTGGAGTCGGGATCACCTTCACTCCCCGCTCAACCAACCTGGGCCAATTTTAAGGAGTCTTCATGCTTGGTCATCGCGCATTGACGTTGCAGGACTACAGCACCATTCTGAAGCGGAGATGGTGGATCATCGCTATCCCCGCGGTCGTCTTCCCCATCGTCGGATATGCTCTTACATTTCTTGTGCAGCCGCAGTACATTTCACAGACACTGGTTCTGGTAGAGCAGCAGAAGGTACCGGAGGCCTATGTCAAGGCGGTTGTCACCGAAGACCTGAGCGGACGGCTCGCTTCAATGAAAGAGCAGATCCTGAGCCGTTCGCGGCTGCAGCCAATCATCGAGCGCTTCAACCTGTTCGCCAACGCAAAGCTGTCGATGGACGACCGCATTGACCTGACGCGAAAGAACATCGGAATCACGCCGATCCAATCGGAGATTGCACGCACCAACGGCCTGCCCGGATTCTTTATCTCCTTCAAGGCGAACGATGCCCGTACAGCCCAATTAGTGTGCGGAGAGATTCAGTCTCTCTTTGTCAGCGAAAATCTCAGCGACCGCGCCGCATCGGCCGCAGGAACAACAGAGTTCCTGAAGGGGCAGCTTGCCGATGCAAAAGCGAAGCTGGATGAACAGGACGCGAGGCTGGCGAAGTTCCAACAGACGTATATGGGCAAGCTGCCGGGCGCGGAAGTCTCAAACATCAACATGCTGACGACGCTCAATACGCAGTTGGACGCCGCCACCCAGGCCTTGGCCCGCATGGAGCAGGACAAGAGCTATGCCGAGTCGATTCTGGCCATGCAGCAGAGCCAGCAGCCGCAGACCACAGAGCATGGAGGAATAGCGCCTCAGGCTCAGCAGCTGGAGTTGCAGCAGCTTCAGGCCCAGGAGGCCGACCTGACCGCACGTTACACCGATGACTATCCAGATGTGGTCAGCGTCCGGCGAAAGATTAAGGAACTGCAGCAGAAGTTGGCCCAGGCCCCGGCAGCAGCAGTCGCCCCGGCACCGTCGGCTCCCAAACCCACCGACTCCGTGGCCGTGCAGCAGATTCGTGCGCAGCTCCGTGCGATGGACCAGGGCATCGCTCAGAAGAAACGTGACCAGGCGGCGATTCAAAGCCAGCTTCGGACCTATCAGGATCGCGTAGCCGCCAGCCCGGCCGTGGAAGAGGAGTACAAGAGCATCACCCGGGATAACCAGACGGCGCAGGCGTTCTATGATGATCTTCTCAACAAGCTGAACCAATCCAAGATGGCGACTGACCTGGAAAAGCGTCAGCAGGGCGAACAGTTCCGCGTCATGGATGAACCCAATCTTCCCGAGGCGCCCTCTTCGCCAAAGCGCTCTGTGTTCGTAACGGGAGGGCTCGCAGCGGGCCTGGGCCTCGGTTTGCTCATCGTAGGCCTGTTGGAGTATCTCGATACTGCCGTACGGAACGAGCGCGACATCTGGGCGTTTACGAAGTTGCCCACGCTCGGCGTTATCGCATTTGCGGGAGAGCCGGACCCTGAAACGTCGAAGCGGAGATGGTTCGGCCGTCGAGCTCCAGATATAACGGCGGGAACCAAGCCGCTCATGAATGCGGGGGGCTGAGATGTACAACACCTTCTTCAAGCTGAAGAGCAGTCCGTTTGGCACCAGTCCCGACCCGCGGTTCCTTTACATGATGCCGCACACACGCGAGGCCCTCGCTTGCCTGGAGTATGGAATCTCTGCGCGGAAGGGCTTCACCGTATTGACCGGCGAGGTGGGCACCGGCAAGACCACACTGCTGCGCCGGGCATTGAGCTCATTTAGCGGCCGCAGGGTCTCAACCGCCTTCGTCTTCAATCCGCGTCTGGACGTGCTGGACTTCCTCGAATTTGTGCTGACCGACTTCGGCATCGTGCCCGCTACGCGAACCAAATCCGGCATGCTGCTGCAGTTGAATCGCTGGCTCATCGAGCGGTTCCGCATGGAAGAGACTTGTGTGGTGGTCGTCGACGAGGCGCAAAACCTCTCATGGGACCTCCTCGAAGAGATTCGCCTGTTGACGAACCTCGAGACCTCGTCGGAGAAGCTCTTACAGATCGTGCTGTCAGGACAACCGGAGCTGGAAGAGAAGCTGCGCCACCCCAGCGTGCGGCAGTTGCGGCAGCGAGTCTCGCTGTGGTGCCGCACCCAGGCTCTGACCGAAAGTCAGACGCACGCCTATGTTGCCGAGCGACTGCGAATCTCCGGAGCAACCTCGCCGCTCTTCTCAAACGAAGCGCTGGATCTGGTCCATCGGTACAGCCGAGGCATACCCCGCATCATCAATCTACTCTGTGAGCATTCGCTGATCGTGGCCTATGTCGAGCAGGTGGAGCAGGTAACCGCGACGATCGTCGAGGGCGTAGCTGCGGAGCTGGAACTGGAGATCCAGCCATTCATGGTCTCTCCAGCTGTACTCGGCACGTCGCGCACAGAGCCCACGTTGGCAACAAAAGAAGACAACTTTATGGCGGCTTTTAACAGAGAGCCGGGAAGGCACGACCGATGAGCCGCATCTACGAAGCACTCCAGAAGGCAGAGTCCGAGCGGAAGTTGGAGCGGCGAGAGCCAGAGCCGCAGGCAGCGGAGCAGCCGTTCAGCGAGTCCATGCACGCAACAGCGGCTGTCGCCGAGGTCGACGAAGAACATGTCGCCGCGCCGCTCGCGCCAATCGTCTCTGAGCCATACGTTGAACCCAGTTACGCGCGGCGAACGAATGACCCGGCGCTCGATCTCAGCAAGGTTGTCTCGCGCCCCTGGGCTCTATCCGTCGCACAGACTCCCGCGCTGCTCGAACGCGGCCCGGCGGTGGAGCAATTCCGTAGTCTTCGCTCCCGCATCTTCGAGCTGCGCGACATCAGTCCGCTCAAGACCATCCTGGTAACGAGCGGCCTGCCGCAGGAGGGCAAGAGCTTCGTCTCGACCAACCTCGCAATGAGCCTCGCCCGCCACAAAAACAGCAAGGTGCTGCTGATCGACGGCGACATGCGGCGCTACTCCCTGCACCAGATCCTGGGATGCGAGTCGCATCCGGGGTTGGCGGACTATCTTGCAGGCAAGGCGACTCTCGTTGAGACGATGCAGCGGCCGGAGCCATTCGACAAGATGACTCCCGGAGCAGCGTCCATTCAGCAGAATCTGACTTTTATCGCCGGCGGAAATGGTGGCGACAAAGCGGCCGATCTTTCCGGCAGTCCACGCTTTGAAGAACTGATTCGGCTGGCCTCGCCGCACTTCGACTGGATCATCGTGGATTCATCCCCGGTGCTCCCGGTTTCGGATGCGGTCAACCTGGCTCGTTCGTGCGATGGAGTTCTCCTCGTCGCCCGCGGAGGAGTGACCAAGTTTCCTGTCGCGCAGCGTGCGCAGAGCGAGTTGAAGGCCTCGAATATCTTAGGGTTTGTTCTGAATGCCGTAGAGGATGTACCGCACGTTGGCAGCTACTACGGCTACTACAACACCAAGCACTAAAGGGAGCGATTGACCAGATGATCCGGCTCTTCAACGTGTACTATCCCACGCGAACCATCGTTCTCCTGCTATGTGAAGCGCTGATTGTAAGTGGTTGCTTCCTGCTGGCGACGGTGCTTCTGATGGGGCCGGATACCTATCTCGTCCTGAACTACGAGAACGGCACGCTGAAGATTCTCGCGCTGACGGTCCTCACGCTGCTCTTCTCCTATTACTTCGATCTGTACGAGCCCCAGCGCATCTCCGCGAGCTGGGAGATATACTTTCGCCTCCTGCTGGTGCTCGGCTTCCTGTCTTTTCTACTCTCCGTCATCATCTTCCTCTTTCCCGCCGCCGACATCGCCCACTACGTTCTGCTTCTCGGCCTCATGTTTCTCACTGCAGCGCTGGTCGCATGGCGCAGCGCCTACGAATGGATCATCGGGCGGGAGATGTTCCGCGAACGTGTCTACGTTCTCGGCGCCGGCGAACGCGCCAAGACCATCGTTACCTTGCTCAGCTCACGCAAAGATGCTGGGATGGAGGTCGTTGGCTGGGATGGCGTGGTAACCGACAGGGCCGAGCGCAAAGAGGCGATCCATGCTGCTCTTGAGCGATTCAGCGGCCCCAAGCCACAGGTCGATCGCGTCATCGTTGCACTCGAGGATCGCCGCGGCGAGTTTCCCGTAGCCGATTTGCTCAAACTTCGTTTCAACGGAGTCGTCATCGAAGAGGGCGGTAGCCTGCTGGAGCGTCTTACCGGGAAGCTGCACCTCGATGGACTTCATCCAAGCAGTTTTATCTATAGCGAAGGCTTTCGGGTTAAGCCCTCGCAGCAGATTGCGCGGCGCATCGTCTCGACGCTAACTGCAGCGGTCGGTCTGCTTCTGTTCCTGCCTTTCTTCCCACTCGTCGTGCTGTTGGTTCGCCTCTCGTCCCCGGGGCCGATCTTCTTCCGTCAGACGCGCGTCGGTCTTGGCGGCAAAAACTTCACCGTCTACAAGTTCCGCACCATGCGCACCGATGCCGAGGTGGCCGGCGCGAAATGGGCGACAAAGAACGATCCTCGTGTAACCCGCGTCGGCATGTTCATGCGCAAGACCCGGCTCGATGAAGTACCCCAGCTATGGAATGTCCTGCGTGGCGATATGGGATTTGTTGGTCCGCGCCCGGAGCGGCCCGAGTTTGTTCCCTGGCTCACCGAGCAGATTCCGTACTTCAACCTTCGCCACATGATTCGCCCAGGACTGACAGGATGGGCGCAGGTACGGTACGGCTACGGAGCAACATTGGCCGAGAGCCGCGAGAAGCTGGAGTTTGATCTCTACTACATCAAACACATGACGCTCGGGCTCGATCTGCTGATCATGTTCGAGACGATCAAGACAATCATTCGACGCCAAGGGGCACAGTAAATCCGACCAACGGATTCTGCTGGTTCAATCTCATCTGTTGCTGAAAAGGGTTTAAGCCTGGGGAGCAAATGCAATCTGCCGACGCGCGAGTTGAGATGAACTCAAGCGCGTCAAGCAGATTAGTAGATGCGAGTGCGTGAGGACAGAGCAGCAGGCTTCAACGTCCGCTCCTCTTTCTTCACCAGATGAGGCATCCGAAGTGGCCGCGGAGGAACCTCAGGCATGCCAACCTCGCTCAGCTTATAGAGCAGCGATCGGTAGCTAATCTGAAGCCACTTGGCCGTCTTTTGCCGGTTCCAACTGTTCTCTTGGAGAACCTTCAGGATGATCTGTCGTTCGAGATCCTGCGTGGCCTTCTTTGTAATGTTTTTGAGAGAGACCGGCTCACTCAGGTCAATGTCCGTAGTGATGCCATTGCGCGGAGTCTCAGGCATCAACTCTGCCACGAGAGCCTCCTCGCTTCCAATCAACACATAGCTGCGAATGAGATTCTCCAACTGGCGGATGTTGCCCGGCCAGTGGTAGTTCTGCATCAGGCGAACGGCGCTCTTGGAGAGCAGTTCCGGTGTATTGTGGAAAATCTTTGCATAGTGCTCAATGAAGTAATCGATCAGGACCGGCAGA
Source organism: uncultured Acidobacteriaceae bacterium (assembly GCA_963771625.1). GTDB lineage: Bacteria > Acidobacteriota > Terriglobia > Terriglobales > Acidobacteriaceae > Edaphobacter. The sequence goes on from CAVYUE010000007.1 coordinate 451,961, forward strand.
TCCGCGATCCTTTGCCGCAGCGGCGGAAGATTGACGGTCACCGCATTGATACGGAAGAGAAAGTCCAGACGGAAGGTTCCATCTTCAACTTGATTACGAAGATCGGTGTTCGAAGCAGATACCAGCCGGGTAGCAATAGACCGCGGTTCGTGGCCGCCTACACGGACGAACGTTCCATCCTGCAGGACCTGCAACAGCTTCGACTGGACTCCCAGGTCGAGGCTGCCAACCTCATCCAGAAACAGGGTGCCATTGTGCGACTGTTCCACGCGACCCAACTTGGTGGACATTGCACCAGTAAAAGCGCCTTTTTCGTAGCCAAATAGCTCGGTTTCGAGAAGCGTGTGAGGTATGGCGGGACAACTGACCTTAACCAGTGAGCCCCGTGCCCTCATTGAGAAAGCATGTAGAAGGCGTACGCAGATCTCTTTGCCAGTGCCGCTTTCGCCCTGAATCAGAACAGGAACATCGGTTTCAGCCACCCGCTCGAGCTTATTGCGGACGGCCTGCATAGCGGCAGTTTTGCCAAAAAAGATCTCCAGTGGCGGGAGGTTGAGAGAGACGGCGGATTCGGCGTGATGAACCAAGGTCATTTTTTCCTATCAGCGTAGGGGAACCCGCAAAGTATCCAATGCAACTCTTACTGCACGTCGAGCGCCATTTCCGGGGAGAAGTGCGGAAATATCGGGTGAATTAGCCTCGCCGAGGCGTGATCCCATATACGATCCAACCGGCGAATTGGACTGAAACAGCATATTTACGTGAGATTTCTGAGTTACCATCTCCCCTTTCACCAAAGTAACCTTGTGAAAAAAGTTTTCATTTTTTTAGTTCCACTTTGGCAACTACCATGTAAGCTAGGCCTACTCGATAAGAGGAGTGGTAAACCTTTATCTCTTTTGTCGGCAAAGTTCTTAACATTTTTGTGCAAACGCTATGTTGAACGGTCTAGAATCCGCGGAGCAGGTAGTTTTCGATGGCTACATGCTTCGAATTGCCTAGATTGACGTGTCAGCTTGAACCTGGGGGCCAACCGAGTTCAAGACCATCGCCGGTTATGGGCAATTAAGTCCACAACGGCAAAATTGAGGTATTTGTATGTCAGCTGCGTTATCCTACCCAGTCACTGCCTTGAAATCGAATGCCCGATCGCGCGCCCAAGTCTTAATCTTGGAACCGGATCTCGCAGTACTCGACTATCTCCGCTTGACCCTAGGCTCCCAGTATTCGCTCAGTCTCTTCTCTGACGAACAGACCCTGCTCGATCGGCTGGAAAAAGCCGAACAGCCCGACCTCCTTTTGCTGGCCCTGCATACCAATCGTGACCCGCTGCCGCTCCTGACCCACATCCGATGCACCAAGCCCAATCTTGCTGTGATCGTCCTGTCTTGCTCGGCCGAGCTGCGAGATCTGGAGATGGTAATCCGCCTCGGAGTCCGGGGCATCGTAATGAAGCCCTTCACCGGAGGCGATGTCGAGCAGGCCATCGAGGAGCACCTCGCCTCAGCAGAGAAGAAGGTCCCCGCCGCCGATGCACTGAAAGAGATTCCTCTCAACGAATCGCACTCCTTTGTACGGTCCAGCAAGAGAATGCGTGATTTGGAGGGCCAGGCTGCACTCGTAGCCCGCGCCGACATTCCACTCCTTATCCTGGGAGAAAGCGGAACCGGCAAAGAGATCCTCGCCCTCTACACCCACAAGATGTCGGCCCGCAGCCAGAACATCTTCCTTAAGGTCAACTGCGCCGCCGTCCCGGCCGATCTGCTGGAGAGCGAACTGTTCGGATATGAACAGGGAGCCTTTACCGGCGCGATCAAGACCAAACCGGGTAAGTTCGAGGTCTGTACCGGTGGAACTATTTTTCTCGACGAAATCGGCGAGATGCCGGCCATCCTCCAGGCGAAGCTGCTCCAGGTGCTTCAGGACGGAACCTTCTCCCGTCTGGGCAGCCGCTCCCCGATGAAGGTGGATGTCCGGGTAATTGCCGCCACCAACATCAATATGAAGGAGGCGATGGCAAACAAGACCTTCCGCGAGGACCTGTACTACCGTCTTAATGGCTTTACTCTCAGCATTCCACCGCTGCGGGACCGTCGGGAAGAGATTCCTGTCCTGTCGGAGTACTTCATGCGGAAGGGCTCCAAGCGATATGGCCGTGACCCACTTCCGTTCTCTGCGAACCTCCTGAATGCGTTGGCCGAGCACTCGTGGCCGGGCAATCTGCGCGAGCTGGAGAATGTAATCAACCGATATCTAGTGCTTGGCGAAGAGAAATCGATTATCGATGAGCTATCCCCCCTGACGATCTATCAGGGTGGAGGGGCAGCCACGCCCCAAGAGGTACCAACCGGTGCCGGGCTCAAAGCGATGGTCCGCAACCTTAAGGGTGATGCGGAATCGACGGCAATTGCGCAAGTTCTGGAGGGAACTGGATGGAACAGGAAGGCCGCGGCAAACGATCTGCAAATCAGTTACAAGGCGCTCCTGTACAAGATCAAGCAATACGACCTATCGCCGCGGAATCACGCATCGTAAAGCCAAAGAACGGCGGCGAGGAGCTGTCCGAAGCGTATCGTGTCGTGGTCCGGTACGAGAGCCACGCTGTTCGCGGGATTGTGGAGCACAGTGAGCTCGGCTCAGTCGAACAGCTTCTCCGCAACGATCCCGTCTACCCGCTCGACTCCATTCGGCTTAAGCTGCTGGACTCAGATGTCGTACAGGACGTTCCCACCAAGGATGCGAAGGCGGTCTTCTTCGTCAAGACCTTCGACGGCGACCTGCGACACAGAGCGCTCCACTTCCACGAACATGCGCCCATCGTGCCGGGCCTCTGGGTCCGCGTCTACTTTTACGATGGCGAGATGATCGAAGGGATCATCAGTAATACACGAGATTTCGTGCTCGAGAAGGGTTTCTTCCTTCGCCCAACCGATCCCAACGGAAACAACAAGCTGGTCTATGTCCTCAAGGGCGGTCTGAAGGACTTCCATGTCCTCGGCATGCGATACCCTTCGAAGACCTCTACCTCGTAATCACTAAAAATTTGGGTTGCCCGGTGACGACACGCATCATCAGCACAAACACCGCCGACCACTACAAGTGGGGAGGCAGCCTCAAAACCGATTGCGACGGCTGGCACCTGGTCAAGACGCCTGACCTCAGCGTCATCGAAGAGCTCATGCCGCCCGGCACAAGTGAGCTTCGCCACTACCACCTTCATGCGCGCCAGTTCTTCTACGTCCTCGACGGCGTTCTAACCCTCGAAGATCGAGGGGCAGGACTTTGTCCTTCAGGCTCGGGGAGGGCATCGAGATCTCTCCTCGCCAGCCGCATCAAGCGTTCAACCGAAGTGCAGCCCCCGTACGCATGCTGGTTACGAGCCAACCCCCAAGCCACGGGGACCGGATTAATCTCTGATCTCGCAGGTCCCCGGCGCCCGAGTTCAGCACCTTCGACGCATCCCGGCCTCAATTGACCTCCCCAAAGAAACAGATGACAGTTTGAGCACCTCGAGTCGAAGACGCAGAAACTGATTTGAAAACTTTTTGGTTCCACAGAAATCTAATATCTGAGTCGGTAACATCAATTAGCAGAATGATTCACCACCAGAGAGGAAGTTCATCGTGGCAGAGGAACAGGATCAATCGAAGGTAAGCCGGCGCAGATTTCTCGAAGCCAGCTCAGCGATGTTAGTAGCCGCGGCAGGCATGCAGGTCGCCCAGGGCCAGGGGCAGGAAAAGCCGGTCACAACGCCGAACCATTCTGGCGTCAACGAGAGCCAGCCTTTGCCGATCAATAAAGCACTGGACGATCAAAATCCTTCTTCGGTGTGGGCGCCCGAGACCGATTCTGGCGGCCAGCCTCCCTTCAAGTACCCATTCTCCTTTGCGCATAAACGTATTGAAGAAGGTGGCTGGACGCGGCAGGTTACGGTGCGCGATCTTCCGATCTCGAAAAAGATGGCCGGCGTACAAATGCGGCTGATCAAGGGAGGTATCCGCGAACTCCACTGGCACGTCGGTTCGGAGTGGGCCTTCATGATCTCAGGTACAGCGCGCATCACAGCGGTCGATCAGCTCGGACGGGCGTTTGTCGAAGATGTGAACGCCGGCGACCTGTGGCTCTTCCCAGGCGGAATTCCGCACTCAATCCAGGGAGTGGGAGAAGATGGTGCGACCTTCCTTCTGGTCTTCGATGATGGAAACTTCAACGAATTTCAGACCTTCCTGCTGACGGATTGGATGACACATACTCCGAAGGAAGTGCTTGCGAAAAACTTCGACGTCCCGGCCTCGACCTTCGACAACGTGCCGAAGAAAGAGCTCTTTATCTTCGAGCGTCCTTTACCGCGCCCATTGGCGGAGGAGAAGCGCGACGCAGCAGAAGGAACCGGCACGGTGCCGAATACCTTTGCGTTCTTCACCGACAAGATGCAGCCCACCAAGGTCTCGAAGGGTGGCGAAGTAAAGATCATCGACCAGAAGAACTTTCCGGCAACCAACATCGCGGCCGCTATCGTCACGTTGAAGCCGGGCGGACTGCGGGAGCTGCACTGGCATCCCAACGAGGACGAATGGCAGTACTACGTCAAGGGCAAAGGCAGGATGACCGTATTCTCAGCCGGCGGCCACGCACGAACCATGGACTTCGAGGAGGGTGACGTAGGCTACATTGACCGGTCGGCGCCACACTACATCGAGAACACCGGAGACACCGATCTGCAGTTCCTCGAGGTCTTCCCTACGCCGCACTACGAGGACATCTCCCTGGCAGAGTGGCTCGCGCACACGCCTTCGCGCCTGGTGAACCAGCACATCGCTACCGGCGAGGAGTTTCTCCGCAAGATCCCCAAGAAAGAAATGGTTATCACCCCTGAATAATTGCCTTGTAGTTCTCTCTGAAGAAAGAGGCAGCCGTCATGGCTGCCTCTTCCTTTGTATACGTGGATCTACTTACTCTTCCCTTGTTGGACTCACGACTGCTGGCGGTTTCGAGTGCGATAGAAGAAGTAGCCAACAGCATTGCTGACCAACGTCGTGCCGAGAATCTTTCCAGCGTAAGCCATTGGATTCACGACATCCACAAACGGATACGCCGAGACCGCGAAGCTGAACAGCGTGGCGCAAACACCCGCGACCGAGGTCCATCGCAGCCATCGAGGCAGCGCAACGCGAAGACTCTTCGCCCCCACCAGTGGAATAGCGAACATCGCAACGTACGCAAGCTCATAGTGCGTGATGCCTGCGTTCGACAGCACTTGGAAGGCCTCCTGCGCGTGAACCCCGACACTGGCGAGCACTAGCAGCAACAAGATCAGCACGCAGGTGAAGCCGATCGAGTTGGTAGGAGTTCGGTACCTCGGATGTAAGCGCGTAAACCACGAGGGAATCAGGTGGTCCCACCCCGCCGCCATCGGCAGCCGGGTCACTCCCGTAAAGATAAAGCTGGCAGCTGCGATCAGTCGAAACTGCAACAGCAGAATCGCCACCATCGCAAGCAAATTTCCGAAGCCTTGGTTGCCGAGCGCATAGCGCAACGTCTGAGGAATCGGTGCAATGTAATCGATGTGCCCGCGCGAGAACGCAACAACTGAGCTTGTGCCGAGGATGAACATCGCGCAGATGATAGGCGAAGCAATCACGACCGACTGACCGATTGACCGCGCAGGTGAGCGGCTCTCTCCGGCAAGAATAGCGATGTACTCAAGCCCGCAGAGAGCACCGAAGACCATCTGGCCAAACAGCGCCAGCGAGATCATGTTGCGTTGGGGCAGTTGCAGCGGTAAGGGCTCCCAGTACACCTGCAGATGTCGCGCAAGCGCCCAAAGCGGCAGCAGGATCAGTGCGGAATAGACAACAAGAATCGAGATTCCACCGATATTGTGTACCCACTTACCGAGCTCCAGTCCACGGATCGCGCATCCAGTAACGGCGAGAACCAGAAGAGCAACGATGGCGAAGGAAGCAACGTGATTCTCCGGCAGCCACGCAGCGGCAGGGCCGAAGAGATACGAGAGCTCAGTCGGAATCGCATAAAGAATCGTCGCAGTGATGACGATCCCATAGACCCAGAGATTCCACGCAGTCATGAATCCGCCAAGATCTCCAAACGCCGTGCGCGCCCACACGTACAGCCCGCCCTCGAGCGGCATCTCCCGGTTCAGATAGATGACCGACACCGCCATCGGCAGATAAAACATCAACATCGCCGCAATCCAGGTCAGCGCCTGCGCCCGTCCGAGTCCCGCGGCAATACCCACCCACGAGCTTCCGACAACACAAAGAACCTGCGTCAGCACAAGATCGCGCAGCCGAAGCTGACGATGCAGCGAATGCGAGCCGATGTCGTTCGTGGCCTGTGGAGCACGCGCAGAGAGGGGCATGTGCAGGGTATGGTCGCACAGAGTGGCAGAGTTTCAATCGTTTTTCTCTAGGCCACCACCGCGCCGCCGCAAAAAAACTCATCCGGAAGGAAAACCCACAGCTCTTACGGCAAAAAAGAAGAGGGGCAGCCTCGTGGGCTGCCCCTCTTTCTATTTGTAACTATTCTAGTACCTATACGCCGACCGGCTCAGCGACCTTCACATTCACAGGCGTCAGCCAGTTATGACGATCCGGCAAAGTCCCATGCACGATCCCGAAGAACTCATCGTGCAGCGCCTTGGTGATCGGCCCCATGGTGCCATCGCCGACCATGATGCGGTCGACCGACCGGAGATGCGTCACCTCAGCAGCGGTGCCAGTGAAGAACGCCTCATCGCAGATGTAGAGCATCTCGCGCGGCAGGGCCTGTTCGACGACCTCAATGCCAAGCTGCTTGGCCAGCGTCAGCACAGAGCTGCGCGTGATGCCGTTGAGCACCGAGTTCGCCAGCGGCGTGGTGTAAAGCACACCACCGCGCACCAGAAACAGATTTTCGCCCGAGCCCTCCGACAGATAGCCGTTCGTATCCAGCCCGATCCCCTCGGAGTAGCCATTGATCTCGGCCTCCATACGAATCAGCTGCGAGTTCATGTAGTTCGCGCCGGCCTTGGCGAGCGTCGGCATCGTGTTCGGCGCAAGCCGGCTCCAGCTCGAGACGCAAACATCCGCACCCGAGGTACCGGGGACGTACTTGCCCCACGGATAGTTGGCCACATAGACCTCAACCGGCGACGTCAGCGGATTCACACCAAGCTCGCCATATCCGCGAAACGCAATCGGGCGGATGTAGCAGGGAGCCACGCCATTCGCCTCGACGACATCGATGACGGCGGTCGAAAGCTGTTCCACGGTATAAGGCAGAGGCATGCGGTAGATCTTGGCCGAATCGACCAGCCGCGCCATGTGCTCCGGCAGGCGGAAGATGCTCGCCGCGTTCGGCTGCGAGTAGCACCGTATGCCCTCGAAGACCGATGAGCCGTAGTGTACGACGTGGGACATGACGTGAATCTGTGCTTTGTCCCAGGGGATGAGGTTCCCGTTGTGCCAGATGTGCGTAGTGGTCTGTATGGGCATTCGCGCGCTCCTAAGGCTGAAGCACCATTATAACGGCTGCTCGGCATGGGACAATAGAGAGTGGTCTTCGATCCTCATTACGCAAGCTTTTCAAGGCTGGAGCACTCTGCCTACGTGCAGTTCTCCGTGCTTGCGCTCAGCTCCATCTTTTTTCTCGTCGACCCATTCGCCGCCCTTCCCACATTCCTCGCGGTCACCGCAGGCGCAGACAAGCAGCGCCGAAGGAAGATGGCCTGGAAGGCGTCCGTCACCGCGTTAGTCGTTCTCAGCGCATTCGCCGTAGCGGGCCAATACATCTTCAAGATGTTCGGCATCACCTTACCTGCCTTCGAGATCGCCGGCGGCATCATCCTCCTCCTCATCGGCCTGGACATGCTCGAAGCCAAGCGCTCTCCTACGCAGGAGTCCAGCGAAGAAACCCACGAAGCCGCCCAGAAGGAAGACGCCGGAATCGTTCCCCTCGGCATCCCGATGCTGGCTGGCCCCGGATCAATCACCAGCGTGATGGTGTTGGTAGGACAGGCCCAGACCCGCTGGCAGATGGTTGCCATTTTGGTCTCAATCTTCGTCACCGCCGCGATCTGCTATCTGGTCCTCGGCAACTCCGACCGCGTCGCCCGCGCCATGGGAGACACCGGCGTCCGCATCCTCGTCCGCATCATGGGCCTCCTTCTGGTCGCGCTCGCCGTACAGTACTTCGTCAACGGCATGGTCGACCTCGGCGTAATCACCAAGCCCTAGGCGCCTTTATGCGCTAATCAATATTCTGGCGTAAGCTCTCTTCAGCTAGGTAACTTTTCGGCAACTTCGATGTCTAACAGGACATCCAACCTGTGTTCGCTATCTCTTCGCAAAGCGAGAACAACATGTCCGCAACTGTTGCCACCACAGCCACCGTCAGCTCGCTCCTTGCCCGCTTCAAGACCATTCGCCAGACCACGCGGCAGCTCTGTAGTCCCCTATCGCCCGAAGACATGATGGTGCAGTCCTCTCCCGAGACGAGCCCCATCAAGTGGCACCTCGCCCACACCAGCTGGTTCTTCGAGACCTTTGTTTTGCGTGAGTTCGCCGCCGGATACCAGCCCTTTCATCCCGACTTCCACTGGCTCTTCAACAGCTACTACAACGCCCTCGGCGACATGCCCGAGAAGAAACTCCGCGCCTCGTTTTCGCGCCCTCCGCTCGACGCCATCCTGAGCTACCGCGCCCACGTCGAGACCGCGATGATCGCCCTCATGCAGCACCCCCTCGAAGACGAGGCCGCCCGCCGCATCGCCCTTGGCCTCGAGCACGAGCAGCAGCACCAGGAGCTGATGGCCACCGACATCAAGCACGCCCTCTTCACCAACCCGCTCCACCCGGCCTATCTCGAAGCCGCGACACCAAAAGAACGAAACCATCGCACCACCGCTCGACTGGGTCGACTACTCCGCCGGTCTCACCGAGATCGGCCTCACCCTCGATCCCGCATCCACCGACACCTTCGCCTTCGACAACGAGACCCCGCGCCACCCCGTCTACATCCCGCCCTTCCGCCTTGCCACGCGCCTCGTCACCTGCGCCGAGTACCTCGCCTTCATCGACCAGAACGGCTACAGCCGTCCCGAACTCTGGCTCGCAGAGGGATGGGCCACCATGCGTGCCGAAGGCTGGCAGGCGCCTCTCTATTGGCGGCGCGACAACACCACCAACTCTGGCTGGTCCATCTACACCATGCACGGCTTCCGCTCGCTCGACGACCTCAGCGAAACCCCCGTCTGCCACCTCAGCTTCTTCGAGGCCGACGCCTACGCTCGCTGGGCCGGCCATCGTCTCCCCACTGAGTTCGAGTGGGAGCACGCCGCCAGTCACCTCGGCCTTCTGCGCAAAGAAGTCGATTCGCAGCCAGCGCTTCTAACCTATCCGCTGCCCGACGGAAAGCCCGACTCGTCGAGTGCAGTACCCGCGACCACTGCAAACCTCCTCGAGACAGGCAAGCTCCATCCCACGCCGGCCACAGCGCTCTCCGGACTCCAACAGATCTTCGGCGATGTATGGGAGTGGACCGCCAGCGGCTACACCGGCTATCCCGGTTACAAGCCGCTCCCCGGCGCCCTCGGCGAGTACAACGGGAAGTTCATGTCTTCACAGGTCATCCTGCGCGGAGGCTCCTGTGTCACTCCCGCCACCCACATCCGCGCCACCTATCGCAACTTCTTCTCACCCGCCACGCGCTGGCAGTTCTCCGGCCTCCGCCTCGCACAGGACGCGTCGAAATAAACTCTTGTTTGTCATTCCCGAAGGTAATCTGCGTTTGCAGTCTCTATACCAAAAGGAAATTGCCGTAGCGGAAGTCACAACCCATTCACTACTTCTTCGCCACCGGCCCATGCTCCGGATTCCACAACGGCTGCCCCGCCTCGATATGATCCACCCTCACTCCCTGAAACAGTTCTCGTAACTCCTTCGCGCACTGCTCCATCCCCGGCTCCTCAGACACCTCATGCCCCAGCAGGATCAGCGCCTTGTGCCTCCCCTGCGCCACCGCGTCCCGAACATACTCCACCGTCTCCCACTCGCTGGCCTCACCTGCAATCAGCACGTCGACGTCCGGCCTCCTCAGCGCCAGCACCTGATCTTGCAAACCTGCAGACCCAGGCGCCATGGCCACGTGCGAGATCGTCAGCTTCGGATCGCCCTCCACGCGCAGAGTTTGGATATGCAGTTGCGTCTCCAGCCTCCGCGCCAGTTGCTCCAGCGTCGTCTGTGGAATCGTCACAAAGTATTGACCTTCCGGTCCCGTCTGGAGCGGATACTCCTGCCATCCCAGGGCCTCATATACACCCTTCAAAATATGATCGGTCTTGTCGGCATGAATCTCATCATGCAGCCGAAACACCACCAGATGATGCTCCTCGATGAACGCGAGCTTTTCTTTATAAACCGGATCGTCGGTAAAGAACTTCGTGTCGTCCAGATGGTTATAAAACGTAGGCTCATGCGTGATGATCAGGTTGTTGCCGCGCTTCACCGACTCACGCAGAACATCCATCGTGTCCAGAAACGTCGTCGTAATGCCTGTCACAACGGTATCGGGATCACCCACCTTAATCGTATCTACCGTATTCGGCGGAGGAGCCGCAGCATACCGATGCTTTATCCGGGCAATCGCATCGCCTGCGCGAAGACTCTGCGCGAGCGACGGTATCGACAGAAGCAGAAGAAAGAGAGGAACGATTCGCCGGGTCATCATGGTCTGCATGAATTCTATGGCCACACCTGTGTGTTGGCCCCGCAAAGCACAACGCCCCTCAGCCTCTGCGGAAGCTGAGGGGCGTGCTAAGAAAAAAGCTCGAGCAGCAGACTTATTTGCCTGGCTTCGGCGGGAAGCCTTTAAACATCTTCCCAATATCGCCATCGAGCGACTTCGTATTTTTTGCTGCGTTGGTCGAGAGATCGGCTGTAGCCAAGCCTCTCCAAAGCAGCTTCTTCGTGCTGCCGTCAAACAGATCGATCACCAGGCTGGAGACGGATTGATTCGTCGTGGTCGTCGTAGCTTCTCCGACCCCGGAACCCCAACCTCCTCCCCAACCCCAGCCGCCCCACCCCCAGCCTGCGCCCCAACCTGTGCCCCAGCCGCCGCCCAGATTGTCATACATGGTCTGGGTCTCCTGCTGGTTATGCAGGTTGTCCGAAGCAAAGATAGTGACGGAGCCGCCCGAAGGACACCAACTGCCAGCCCTTCGATTGCAACTGGCTATTGACGGCCTGTTGAATGCGGCTTACATAGAAGGGATCGGACGTCTTAACCTTCCCCCACGAGTAGGTATGGTACTGGCTGAAGTTTGCTTGGTGGTCGTAGTCGGTCCTCACATTATCACCAAACGCGACAACCGAAGCTCCCAGTAAAAGTGCGCACGTAAGAACAATTTGCAAACTTCGTCTCATGTATTCTCCGTCTCCCGTTCGAAGCCGTGTCTGCTATACCGTCACAAATTCATGGCTTGGCGTCGATCCCGCGAAAATGTATCCTTCCGCATCACGCTAAATCAAGTCAATTTTGAAACATAAAGAAATTTGCGAAGAATAAAAGGCAAAAGTGATTCCGGATGCATCAAACTCACACGAAGCGGTTGAGATCCATCCAGAGGCACGCCTTCCGCTAAGTCATGCACCCGAGGACACGACGTGCCATCTACTATCTTCGCGCCAGAATCGACTCCGATCAGCACTATCGAAGCCATCGCACACGAAGCTCGCGTTGGCCTCACCGCTACACCTAAAACCCTCTCTCCCTGGCTCTTCTATGACGAAGCAGGTTCCCATCTCTTTGAAGAGATTACGGAGTTGCCTGAGTACTACCTCACCCGAACTGAGCGCAGCATCTTCGCCGCTCATGCCGACGACATTCTCCACGAAGCCGCCCGCAACCAGGGTCCGGCAGGAAAGCTGACTCTCATCGAGCTCGGCGCAGGCACCGCAACAAAAACCGGCATCCTTCTCGCCGCCGCCGTCCGCCAGCAGGGAAGCGTCGTCTACCAACCCGTCGACGTCTCAGAAACCGCACTCGCCGAGGCCACCGACAACATCCTCAGCAACATCCCCGGCGTCACCGTCCGCGTCCAGGTCGCCGACTACACACGCGAGGCTCTTCCACTCAACCGTCTCCCGAACACTCGCACACTCGCGCTCTACATTGGCTCTAGCATCGGCAACTTCACTCCCGAAGATGCGAGAGACGTCCTTCGCAACCTGCGCGCACAACTTCTACCCGGTGACACCCTGCTCCTCGGTACCGATCTCGCCCCCAGCGGCGCCAACAAGACCGTAGCCACACTCCTCGCAGCATACGACGATGCCGCCGGAACCACAGCCGCCTTCAACCTCAACGTCCTCACTCGCCTCAACCGCGACCTCGGCGCGGACTTCGACACCGACAACTTCCGCCACCGTGCCTGTTGGAACCCCACCCAGTCCCGCATCGAGATGCACCTCGAATCCCTCACCGCCCAGCGTGTCCACATCCCCGCAAACTCCGCCGGCCACGCCCTCACCATCGACTTCACCCAAGGTGAAAGCATTCACACCGAAAACAGTTACAAATTCACCACCAACGCCGTCGAAGCCCTACTCTCCTCAGCGCACTTCAAGAGCACAAAATCCTGGCAAGACTCCCAACACCTCTTCGCCGTCACCCTCGCCACCGCCGTCTAAGCCAAAGCGTTTTTTTGTTGTCATTCCGTAGCGAAGCGGAGGAATCTGCTGTTCTCAAAGCAATCACCCGTTACATGGAAAGTCGATCGACCAACTGCCTAGGCACGACAAGATCCCAAAACTTCCCACCACCCAAAAAAATAAATACGCAAAAGTTGGCGTATTTTTCGGCACTGAAAAAGTGTCCGTCAAAACACCACAATCACCACACATCCCACCACAAATTCACCACCAAAACACCACGTTTACGCACCCGTTTTTGCCAAAACCCCCAGCAAAAAACCACAAATCACCATCCAAATTAAATTCAGCGCAAATACTCCCCACTCTTACCCCCACTCTTGCGCATCAGCACCACCTCACGAATCCGAATCCCCTTATCCAGCGCCTTGGTCATGTCATAAACCGTCAGCGCCGCAATCGACGCCGCCACCATCGCCTCCATCTCCACGCCCGTCCCCGCAACAGTCGCCGCCGTAGCCTCAATCGCCACGCCGCCCTCCACCACCTTCGCCTGCACATCCACAAAGCTCAACGCCAGCGGATGACACATCGGAATCAAACTCGAAGTCTGCTTCGCCGCCTGAATCCCCGCGAACCGCGCCACCTCCAGCGGATTTCCCTTCGGATTCCGCGGCAGCGCCTCCAGCACCGCATCCGACAGCTCCACAAACGCCGCCGCCACCGCCTCCCGCCGCGTCGCAGCCTTTGCGCTCACGTCCACCATGTGCGCCTCGCCAGCCTCGTCGTAGTGCGAGAGCCGCACCGGCACCGTGCTTCGAGGGGGAAAATCCGAGTCGTTCCCCAAAGGCTCAGGAGCGTCGTCCATCAACTGTTCGGAGGTATAGTCCACATCATCCATCCCACAAGCCTAACGCAGCAGCCCCCACGCCAGCGCAACCCTCGTGAGCTAACGCAGCAGCACCGTAATGACCTCACCCTCCCCAAACCGCTCCTTCTCCGGCGGCAGCACCGCATAGCAGTTGGCTCGCGCATTCGCCGCCAGGTCACCCGACCCCTGCCAACTCACCAGCCGCACCTCCGGCCTCACCCTGTCTGTCGTCAACCTCGCCGGCAAAACCCGCATCAATCCAGCCTTCCCCTCAACATCTTCGACCAGCGTAGCCTGCACAAAACGCGGCCCCTGTACCCCGGCCCCGCCCATCGCTCGTAGCAGCGGCTCGACAAAGCAGTGAAACGTCACCTGGGTCGAAACCGGATTCCCTGGCAGCCCATAGAAAAACTGAGCAGAAAACTCGCTCGTAGCCGGCAACCGCCCAAACACCACTGGTTTTCCCGGCTGCATCTTCACCCCCGTGAAGAAAAACTCCGCACCTAGCGTCTCCAATACCTCTTCCACCAAATCGTACTTACCCATCGAAACCCCACCTGAGAGCAGCATCAGATCGCAACCCCGCGCCACCCGGATAATCTCCTCCAGCTCCTCACGCTTATCGAGCGCAATCGGCATCCTCACTGCCTCGCCTCCCGCACGTGCTACCAGCTCCGCCAACCCATAACTATTCGAGTTCCGGATCTGCTGCGGCCCTGGCTTGACGTTCAGTTCCACCAACTCATCACCCGTAGCCACAATCGCGACCTTGGGCCTGCGAAATACGCTCAGCGAGGAGCGTCCGCATGCCGCCGCCAACGCGATCTCCGCGCCCTCGATCACAGTGCCTGCCGCCAGCACCGACTGCCCCACCTGCGCCTCGCTGCCTCGCGGAACGACGTTCTCCCCGCCACGCACCGTCCGCCCACCCACCAGGCGAATTACATCCCCATCCAGTTCCACATGCTCCACCATCACGACGGCATCCGCTCCCTCAGGTATCGGCGCCCCAGTCATAATCTCAATCGTGCACTTACGCCCAAGCGCCTCACCCTCCCACTGCTCGCCAGCCTTAATCTGCCCGACCACCTTCAGCAACCCCCCATCTACGTCGGCTGCTCGCACGGCAAATCCATCCCGCGTAGACCGATCAAACGGCGGCTGATCCCGATCCGCCTTGACGTCCTCCGCCAGCACGCGGCCGCCGCAGGACAACAGCTCCACAACCTCACTCGTCCCCCCCGTCACGCCTGCTGCATGCCCCAGCACTATCTTCAGCGCCTCGTCGAAGCCGGCAACGCCAACGGCAGCCTTAGTCATCTTGTGCCCCTTAACCGCAAACAAAAAGGCCCCGAGCAGTCCAGCCCGGGGCCTCTCGTCGCTTCCTGTATCTACTTCTTTCCAGCCTTGTAGGTCGACTTCACTGACGCGCCGATGCCCTCGAGAATACCCTTCACATCCGCCGCATGCGGCCCATCCGGCGCCAGTTCCAGGTACTGCTGATAAGCCTCAACGCATCCCGGCGGCGCCACAACCTTCTGTGTCTTCGCGTCGACCGTCGCCTGCGGAATCAGCGACTGTCCCTTGATGTAGTACGCATCCGCTCTCTTTGGATCAGCCGCAATCGCCTTATCGGCAGCAGCTTCTGCCTCGGGCAGTTTGCCGGCGTTATACAGCGTTACCGCCTCGTTGAAGTAGTACTTGCCGGCATCCGCTGGCATCGCCTTGGCGGCCTGGTCGTAAGCGTCGGAAGCAGCTTTGGCATCGCCCAGCCGCCCCTCGACCTGTCCCAGTTGGTTATAACCGGCTGCCGCTGCCTCCGGGCTCGGTTTCTTCGAAGCGGCATTCAAATCGATGCCCTTCTTGTACGACGCTGCGGCATCGTTGAACTTCTGCACGATCGCCGGATCGTTTACGGACGTACCTGCTGTTTTAGCTGCCTTCGCTGCCGTATCTGCACTACCCATCTGCGCATCGCCCAGGGTGATCCACAGAATTCCCTCGTCCGGCTTCATCTCCGTCGCCTGCTTCATCGCAGTAATCGCGGAATCGTAGTTGCCGGCCTTATTGTCGGCGCGCGCCTGAACCAGCAGCGCATTCAGGTTCTGAATCTTTGCATTGACCGCGCTAACCTCGGCATTTTTCTTCTTGTACTCTTCGAGAGCCTTCTTCTCCTCCGGACTCAGCTTGTTGATGTACTCCGCCCGAGACATATCGAAGTTCACCAGCTTGTCTTCATCTTTTGTGATCTGGACGTTGTCCTGAAAGTCCAGGCTCTTATCGTCCTGGAAGACGAAAACTACATAATTATTCGGCGCGATGCCTGTGCCCTTGTAGTCTCCGTTCTGGTCCAGCGGAAACCTGTAAGGATACTTGCGGTCCTTCGCTTCCGACGTGCGGTCGGTCGACAACCTCACCTCGCCTTTGGTAATCGGCGATCCCACAGGGTTGATGACGTGGCCGTGAATACTTCCGGTTGCTGCCGCCGCCTGCGCCATCAAACGAGCGGGCTGTGCCACTGCCAGAACAGCCAGCAGGCCGGCCGCCAAAGTGCTGCTTACCTTCAATCCGATACGTTTCATGCTGTCTTCTTCTCCTGGCCCATCAACGCGGGCATCAATCTTCGTTGCAAAACCGCCGCACTACCACACACTCAGATGCTTAATCCACCGGCCGTGCGACCGCATACGGTATGGGATCAACCGCTCCGGCCTCACGAAATGCCCGCAACCGCAGAACGCAGCTCTCGCAAACGCCACAGGCTTCGGTCTCACCGGAATAGCATGACCAACTTACATGGAACGGCGCACCCAGTTCAACTCCCAACCGGACGATCTCGCTTTTACGCATCGCGATCAACGGCGTCACCACCCGGATATCTCCGTCCTTAGTCCCCATTCTGATCAACTGATTGAAAGCCTCATAATACGCCGGACGACAGTCGGGATACCCCGAACTATCCTGCTCTACCGCCCCAATAAACACCGTCTTCGCTCCCAGCACCTCGGCCCAGCTCACCGCCGCCGAAAGAAAATGCGCATTTCGGAACGGAACATAGGTCACCGGCACCTCGCTCCCAATGCTCGACTCATCTGCCGCAGCGACCGGCACCGCGATCGTAGGATCAGTCAGCGCCGATCCCCCAATCCGCCGGAACAGATCGATCTTAAGATGCAGCAGCTCCTTCGCTCCAATGATCCGCGCCACATCCTGCGCAGACAGCAGCTCCCGCGCCTCGGTCCGCTGCCCGTAGCTGAAGTGAACCGCATACACCTCATAGTCCCGCGCCGCCAGCGATGCACAAACCGACGAATCCATCCCACCCGAAAGGCAGACCACGGCACGCGGACGGCTCTGTTCAGTCTTTGTCATCGCCTGCCTCCAGCTCGTGCTGCTCCTCGACGGTTAGTTCATCTCCCGTCAACTCCCCCACTGCCTCACCCAGAATCTCTCGTGCCGTCTCTTCATCCTGCTTGTGCACCAGCAACCGCGCACGAAACGCCAGCGCCAGCAGACTGTTCGCATTCTCGCCCTGCAGAAAGCACTCGATCCCAGCCGATTCCAGCATCCCCTTCGCCATCTGCGCGTTTACCGGCTCCAGAAACTTGCCCACCGTTACAAACTTGTCCGGATCGATCACTAAATCATTCATCAGAACCTACTCATTCCGTCTTACTTCGTCTCAAACGACTGCAGGTGGAACGTGATGGTTCCCCAGAACAGCTGCGCCTGGATCTGCACGGGCATGTGCCGTGCATCATCGGTGTACCAGACCCAGATGCGGCCCCGGTTCTTCACAATTCCCTCATCCGCCGTCGGCTCCGCCTTGATCGTCTGAAAGGTTCCCGCCGGTGTCTTGATCTCTTCCTTGCCCTCAATCTTCATCGCAACCGTCACGGTACGCATCGAGTCAGCCAGAGGAAACCGTATGCTCTGCCCTAACACCATCGGCTGCGAGGCAGCGTAGAAGATCGCCGACAGCGAGTCCGTCACGCACGCCGGTATCGACGCCGTCTGCTCCTTCTGCGTTCCCTTCACCAGGTTCTTCTCGACCAGTACCTGCTTGCCCTGGCCATAGTCGAAGTTCAGCTCGCTCGAAACCTTCCGCCGACCCTCCTGCAGCTGCTTGCTGAAGCCGGTCGAGCAGCCGGTCTTCATATCGAAACCTGCCTGAAACTTGTCTACCACCGGAAACAGCATCGTCACCGCCCCGACGGTGTCCGCCGAGGCCGTAATCTTCTGCACCGTGCCCTGTTGTTCCAGTTGGAATACCGCCGTTCCTGCCGTAAACACGCGCCAGTCCACCGTAAACGTCAGCGTCTGCTTGGTTGGAAAGGCGAATCCTGGCTGCGGCGCCTGCAGTGTCGGAATCACGACTGGTGGTGCAGCAGGCTTCGACCCCAGGCCCAAAAGCTGCGCCCTCGCCGGCTGCGAGCCTGTGGAACACAACATCAGGAGGACTAACGCAAGAAAAAACCGTTCCAGCTTCAGCAAAGGGCAGCACTCTCACGAGTTGAAGTTTGTGGGCCATTCCGCCCCAGCCTCCACGCCTTCAGCGCGGACCCCCCATCACCCCGGAGTGATGCAGAAAAAGCCGGACCGCCAACGCCACATAGATCGCGCCGGCACCCATAAGAGCATTGTACTCGCGGTGGTGCCGCCACTGCTCCGCCGAGAATCTGCCCCCGCTGGCGTTCTCCTCCGCCGGAAACACCGCCGGCGTCAGACGCGGCAGCAGCCGAGGCACCTTCGCCGCATACGCATCGAACCCTGCAAAGTGCTCCCGCAGATAACTTTCCTCACTCAGAATCGTAGGAATATAGATCGCCGCAAACAAAGCCGCCAGCGCAATCAGAATCACCCAGCTCCCCGCCGCCGCGGCGAACCCAAACGCAATCATCATCGACCCCAGATACAGCGGATTCCGCGTATATGCATACGGCCCCGTAAAGGTAAGCTCGGCGTTCTTGCGCACATAGCCTGCCGCATACGCCCGCAGCCATACACCCGGCACCACTAGCAACAGGCTCAACAGCATCGTCTTCCACGTCGGCCGCGCCAGCCACAAAAAAACTCCGGCAAACACAAATCCCAGCGGCACTCGTATGCGCCGTGCGATCGCCTGCCATCTCGTTCGTTCACTCACACCTTCACCTTATCCTGTCCAACTCGCAGCAGAGAAAGCGCAGCCTCCGCCACCTCATCCGTCGTAATCTGCATCAGGCCTGCTTCGGTCTCCGCGTGCCGTGAATGGTCGCGTGTACTCGACTCATGTCGCAAAACCCGCGCCTCCGTTCCGAACGGCCCATTCCTCGCCGGATCCGTCGGCCCATACAGCCCAACCACTGGCCGTTCCAGCGCCGCAGCAAGATGCAGCGGTCCGGTATCCCCCGCAATCACCACTCCGGCTCGCCGCACCAAAGCGATCATCTGCCCAATAGAGCAGGGAACCGACGTCGCATAGCCTCCACTCGCCGCAACAACCGTCTCCGCGACCCGATCTCCCAACGTCTCGTTCACCAATGTGCGATACCCAGCACGCCCCAACGCTCCCGCGACTGCTCCATAACGCTCTGCCGGCCACTGCTTCGCCCCCCAGCCAGCCGTCGGCGCAACAAACGCAAACCGCTCCACACCGTTCAAAGTCTGCGTCAGCAAACGATCACACCATGCCTCCGCCTCCGAATCCACAGGAAGCGCCACCTTTGCTGGTCTCAGAGTCTCTCCCAATGCTCCGCCAAGCAGCTCACACCCTTGCTCAATCACATGGCTCGCGGTGCTCTTAACCCTTTGCTTGTAAAACCAACGCGCCTGCCTCTCACGCGGCTCGGCCGGCCCGGCAAACACGCGCGCTCCGGCCATCCGCCCCACAATCGCCGACTTAAGCGACCCCTGCATATCCACGCACACGTCGTACTCCCACATCCGCAGCTCACGACGCGCAGCATTGATGTCACTCAGCGTCGAAAGAGCCACCGGCCGCTCCTTCCAGGCCCTCGCCGGCACCTGATGCCACTGATCCACCAACGGCATCCTCTCGCTTCGACCAGCGCCGCAGGATGCCCGGTCAAAATCACCCGAAGTCTGCAGCAGCTCACTCCACCCCGGCTCAATCGCCCATCCGATAAAACACTCAGGATGCAGCTCCCTCAGCGCAGCCACCGCTGGCATCGCATGCAGGACGTCTCCCATCGCACCAATCCGCACAATCAGCACGCGGAGCGGGCTGTCCACTCCCCTAACTGGAGTCTTATTCGAGAGCATGCGTTCGGTGGCCAAGCCTCCATTTTCTCATGCAGCCCCGCTCACCCGATCCTTCACCGCTTGCGCCGGTCCAGCCGTCCCACCAACGCAACAAGCTGCTCCAGCGACTCCTTCTCGTCCAGCAGCTCCACGCTCAACCGCGCCACCACAATCGGCCCAATCGTCTCCAGTTGGTCCCGCATGACCGGCGTCAGCTTCACCGCGTCCTTTTCCGTTGTGACAAACCCATTTGCCTCCACGCGCCGGGCCTCCTGCAGCAGCCTCGTCACATCCTCTTCGCAGTACGCATGATGATCAGGAAAGGCCATGGTCTCGGTCGCTTCATAACCCTGCGCCGCCAACATCTTCGTAAAGTTCTCCGGCCTCGCAATCCCGCAAAAAGCAAACGGCATCGTAGGCAGCGCCACATCACCACCCTCCCCCAGGCTGAGCCTCCTTCGAATCACCCAGATGGATGGCGCACCCTTCCGCCCACTCAACCCCGCGACCACACTGCGCAGCGAATCCGCCTCCTCCTCGCGCAGTACCACTACATCGGCCTCTGCGACTGCCGACAGCGGCTCGCGCAGATTTCCCGCAGGAAGCAGCGTATCCTCCACGTCCTCCTGCGTCAGCAGAACGATGTCGACATCGCGCGCCAGCCGCCGATGCTGAAACCCATCATCCAGCAGATGCACCACCTGTCTCTTCGTTGGCTCTGCATCCTCCGCCATCGCCCCAGCCTGATAACGATCCGCCCCCACATACACCGGCACGCCCGACCGCTGCGCCAGCAGCACCGGCTCATCCCCATGCCATCGCGCATCGTCGAACGGTTCCACCCGCGTCGTCAACTTTGAGTCGCGCTTGTACCCTCGAGTCAAAATCCTCACCGCATAACCCCGATGCCGCAGAATTGCCGCCAGCATCAGCACCATCGGCGTCTTTCCCGCGCCTCCCGCCGACACACTCCCCACGCTGATCACCGGACTCTTCAGCCGATTCCGCTTCAACCATCCCCACGTAAACAACCGCTGCTTCAGGGCCAGTATCGCCGCATAGAGCGACGTCAGCGGCAGCAGCAATGGTCTTCGCACCTTCATCGCTGCGTCACCGATGTCTCCTGCAACAACGCCGTCAGCATCTGCACCGTCCGCGCCGTCGCCCCAGCCTGTGCTTCAAACACCGCTCGCCCGCGCTCTCCCAAAGCCCGCGCCTCATCGGAATCCCGCAGCAACCCCGCCAGCTCCGCGCCAACCTGCTCTGCCGAAACAATCCGCAGCGCATTCGCGTCACGCATCGTCTCGACAACCTCTCGGAAGTTCTGAAACGACGGCCCCATCACCACCGGCACGCCAAACTGCGCCGGCTCCAGCGGATTGTGTCCTCCCGCCGAAACCAGACTTCCCCCCACAAAAGCCACGCTCCCCAGCTCGTACATGGATGCCAGGTCTCCGATCGTATCCAGAAAGAAGATACTACCCGCCTTCAGAGCCGGTGTCGTTAGTTCTCCAGCCTTTTCTCGAAACTCATTCGCCCGCACCCACCCGAAACCACTCCCGGCCACCATCCCGGCCACCGCTGCAAACCGGTCCGGATGCCTCGGCGCCAGCACCATCACCGCGTTTGGCTCCTGCGCCAACACCGTCGGCCACGCCTCCAGCAAAATCTTCTCCTCACCCTCCAGCGTGCTCCCGCAGACCACCACCCGAGCCCCCACCGGCAGCCTCTCTCGCAACATCCTCGTCAGCGCGCTCTCGGCACCCACGCGCACGTCGTACTTCAGGTTCCCCGTCACCTTCACCCGCTCCGCCGGAGCACCAATCCTCACCAACCTCTCCGACGTCTCACCACTCTGAGCCAGAAACAGCGAGATCATCTCCAGGAAAGGCCGCCACAGCCGTCGCAGCCGCATGTACCGCGGAAACGACCGGTCCGAGACCCGCGCATTCACCACCGCTACCGGAACCCGACTCTTCGCACACTCCTCAATCAACCGCGGCCACAACTCGCTCTCCATCAGCACCAGCATCTTCGGCTGCAACACCGCCAGATACCTCCACACCGCAAACTTGAAGTCCAGCGGCAGATAAAAAACCGGCGACTCCACCAGCCGCTCCTTCGCCAGCCGCTGTCCCGTCTCCGTCGTCGTCGAAACCGCCACCACCCACCCCGGCAGTGCTGCCTTCAACTCCCGAATCAACTGCGTCGCGGCGATCACCTCGCCCACCGACACTGCATGCACCCAGATCACATTCCGGCCCGTCACCGCCGTCCGCAAACCCGCAGGCACCATCCCCAGACGGCCCCGCAGCCCAGCCCGATAGCGCCCACTGGTCGCCATCCGCACCAGCCAGTACGGCGCGCCCACCACCAGCACAGCCATCAGCAACGCGCTATACACCACCATCATCACCGTCGCCGTGCCCTCGCTTTACCTGGAACGCCAGCGAAGATGATAATCAACTTGCCCATGAAGTCCCACCGGTTTCCCGCGACTCCGATCCTACTAGTAACTGCATCCTGCCTCTTCGCATCCATCGCCCACGCCGCCGACAAAAAAGCTCCCCCACCCAAACCCGCCAACCAATACGCCACCTTCGACGCCCACCCCAACGAGCACCTCACCGTCGCCGCCGATCCCTGCGACGACCCCAAAGACTGCGAGTTCTTCCGCCTCCCCTACATCCAGCACGGCATGCTTCCCATCCGCGTCATCTTCACCAACGATGGCGACACCGCCATCTCCCTCGACGACGCCCGCATCCAGTTCATCTCCATTAACAACGACAAGATCCCCGCAGCCACTGACGACGACATCCAACGCCGTCTCTTCTCCACCAAGGGCACCGCCGGCCGCAAAATTCCGCTGCCCGCCCCCCTGCCTCCTATCACCATGCACGACAAGCCCGTCGACAAGCAGATCACCAAGGACGACGACGACTTCGGCTTCCCCGGCACGACCGTTGCCCCGCACAGCACCCTCGCCGGCTACCTCTTCTACGACGTCCGCCAACTCGACGACCCAGCTCTCAAAGGCGCCGAGCTCTACGTCAAGATGGTCCACACCGTAGCCGACAAAGACGGCAAGAAAAAGCAGCTCTTCGACTTCAACATCCCCTTCGACAAGTGGCTGGCCGCCCAACCCGGCGCCAAACCCTCCCCCAAATCCACAAATCCATCGGAGTAGCAACCCACATCAGTGATTGCAGATGTTGCAATTGTGTCTCTCAGGCAACCTGTTTCTCGATCACCGGCACTCGCCCACCTCAAGCTTCGTCATCTCGACCGAAGGCTGCGCTTTTTGCCCGCCGTAGTCGAGAGACCCCGCATTCTGCCAGTAACGGCAATCCCGCGGCCCCACCCGCACCCGCGAAAATCCACTAATCTGTCATAAGCATGGAATCCCTCAACCTCCGCCCCGCCACCCCCGCCGACGTACCGCAGATCCTGCAGTTCATTCGCGACCTGGCAACCTACGAGCGCGAACCCGACGCCGTCCTCGCCACCGAGGCCGACCTCCTCCGCGACGGCTTTGGCCTGGAAAAACGCTTCCACTGCATCATCGCCGAGCTAACCGACGCCGACACCACCACCCCCGCCGGCTTCGCCCTCTACTTCTACAACTACTCCACCTGGCGCGGCCACGCCGGCATCTACCTCGAAGACCTCTACGTCAGCCCCGAGCATCGCGGAAAGGGAATCGGCAAAGCCCTCCTCACCCGAGTCGCCGCCATCGCCGTAGCCGAAGGCTGCCCTCGCTACGAGTGGGCCGTCCTCGACTGGAACCAGCCCTCCATCGACTTCTACCACTCCCTCGGCGCCGTCATGAAGTCCGAATGGAAGGGCATGCAAGTCTCCGGCGCAGCCCTCACCGCCCTCGCCGCGCAAAGCAAATAGCGTGTAGCCCCTGATAGCGCGGTGGACTGATAGAGAATCCAAAGATCCCCGGTAGCTGTCCACTGTCGTCACCCAAAGATGCTATATCGCTTAGTCGCGTTCTCCCCTAGTCTGGCCAAATCTTCTGCCTACACGTTGGTCACGATAACTGAGAGGGTTACATGGATCAGGCACTAATCGATGTGTTTGAGCAGGCTCGCAAAATAGTCGCCGAGGCAGATCGTAAGATCGCGGAGGAAGAAGAGCGTCGCAGAGAGCTCGAGCGAGAAACGCTGCTACTGCAGCTCTCCTCACGAATCGAAGAGGCCTTCGACTTCACAAGCAAAGAAAAGCTGGAGTTAGAACCACGTCTTGAAGTGCAGGACGGCACCGCAGTCGTTGAGTTTGTTGTGAGAAGCCTCAGAGCAATTTTTCTGCTCGTGCCATCTGAAAACAATGTGTGGACTCTTCTGGTGATCGAGGACGGCCGTAAGCCGGAGTTGCTCATCGAGTTCCTGGGTGGAACGAAAGCAGAGCCAACATCCCGTCGCCTGTCGGCGGCGCGTCTCGTGACCGCGATAGGCAACTGGGCTCTTAGCCTTAAAGGTCCACAAACTATCGCCAACGGGAAGCGTCCACGGGGAGTTCAGGAAAGTGACGAACCAAAAGCGACGCTGACCTACGGGACCATGGGGAAATTTCTAGGCTACTAATTAAAATCTGGCAAGGTTTCCCCGCAAGGTCGGCTTTCGGCCACACCGGCATCTACCTCGAAGATCCTTCGTCAGCCCAGAGCATCGCGGAAAGAAATCGGCAAAGTCCTGCTCACCCGAGTCGCCATCTCCGTAGCCGAAGGCTGCCCACGGGGCCGTCCTCGACTGGAACCAGCCCCCAGCTGTACACGTTTGGACCTCTTCTTTCGGCGCTTTCGCTCGGCAGGCTGAGAAGCTTAAATTCCTTCCAAAGAGACCACCATCATCCGGCCTCAATGCATCACGCCATCCGCTGAACCCATTGACTACGCCAGGCCGGGGCCTCAAACGGGTCCGCGAAGTACTGTGTCTCGTGTACGACCTTACCGTCGCGAAACTCCATAATGCTCACCGTGAATGCTGGTCGCCCTTGGTAGACGATCGTATATTCCGTGATCCAGAGATCATCTTTTCCGAGGATTCGCTTGACCTTGAAACCCGATGGCTTGCCGGGATGATGACTCCGCAAGGCCTGCAAATTTCTTCGCCCGAGGATCCGTTCACCTGACTGGGGATAGTCACAGATCGCATCGTCGTCGTAAATGTTGTGTTCCGTCTCTGCATCACCCGCTGCCGACGCTTGCCAGTGCTGATTCAGCGCTTCACGTATCTGTTCCTCTTGCATACTCTGCTCCAGGTCGATGTGGCTTTCATGCTTTAACTCTTGGAATGAAGCCCGGACTGCCGGTATTCACTACGTCATTGAGTCTCTGTCTGGTTTGAATGCGGTTGATCTCATCAAGCGCGTCTTCCGGCAGCGCAGAGATGTCGAAGTTTTCTCTCGCCCGCTCCGCACTCTTAGGCGTGGTAAGCAAAGCTGTGCCGCGCTGCACCGCCCATGCCAGCAGCACCTGCGCTGGCGTCTTTCCAACTCGTGCGGCGATTGCCAAAATCACTGGATCTTCGAGCGGCCCCGGCCTTGCTCCATGACCCAAAGGCGCGAAGGCCAAAAGCACAATGCCCTTCTCCTTGCAGAACTCCAGAAGCTCCGTCTCCGGAAGATGCGGATGCGACTCGACCTGGACCACGGCTGGCTTGATTCTCGCCGCCTCGTAGATGGGTACCAGTTTTTCCAGGCTGATGTCAGACAATCCGATGGCCCGGCATCTGCCGTGGTCCACAAGACTCTCCATCGCCCCCCACGTATCGAGCAAAGTCACGCCGCGATCGTAGATGACATTACCGTCCTGATCCCGCGGGTCATGCTCGTCCCCCGGTTGAAACGCAAACGGAGTGTGAATGAGATAGAGATCCAGATAGTCGACCCCAAGTCTGCCCAGACTTCCCTCGAAAGCTGGTTCGACGCGTTCGGGCCGATGATTGGTGTTCCACACCTTTGTGGTAACAAAGATGTCTTCACGCTTGATCCCAGCGGCAAGTCCTTCCTGCAGCGCCTGACCTACCTCACGCTCGTTCTGGTATCGTTCCGCACAATCGAAGTGCCGAAATCCAGCCTCCAGCGCAGCCTTCGTAGCACTTAGCGTCAGGGCTGGATCGGGAATCAGAGTCCCAAACCCGAGTGCAGGTATATGGCCCTCTCCGTGGTTGAGCGGCATTCTCTTAATCCGAAGATCAGAAGATTCGATCATGATGACTCCTCGGCAATACCTCACGTTCAGCATCGCCGCCAGATTCGCGGACGTCCTGCTCTTCGTAGATCACCTTGTTATATTTTGGCCTGCGACCGCGCCATCCCTGGCGTCCGGTGCGATCGGTAACAGTCAGAACGTGTGCAATCACGCGCCCAAGTCGATCATCGTAGCATGCTGTGTTCTACGTAATATTGATGCAATGCTGCGGTTGGCGGATTCGTCGAATGCCCTGAACAAAACGCCTTCTCTCCCAGCAGGTAGTCCAGTCCCGAGAACGCTCTCGCGTCGAACAATCTCGTCTTCCCAGAAACTCAGCCGCTGTTCAAGCAAAGTCAGATTTTCGAAAACTGATCAGACTTTCTACCTGCGATTGTTCAAGGGTTCGGAGTCAACAACCTCCAATGAGCAAAGTGCCACAGAAGTATGGGCGTAAGCAGCTGGCCCAGGATGATTATCGTAAGAATCCATTTGGTGGGACTGACTCCGGCAAACGCAGGACGTCGAAGAGTCTGCAGCGCCTTGATTCTCTCACTCTCGTCATCGAGGAGCGATGCAGACCTCAACCTGGTAAAAAATGTAGGCGAGATCGCCACCGCGACGAAGTTGCTCATTAAACCAGGCATCTCAGTGTCTTTGTATCTCGCTTCGATCCCAATGGCTGTCGCAAGTATAGGTAGTGTCAAACGGAAAACCACTCGAATGATAAGAAACATGGTGATCGGAAATACGATGCCGACCCAAATAATTCCAGCCAGTTTCTGTTGAATGGCATACCCAACGGTTGTGGCATCAGCGATTACCAGTACGGTGCAGATTTGAACAAGGAGCGACATCTGCACACGATAGGTCTCAATACTCTGCTGGAGTTCGAGTTTCGTCAGTTCCGAAATTCCTTGCTCGCTCACGCTTCACATAATATTCGCCTCCGCGAGGCGCGAATGATTGTTCGCGGAAACTTCGCATCACCGTGGCTGTTAGGCTCGGTCTCCCACCCTGAAGCCTTGATGCACACCTTATAATTGAAGAAGGGGGCAAGGCCAAAAAATCATCCATCCCACTCTGCGACCTCGCAGATAAGTCCCATGGGTGGAAGTCTTTGCGTCTAGCGCGCGTCTGAATCAATAGCTGGCAGATCAAGTCCAGACGTAATTTTTTGTATTGAATACTGTGGCAGGAAACCAGAAGGGAAGGGGAAGGCATGACAACCAAGCGCATCAAGATCATCGGCGGCGGCCTCGCCGGACCTGAAGCCGCCCTCCAGGCAGCAAAACGAGGCTGCGAAGTTGACCTCTACGAGATGCGCCCCACGCGTAGCACCGAAGCCCACCAGACCAGCGACTTCGCCGAACTCGTATGCTCCAACTCCCTCAAGTCCGAGTCTGAAAACACCGCCCCCTGGCTCCTCAAGCAGGAAATGCGCCGCGCAGGCAGCATCCTCTTAGCCGAAGCCGATGCCACCGCCGTTCCCGCCGGTCACGCCCTCGCCGTCGACCGCGTCGAATTCTCCAAACGCGTCGCCGCCCGCATCACAGCCGAGCCGCGCATCACAGTCCACCGCGAAGAAGTAACTCAACTCAACGAGCACGACGCCAACACACTCACGATCCTCGCCTCCGGCCCACTCACCAGCGCAGCCCTAGCCGCCGAACTCCAGCGCCTCACCGGCTCCGACCACCTCGCCTTCTACGACTCCATCTCCCCCATCGTCGACGCCACCACCATCGACATGTCCAAGGTCTACTTCGCCGCCCGCTACGACAAGGGCACCGCCGACTACATCAACTGCCCCTTCACCAAAGAAGAGTACGACCGCTTCATGGAAGCCCTCACCACAGCCGAAGCCGTCGAAGCCAAAGATTGGGAAAAATTCCCGGTAACCGGAACCCCAGAAAAGCTCCAATACTTCGAAGGCTGCCTTCCCATCGAAGAGACCGCCCGCCGCGGCCGCGACACCCTCCGCTTCGGCCCCATGAAGCCCGTCGGCCTCACCGATCCCAAGACCGGCCGCTGGCCCTACGCCGTCGTCCAACTCCGCCAGGAGAACCTCCGCGCCGACTCATACAACCTCGTAGGCTTCCAGAATCACCTCAAATACGGCGAGCAAAATCGCGTCCTCAAACTCATCCCCGGCCTCGAAAACGCGATCTTCCTTCGCTACGGACAGATCCACCGCAACACTTACATCCACGCCCCATCGCTCCTCACCGAAACCCTCCAACTCAAAGCCCACCCGAGCATCATGATCGCCGGCCAACTCAGCGGCGTCGAAGGCTACACCGAATCCATCGCTAGCGGAATGCTAGCCGGCATCTACGCGGCCTCAATCGCACAAGGACAAACGCCCACGCCCGCTCCAAGAGGCTCCGCCAACGGCAGCCTGACTCACTACATCACCCACGCCGAGACAAAAAAGTTCCAACCCGCCAACATCACCTTCGACCTCCTCCCACCCCTCGAAGAAGAGCTCCGCAAAAAGATGCGCGACAAAAAAGAGCGCCACAAACTCCAATGCGACCGCGCTCTGGCCGCATGGAGCGAGTGGCTCACAGTCATCTAGAAGTTGATGATTAAGTCGTGGTGCCCTTATTCATCTGCGCCTTGACGAGTCCGACGATCGCCATCACGATAGCCCCTCCAATACCGCCTCCTGCCACATTTCCAATAATCGACGACATATCCATCCCACCCGCCGACGCTGCCGATGTGGCCGCCGCTGCAGCACCACCGGACATCAACATACTTAGTAGCTGACCTCCGCCAACGCCGCCGACGATCCCTGCAACCGTATTCCCAATCGGACCAAGATCAAACTTCTTCAACACCGCACCGGCAATATTTCCGCCAACTCCACCAGCAATCAGATCAGTAACAATACCCATTACGTTCATGGCATCTTCCTCGATTGATTTAAATTCGGACGAATCCGGGCCCGGCGGAGCACACATCATCCCCGATGAGGCAGCTTGAAGGCTGAACTCCTAAGACGAAGACGCCCCATTTACCCACTAATCCGAATCGAATGCAACACTTATCTCGGTCATTGTCCGAGTCAGCGGTCCGCAATCTCCTGAGAAAGAGGACATGGAGCGATGGGTATTCGCCTATCGACGTCAGTCATATATATCGTAATACGATATAATTTACTCATGACGAAAACGATTCATTCGAAAGACAGACAAAGGTCCAGAGCCTCGCGGAGTTTCGCTATGCGCTTCGCCAGTTCCTCCACTTCAGCGAAGGACGCGCCGTAGAAGCCGGTCTGCAACCTCAGCAGCATCAACTCTTGCTGCACATCGCAGGCGCTCCGGACGATGTCGAAACGACGGTATCCTATGTGGCGGAGAGACTGGGCCTGCGACACAATAGCGTCGTCGAACTCAGCAAACGATGCGAGGAAGCAGGTCTGATTCGTCGCGCGCACGACTCCTCCGATCGCCGCCGTGTCGTGCTGCTCCTTACCGCAGAGGGTCAGCGGGTGCTTCGAGCATTGTCGGAAGACCACGAGCGTGAACTGTACGAGCTGCTCCCCACACTCATTCGAACGTTGACGCAAATCCGAAGCTCACAACCAGGCATTCGGAATACTGCCGTCAGTTCAGCCAGGGCGAAAGGGAATAAGAAATGAAGTCGGAACCATCTGCCTTACGCGATTTCACTGTCGATCGAAGAGTCTGGTTACTCTCCGGAGTCTCGATAGGCATCGGCATCTGCGCGACGGGACTGGCCGTCCTGCTGCTGCGCCTGATCGCCCTCTCCACAAACTTCTTCTACTACCACCGCTTCAGCATAGCTGCCGTATCTCCAGCAGGCAGTCCGTTAGGACACTGGATGGTCGTAGTTCCTGTCATTGGCGGCCTGATCGTCGGTCTCATGGCGCGTTTCGGCTCCGACAAGATTCGCGGGCACGGCATTCCCGAAGCGATCGAAGCCATCCTTCTCCATCGAGCGAAGGTGCATCCGAAGATCGCAGTACTGAAGCCCATCTCCGCCGCCATCGCCATCGGATCCGGCGGACCATTTGGAGCGGAAGGTCCCATCATCATGACTGGCGGCGCATTTGGATCGCTCATCGGCCAGTGGATGCACGTCACCGATGCGGAACGGACGACGCTGCTGGTCGCAGGAGCGGCAGCAGGCATGTCCGCCACGTTTGCAACTCCAGTGGCCGCTATCCTTCTCGCCGTCGAACTTCTGCTCTTCGAATGGAGACCGCGCAGCCTCGTTCCAGTCGCAATCGCAAGCGCCACCGCCGGCATTCTGCGCGTCTACTGGCTCGGCGCCGGACCGCTCTTTCAGATGCCGGCCATCAGCGGAACTCACAGAATCACCTTTGCAGTTGGTGCATTGCTGCTCGGTGCACTGCTTGGTCTGGTCGCAGCCGGCATGAGCCGCATGATGTACGCATTCGAAGACCTCTTCGAGCATCTTCACGTCCACTGGATGTGGTGGCCGGCAATAGGGGGAATTGGCATCGGCGTTGGTGGACTCTTCTTTCCGCGCGGCCTCGGCGTCGGCTACGACAACATCGCCGAACTGCTGCATGGCAACGCCACCATCGGTCTGATCGTTGGCATCCTCATTGCGAAGTCGCTCATGTGGGCGTTCTCGCTGGGCTCAGGAACCTCAGGCGGTGTACTCGCACCGTTGTTGATGATCGGTGGAGCAGTAGGTGCCATGGCAGGACATCTCGCACACGCATCCGTCGAAGCCCAGGCATTCTGGGCGCTCATCGGCATGGGTTCCATGCTTGCGGGTTCCCTCGGCGTACCACTCACGGCTATTCTCTTCAGCCTCGAGGTGACGCATTGCCTTCCCGCTCTCCTGCCGTTGACGATGGCATGCATCGCTTCTTACCTCGTTACAGCGTTGCTGATGCCGCGCTCGATCCTCACCGAAAAGCTAAGCCGCCGCGGCTATCATCTGACACGGGAGTACGGCGTAGATCCATTGGAGTTGGTGATCATCCGGGACCTGATGTCGCCATTGCCAGTTTCAAAAATGAAGGAGCCGCTTCCCGTCTTCTATGCCTACGCAGATGGAACAGCGCGCGGCGCGGCGGAGATAATGGCCTCTGAAGGTCTGGCAACCTTGCCAGTAGTCGACCGCAAAAGCCAACAGATCTGTGGCACGATCTCGCTCAGCGATCTCCTCCGTGGCCGCAGTCGCTCAGTAGAGCGAGAGAACGAACGCCTGCGCCTATTCAACTACGTCCCACCGGAGCACGGAGGCCACAACTAAACCGGCAGCGATAGCTGCTACTCCGACTACTCAAGTTGAGTGGGTTTGAAGTTGATGGGTTCATCGAGCTTGTGAGCATCGTATGCAACGGAAATTGCTGCGGTCGCAACTACTGCCACCCCGACTAAGATTCCGATCTTCGCTACCTTTGACAACCCAGGTCCCTGCACTTTCGTGACTTGGGCATAAGAGATCTCAACCGCCGGCTTCGACCCGACCTGCATACCGAAGGAATCAGCGCCAATCGATGCGACCTTTCCGCGTAGCGTCGTGCCATCAGCTTCTTTCACTTTGATACCTTTGCCTACGCCCCGTGCCTGCACCATCTGCTTTGCAGTTACAGGGGTTAGAGTGGGTTCTTCGGCATACGCCAGAGCGTCGCCAAGAATGCTGATGAAAAGTACAAGCGCAAAGCAGCGCAGAGGGCGAAAATAGACTTGTTTCAAAGAGGCACCTCAACGAACGAGATTTGCCAATCAGCAACAGAGCCCAACACAAATAGGGAGGTGACTTGAGAATTTATTCTGCAGCCCTCGCAGTGTCAATCGCGATCTTGGCTTTTTCAAATCTCTTTCAGAGATGCCACCGATAAACGATTGCATCTCTCTTATGAAATAACACCACCGCGCAGCCAGCTCGAATCTCGCCAACTCAAGACAGAACAGGAGTAGCGAGAAACCGAGCTACTCCGTCTTCTTCTTATTCCGCGCCTTGATCTTGAACCAGATCGGACTCCCGATAAACCCAAAGTTCTCCCGAATCTGGTTCCCCAGAAATCGCTCAAACGAGAAGTGCAGCTTCACGTCCTTATCGGTAAACAGCACAAACGTCGGCGGAGCCACCGCAGCCTGCGTCATGTAATAAATCCGCACGCGCTTGTTCATCGGCACGGTCGCCTTCTGGAAGTCCACCTTCTCCAGAAACTTATTCATCTGCCCCGTCGTCACGCGCTTCCGCCGCTCCCGCGCCACCAGCTCCACCTTCTTGAACACCGACTCGATATTCTTCCCATCCGCAGCCGAGATAAACAGCAGCGGCGCATAGTCCAGATACTTCAGCTTGTCCCGCACATCCTGCTCATACAGTCTTCTGGTCCGCCGGCGGCTTGCCATCGAACAACCGCATCCCATCCTTGCCCGCCCGCGTCATCAGGTCCCACTTGTTGACGACGATGATCACGCTGCGCCCGCTCTCATGCGCATACCCGCCGATATTCGCGTCCAGCGCAGCCACGCCTTCCGCCGCATCGATCACCAGCAGCGAAACATCCGCCGCCTCCAGATGCTTCCGCGCCATAATCACCGACAGCTTCTCCGCCATCAGCTTCGTCTTGCCCTTGCGCCGAATCCCCGCCGTATCCACAAACCGGAAGCTGTGCCCATCCCGCTCCACAACCTCATCCACCGCATCGCGCGTCGTCCCCGCAATCGGCGAAACAATCGCCCGCTCGCTTCCCGTCAGCGCATTCAGCAGCGTGCTCTTACCCACATTCGGCCGCCCGATGATCGCGATCTTCGTCTCTTTGCTGTCGTACTCGCCATGCGACCGCAGCATCCTCGGACGCTTCGGAGCTGCATCATCCGCAGCCTCATGCACAAGCGCAGCCGCAGGCGAAACAGAAGCGCCCGCCGCAACAGAATAATCCGGTCCCGTCTCATCCTCCTCGGCCTCATCCATCTCCGTCAGCATCACCTCAGGCTCTTCAATAATCTCCTTCGGCTCCGGCAGCACCTCAAACACCGCATCCAGCAGATCTCCCATCCCCGACCCATGCTCCGCCGAGATCGGCAGCACATTCCTGAACCCCAGCCGCCGAAAGTTCTCCGCACCCGCGAGCATCGCGTCGGTATCCATCTTGTTCACCGCAAGAAATACCGGCTTCCCACCGCGCAGCAACAACCGCGCCAGCTCCATATCCGGCGAAGCCAGCTCCGTCCGCCCATCCACCACCATCACAATCGCGTCAGCCTCTTCCAGCCCCACCTGCGCCTGCCGAAAGATCTCCGCCGGAATCAGCGCCTCATCATCCGGCACCACGCCACCCGTATCGACGATCCTCGCCTCCCGCCCCATCCACTCCAACTCGCCATAGATGCGGTCCCGCGTAATCCCCGGCTCATCGCCCACAATCGATCGCCGCGACCCCGTCAGCCGATTGAACAGCGTGCTCTTGCCCACATTCGGCCGCCCGCACACCGCAATCAGCGGCAGCTCGCGAGCATCCACACTCTCGGTATCGGTGACCATCTGCGACGCCAGCAGCTCAACATCGCGCCAGTCTTCCTCGTCGAGTCGCTCGCGCCCGGCAACATTCGCCGACCGCGGCGTCTGCCGCCCCACAATCCCATCCGCAGGCCGCACCTGCTTCGCCCGCGGAGCATTCGGAGCCGTCCCCTTCGGCGTCTTCGAGCCCCCACCATCCGTCCGAATCGCTCTCCGCTTCTCCCGCTCCGGCGACTGCTTCGTCACCCGCGAAGCCGCATCCGCCGCCGCCCGCTTCGTCGAAAGTATCTTCCGCTTCCGAGGATCCACCGCCCCCGTCGTCGGCGTAGCCTTCGGCGCACGCCCCTTCTTGGGCCGCGTGCTCGCCTGCCTGTGCTTCTTCCCTAACCGCTTTCTATCGTCTCTCTGAGCCACGGAACGTCCAACTTTCTCCCGCGCACCATCTAGGCGGTCAGGCTTATTACGCTAATTCTTCGCTTCTACTTCTATTATAGAAATTGCAAAGCCTCTGTGCCGCCCGATCCTCAGCAAAACACTGTGTCTACCTCGGCCCCCATCTCGATCACGCCCGCCCCCCGGAGAATCTCCCCAACCTCCACGACTTCTTCGCGCCCGGCGGCATCCTCTCCCGCTCCACCCTCGCCTTCGAGCACCGCCGCGGCCAGTACGACATGGCCAAAGCCATCGAATCCGCCTTCAAAGACAAGCGCCACCTCATCGTCGAAGCCGGCACGGGAACAGGCAAAACCCTCGCGTACCTACTACCAGCCCTCCGCTTAGCCCGCGAGCGCAATCAGCGCGTCATCATCTCCACCGGCACAAAAAACCTCCAGGAGCAGCTCTACTTCAAGGACATCCCCTTCCTCGAATCCCTCCTCGGCCCCCTCAAAGTCTGCTACATGAAGGGCCGCAACAACTACCTCTGCCGCCACAAGCTCTACGCCCTCCGCGACAACCCGCTCCTCAACGGCCTCGAAGAGATCGACCAGTTCCACCACATCGCCACCTGGGAAAAGACCACCGAAACCGGCGACCGCGCCGAACTCGACCACCTCCCCGAGTCCTCCGCCCTCTGGCACAAGCTCGACGCCCGCACCGAAGTCTGCCTCGGCCAAACCTGCCCCGACTGGGAGCGCTGCTTCGTCACCGCCATGCGTCGTAAAGCCCTCGAGTCCGACATCGTCATCGTCAACCACCACCTCTTCTTCGCCGACCTCAACATCAAGCAGCAAGCCGCAGGCGCACCCGACGCAGGCATCCTACCCGAAGCCGCCGTCGTCATCTTCGACGAGGCTCACGAACTCGAAGAGGTCGCCTCCAACTACTTTGGCATCGGCCTCAGCACCCAGCGCATCGACGAGCTCATCCGCGACACCGAGATTCTCCTCAAGGCCAAACAAGCGAGCAGCAGCGCCATCGAATCCGCCTGCGCCACCCTCAAAGACCGCTCCCGCCTCTTCTTCTCCGTCCTCCCCACCGACCCCAACGGCATGGCCAACGGCGGCGGCCGCATGCCCTTCCTCCACCGCGAAGCGTTCCTCGAAGAAAGCGGCGACACTTACACCGCCGTCCTCAACGCACTCACTCGCCTCGAAGGCGAACTCGAATACCTCAAGAATGTCGAAGAGTCCTCCGGCCTTCGCAAACGCGTCGCCGACATCCGCGCGCACCTCAATTTCCTCCTCGAATCACCAGACCGCAACACCGTCTTCTGGATAGAGCGTCGCACCGCAGGCGGAGTCCGCAATCTCGCCCGCGGAGCCGCCCACGCCAGCTTTCACACGCACCTGCAAGCCACGCCAATCGACGTCTCCGAGCTCCTCACCACCACCCTCTTCGACAACTACAGCTCCGTCATTCTCACCTCCGCCACCCTCACCGTCTCCGGCGGCTTCGACCACATCCGCAAGCGCCTCGGCCTCCACTCCACCCGCGAGCTCGTCGTCCCTTCGCACTTCAACTACGCAAAGCAAGCCCTCCTCTACCTTCCACCCAACATGCCCGACCCACGCGAGCCAGACTTTCCCGAGAAGGCCGCCGAACGCATCCGCCGCGTCCTCGAGATCACCATGGGCCGCGCCTTCTGCCTCTTCACCAGCTACGCCCAGATGCGCAACACCTACGAGCGCCTC
>CAVYUE010000008.1:0-415674 GCA_963771625.1 uncultured Acidobacteriaceae bacterium
TGAGGAAGCAAAGCAAGATTATCGATGGGGATTTTAGACTTACTGACATCATTGTGATGACTCGTTATCTCTAGCGCTTGTGTACAGCTAATTGCGATCCCGCGAATCAATCCGCACCCGTTTTTTGCAAATTGAAAATATTTGCGCGTCTTAGTTGGCTCGGCCCAGGGAGATGCCATGCACGCAGATCGTATTATTCGAAGTTTATCGTTCGCCAATCTGCTGGTTGATTGATCTTTTGGCTAGCTGGATCAATCTTTCGGCTAGCCAGATGACAATGAGAGGGAGCGCATAAAGAGACGTATAAGCTCCCATTGCTGCTATTCTTAGCCGCTTCCTATTTTTGAAGACAATCCCAACATCAACTGAGCGATATAAGTGGCTCTTGTCGGCGCAGTAAGATTCTAAAGGTATGACCGTGCGTTTACCTTCCGATAACTCGAAATCTATCTTCTTCCAAGCGAGCTTCCTCGTTGTTCTCATTGCACTCATCGACTGGCGTATCGATGCAGAGATTCCGCTTGGTTTTCTGTATCTCCTTCCGATGTTACTTTTCGGCCGAGTGCTCAATCGGTGGCAGATATTTGTGGCCGCAGCCTTCTGCACCAGTCTTACTGAAGCGTTCAATAGCTTGAAGTGGAGTCCGGCGGTGGGAGTTCCTCGCGACATTCTCACATTTTCCGCATTTTGCGGGCTCGGCCTCTTCGTCCATAGTGTGGTGCGTACTCGGCGTGCCTCCAGTGAGCACATGCGTCAAATTGAATTCGAGATTCTTGCTCGTCAAGATGCAGAGGAACAACTTCGAGTCTTAATCGAGAGCAGTCCCGCTGCAATATTCACCTCGAACGCAGACGGCCAATTTCTTTTGGCTAATGGCGCAGCGCACAAGCTCTTCGGCGTGACGGATGGAACTCTTGAGGGCACATCCATCCATCAGTACCTGCCTTCATTGCTCAATTTGCCCTCGGCGCATCCTAAAGGACGAAACTTCCGCACCGTAATGCAATGCCACGGCACACGGCACAACGGCGAAATATTTCTGGCCGATATCTGGTTTTCAACCTATCAAACTAGTGTTGGTCCACGGATGGCCGCGATGGTCGTTGATATCTCTGACGACCTTAGAAGCCATGAGGAGTCGAGCCTGCATCAACTCTTATCCGGGTCGAGAATCCTGGTGGCCGCTATCTCGCACGAGATTCGAAATGTTTGTGCGGCGATTGCCGTTGTCCATCAAAATCTGAGCCGCGATTTCTTTTCACAAAAGAACAGAGACTTTGAAGTGCTTGGCACTCTCATCCACTCGTTAGAGAAGATCGCGGCAATGAGCCTGCCAAGTGGTTCCGATCGCGCTGCGAACATAAATCTTTCGTCGCTTCTCGAAGAGCTGCGAATTATTGTCGAACAGCCGCTTCAGGAGAAAGGAATCGAACTAAAGATTTCGCTCAAAGAAAATTTGCCTGGGGTCTTTGCAGACAGGCCAAGTCTTATGCAGGTCTTTCTTAACCTAATCAACAACAGTGAGCGAGCGATGAGTCTGCAACCACGTAAGCAACTGATTCTCTCCGTCGACACTCATGAACAACAGGTATTTGTGCGTGTGCTCGACAGTGGGTCCGGTGTTCAGAATCCCGCAGATCTCTTCAAACCCTTCCAGCAGAGGGCTGAGTCAACTGGTCTGGGCCTCTATCTGTCGCGTGCGTTCATGCGTTCTTTTGGAGGTGATCTTCGCTACGAAGCGACTACGCTTGGCGCTTGTTTTGTAGTCGAATTGACCCGGTCGGAAAAGCTGGAGGGCCTCTTCAGTGAATAAGCAGATACGCGTTCTGATCATCGATGATCACACTCTCTTCCGTGAAAGTCTTTCTCGACTGCTCGAAGCCGATACTGAATGTAAGATCGTTGCTGCGTGTGCGTCTGTCCATGAAGCACTCCAAATCATCGCGAAACAAGCTGTGGATTTGGTACTCCTTGACTACGACCTCGGGGAGCAACCTGGGACCGAATTCATCAGTGAAAGCAGGCGATCCGGCTTCACCGGACCAATCCTTATTGTGACCGGTGGCATCAGCGATGCAGTGATGCTGCGTGCTCTTGAAGGGGGAGTCTCTGGTGTATTTCTCAAGAGTAGCCCGCTTGCAGAGCTAATCCAGGCGATCGGCCGCGTTATGCAACACGAGACCTGGATTGACCCTGGCCTGGTAAAGACTTTGATCGTAACTGCTCGTCAAC
Organism: uncultured Acidobacteriaceae bacterium; assembly: GCA_963771625.1. GTDB lineage: Bacteria > Acidobacteriota > Terriglobia > Terriglobales > Acidobacteriaceae > Edaphobacter. Next base: position 2,233 of record CAVYUE010000008.1, read on the forward strand.
TCGGCGGGGAGGCGCGACAAAACTCGCTGAGTGTAAGAGAACGGCGCGTACTGCAATGCATCTTTGAAGGGCTTAGCAATAAGGAGATTGGACAGCATCTGAACATCTCAGAGGGTTCCGTCAAAGCCTCTCTTCAACTGCTCTTTGCCCGGAGCGGGGTTCGAACAAGGAGTCAGTTGGTGCGGATAGCATTGGAACAGCATTCTAAAGACTGGTTCAGCGAACCTTAGCACGTTGCGCGAGGCAAAAAACTCAGCCCCGAGGAGTAGCTTTTAGTGCATATTTTTTTGGCTGTGGTGTTTCGGCGTTTTTGCTGGGGGTTTTGACAAAAACGGGTGCCAAAACGTGGTGTTTTGGTGGTCAATTTGTGGTGTTTTGCGTGGTGAACGTGGTGGTAAGGCAGCCAGCTAAATTCGGGTTCAAAAAATACGCCACTGATTGCGGATTTATTTTTTGCGGGGTTCCCGTTTTGGGAAACGGTATGGTCTTTCTGAAAGAACCAACGCTCAATCCAATGAGGAAGAGGAGCTGCTGTTGGCTATCGAAACGTCAACGTGAGCCTCTGTCTTTTGATTGGCGAATCTGAGTAGACTGCGGAGATTTTTCGCGTGCAGGCTTGCCGATGAATTACAGTCCAGAGACGAGGATGATGGATCCCAGCTCTTCTACTCAGTGGCGCGATTTCCAAGATGGACTAAGGCGGGGGATGCATTGAATGTCTTCTGGGTTTGAAAGTTCCGCCGATAAAAAGTCAGTCCCGCGCACCTCGCTCAAACGAATCCTCGGTCTCGGCTTTGGCCTTGCGGTGATCTTCGGTGGGCACGGTTGGCGTGGGTATTCTGCGCATGCCGGGAACTATCGCGGGGCAGCTAGGCAGCTTCTGGCCGATCATGCTTGTTTGGACTGCAGGCGGCTGTTATGCCATGCTGGGCGCTGTCTCCATCGCGGAACTCGGCACAGCGATGCCGCAGGCAGGTGGCTTCTACATCTACTCAAAGCGTGCGTTCGGCGCTACAACAGGATTCGCCGTGGGGTGGGCGGACTGGCTGAACAACTGTGCCGTAGTCGCATACGCTGCTGTAGCTGCGGCTGAGTACATTGCTGCGCTCGTCCCAGGTGTTGCTTCCAGGTCAACCTCGATTGCACTTGGGGCTTGTGGTTGTTTTTTGCGCCTTGCACTGGACAGGTCTCAAGGTGAGCAGCTCCATACAACAGCTCACCAGCTCGATTACGGCGATAACCTTTCTGTTGCTTGCTGCTGCTTGTCTGATGCATCCGCCGCAGGCGAACCATTCCATCATCCACTCATGGATTCGGACGCACGGGTGGTATTTTTCAGATGCTGGTGCCGATGGTGGCCGCGTTTCGAGCGATCGTCGTTACCTATGACGGATGGTACGAAGCGATCTACTTTACCGAAGAAGATACGAATGTCTCAAAGCATTTGCCGCGAGCGATGATCGGCGGAGTCCTGATCGTGCTGGGGCTGTATCTTCTTATGAATCTCGCGTTCCTGCATGTGCTGTCGATCCCCACACTTGCCGCCTCCACGTTGCCTGCCGCGGACGCCGCCAGAGTTGTCTTCCCACGGTGGAGTGGGCAGTTTGTCACCGTGCTCGCTCTTCTTACACTGTTAAGTCTGATCAATGCGGTTCTGCTGGGGGCGCCGCGCATTCTGCTTGCCATAGGACGAGATGGCATCTTTAGCGAGCGCGCCGCGCAGGTAGGCTCCGGCGGAGTGCCGCGTCCGGCATTGCTGCTCTCTGCTGCCACCGCTGCTTTATTCATTGCAAGCGGCAAGTTCGAAGACATCATCGCGGTCGCGGCGATTCTGGTTGTGGCTTTGTACTGTGTTAACTACATTGCAGTCATCGTCTTGCGAGTCCGCGAACCGCAGATGGTGCGACCCTTCCGCGCATGGGGATATCCTGTCTCCACTGTTCTGGTGCTGGTGTGTTCGTTTCTCTTCCTTGTTGCTGCGGTTCATGACGATCCGGTGAGTGCACTTCGCGCTGGATGCCTGCTGGCCGTCGCTGTTCCGGCCTATCTCTGGATGAGGCAGCGTTGAGATCAGGGTCAGGCAGAGATTTAGAGCGAACGCTGTCTCCGCATCTGTGAAACCATCATCGAGGAGGACTACGACTCTTGTTCAATAGCGCGATCGTTCGTATTCCGGGAAGTAATTTTGCAGATGGGCTTACTACAGTTGAGCTGGGCGTACCAGACTTCAAGGGTGTGCTGGATCAGCATGCACGCTACTGCGAAGCGTTGCAGGAGTGCGGCCTCACCGTCACTACACTGGCTCCCGACCTGAATCATCCCGACTCTACTTTTGTAGAAGACACGGCAGTGCTGACGGAGAGAGGCGCCATCTTAACTCGTCCCGGCGCTGCCAGCCGCGAGGGTGAGGTGAGTGCAATGCGAGACGCGATCAGCAGGTTCTTTGCGACTGCAAGTAGTATCGAAGCGCCCGGAACCCTTGATGGCGGCGACATCTGTGAGGCTGAGGATCATTTCTTTATAGGACTGTCGCACCGTACTAACGAAGAGGGTGCAAGGCAGCTCGCGTTTTATCTTGCCGCGCAGGGGTATACCTCTTCCACGATCGATGTTCGCGGAATGACTACCATCCTCCATTTGAAGAGCGGCATCTCCTACGTCGGCGATAACACGCTCGTTGTGATGGAAGAGATGGCAGATGATGAGCGGTTCAGCAAGTACGAACTCATTCGCGTTTCTCTACAGGAGAGCTATGCGGCTAATTGCGTTCGTGTGAATGAGCGTGTGCTTGTCGCAGCGGGATATCCGCGCCTTACGTCGGAGTTAATTGCACGTGGATTCAATCCTCTGATTCTTGATATGTCGGAGTTTCAAAAGATGGATGGCGGTCTTAGCTGCCTCTCCCTGCGCTTCACCCAGTGAACGATAGCCATTCGAAGTAGTGATTAAAGTACAGAGGATCTCGAGATGATTACCACGACTTCGGTGCCGCGAGAAGATATTGGGCCCGAGGCTGGTGGTTCGCAGAACGGCTCCTGGGTTCTTGTTGCGACGATTCTTGGCTCGAGCATGGCTTTTATCGATGGGACGGTGGTGAATGTTGCTCTGCCCGCATTGCAGAGCTCATTGCATGCGACCGTGAGCGACGTTCAGTGGGTGGTAGAAGCGTACGCACTGATGCTTGCTTCGCTGCTTTTGGTGGGTGGATCGCTGGGCGATCTCTACGGACGTCGCAAGACTTTCATCTTTGGCGTCATCGTATTTGCATTGGGTTCGACGTGGTGCGGATTTGCAGGTTCGATCCATGCGCTGATCGTCGCGCGAGGCGTGCAAGGCATCGGTGCGGCGATGCTTGTACCGGGTAGCCTGTCGCTCATCAGTGCATCATTTGCGGTCAAGGAACGGGGCCGTGCGATAGGGACGTGGTCGGGTTTTACTGCGATTACGGCTTCGATTGGGCCGGTGCTTGGCGGATGGCTGGTTCAGCACGGCTCGTGGCGCTGGGTCTTCTTTATCAATGTGCCGGTTGCGATCGTCGTGCTGGCGGTGACCCTTAGTCGCGTTCGGAGAGCCGGAACGAGAGTGCAAGTCGAGCGTTGGACTGGCCTGGAGCGATGCTCGCAACGTTCGGGCTCGGAGCAATTACATTTGCGTTGATTGAGGTTCCGCGTGGACGGTTGATGTCGGCGCTGGTTGGGTTGGTCGGGATCGCCGCACTGGCCGGGTTTCTGGCGGTCGAAGTGAGGTCGCCGTCGCCGATGGTTTCGTTGACGCTGTTTCGTTCGCGAGATTTCAGTGGGGCTAATCTGATTACTTTGTTTCTCTATGCTGCGTTGAGCGGTATTTTGTTTTTCTTTCCGTTGGATCTGATCCAAGTGCAGCACTATTCACCCACGCAGGCGGGAGGGGCTCTGTTGCCTCTCATTCTGCTTATCTTTGTGCTCTCTCGCTGGTCGGGCGGACTGGTTGCGCGATATGGATCCAAGGGGCCGCTTGTTGTTGGATCGCTTATTGCTGCGGCTGGCTTTGCTCTGTTTGTGAGGCCGGGAATTGGAGGATCTTACTGGACCACATTTTTCCCGGCTGTTGTGGTTCTTGGTATCGGGATGGCGATCAGCGTTGCGCCGCTGACGACTACGGTGATGAATGCGCTGCCAGTGAATGAGGCCGGCGTCGCCTCGGGGGTCAATAATGCTGTCTCTCGAATTGCCGGGTTGCTGGCGGTTGCTGTGTTCGGTCTGGTTCTGGTCACAAGCTTCAATAGAGATCTGGATCGTCGTGTGAAGGCACTTTCGTTGAGTCCGGCCGAGAGTAGCAGGGTCGATCAGCAGCGGCCGAATCTTGCGGCCGCAGAGAGCAGCGACCCGCGAGTGAGGGTGGCTGTAGCGGAGTCTTTTGTGTTGGGGTATCGCGTGGTGATATGGATGTCAGTCGGACTTGCACTTGCAAGTGCGATGAGCGCGGCTGCGCTGCTGTCGCCGAGGAGCGATGGCTGAGACGCTTGATCGACGCTGCTGTCTGTTTACTCTGAGCTACTCTGATTTGAGGGAGTCGACGAAGCCATGCAGGCGCATGAGTAATAGCTCGCCTTCAATTGTGGTTCCGAGGGGATTTGGTGGTTCCTCCCATGGTCTGTAGGTCCATTTACTCCATAAGACTGATTTCTGGGTATCGGGTGTCCAGATCTCGTCTCGCTTTTTCATCAGGGGAAAGCAGTAGTGGATGATGGGGTTCCGCAACGTGTTGGAGCCGGTGACCTGAGAGAAACCTCGTAGGTGGTGATGGACTCCTAGTTCGGCGGCCGCGATCGCGTAGCCCCACATGTCGCTTAGCCAGCCTGTGCCGCTGAGCGCTTCGCGGCAGATGGGATCGGCTGCGATGTCGATCGATTTCTGGAGCCAGCGCTGGGCCAACTCGGCGAGACAGGCGCGGTTGATGCAGATGTATATTCCGACGGGCTGAACTTTTGTGCGGAGATCTTCTCGGCAGTGACGATCGATGACGGTTTTGTTACTTGGGATATGAACGCCCATGTAGTTGTGCTCTTCGGAGTAAGCCTCGCCTGCTGCAATGGGGCCGGGGTCGGCCACTGGACGTATGAACATGGAATCAGGGTCGACGATGAGAATGGTTTCGTCGCGAGGTCCGTCGAGCGCAGCCCACTCAGCAATTCCGCCAGGCTTATTGAGGGTCAGGGGTGCGTCGGGGATGGAGTTTTTGTAGTTGGCAACGCGGGCGGTGTTACAGGTGAATGCGATTTCGGGTTCATCTGTGGATGCGACGAGAGCAGTCAAGTCTGCGTGCATGCCCGCGATGGCATAGCTGTAGCGAAGGAACTCCGCTTGCCACCACATGTATGTGTTGTTTTCACAACTGAAGACTACCTGCACCGGGCCAGTGTAGAGGACGTTCTAGGCGAGTACAAGGTTCTATCTGGATCAGGGGCTCAAGTTTGCGGTAGACGCGATGTTGGAGGGCAAGCTGGAAGTACATGTTCGGCGGTGGATATCGCGCCTGCGGTGATTAGGCGGTGCCGCTGTAAGAGATCGGAGAAACTTGGCAAGATTATAGATGTGGATATAATAGGCACCCTAGTGGATTCACCTTTGATTCGCGGGCCACGTTACAAAATGTTTTCCGGGCCCCGTCAGCGGAGAGTGCCACATGCCGTCGCCTATCAACCCTATTGAGCAAATTGAATCTCCCATTAGACTGCCACAGCCTCCGCTTGAGATAACGTTCAAGCCTTCGGATATTCGGCCCCCATATAAGCCAGAGTTGCCAGGCGAAGCTATCCAACTTGCGCATCCGGTTCAGCCACCGCTTGCGTCGCCGCCTGCACCTCCGGTCGAGCCGTTGTCGAAGCCGATCCAGTATCCGCCGATTGAGCCACCGCTGATACCGCCGCTTAAGCACCCGATTGAGCCGCCGCTGATCCCACCGCTCAAACACCCGATTGCGCCGCCGCTGAGACCGCCGCTCAAGCACCCCGATTGGGCCTCCGCTCGTGCATCCGATTGTGCCTCCGCTGAGTACCGCCGCTCAAGCACCCGATTGAGCCACCGCTGATACCGCCGGTGAGGCATCCGATTACGCCACCACTTGCGCACCCGATAGTGCCGCCGCTGGTACCGCCGCTCAAGCCACCCGCTCGCGCCTCCGCGTGACGACCCACCGCAACCGCCACCACCATTCCCGCCACTCAAGGCTCCCGGTTAGCAGCTGGGCGGCCCTTCATCGAAGGGCCGCACGGGAAAGGACTTCAAGAGTTGATTGGCCAATGATTGGCATGCGCGTACGAGAGGTCCGGGCGTTGTCGAAGTGTTTTTTGGGTTCCGAAATCTAGTGAATGCCCTTTGTTGCTAGAAGATTCAGATACGGGGCGGAGTCGAAGGTGGAGACTGAGAAGATTCAAACCCGCGAGGTCATCGAATGCTAGCTGTCAGCGATCCAGAGGTGGCCGCTCGCGATTGGCATTTCAACCCGCCGCATGAGGTCTTGCAATCTCGTCTGTTTGCTGCCGGCGGTTACCTCGTGGTCAGCGGTTTATTTGATGAGGAGACTCTACAGCGCATGCGCGCAGAGGCCGATGCTGCGCGAACCGCGGCCGAACGTGTGCTTGTGGCGGATTCGGACGGGACGGAGGGCCGGGGCGGCTTTCCGGCGCGGGCCTACCGATCAGGCGCTGGGGGCGAACTCCATTGGGGGCTTCACGGATGCCAGCAGATGACCGAGACGCTTGGCCGTATAACGGGGATCGAAGTTACCCCAACTGGCGCGGGGACTTATTCCTATTATGAACAGACTGGAGATTTTCTCGCGGTCCATCGGGACGTCCTCCAGTGCGACCTTGCAGTTATTACGTCACTTACAGGTTGCGCGATGGATGGCTCGACCGGCGAGTTGGTGGTCTATCCTGAATTTATTCGCGAGCCGTTGTCCATGGTTCGCGCCGCAGGGAGAGGTGCAGGAACGCCTATACCGCTTGACCGTGGGCAAACCATCATCCTTCTCGGTGGGATTGTGCCACATGAAGTCGGTCCTGCGGGTGAGGGTCAGGAACGCATCGTTGCAATCAATTGCTATCGCGCGCAGACTGCCGATCTGCTCGATTCGGATCCGCTGAGTTCGGAAGCGGGTGTCGCCCTCGTTGGTGAACGTAACTAGCCGCCGTCCATGGGATAAGCACCTATGACGAGTTCGGTCTCGCTCTTATTCAGATCCAGAGCAGCGAACTTCTCTCGTGTCCTGTAGGTGTCTCTCGTCGAGATGTTGCTAAACCCTTCGGAATGTTGCATCCGCGACTCAAAGACTTTGTAAAGGACCATAGCGCGCAAGGTATAATCCGCCTCACCATGCCGTTAATTACGGGCTCGAAACTTGATGGCTATGAAGTTCTCGGCCTGTTGGGTGCAGGCGGGATGGGCGAGGTCTACCGCGCTCGCGACCCAATTTTGAAGCGTGAGGTGGCGATCAAGGTTTTGCCATCCTTCGTTTCAAAGGACCCCGACCGGCTTTGGCGCTTTGAACAAGAGGCGCAAGCGGCCGCTGCTCTGAATCATCCAAACATTCTTGCGATTTACCGCTTTGGCGTCTTCGAGGGCGCGCCATACCTGGTTTCCGAGCTGCTGGTAGGCCTGACGCTACGACATCAATTGGAGAGCGGGCCACTGCCCCTCCGCAAGGCGATCGAGTATGGCGTTCAGATCGCACATGGATTGGCTGCGGCGCACGACCAAGGCATCATCCATCGGGACCTTAAGCCGGAGAACCTTTTTGTCACGAAAGATGGCCGGGTGAAGATTCTGGACTTCGGTCTCGCGAAGTTGACTCAGCCCCAACCAGATCCGGACGGTAGTGGACCAACTCAAACTTACGGAACAGAGCCTGGCCTGGTGATGGGCACCGTCGGCTATATGTCTCCTGAACAGGTGCGCGGGCGGACGGCCGATCATCGGGCGGATATCTTTTCGTTCGGAGCGATCCTGTACGAGATGCTGACTGGAAAGCGGGCGTTTAAACGGCAGACGTCGGCGGAGACGATGACTGCAATCTTGAACGAGGATCCGCCTGGTATTTCTCAGGTGGCGCGGAGCACTCCTCCGGGGCTGCAACGCGTTGTGCATCGCTGCCTGGAGAAGAACCCTGAGCAACGTTTCCAGTCCGCTTCGGACCTGGCGTTTGCACTGGAGGCGTTGTCGGAGTCGGGTATATCGTCGGTGGTCGGGATCGACGCGCCGGATCAACGCGGGCCAAGTAAAGCGTTGGTGTGGGTGGCTGGTCTGGTGGCGATTCTTGGGGTGGCCGCCGGGACGTACTACCTTGCAACACGGCATGAGAAGTTGCCGTTTGAGCACTATTCACTTCAAAGAGTGATCGACAGCAAACACGTAAAGAGTATTGCCATCTCGCCTGACGGGGTTTATGTGGCCGCTGTTGTGAGCGATGCGAACGGGAAGCAGAGCATGTTGCTTCACCACCTTCCGACGAACAGCGAGCGAACGATTGCTCAGGATCCGGCCTACCGATACGATCGCATCACCTTTTCGCCGGACGGCAGTTACATCTATTTCAGGATCGATGCACTAGGCGACCCCCGGCCCAATCGGTGGGACGACTACCGGATACCGGTTCTCGGCGGCCAGCCAGTTCGAGTGATTGCGGGCGTGGATTTTCCGCTCAGCTTCATCGATGGAGGCCAGAGGGTTTGTTTCTATCGCCAGGACCTCGCAGCGGGCGCCTTCAATTTCCTTAGCGCCAATCTGGATGGTAGCGATCAGAGGGTTCTGGCGAGCGGGAAGAGACCATTTCCGACACTCGCCACGTGTGCCCCTGACGGTAAGTTAGCGATCGTCGAAGATCAACTTGGCGGTGTCCAGAGTCTCGACTTTGCTTCGGGATCGATGCGGACGTTGGCTTCCTCGGCCGCGCTCGGCGGATACCTTGATGACATGCGTTGGACGCCGAATGGGAGAGGGCTATTCACGACCAGCTGGGAGAGGGTCGACTTTGCGCCGATTGGATTTCTTTCTTATCCCGGTGGAAAGATGGGACGGATAACGAACGACCTGAGCGTCTATTCGGGCATCAGTTTGACGGCGGATGCAAAGACCATTGCGACGACGCAGAACAACTTGAATGCAAGATTTGCAGAGCTCTCTTTGGCGGATTCTACGTACATGCAGGAGCACCAAAGCGGGGAGCTGGTGTGGTTCACGTGGCTCGACAATGACACGATCGTGGCGAACGGGTCCGGGAGCCTTAGGGTCGTCAACCTTCTTAAGGACGAGAGCACCACGATGAACGTGGCGAATGGACGTCTATTCGGCCAGCCAAGTCTCTGTAACCCGGAGACGCTGGTCTTAATTGGGGGCACGGTTGAGGGAGATGCTCGCAGCGTCTACACGATGCATCTCGATGGCAGCGGGCTGACACAGCTGACAAAGGGGCCGAGAGATTTTTTCCCGGAGTGCACGGCTGACGGCAAGTGGGTCTTTTATGCCGATGACAGAGACCCGAATAATCCGCTTCTCATGCGACAACCGCTTCAGGGTGGGGCTGCGGAGAAGGTCGCTCAAGCTCGGATCTGGTTTAATATCTCTCCCGATGGCAAGTTGCTCGCGACCTTGGGGGTGGGTGAAGGCGCGCCACTTCAGATCAAGTCGATTGACTCTTTGCAAGTGATCCAGAGCTTCCCGCCTCGAGGTTTCGACGATTTTGACCGGTTCTCATTTTCGGCAGATAGCAAGAGCATCTTCTACGTCGCCAGAGCAGGGGCAGACGAAACGATCTGGCGTCAGCCGCTTGATGGGTCTGCGCCGGCGAAGGTGGTGAACCTGCCAGGCAAGAAGGTGAATTGGATCAGGCCATCGCCGGACGGCAAAAAGCTGGGACTCATTCTTGAGTCGCCCACATCCGAGGCGGTTCTTCTCCGGAGTGCCCCGTGATCGGTGTTGCCGCCGGATTGCCGCTGTCTCTAAACGCTTGAATCAACACGAATCCACAACTCTGGATTGCGTAGCGGGTGTGCTTTGGAGCCAGGCAGGCATAGACTTGGAGGCTAGAGGTGCTCCGATGCAATACAAAAAGATCAATGTCGAACTGATCGTCGTCGCCGACCAGGCAGAGGCGGTTGTGGCTGAATTGAACGGTGCGCTCGATCAGTTGGACGAGAGGTACGCACTTTTCGGTGGCGAGATCGAGGCGGTCGCTTTTGAGCATCCGAGGCCGCGGAAGAGGTCGGCACTGGCGCATACGAAGGCTGCCGGTGAGACGGTCGTCGGTGCTGTCAGAACCGCACGCGAGGGTGTAGCGGTTGCGCTACGCGCAGTGATCTGATGTAGATGCGTCTGCGAGGTGATGAATGGCGGCGATTCAGATGCGCTGCCTGGTCCATCGTCCCTGGCGGAAGATGACGATGCTGATGAGGACGATGACTGATTCTGCGACGACGACTGAGGCGAAGACACCGTTGGTGTGCATCCGGGTTCGCGTTGCCAGCCACCAGGCGAACGGAATCTCCAAGACCCAGAAGCCGAAGAGGTTGATGTAGGTGGGTGTGACGGTGTCGCCAGCACCGTTGAATGCTTGCAGAAGCACCATGCCATAGGCGAATGCAATATTTCCGCAACTGAAGATACGCAGACAGTTTACGGCGACTGGTACGACTGCGGGGTCGTTTGTGAATACGCCGATGATCCAGGGTGCGAAGGCGATAAAGACAAGTCCGACCGAACCAAGGAAGATCATGTTCCACAAGCCGGTTCGCAAGACGGCGCTGCGGGCGCGGTCAGGATGCCCAGCGCCAAGGTTTTGCCCGACCAGGGTTGCAGCGGCGTTGCTTAGCCCCCAGGAAGGTAGGATCGCGAAGAACACGATGCGTATGCCGATGGTATAGCCGGCCACGGCTGAAGCGCCGAAGAGGCTAATGATGCGGACCAGGCCGATCCAACTGGCATCTGCAATTAGAAACTGCAGGATGCCGGATATTGAGACTCGCACTAAACGCCACAGAACTGTGCCATTCAATCGCAGGTGGCGGGAGAGTATCTTGAGACGTTCGGTTCCTTTGCCGAGTCGGTAGAACTGATAGATGACGCCGATGCCACGGCCGGTGAATGTGGCGAGGGCTGCGCCGGTGACTCCCATCTTTGGAAAAGGCCCAAGACCGAAGATAAGGCAGGGATCGAGGATCAGATTGAGGATGTTTGAAACCCAGAGCAGGCGCATGGCGATGGCAGCGTCGCCGGCGCCACGAAAGATTGCATTGTTCAGGAACAGCATGAGAACGACGCCAGAACCGCCGAGGACAATTCGTGTGTAGTTCGTTCCGCTGGCGATGATTGCGGGCGACGCGCCCATAAGGCCAAGGAGTCTGGGGGCAAGCATGAAGAAAGGCAGGCCAAGGCTCACGGACACGATGAGCCCCAGGAACACAGCCTGAACTGCCGAGATGGCTGCTCCGTTCGCGTCTTTCTCGCCGATGCGGCGCGCGACCATGGCGGTCGTCGACATGCCAAGGCCCATGCCGACGGCGAAGACCAGGGTAAGGACTGATTCGGTCAGGCCAACCGTGGCAATCGCGTCTGCACCGAGGTGGCTTACCCAGAAGACGTCTACGACGGCAAAGAGCGATTCGAGCACCATCTCCAGCACCATTGGGATGGCGAGCAGGAGGATTGAACGATTGAGGCTGCCGGTGGTGTAGTCCTGATGGCTGCCGCGCAAGGCCTCTTTGACAGATTGCCAAAGAGATGGGGGCGCTCCGGGTTTGCTCTCGACCTGCATTTGTGCGTTGGATTATGGTACTGCAGGTCGTAAGCTAAGGCGTGCATTGGTCGGCCGGCAGCGAACCTCGACTATGGCGGAATACGGCTTTCGATCTTCCCGAGTTGCACAGTGGCCCAAATGTTGGCGCAGCCGTTCTGGCCGCGTCTCAAGGCAATTCATTCGATGAGGATTTTGAACTAAGATTGAGCACTGTATCGGGCCGGGATTCTTTGGGATTAGCGAAGTCTATGGATTGCGCGAGAACGGCAGCACATGAAAGTTGAAGATAAATTGGCGATGACGGAAGAAGATAAGAGGCTTGCGAAGGCTGCTTCTCGCGATGAGAACTGGCAGCGATGGGGGACGTATCTTTCGGAGCGTCAGTGGGGAACTGTGCGCGAGGACTATTCGGCCGATGGAAACGCGTGGAGCTTTACCCATGACATGGCGCGGTATCGTGCATACCGATGGGGCGAAGATGGGATTCTTGGTTGGACGGATCGTGAGTGCCGGTTGTGCTTTGCAACATCGTTATGGAATGGAAACGATCCTATCTTGAAAGAACGGCTCTTCGGGCTGGGGAATCCCGAGGGGAATCATGGCGAGGATGTTAAGGAGCAGTACTACTATCTTGATGCGACGCCGACGCACTCCTACTGCAAGGGTTTATACAAGTATCCTCAAAGAGCGTTTCCGTATAACGATCTGGTCGAGACGAACCGGAGGCGCGGGTATGACGAGTCAGAGTACGAGCTTCTGGACACGGGCATCTTCGATCAGGAGCGCTACTTCGATGTGCAAGTGGAGTACGCGAAAGCCGGGCCTGAAGATACGCTGATCAAGCTGACGATTTCTAATCGCGGCCCCGATGCGGCCAAGCTGACTGTTGCACCAACTCTTACTCTGCGGAATAACTGGTCATGGCGCAATCTTGAGCCCGGCGAGGAGACACGGCCGTGGATGCGGATGCAGAAGGGAAGCGACCGCACGGTGATCGCGAATCACCTGACGCTTGGCCGATTCCGCTTTTATGCGATTGAAGCATCAGGGCCAAAGGTAGAAGAGGTTCTATTTACTGAGAATGACACCAACTTCGCCCGGCTTGCGCAGAACTTTCAAGGCAAAATGGGATATACCAAAGACGCGTTCGATCGTTATCTCGTGCGAGGTGAAACGGAGGCCGTCAATCACGAGTTGCATGGCACCAAGTCGGCATTCGTGTATCGTTTCGAGCTGGATGCTGGTGCGTCGACTGTTCTGCGGCTCCGTTTGGTGCGGGAAGACAAAGCTGAACCATCTGCTATCGGTCCACTTTCCTTCGATGAGATTTTTGCTTTGCGTCAGAGAGAAACGGACGCATTTTATGCAGAGCGCATTCCAGAGACATTCAACGATGATGAACGGAACGTCTCGCGGCAAGCGTATGCGGGGCTGCTCTGGACGAAACAGTTTTATTACTACGTCTCGGAGCGCTGGTTAGAGGGCGATCCTGCTCAGCCGGCACCACCAAAGGAACGCTGGAAAGGCGCCAATGCGGACTGGCGACATCTTTACTGTCGCGACATTCTATCTATGCCGGATAAGTGGGAGTATCCATGGTTTGCTGCCTGGGACACGGCGTTTCACATGATTCCCATGGCGGAGGTCGATCCGGTCTTTGCAAAGAACCAGCTTCTCGTGCTCTTGCGAGAGTGGTATATGCACCCGAACGGCCAGATGCCTGCCTACGAATTTGCCTTCGGCGACGTAAATCCGCCGGTCCATGCATGGGCGGTGATGCACGTCTATTTGATTGATGCCCGGCGGAATGGCGGAGTGAAAGACATCGAGTTTCTGGAGCGTGCTTTCCAGAAGATGCTGCTGAACTTTACCTGGTGGGTGAATCGAAACGATCATAAGGGGCACAATCTTTTTGGCGGCGGATTTTTGGGATTGGACAACATCGGGGTGTTCGATCGATCCGTCAAGATGCCTGATGGAACAAGTCTCGATCAGGCGGACGGCACCGCGTGGATGGGGCTTTATTGCTCTGCCATGCTGCTGATCGCGCTTGAGCTTGCACATACGCGACCTGCTTATGAAGATATTGCCAGCAAGTTTTTTGAGCATTACATCGCAATTATCGATGCCATCAATGGGCTTGGAGGCACTGGTCTTTGGGACGAAGAAGATGGATTTTATTTCGATCAACTAACTACGGCAGGCCAGCCCCCAAAGGCACTCAAGGTGCACTCGATCGTTGGCATCATACCTCTGTATGCTGTCTGCATCCTGCATAAAGAAGACATTGAGCGGCTGCCAGGGTTCCGCAAACGCCTGCAGTGGTTTCTTGCAAATAAGCCGGAGCTTGCGAGACATGTCTCCGACATAGAGAATGCGGATCCGTCGCTTGCGGGCTCGAAGTTTATCGCACTCGTGCCTAAGGAACGTTTTCTGCGTATTCTTACGCGGCTTCTTGACGAGACGGCGTTCCTCTCAGATCACGGCGTGCGTGGTTTGTCCCAGTACCATGGGGATCATCCTTATCAAGTTGAGATTGCAGGGGAGACGCTTGTGGTGAAATACGTGCCAGGCGAAGGGGACAGCGGCATGTTCGGCGGCAATAGCAACTGGCGCGGGCCGGTGTGGTTCCCGATGAACATCCTGCTCTTGAATGCTCTGGAGCGTTATCACGCGGTCTATGGCGACACTTTAAAAGTTGAGTGTCCAACAGGAAGCGGAAACATGCTGACGCTTCAGGAGGTCCGGGAAGAGATCGCGCGAAGGTTGGTTAGTCTTTTTCTGCGCGATGCGGATGGCCGGCGAGCATCGCACGGTGACGAGCGGCGTTACATCGACGACCCACATTGGAAGGACCTTGTGCTTTTTAGCGAATATTTCTGCGGCGATACCGGTCGGGGCACAGGAGCAAGTCACCAAACGGGCTGGACTGCGTTGGCGGCCACGTGCATGGAGAAGATGCATCGAGTGAAGGAAACCGTGCGGTGAGGTGGAGGGCAGGCTATTCCGTATTCCCAAGCTTTCCGTTTTACGGATTTCGGAACTTTTGACCCTCGACGGCATTCTGGAGACCTTCGGCCATCTTATACTCACGCGTGGCTTCTTCCTTGTGACCTAAGGCTCGATAAGCCTGACCGAGCAGTACGTGAGTGAGGTGGTTGCTTGGATCCATTTGCTCTGCTTTTACCAGATAGTTCAGTGCGGTGAGTGGGTCTTCGCGTTTCAACAACACCTGGCCCAGCAGGATGTACGGTCCGGTTGAGTTTGGTTCGAGCAGAAGCGCGCAGTTCAGAGCCTGTTGTGCGTCTTCGTAGCGTGAAGCCCGTGTATACGAATCACCCAAACGCTCGTAGACCTCTCCGTCCATTGGGTTGATTTTACGTTCCGCTTCGAATTCGACGATGGCGTCGTCAGCGCGAGAGCGCGAGAGAGCGAGTTGTCCCAGCAGAAGATGCGCGAGAGGTAATCCGGGCTCGATCTCGAGCGCTTTACGGGCCATCTGTTCAGACGCAACAGGTTCATTGCGACGAAGCAACATGCGAGCCAGCAAGAGATACGCCGCAGCCGAATCGGCTGGGAGCTTGTACTGTTTTGCGAAGATGTGGCGCGCGTCATCGTAACGATGGACATCCAAGTAGCAGACCGCCAAAACGTAGGTTCCGTCTGCGTTGACGGTGGCGATTGCGGTATTCGCGTGTTCCAGCAGGGGAATTGCTGCGGCGGGTTGACCCATCCGATACAACGTCACCCCTCGCATCTGTACGGACTGCAGGTCGGTGCCTTCCTGAGCGACGGCCTTTTCAAACGCAGCATTTGCGGCTGCAAATTCGTTGCGCTGGTAGTGGATCATTCCCAGCATCCGCTCCACTCCAGCTAGCTCGGGTTGCTGTTTGGCCAAGATGTTCAACTGTGCTTCTGCTTCACTTCAATTGTCCTCGCGAGATCATCTTCTGGATGTCATCGACGGTGACTGTGGCCTGTGCTGCGGTGGCTGGAGGTTTTGACGGAGCGGGGGCAGGGCTCTGCTGCGCGTTCGCATGGGAGATTAGCGCCAGAACTGCGCAACCAGCCAAGCAATACCGCATCGAGTCGAGACCCATGAATGAAAGGCCGAGGTTTCGATGACATGTCTAGAAGAGCGCTCCCGCTATCTGTTCAGAGAGATTTCTTGTTTCCTGGCTCAAGGCAGTCTTAGCGGGAGTCAGCTGTCTGGTCGAATTTGCGTTGACGGTCAGGATGAAGAGCGCGGTCTCGTACTCGCCCGATCACCTGCTCTTCTCCGTTTGTGGAGCCGCCCTTCGGGATGCATTGAAACGCCTCGTTGCCAACGGCTTTGAGAGGGAGCGCTTCAGCACATTGAGCGAGATAGGTAGGGAAGTCTTTCGACGGAAGAGCCACCGTGTGGACGTCGATGGTTAGCGTGAGGTTGGATGCGTCTTGTTTGCGAGTGAAATGACAGGTGGCGTCACCCTGGGGCGTTACGTTGGTGATAGTGAATTGAACGTCGCCGCCCAAGACTCCGCCGGCCGTCGCCGCATTGAGCCATGGGCATAGGGCTTCAGCAGAACAGGGTTGCGGATGGATGATTGATCCAACGATCACAATGAACGCCAGCGCGAACAATCTCAGTCTTCTCACAGCTCCTGTCCTATCTTCTGAAAATGGCCGTACGAGCGTCGAGTCATTTCGCGATAGATCTCGTGATCGATAATCTGCACAACTCTCCAATGCCGATGAAAAATCTTTGAGGATGAGGCGTTGTTTTACTGTTCTCCGCCGCTCGCGGCAGGATGCGGCATGTCGGTATGCATGTGCCAAGGCACGCTCTCGATTGAGATTTCAGGATGTTTGCGGAGGAAGTCCAAGGAGTAGGTTGGAGCGCCGGGGTCAACCTTCTTGGTGACAAACAACGCTGACTGCTCTTTCGCTTTGTCCTTCATGCCCATGCGACGGTAGAGAAGCGAGAGGTTGTAGTGGGCGGCCAAATCATCGGGGTCGATCGCCTGCAACGCTTCGAACTGTTCCATGGCTTCCTGTGGTCTGCGCTGTTGGTAGTAGGAGATTCCGAGTTCGCGGCGGGCATCGCGGGACTGGGGATACTGCGCCAGTACTTTCTTAAGGTCGTCCACTTCGGCGTCGTAGTGTCCTGCCCTGCGTTCGACCAACGCAAGATAGTAGAAGGCACGCGCGCTGGTGGGATTTAGCTCTAGAGCTTTTTCGAGGCTCGCACGTGCGGAGGCGTATTTTTCCCACTCGATGTTGGTCAGCGCGATATTGATGTAGCCATCCGGGTAGTCTGGCCGCAGTTTCACCACCTGGGCAAATGCCTGCACCGCGTCGCTGTACTGCAGCTGATCGAGATACGAGATGCCAAGGTTGTTCCAGCGCATCCAGTCAGGATTATCCGTAGGTTCGGGGGCGGTTGCAGGATTGTCTCCGATATTGAAGGTTCGCGAGCGTGACGTCAGCTCAACCACGGGGTACCGTAGGTTTTCGTCGGCGAAGACATTGTTGAGATAACTCTGCCGCAGGTGACGGTAGTTGACTCGCGCGGTGATGGTAACTGCTCCCTTCGCTTCGGGGGGAATGCGGAACTCGTAGCGCACCAGAGCGGATCTGCCTGCTTGAACCGTGTTGTCGTAGGCGACGGAGTGAATCGTCCAGACTTTGTGATTGTCGACAAAGGTGCCTTCGGTATTGACCGGACGATTTGTGAAGCTGTGTGCTCGCTCGTCCAACATGCCATTCGGTTTGATGAAGCCGCTGTGGTAGATCTCTTTGCCGGTGGAGTCGGTGACCACAAACTCAACCCAGGCTTCGTATAGGTCGCGTACTTCGGGTATCAGAGAGTGACCGATATTTTTGTTCTGAATTACCACCAGTGTTTGAACAACCTCGCCTGGCGAAAGCGTGACGGGAGTTGTACCGAGAGGCGCGATCAACTTGTCGTCGTTCGCCTTCCTGATGGCAAACAAGTCGACGTTGAGGTAGTTGCCGGTCTTCAGGAATTCGATTGTCTTCGCCAACTGCTCATCGAAGCCGTAGTAGTACGGAACAGCCGTATTGCCTGCGGCCCAACGATGCGATGCGAAGGTGCCGTTCTTTGCGCCTGGCTCTTTCAACGTATTGGCTGCGCGCTTCATATGGCAACCCTGGCAGGTGGTGAAGTCGGCCTGGTAGAAGGTCAGGGGATTTCGTTGTGAGAACTTCGAGTTTTGCCACTCGTCATACGCTGTGAAGGCACGGATGAATTTGTAATCGTTCAACGGGTTCGGCAGATTGGCTTTGTGGCATGCGGAGCAAAACTCCGGCGTGCGGTAGAAGGTCTGCATGACCGCTTTAGAGTGTCGATCAAGGTGTGCGAGGATCTCTGAGTCGGGGACCAGTCCTGGGATGCGCACGCCATTTTCGTCGACCAGAACAGCGGGTACTCCCATGACGAAGCCGCCGTTGCCCATGGTCGACTGCAGTTTTTGAACGGAATGGCATGTGGTGCAGGTGAGGCCGTCCTGATCAAATTTGCGGTCGACGACGGAGTTTTGCGTGAGTCCACCACCGAGAACGGCAATGGGGTTGTGGCAACTGTCGCAGTGGCGCGTGAACTCAATGCCTTTGGTTCTGAGGAGGATGTTGACGCTGGTGCGATAGAACGGAGTGCGGAACGAGTTCGAGTGCAGGGCCTGGCGCCACTGGTGGTAGGCCTCCTGGTGGCAGTGGCCGCAGTACTCAGCTGTAGGGTATGCATCCGGTTGGAGAAAAGTGTCGCCAACTACGGCTGCATTGCCCGGCGTGGAGATGTTGCCTTTGCCAAAGGCGAAGTTGTAACTCTTGGCGACTCGTTCGGCGTACTCCTTGCGAGTCGCATTCAGGTCGGTAATTTTTTGCTGCGTCTCGGTTTGATCGGAGTGCGCGTGAATCTCTGGCAGGAAGGCAAATACGCTTCCAAGGAACAGTGTTGCGACGAGCATCGCATATGCGGCGCGCACAGTGGCAGAGCGCCGTGCGAGACGAGCGATCTTTCCCATTTGCGTTCCGACCCATTCCGATAGGGGTTGCATAAGCCCTCAACTCTTTACTCGTCGGCCTGTAACCTGCCTTGTCGCGGCTGAAGCGTGGTGTGTATTCTACTCAGTTATTGCGACGTTTGTCTGCCACTTGGCACAGGCGGTTTTGCCTTTGCGGGTTCATCCGGTGCGCCAGGCAGGACGCCCTTTCCCTCCTGAATCGTAAAGAAGCGATCGACCGCCGGGAGAGCCAGGTGTTCGAGCGCTCCGCTCGGCCAATGAATCTCAAGAGCGTCTACGGCGGTCGCGTCGCCAATTCCGAAGTGCGGACGCTGATCGTTGGACGACTCATAGCTGCCGCCGCTGAGGACGTCTGCTCGTTGCCGAACTCCGCCGGCCGTCAGATAGACTACGGCGCCAACGGCGTCCCGCGGGCTTTTTGGTCCGCCAACCAGCTTTAACCCCACCCAATGGTGGTGGTCCGGGCTGACATCCCGCATGAGTGATGGGACATGGTCCATGGAGTTGATAACGACGTCCGTCTTGCCGTCATTGAACAGGTCACCGAATGCAGCTCCCCGACCGGGAATCACCTCGGCAAGGCCGGTTCCGATGACTGCGGGAATCAGCTCAAACTTCTTTCCCTTGTCCACGTTGTGGAAGAGAAGGGGACGCTGGGCGTAGGAGGTGCCCCAGTCGTTTTTGTCTACCTGCGGATAGACATGGCCGTTGACGAGAAAGATGTCCTTCCAGCCGTCGTTATCGTAGTCGATAAATTCGGTTGCCCAGGTCAGGAAGGGGTACGTCACCTCTGCGATGCCCATCTCAGGGCTGATTTCGGTGAAGCCCTGATCTCCTCCGTTCCTGAAGAGAGGCTTGTAGTCGTCGGAGAATGTGCCGGTGTAGAGGTCGACCAATCCGTTGTTGAGATAGTCTCCGATGGCGAGGCCCATGCCCGCTTGATCGCGTGCCTGCTGGTTCAGCGCGAAGCCGGAGTAGTAACTGGCATCTTCGAAGGTTCCATCTCCTTTGTTCATATAAAGATAGTTTGGGCAGGAGTCGTTGGTGACAACGAGATCGACTTTGCCGTCATTGTCTATGTCTACAAATGCCGCGGTGAAGCCGTAGTAGTGGGGCTTGTCGGCGACGCCCGCTTTTTCGCTGACGTCAGTGAAGGTGCCGTCCCCGTTGTTGTGAAACAGGTGATCGGGCTCTCCTTGTAGACCACGGGGACCGCACAGGGTGTTTACACCACGAAACTGGCAGTAGCTCAGGCCGACGGCCTCTGAGCCGGGCTCCGGGGGGTGGCTTAGGTCGTAGTGTACGTATCCGGGAACGAACAGATCGAGCCGGCCGTCTCCGTCATAGTCTCCGAAGGTCGCCCCTGTGGACCAGTTTCCTAGGGCGACGCCAGCCTTCTCGGCGACATCGGTGAAGGTTCCGTCGTGGTTGTTGTGATACAGCCTGTTCTTGCCGAAGTTGGAGACGTAGATGTCCGGCCATCCATCGTTGTCGTAGTCGCCGATGGCGACGCCGTAACCCCAGCGATCGTTCGCGACTCCTGCCTTCGCGGTGACGTCGGTGAAGGTTCCGTCGTGATTGTTGTGAAACAAGGCCGCGTGAGGCGCGGCCGCGGTGCCCTTCATTGCTTCGTAGGTCGAGCCGTTCACCAGGTAGATGTCGAGCCAGCCGTCGTTGTCGTAGTCCAACAGGGCGACTCCGGAACCTGTGGTCTCCAGGATGTAGGTCTTTTCCAACGTTCCCATCGTGTGATGCCAACTGGTCAAGCCTGCTTGTTTCGCGACGTCCTGGAAGACCACGGGGCCGTCTTTGACGAACCCTCCAGCGGTTATTGGACGCATCTCTGAGTCTTTTACGGGAGCGAATACGCCAGCTGTAGCGGATCCTCCGCGCGGGGTGGCGGGAGCGGGCTGAGTTTGCGGCGTCGGGGAAGGCGGTTTAGTCGCGTCCTGTGCTACGCAGCTATACCCGAGCAACGCATTGCATACTAGGGTCGCGATTAAGTTCGTTTTTGCAAGGCGCTGTTTCAACTTTTAACTCGAGTTAATAGGCTAGGTTTGTGGTTTCGATCTTTGAGGCAATCATAGGCAAAATCTAGCCTTCGCTGTAGTCACAAAATGATCGGCCTTGCGGTTGCCCTTGTCCATCATTATTTGATAAGTCTTTGCTTTGCGATGACGCAAGCGGGAGTTGCTATCGGTCGAATGAATTAAGGCTATGGGTACTTACCGAGATGGTTCACTCGCATCGCAGAGCTACGATTGGGTCGACTCCACTTGCAGATCGTGCCGGCAGCAGAGTTGCCATAAGACCAACGACGAGTAGAAGCAGCGTCATTGCGACAAAGGTGAAGGGATCGTGGGGGCCTATGCTGAAGAGCAGACTGGACAAGACGCGTGTCGTCGCCAGCGCTGCAACCAGACCAAGCGCGGTTCCTGCGATGAGCAACCTCAGGCTTCGCCACATAACCAGTCTCAAGATGTCGGTTTTATCTGCGCCGAGTGCCAGACGTACGCCAATTTCCTGAGTGCGCTGGGTTACGAAGAATGAGATGACTCCGTAGAGGCCGATGAGCGCAAGGGTAAGGCCGGTTGCAGCGAAGAAGCCGATGAGTGTTGTCTGAAATCGCGGTTGGTCCGACAACTTGCTGACTCTCTCCTGCAGCGTCGCGATGTCGACCGGCAAGGTTGGATCGAGCGTCGCGACTTGAGAGCGAATCCAACGCTCCATGACGCCGGCGGGGAGTGTCGACTTCACGAGGCTCGTTGAGCCTCCGTCGTTCCAGTCGTCGGACACGTTTCGCCTGAGCCTGTAATACTCCGGCTGGCTCTGGTCTGCCAGTCCGCCATTTTTTACATCGGCTGCAACTCCTGTGACGGTGTACCAGATGTCATTAGTGCCACCACCTGCGAGTTGTAGACGCTGCCCAAGCGAGTTTTGACGAGGGAACATGCGGTTTGCGAGTGATCTGCTTGAAGACGACGAAGTGGCCGCTGGAGTTTCGCTGGTCGTCGGTAAAGCCTTCTCCCTGCAGCATGGGGACGTTTAGAAGTTTGAAGTATTCCGGCGTTACCGAGCGCCATGTGACTAAGCCGCCGGTTCCGCTGTCGGGTTTGGGTCGCCCTGCGACCACGATCGATGCATAGATCTGATCGTGATGGTAGCCACCGGGCGGCAGTGAATCGCTCATGGCGAGCTCACCTACTCCAGGGCCATACCGCAGCGCTCTTTCCAGTTGTTGGAAGAAGGCGAGCTTCTTCTCCGGGGTCGAATAGTTCTCCTGACCGAGCGAGATTCTGGCCGTGATCACGCTCTCGGTTTGCATACCGAGCGATTGGTTTTGGAGGTTCAAGAAGCTGCGAAACAGAAGCGCGCCGCCCGCGAGCAACACCATACTGACCGCAATCTGCGTCACGACGAGGCATTGCCAGAGGGCTCCGTGCGAGATGTCCATTGTTGAACGCCCGGCGAGGGCCTCCGCACGGGGCTTGTGGAATGCTGGTGCGAGGCCGAACAAGATGCCACAGGCCAGTGATAGCAGAATCGTAAACAAGATGATGCGTATGTCCAACTGCGCCTTGTTCAGGAAAGGAATTCCTTCGGGTGCGATGGCGATGAAAAGATGCAGCAACAGCTCTGCAAAGGCGCATCCTGCGCTAGCTCCGATCAGCGATAACATGATGGACTCGGTGAGGGCTTGACGAATTAGCCGCACCCGACTCGCACCCAACGCGGATCGTACTGCGAATTCTCGCTCTCGACCAGCTGCGCGTGCGGTCAAAAGACTGGCTACATTGGCGCATGCGATTAGAAGCACCGCCAGGACTGCTCCAAAGAGAACCCACGCGGCGAGACGTACGTCGTGCATCTGCCGGTCTCTGAGGGAACGAACCTGCAGATGGACCTCCTTGCGAAACGGTGGAGGCGCCAGCCGCAGGGAGTAGTCGAACTCGGGCCGCAGCGCGTTTTTTGCCTGCTCGATGGTGACGCTGGGTTTTAGCCGAGCGAAGGCCCACATCGGACGTCCTGGGTCGGCCTTCCGCTGTGCGATCTCATCCAAGGCCTGCGGGAAGATGATGTCGAATGCCTGGAGCCTTGGCATCTCAAAGTCTTTGGGGAGCACGCCGATCACTCGAACGGGTTTGCCATCGACCGAGATCAACGTGTCGACGACGCCTGGATCGAGGCCAAAGTGAGTCTTCCAGATGCTGTATGAGAGCAATGCCACGCGGGGAGCGTTTGGGCGGTCTTCCTCCGTCGTAAAGTTGCGGCCGACGATCGGGTTGACGCCGAGGGTTGGCAAAAAGCTTGCTTCGACGCCCGCACAGTTTAAGCGTGCGGGCCTCTGCTCTGTCAGATCGCAGGGATTCACTCCTGTCTCTGAAGTCAGCGACTCAAATGGGGTCTGGTTGTCGCGCCAATCGTAGTAGGAGCCGCCGAGCATAAACTCCTGTGGCTCGACTGGAGCTACGAGACCGACGGAGACCAGCCGGTCTGCGTGTGCATAGGGCAGACTCCGAAACAGAATTCGATCTACCACGCTGAAGACCGCTGTTGTGGCGCCGATTCCCAGCATCAGCGTGACTACAACGGTGGCGGTAAAGACTAGATTGCGACGGAAGCCGCGAACAGCGTAACGCGCGTCCTGCAAGAGCGTCTCGAAAAAGTGCCGTGGCCGTTCTTCTTGACACTGCTCCCGCGTGCGCTCTACTCCGCCAAACGCAATGACAGCCTGTCGTCGCGCTTCGGGCAGCGTCATTCCTGCAGCTACATTCGCTTCGATCTGCTGTTCGAGGTGAAATTGCAGCTCATCATCGACCTCGAGACGTGTTGGCGGCGCCAAGAGAAGACGAAGACGCCTCAGAAGATCCTTGAGCATTTCACTCTCCTAACTCTGCTTGAGCACCAGCCCAATTGCGGTCGTCAAGCGCTCCCAGTCTTTCAACTCCGTTTGCAGTTGCGCTTTGCCTGTTACTGTCAGCGAATAGAACTTTGCCTTACGGTTGTTCTCCGACGCTCCCCAGTCAGCGCGGATCCAGCCTTTGTATTCCAGTCTGTGGAGCGCCGGGTATAGCGACCCTTGTCCGATTTGGAGCGCTTCTTTAGAAACCTGCTGGATGCGTTGGGCAACTCCCCACCCATGCATGGGCTCGAGCGCGAGAGTGCGCAAGATCAGTAGATCGAGCGTTCCTTGCAGCAGATCGGAGGTTGGTGGCATGTTCCCCTCGGCATTCGACAACAGAGTGCACCTTTCTCCTGTCGAATGTCAAGGGGTTGTGAAGAGCTCTTGTTTCTCGTTGACTCGCCGAGCAAAGTTGGTTTTCAGACGTTTCGTAGCGAGTAGTCTGAGTTGAAAGACTAAAAGTATGCTGTTGAGTAGGACCCCTCTAGCAGGGTGGAGAATACTTGGCAGTTACGGCGATGCTCGAAGAGAAATCGGCTTCCTATAAGTGAGGTAATGTTTTGAAGCTACTCGCGAAGTTCAACATAATGCTTATTCTGTTATTTGGTGCTGGTCTTCTGCTCGTATCGCAGCTTTCACACAACTTTCTGGAAAAGAATGCACGCGAGCAGACTCTGCAGCAGGCGAAGCTAATGATTGCCAGTGCGCGGTCGACTCGCGACTATACCGAGCAGGAGCTGGATCCACTGCTCGCGACGACGCCCGATAGCGCAACGCGTTTTCTGCCCCAGTCGATCCCCTTCTATGCTGCAACCGTTACGTTCAACCATCTGCGGAAAGACTATCCGGACTACACGTATAAAGAGGCAGCGCTCAACCCTACGAATCCTCGCGATCGTGCGGACCAATGGGAGGCCGACATTATCGATTACTTCCGGAATCATCCAAATCAGAAGCAGTTGGTCGGCGAGCGGCAGACCGCTACGGGCACATCGATCTCGTTGTCCCAACCCATCGTGACAGATGCAAGCTGTCTGCAATGCCACGGCTCGCCTGCCAATGCGCCGCCAACCCAGATCCACACCTATGGAAGCGCAAACGGTTTTGGATGGACGCTCAACGAAGTGATTGGAGCGCAAATCGTCTCGGTACCGACGGCAGTTGCGGAGGGAATTGCTTCGAGGATCTTCCACACGATGCTGCTTTATATCTCGGTCTCATTCATTGGCACGTTGGCGGTCATTGATCTGGGGTTGTATTACATCATTATTCTTCCGGTAAGGCGGCTCGCGACCACGGCCGACCTGGTGAGCAGAGGCGACCTGAGTCAACCGGAGCTAATCGTGAAGGGAAGAGACGAGATCGCCGAGGTGACCGCATCGTTCAATCGGATGTACGTCAGTCTCAAAAAAGCGATTCAGATGCTCGATACGTAGGGTTCGCTATGTGGAGGAGAGGTTGCGTCGAGTTGCGAGGAAGCGCTTGCGGCT
The DNA here is from genome assembly GCA_963771625.1 of uncultured Acidobacteriaceae bacterium. Classification (GTDB taxonomy): domain Bacteria; phylum Acidobacteriota; class Terriglobia; order Terriglobales; family Acidobacteriaceae; genus Edaphobacter. The sequence goes on from CAVYUE010000008.1 coordinate 27,420, forward strand.
TTCTTCGGCGTCGATCTCCTTCGCCACAAGCGCATAGAGTTCATCGAGGTTCACCGCCTTTTTGGCGGCACGGTTGACGACGAGTCTTGCGATAGGCCCTATGTGGAACGCCAGTTCACGGCTGACTGATTCGAGCTCTCTCTGATCGAGGCTCGTCTTCTTTGAATTGTCGGAGGCCAAGAGACTTCCGTAAACCGCTGGAGTGTGCTCATCGGGCTCTCTTGTGCGGCGGGCTGGAATCAGGAGTGTCGTAGCCTCATCCCAACGAATCGCACGCAGGGCTTCAAGGAACTCAGCTGCGGTCTGGAATCGACTGTCCGGGGTCTTTGCCAGCGATTTCATTACCGCTTCGGATAGTAGAGGAGGAATGTTCGGATTGATTGCTACTGGATCGGTGGGCATCGCTCTCAGGTGGCTGCTGGCGATTGCGTACTCGCCGGTACCGTCAAAGGGCAAGCGTCCTGTAATTAGTTGATATAGGGTTACGCCGACCGAATAAAGATCGGACCGTGCATCGAGTTGTTCGCCCATGACCTGCTCGGGAGACATGTAGTGCAACGAGCCGAGGATTGCGCCGGGGCGAGTCACATCTGAACCGAGCGCAGGGAATGCGAGCCCAAAGTCCACCAGCTTCACGCGATCTTCGCGGTTAATCATGATGTTCGACGGCTTTATGTCGCGATGAATGACGCCACGGGTGTGAGCATAGGAGAGACCGGAGAGGACCTGTTGAATGTAGTCGATGCTCCTTCCCATCATGACTGAATTTGTGTCGAGCTTTGCGCGAAGGGTCTGGCCTTCGACGAACTCCATGATCATGATGAGCTCGCCTTCATGACGAAAGGCTGTATGAAGCACAGCGATATTCGGATGATCGAGGCTCGCCAACAGACGTATTTCGCGCAGAAACCGCTGGGCGATCTCCTCGGTGGCGGGGCGTCCGGGCAAAAGCACCTTCATGGCCTCTACTCTGTGCGAGATCGTATGGCGGACCTGGTAGACATGTCCCATGCCTCCGGAGCCAAGAGTGCTAATTACCTCATGATCCCCGATGTGATCTCCGACAGTGATGGCCATGCCGTAACTTATCACTCCGAATGGCACTTTGGCATTATTTGGTTTCGTGCTGCCCACGCCTAGCCGTAGAGATGATTCCCTCAGATGACGATCGCCACGTGTCTCTTGTGGAGGTACTAACGGGTGGTTTTCCGTACGGATGGTAAAGAGGATTCGCTGGCCGGAAAGGGGCTCTCCTCTCTGCAAAAGGTGCAGACCTGTTTGTGATTCGTAAAGTCGGACAGGCATCGGTTGTAACGTGCTGAGACATGCCCTGAACGTTCGGCTTCGCTTGCAGAGGGTTCGCTGGTATGAGGTGGATGGCGCGCCGCTTCATATTCGAGCGTCGCTAGACGCAATTTCTCTCTAAATTCGATGCCAGATGCGCATAGCATATTAGCCTTTCACTTAGGTCCTTGAGATTTATGCGTTCTTCCTGATCTTCGATTACTTAGAGTCGGTCTCGAATAAATCTGCCTCTCGATTCATTTGTGCGGCGTCTACCGCTTGCGAGAACAAGATCACCCGGTAGCGGAATGTTGCGGTTTGACCCTTCTCGATCGTGTAGTTGAATGCTGGCTGCTTCGGATCGAAGATGCTTCGACCAAGCGGATTGGCTGCAAAGAGGCCATATCCGCGCGCGTGCCAATAGGTGGGATAGCCGGGATTTTTCGATTCATCGATGATTGCGATCGTTACAACGTGGTTGTCCGGGTTTGTGCCTGTCAACGTACACCATCGCCCGCGTGTGCCCCAGGCCGCTCCGCCCTTTGCTCCCTCGCTTGTGAGATATACGCCTGTGGCCCCGGCGGTGTCAGCGGCATCGACTTTTGTCGGCTTACCGTTGGCATCCATAAAGATGCCACCTTTTTCGTCTGCTGACTCAAGCCAGTGGGCGACACGCATTCCGAGTAGACCTTCTTTGTCGTCGTTGAAGACGACTTTGTCCAAAGCTTCCAAGGTCGTGATCTGGTCGATGGAGCGCCCGTCTTTCCGTTTCGTGAATATGTATCGTGTGGTGTCCTTCAAAATCTCTTTATTTTCTCCAGTGATCCACACGGATTCGACGACGAGTTCTCCTTGGTTGGCTCCGCTCTTTGTTGACACGATCTTTTTCTGAAAGATGCTCCCCATCTTTGAGCGGCCTTCCGGCTTGATCGCATCGGAGTTGTTCCAGAAGTCATATCCATTTACGTTTCCGTAGTTGAACCACATTCCCGCGTGGTGCGGATGGTCGACGCGTTCACCAGGTCGCGGCTCGAGCGGATAACCTCGCGTCACCGTTATTCCCTGGTCGGTTATGAGTGGATACAAAACGGGTTTTTTCAGCGATGTCGGCCAGATGTAAGAAGTAAATGGCTTTCCGTCGATTGTGATGTCTACTCGCTGATGCGCTTCATCGGCGACCACCTGGACGCCTTTGACCGCTGCGTTTGCGAAGTTACTTCCAACAAAACCAAGGCCTGCCATCAGAAAACCCAGCACTAACAACTTAGGCATACACCTTTCCCCCTACCATTACCTGCTGAGTCTTGTCGTCAAATGTCACCTTCTGTCCGGTCTGAATGGCGGCAACGTTCATACAGAGAGCAATCGAATGGGCGTAGCCAGCTTCAATGCTTGCGTTCGGCGTCTTCCGAGAACGTACGCACTCCATCCAGTTCCTCATGTTCGCCGAGGTTTGTGGATCTCCTTTAGTGTCGGCTGCTGTGGAGACGGCTTCGACATTTTCGCTTAGGGCGAAGCTTGGCAGGAGATTTGGCTTCATGCCCATCTCTGCTGCGGCCTTTTCCTTTAGGCCGCCGTCTGGAGTGACCCGTTGCTTATCCATATCAATCATTCCGGCGTTCGAGTAGTAGAGTTCTTTTACGCCGCCGGCTGAGTTAGTGAATCGAGATGAGTATTGAACCTGGAAGCCTTTGTTGAGGTCATCGAGCGGGCCATAGTCGAACACGGCAGTCATGGTGTCCCAGTTCTTGCGGCCGTCTTTCCATAGATAGATTCCGCCGTTTGCAACGACGCTACGTGGATGTGGCAGTCCGCTGAACCAATGCACGGTGTCAATCTGGTGAACCAGCCATTGGTCGGGAATGCCTGAGGAGTAAGGCCAGAACAGGCGAAACTCAAGGTACTTGCGTGCGTCGAACGGCTCGTAGGGACGATTCATCAGGTAGCGCTTCCAGTCGGTGTCTTGCTCCTTCAACTCCGGCACCACGTCGGGCCGCCGCCAACGTCCAGGCTGGTTCACGTTCCACGTCATCTCCACCATTACGATGTCGCCGAATTTGCCTGACTGGATGTATTCAGCCGCTTTCTGATAGCTCGGTGTACTACGGCGCTGGGTTCCTACCTGCACGATCTTGCCGGTCTTTTTCACGGCAGCCAGAAACAGGCGAGCGTCTTCCATCGTGTGAGCTGTTGGCTTCTCAACATACGCGTCTCGACCTGCGTTCACAGCTTCGGCTCCGTGCCGAGCGTGTTGAAAGTCTGCGGTTGCAATCAGCACAGCATCAACGTCTTTTCGTGCGTACAACTCATCGTTGTTTCGCACTGGCACGACTGTATCGCCGCTTACCTTCTGTATGTAGGCGGCACCTTCGTCGCGTCTCCGATTCCAGATGTCCGAGACGGCTACGAACTCGAAGTTCATCTCCTTCGCGTGCTGCGAAAAAGCGGGGATCAATGCTCCTTTCATGCGATCGCCGCATCCGATCACACCAACCTTCACGCGGTCATTGGCGCCCACGATGCTCGCGTAGCTGGTTGCGGTCCACGACGCTGCGGTTGTAGCCAGCACCGCACCACTCATCTTCAGAAACTCCCTACGATCGTTGGTCTGCATTGTCACGGATCTCTCCTGGGTCTGATCATGTTTTTTGCCTAACGCGCGAAAGAGGAGATGACAGGATCTCCCCGCGGTACTGCTGCGATGCGGTTCACTTCGGTTGGTCGCTTCGCCGGCCTTGTTGCGGCCGGGCGAAGCTAATTCTTTAGAACGTAAATTTGACGCTTCCCTGGAAGACTCTGGCCGTGTTGGAGGTCGATGAGATCTGGCCAAAGGTTGATGACGTCAAGACTGCGGCGTTTCCAGTTGTTGCGCCTAGTGTTCCTGTTGATGTGCCGGTTGGGATGTTGAAGTTCGGATGGTTCAGCATATTGAATGCTTCCAGCCGAAGAGTCATGTTCAGCCTTTCGTAGAGTTGAAATATGCGGGAGATCTGGGCATCCAGCTGGTAGGCGGGGAGGCCGCGGAAGGAGTTCCTTCCAATATCTCCGTACGTTCCAAATGCCGTAGTCGGGATTTGGGAGAAGGCTTTCGGGTTCAGGTATCCCCGGTTCGCAGCGCCACTACCCTTGCGGACGGCCAGGTGGACATAGGGGTTGACTCCGGGGACCAGGTTGGGGCGGTCATTGCCTACATCAGTGAGGGAGTTATCTTGTCCTGCCGTTACGGTGAAGGGAGCTCCGCTCTGGATATGCACCAGCGGTGCTAGCTCCCAGTTGTTGAGGAACAGGGCCGCTACGCGAGGAAGCCCGAACTGGCTCTTGGCAACGATGACGATGTTTTCGATATTCCGGAAATCGGCCCCGCATGGCCCGTAGTCCAGGCCGGGGTTGGCGGGATTTTCGACGGTTGTACCGGCGTAATCGCCCTGGGAATCCTCAACGTTCAAGCACTTCGAGTAGGTGTAGTTGGCGAGAAGGCTGAAGGTTGACGAAAGCCGATGCTGAATGGTGGCAACCAAGCCGTTGTAGTTTGCGTTGGCGGAGTCACCAGCGATCACCGAGCCGGCGCCACCGCCAAGAAACTGGTTGCCCTGGTTGGGATTCGCGATGGTGAGTCCAAAACGCGAGGTCTCATTCGCAACGGTAGAACATGCCGTACCGGCTGCTCCTGGCTTTACTTTGGCCGGACCTGTTGTAACGATTCCTGCGCAGCCAGAGCCTCCTGCTCCCCACACCCCGGGAATATAGACGGCTGGGCTTATAGGCAAGCCGATAGGGGAGTGGACAGTCGTGTTCCCGATGTACTGGAGTTGAAGCTGCCAGCCGCGACCGAACTCCTGCTGGACGCTGGCGGTCCACTGAATGGTGTAGGAGGGGTGGTAGTGGGGGGGAAGAAAGACGTACTGGGTTTGAGGATAGTAGAGAGCAGTCGCGGGAGTCGGGACTTGAGGCTGGGGAAAGGGATTGCTGGTGATGGCGCCGACGGACCATGGATCAGAGAAACTTATAGGAGTGGTCGCTGATGTCTGCGCCTGGCTGATTGCAGTGGCGAAAGGGGGGTTCTGCTGGTTTCGTTGGGCGGTGAAGAAGTTGACCTGGTCATAGCCCAATGACACGCCTGCTCGTATGACCGTTTTGCCGGTGCCGAGGGGATCAATTGATAGCCCGAAGTTCGGAGCGAACTGCCAGGGCGAGTTCTTCGTGAACTGCCTTGTAACACCCGGATCCCCATAGTACGTCGCTCCCGCAGGGGCATTCGGGTAGACCGAGCTGGTTACGTTATTCAAAAAGTTGTTCATGTTGAAGACGACTCCGCGGTTGAAGACATCCACGGGCATGAAATTGGGGGACCAGCGGAGGCCACCGGTAACGGTCACCTGCTTGTTGGCGTGGAAGGTGTCCTGTACGTACAGGCTCGGAATCGGTCCACGAAGCGCGTTCTGCTGCATCTTGCTCTGCTGGAAGGCGCTCTGTGTTCCCATGAGGAAGTCAAGAGAGGCGTCGCCAGGCTCTGTCGGAGCGCCAGAGGCTCTCTGTCCGGACGGCCCGTAGGCGCTGAAGCTGCTGTTGAAGGTGAAGACGCCGTTCGACTCGTATGCGTTACCGATATTGAGCTGATTCTGAACCCACTCACCGCCAAAGAGGATCTGATGCTTGCCGCGAATCATGGTCACGTCATCATCAAAGGCAAGGGTGTTGTCGTTGAAATGGGAGACAGAGTTTGTACCGCCGCCTATGGTGAACTTTCCATTCGCCAACTGGAGACCGTTGGGTTCGGACTGATAGACATTGACACCGAGAGTCGCTGCGTTGATGTCGCTGGGAGCGTATCCGCGGTTGTTGGTGCGTCGCAGTATTGTTATGTGCGCCGAGTTCACGGATTTCGAACTGATCGTGAACGCCTCACCGAGGGTAAAGCTCTGCACGCGCTCTATGTTTCCTGATTGGGTGGTGATGAGGATGTTGGTCGGAGAAAAGAAAGCCGGCGCCTGATAACCGTCGATGAAGTACCGGCCGTACAGGTTGTTCTTTGCGTTTACGCTCCAGTCGACACGGGTGACAAATTGATTGTCAGTAATGACAGATGGAATGGCATAGGAGACGAGACCGCATCCCTGCGTGTCAACTGAGGGGACAGGCTGCGGGAGATACTTCATCAGCGCCAGCGATTGCGGATTGTAGGTCGGTTGGCTCGGATATTTATTACCCACCAGTTTGACACCGGTCAGAGGGTCTACCAGTTGGCTGGCAGTTGCTGAGCAATTCGGGCCGTCTGTGACGGAGAAGTCGCCCGCCAAGTTTGCGGCAGTGGGGACGTGGGCCTGGGTTGAGGCGCTGGACTGGGCGTTTTGCAGGCGCTGGTATCCGGCGAAGGCGAAGAGTTTGTCCTTGATAATTTTGCCGCCAAAGGTGCCACCGTACTGGTTCTGGTGCAGCGTGTCCTTCGACGTAGCGAAGAAGTTGGTAGCGTCGATGTAGTTGTTGCGGATGAACTCAAAGAACGAACCGTGGTAGGTGTTGGTTCCGGAGCGGGTAACGACGTTTACCAGACCGCCGGTGTGCTGACCATCCGAGGCGCCAAGCACTGTGGACTCCACGCTAAACTGGCTGACAGCATCGGGGAAAGGGAAGGGAAGGTTGGCGTTGGCCATGTAGTCGTTGTTGTCGCCGCCATCCAGTCGCCACATGGTCGTGTTGCCACCGCCGCCTGCAATCGAGACGGAGACAGCGGCGTAAGAGTACTTGCTGCCAGTGAAGTCGCCGGCGGGAGCTGATGTCGAGCCGCCGGAGAGGGTGATCAGGCTGGTCATCTGGCGGCCGTTTAGCGGCATCTCGGTTACGGTCTGCTGGTCGATCGTCTGTTTGAAGGAGGCGTCTTCGGTTTGCAGTGCGAGACCCTCTGACCTGACCTCGACCTTTTGATCTGTCGCGCCGACGATCATGTTCACGTTGACGGCGATGCTGCTGCCGACCTCAAGGACCACGCCAGTTCTTTGGTAGCTCTCAAAGCCTGCGGCGGTGACGCCGACGTTATAGGTGCCGATGTCGATATTGGGAAAGCTGTAGACGCCGGCTCCGTCGGTCTGGGCAACGTGGTGTCCCTGGGTTGAGACATTGGTCAGGGTGACCGTCGCATTGGGGATGACTGCGCCAGTTCCATCCTGGATGGTGCCTTGAATGCTGCCGGTACCCGCGATCTGGGCGTTACCGCCTGAAACGATTAGAAGGGTGACTATGCAAACGAAGATCGCGTATCGAAGATTCGTTATCCATCTGTGATTCACAGTGCGTGGGTTCATCAAATGCCTCCAAGTAGCTGGTAAATAGTCACCAAATCGTCGTGCTTACCATCAGGGGCCGGTTGCACTTTTTCGATCGGTCTGAATATTGAGACCCGTTGCTATGCGCTGAATGACTGGGATTGCGTCGCAAGTTCTCGGCTCGTTCGCGAAGCTGACCGAATCTGGCTTATTAGAAACGTGGTCTCACCTATCGGAGCGAAACGGTATAGTGGTCGGACCTATATAGTCAAGCATTATTTGGACGGGCAAAGAATTTATCTCGAGGAATTGAAGGATGGAGCGCTTAGCCAAGCTGATCCTGAAGTCTGTAGACCGGACGACTGGAGCCACTGGTGGTTGCTCCAACATGGCGTCTCCGCTGTTTTCGCCCCGACGGCGACTCTAGGCTCGCAGGGGAGAGGTGGATCGTTGTATCGATCTGATCGTCAGGAGGTTACGAATCCGAGCGACTCGGCTAACAGTTCGTTTGGGAGAGCGTTGAAATGCGGTTTTGCGGGCCATTGAACGAAATGGCCAGGCAGGTCAAGGCAGATCCCGGATGGTCGCTGTGACAGTTGCTCTTCCGGTTGCTCGCCGCTGATTGCGGCCTACGGTTGGAAGACCCGACTTGGGCCTTGTTCCGCTTGTTTTGGAGTGTGACGAATATGGGTACTGATTTAGTCCGACGAATCGTCACCGTGAAGCTCGACATTATAGGAATTTGAGGCCGGTGAGTTCTTCGCTCCGCTGCCACAAGCGGGCGGCGGTAGTGGTGTCGTTCGCTTGTGGTGCTATCAAGGCTGGCCCGACCTCATGTCCGCGCATCTCCTGGAAGCCTTGTGGGCCATAGTAGCCGCCGTCCTTCACGTCGGGTGATGTCGCTGCGTATAGCGTCGGCAGGGCTCCTTCGGAGTCTGTGTTGAGCAAGATGCCGATGGCGTGGCCGGCGAGGTTACGGAGGGCTTTCTCTGCTGGAGAGTAGTTGCCCGATTGAAAGAGGCTGGTTTGGGCGACGCCAGGATGAGCGGCTACGCTCATGATGGATGAGTGTGCTGCGCGAAGACGGCGGTCGAGCTCGAATGTGAAGAGGAGATTGGCCAGCTTTGACTGCTGGTAGGCACCCATTGGCGAGTAGCTTCGTACGGATTGCAGATCGTCGAGGTTGAGTTGTCCGCGTTTGTGGGCGATCGAGGCGATATTGACGATGCGTGGCCTGGCGAAGGAGCTGGTTGGCGATTCGTTGGCGGCTTGTTGGAGGGCGGGAAGAAGCAAGGCAGTCAGGGCGAAGTGGCCGAGGACATTGGTGCCAAATTGAAGTTCGAAGCCGTCGGATGTCTCGAGGCGTTTTGGAGGGGCCATCACGCCAGCGTTATTGATGAGTAGGTGCAGGGGGCGATGCTGAGCGACTTCAGCGGCTGCAACGCGGCGAACAGACTCGAGCGAGGCGAGGTCGAGTAGGAGCAGTTCAACCTGGATGCCGGGCGACTCTGCGTGCAGGCGGGCAATGGCAGCTTCGCCTCGCTGGCGGTCACGGCAGGCGAGCAGAACGTGTGCTCCCTTGCGGGCTAACTTCAAAGCAGCGTGGTACCCGATGCCGCTGTTCGCGCCCGTGATCAGTACGCGCTTGTTCGACATTGAGGGAATATCTGCTGCTTGCCACTTCTTACTCATCTGTATTGGACGTTGTGAGGGGGCGGTAAAGATGCGAAGTATTTCCAGTGTCCGTTTAGAAGGCCGATCAAGTTTCTATTTTGAAATAATTAATGCAAGTGAAAGAGTCGACTTTGATTCTTGTGAAATCAGAGTGCAGTAGATTGTGAAAAGGAGAACAACGATGCCGCTTCCTACTGACGAAAAACTTATCGCGCTGAGCCAAGAGGTGCTTCAGCAGTTTGATGCGATCTTTGGGCTGAATCCGGGCTTTCGGCCGGCTCATGCAAAGGGAGCTCTGTTGACGGGGACTTTTACGCCTTCGGCTGATGCGGCTTCGCTGACGAAAGCGTCGCACATTGTGCGTGAGTCAACACCGGTGACGGTGCGATTCTCTGATTCGACGGGAATCCCACTGATTCCGGATAACGATCCAAACGCGAATCCGCGTGGATGTGCGATTCGGTTCAATCTTGCTGAGCATGTGCATACCGACATCGTGAGTCACTCAACGGATGGCTTTCCAGTGAGGACAGGTGCGGAGTTTCTGGAGTTCTTGAAGGCGCTGGCGACGAGCGATCCGGCGAATCTCAAGGGGTCGCCGCTGGAGGCATATCTTGGCTCGCACCCGTCGGCATTGGCGTTTGTGCAGACGCCGAAGCCCGCACCGTCGAGCTTTGCGCGGGAGAGCTATTTCGGCGTGACGGCGATGAAGTTCACGAATAAGGATGGCGTCAGCCGATTTGGGCGCTACCGTATTGTGCCTGAGGCGGGCAATGACCATCTGGACGATGCCGCGACCGCTGCGAAGAGTGCGAATTACCTCTTCGACGAGATTGCGGAGCGGGTTGCGAAGGGACCGATCAAGTTTAAGGTTCTGGTGCAGCTTGCGAATGATGGCGATGTGGTGGATGATGCGACGATCCACTGGCCGGAGGACAGGACGCAGTTGGAGTTGGGCACAATCACTCTTACTGCTCTTGTGCCGGACAGCGCGCATGAGCAGAAGCAGATTATCTTCGATCCGATTCCGCGGCTGGAGGGGATTGAGCCGTCGGATGATCCGCTGCTGGAGCTACGGGCGGCAATTTATTTGATAAGCGGCCGGCGCAGGAGAGCCGCTCCGGAGAGCTAGGACGATTTGGGTTCCCGGGGCGGCAAGCCGCGTCGTTTCAGTGGTACTTGATCTGCGGCGGGAACCTGCTACCCTTAATGAGTGCTGATTACCCCGCTCCAACTCGTAGATGAACCGCTTGAGTTTAATGAAGTCATCGCCCCTGGTGTGCTGGATTATGCGGCCGACATCCGGCAGATGGGTCCATTGCCTGTGAATGGTGTGGCCGATTTGCTGATCGAGCACCGCAGCTCCAGCTCGCATGTGAACGACATTCGACTTCGGGCGAACTACAGCGCGGATTTCGAGATTTTGTGCGCTCGATGCGTGGATCCGGTGGCGGTGCCGCTTTCTGGAGAGTTTGACCTCATTTTTCGACCTGAAGCTGCCGATGCGGACGCTGGAGAGCGTTCTATTACTGCGGACGAGACCGAAATCGGGTATTATCAAGAGAGCGGTCTTTTGCTTGAGGATGTGGTGCGTGAGCAGGTGTTACTCTCCCTGCCGAGTCGTACCCTCTGTACGGCGGACTGTAAAGGACTTTGCCCGCGCTGTGGTCAGAATCTGAATCAAGCGAAATGTTCCTGCGATGAGGCTCCGGCCGATGTGCGTTGGAATGCGCTTGCGGGTCTGGCGGACAAGCTCGAGTTGAAGCACTAATCAAGTTTTTGCCTCGTCGACCGCGTGCTTTTTACGTGATTGCCGCGGAAGATTGAAAGGGATACTGCAATGCCTAATCCGAAACGGCGCCACTCCAAGCAACGGACTGCCAAGCGCCGCAGCCACGACTTTTTGACCCCCACCGGCCTCTCTGAGTGCCCCAACTGCCACGAGCGTAAGCTTCCTCATCGTGCCTGCCGCAAGTGCGGGACGTATAAGGGTCGCGACGTTCTTGTGACTAAAGAAGCCAGCTAAGATTCACAGTTCAAACCCTGCTCTTCCCTGCTGATGCCGACTGACATCGTTGTAGACGCAATGGGTTCCGACAAGGCCCCCGAACCTGAGGTTCGCGGGGCTGTACTTGCTGCGCGCCAGTTTGATGTGCGTGTGCATCTGGTTGGTCCCGAGGACAGGCTGCGGCCGATTCTGCGGCAGACGCTGCGTGGGCAGCGTCTCCCTGTTTTTATTGTGCCGGCTACTGAGTGGATCACGATGGAAGACAAGGCTGCGCAGGCAGTCCGTTCCAAACGGGATTCTACGATGCGGGTGGGGCTCAAGATGGTCCGCGAGGGGCGGGCGGCTGGGTTCTTTACTGCTGGAAATACTGGCGCGGCGATGGCCACCGCAAAGATGGTTTTGGGTATGCTCTCGGGTGTAGATCGGCCCGCGCTGGCACAGATCCTCCCGACCGTTCACCGGGTTCCTTCGCTTCTGCTGGATGTGGGCGCCAATGTGGATTGTGACCCAGATAACCTGGTCCAGTTCGCCGTGATGGGCCACATGTATGCCAAGAATATTCTGAAGATTAATAATCCACGCGTCGGACTTCTTTCTATCGGGGAGGAGGATTCGAAGGGCAATGCGCTGACTCGCGATACGCTACCGCTGCTACGAGCAACGAAGGATATTAATTTCAAGGGCAATGTAGAAGGCCGCGATCTGTTCAATGGTCACTGCGATGTGGCGGTGTGCGATGGCTTTGTAGGCAATGTGGCGTTGAAGTCGATTGAGGGTACGGCGCAGCTGCTCAGCGCGTCGCTGCGTGAGTCCTTGAAGTCGACGGTAACCTCGCAGGTTGGCGCGCTGTTGTCGCGCAGGGCCTTTGCGGAGTTCAAAAAGAGGCTGGATTACTCGGAGTATGGCGGCGCGGTGTTGCTGGGTGTGCGGGGTGTATGCATCGTGGGACATGGATCGTCGAATGAGAAGGCGATTATGAACGGCATTCGTGTGGCGGCAGAGTTTGCTCAAGCTGAGGTCAACTCGGGCATCGAAGCGGCCTTGCGCACGTCGTAGAGCCGTCTAGTTGTTCAGGATCAGCTCGTTTTTGGTGGCATCGGGTTAGCAGAGACGTTTCTGGTGAAGGCTTTCAGGAGACCTTCCAGGAAGGCGAAGAAGACATCGACCGCATAGCCCACCAGAAACGCCAGGGCGAGAGGCGGGATGGAGGCATCGGGGCTGACGGCGAAGTTGTTGAAGAGCCCGATGATGGCTCCGCCGATTGCTGCGATGAGGAAGCGTGCGGAGTTGGCAGCGGACGGGGTGAAGGTTCGGCTGCCCATCTGGTCTTCGAAGTTGCGCAGGAGATAGGCGCAGGTGCCTAGCAGAGCGTACAGCACCGGCAGAATGCAACTGGTGATAGCTCCGTAGAAGACGGAGACGTCAGTCAGGATGGACTGGGCGAAGTAGCGTACGTCCTGATAGGTGTTGGTGATATTGTCGCGGGCTGCGATGGGGTCGGGGATGCCAACAGGAAGTTCGAAGCGCGCCTTCCGCTGCTCCGGGGTGCCGATGTCTTCGGTTGGGATTTGCCGGTGGATGGGGATGATAAAGTAGTTCAGTTTGCGGGCGCGGGCGTTGAGAATCCGGACGGTTGATGCGTAGTCCTGCAGGTCGGAGATAAGGTCGGCTTCGCTGATTCCTTTCGGTATCGGCGCAACTGCTTCTCCTGCCACCTGCGGCGGACCCAGTTGTGCGCGCAGTTTGACAGCAAGCGCATTCGCCTTTGTTATGTCCGCATTGATGGCGACGGAAAGGGCCGAGGTGACGAATGATGCCACGGAGACAGGAATGATGATGCATGCCAGAATGATTGCGATTCGGAGGTAAGAGCGGACGGTGGGTCGCGTGTCGTCGTGGTAGGCCTTGAGGCTTTCGGCAGAGACGGGCTTGAGGCGGGCGGAGAGGGTGGTGACGGCGGCGAGCAGGTTGGCAGCCGCGTCCTCAGTCCACTCGGCTGGGTATATGGCGCGGGCGGTGAGGATAGCGTGCCGGGTGTCGTTTGAGACGTCGAGGCCGACTTCGGCGGCATACTGCATCAAGCGCTCAGCATCATTGATGACGCAGGCGAAGTAAGCGGGTGCGGCGCGGTGTTCGGGTAGGGTGTCGCACAGGGGCCCATGGGGATCAGGGTGCGTCATGGCTGACACCTTCCTAATTCTGCGAGATGATCGAGCTCAGCGAGAGGATGCCATACTACAGCGAACAGGGCGTAACGCAAAAAGCGTGGAGAGAGATCCTCTCCGAATTTCCTTCGACTACAGAGATTGAAAGAGGCGAATACCGGCGATGCCGGCGGCTCCGGCGGCGTAGCAGGAGGGGGCATTTCGGAGGGTGATGCCGCCTAAGGCATATACCGGAGTGTGAGAGGCCGCAATGCAGGCGACACGGAGTTGGTCGAGGCCCTGGCCGGGAAGGGCAACTTCGTCTGCCAGAGACTTTTCGAAGATGGGTGAGAAGAGGATGGCATCGACGTGGTTTTGACAGGCGTGCTGCACCTCGGTGATAGTGTGGCACGAGATGGTGATCAAGGGCGACGGCTGGCTTCTGCTGGCGTAAATGGCGCGCACCAGGGCTGGCGAGAGTTCGTCTGAGGCTGCAGTGAGATGGACGCCGTGAGCGCCGGTTGCGAGGGCGATATCGGGGCGGGAGTTGATCAGGAGCTTCGTTGCGCTGGAAGCTAAGCCTATTTTTTTTAGTACTTTACTCGCCAATAAGGCCAGGTCAGAGGCGGCGAGATCTTTTTCACGAAGCTGGATGAAGTTGATACCTTCCGTGATCCACGAGTCAGTCTGCTTGAGGAGTTTGGCCTGCTTTTCCTGCTCGTTGCCGGGGTAGAGCGCTCGGCTGGTGATGGCGTAGCAAAGCATGGTGGAATCAGTGTATGGTGCCAAGGGCCCTTAAGTGGAGGCGTTGATGTTGGTGTGGTAGTTTCAAGGCAGTAAGGCGAATGCGCACAGTCAACAAACTGGCCCCTCACGATCGCCATGTGGGTGCCGATAACGGGACAAGAGCCCAGCCACGGCGTTGGAGTCGATGTCCATGAGTATGTGTCACTATGAGTAGTGTTTACGATCTGATTGTCATCGGGTCCGGGCCGGCCGGGCAACGAGCCGCAATTTACGCTTCCAAGTTGGGTAAAAAAGTCGCGCTGGTGGAGATGCGCGAGGTAGTTGGGGGCGCCTGCATCAGCACCGGCACGATCCCTTCGAAGACCATGCGCGAGGCAGTGCTGCATCTCTCGGGGTATAACTACAAGTCCATTTATGGGATGAATTACCGGGTGAAGGAACGGATCACAATGGCCGACCTGGCGTTTCGGGTACAGCATGTGATCAAGACCGAGATTGATGTGACCGAGGCGCAGCTTTCGCGGAACAACATCGAAATGCTGGTGGGTGTCGCTAGTTTTGAAGATACGACCCATGTGAAGGTGACGAACTCGCGCGGGTCGAGTGTGTATGAGGCGAAGAACATCCTGATCGGAACGGGGACCAAGCCGGCGTCATCGCCGAAGGTGCCGATCAACGGGCGAAGCATCATCAACAGCGATCTGGTGTTGGAGCTGGTGAATCTTCCGAAGACGATGATTATCGTCGGCGGCGGCGTAATCGGCGTGGAGTACACCTGTATGTTCGCGGCTCTGGGAGTGCGGGTGACGCTTATTGAGCGCAGGCCGCGGCTGCTGGAGTTCGCGGATCAGGAGATCATCGAGGCTTTGAGCTACCATCTGCGGGACTCGCGGGTGACGATGCGGTTGAACGAAGAGGTGGAGTCGGTCGAAGAGATGCCGGACGGAACCGTCGTGGCAAATCTGGAGAGCAAGAAAAAAGTTCAGGGAGATGCGTTGCTGTATGCGGTCGGCCGCCAGGGTAATGTGGATGAACTGAACCTGGCCGCGGTGGGAATCGAGTCTGACTCGCGCGGGCGTATACCGGTGGATAAGGACTTCAGGACGAAGGTGCCGACAATCTTTGCCGTGGGCGATGTGATCGGGTTTCCATCGCTGGCTTCGGTGTCGATGGAGCAGGGCCGGGTGGCTTCGGCCAGGGCGTTTGGCGACGATAAGGTGCTGTCGAACCCGGGGCTCTATCCGTACGGGATCTATACGATTCCGGAGATCAGCTTTATCGGGAAGACGGAAGAACAACTGACCGAGGAGGACGTGCCGTACGAAGTAGGTGTGGCCTACTACCGCGAGATCGCGAGAGGACAGATTCGTGGCGATACGACGGGGCGACTGAAGCTCATCTTCCACCGCACGACACATGCGATTCTTGGCGTTCATATCATCGGCGAGGGTGCGAGCGAGCTGTTGCACATTGGCCAGGCTGTGATGGCATTGGGTGGAAAGCTGGATTATTTTGTGGATACAGTCTTCAACTATCCAACTCTCGCGGAATGTTATAAAGTTGCGGCTTTCAACGGGTTGAACCGCGTGAGCAAGTTTGAATAAAAATGCGGCACCCAGGATGAGGCGGACAGGGTAATGGCAAAGACAATTGGGGTCATTTTGTCGGAACGGATTTCGGCCGGGTTGGTGGTGGATCACAAGCTCGTTGGAGAGGTGCGTAGCTTTCCTGACAATCATGAGGACGAAGACGCGCTGGTTGAGATGCATACGGATGCGTTGGTAGAGACGATCAGCAAAGAGGTTTTGCTGGCGGCTGATGGGGCTAAGGACGTGATGGCGGTTGGAGTGGCGCTGCCGGGATTGGTTAAAAACGGCGTGGTGGAGGAGGCTCCGAACCTGCCGCAGCTGAAGGGAGCGAGAATCCAAGAGCTTCTGGCGGCGCAGTTGCGCAGTCATGGGCTGGAGGTCGCAGTTACAGCCGTGAACGATGCGGACGGCATGGCTGCGGGTCTGGCTTCGCTGCACGGAAAACTGGACAGCATGATTCGGGTGTGGACTCTCGGGGTCGGGATTGGCTACGGACGGTATCCGTTCGCACCGGGGGTCTGGGAGGGCGGCCACTCGGTGGTGACGCTCGATGAAAAGGAGCGGTTCTGCGGGTGCGGCGGGCGCGGGCACATGGAAGGGATCATGGGGCATCGCGCGATGCGGCTGCGGTTTCTCGATATGGAGCCTGAAGAGGTGTTCGAGGCTGCGAAGGCAGGAGATCCGCGGTGCCTGGACTTCAAGCGGCTGTGGCACAAGGCGCTAGCTGCCGCCTCGGCGACGACGATTCATATGGCCGGACCGGGGAAGATCTTCCTGTCGGGCTTCAATGTGCGTTTTCTAGATATGGCTATGCTGAAAGATTATTTGCAGCAGATGGTGAAGATGAGTCCGCTGCAGAGCTATTCGTTGGAGATCGTCGACGATACGCCAGAGGTGCGGGTGATCGGAGCTGCGGTATCGGCGGAGCAGGCGGCGGGACGGTAAGACGACAGTTAGCGATCCGTTGCGTTACTTCTGGCAAGTGGGGCAGAAGTGGGTACTGCGGCCACCAACGATGATCCGTTTGATCGGCGTGCTGCAGATCCTGCAGGGCTGGCCTGTGCGCGAGTAAGCGTGGTGGTGGAGCTGAAAGAAGCCGGCGACGCCATCAGCGTCTACGTAGTCGGAGACTGAGGAACCGCCCAGCTGGATGGCTTCCGTGAGGACCTTGATAAGAGCGGTGCGGAGACGGGTGAGTTCTGCGCGAGTGAGGCGGCCTGCCTGGCGGGTGGGGCGGATGCCTGCGTGGAAGAGGCCCTCGTCGGCGTAGATGTTGCCGACACCGTGCAGGAGGGATTGATTGAGCAGGGCGGCCTTGATGGGGGTCTTGCGATTGCGAAACAGAGCAATGAAGTCTTCGAGCGAGATGGTGAGGGGTTCTGCGCCGGGACCGGTGTATTTTTCTTCCTGGGTAGCGGATGCGACGACGGAGAGACGACCGAAGCGTCGAGCATCGACGAAGCGAAGCTCCTTTCCGCTGCTGAGAGTCAGAATGGCGTGGGTGTGTGGGGGAATTGGAGTATCCGGAGTGGAGACGAGGAGGCGACCAGTCATGCCGAGATGGACGAGGAATTGGGCGGCTTGTTTTGCGTGATCTTTGGATCGGGTCAGGTCAGTGACGATGGTCTTACCGACGCGATGAACGCGGTCGATGCGGCTGTTGGAGAGAACGTCGATGATTTCGTCGGGTGGGGACTTGAAGGTCTGAGGCTTGTTGCTGGTCCAGACAGAGCGGATGGTCTGGCCATGAATGCGGGCATGGACGCCGTTCGCTACGGTTTCGACTTCGGGGAGTTCGGGCATAGCCTTCTTCAAGTATAGGTGGATTACGTAGTGATTGTGAGTTTGGAAGATTTAGCCGAAGGGTTGCGTAAGTCGCAGCTATACTTAACGGCCTATGAATAATGTTCCTTTTCTGCGTTCTCTGGTGATGTGCGGAGTTGTGGGTGTTATAGCGGGTTTTGCGAATGCGCAAACCAAGGGTGTGCAGCCGATGCTGCTCGTGGTGAACCAGGGAGATCACGATTTGAGTCTCGTCGACCCTGCTGCCGGCCGGCAGGTTACAACTGTTTCGGTGGACGGTGTGACTGGCCACGAAGTAGCCGCGTCGCCGGATGGGAAGACGGCGTATGTGCCGATCTATGGCGATTCAGGCGTGGGCAAGGCGGGGACGGATGGAAGCAAGATCTCCGTAATCGATCTAACCAGCGGGAAGATCGTGCATACGATTGATTTTGGCCACGGGGTGAGGCCGCACTGTGCGATCTACGATCGAAACAGCGGCATGTTGTATGTGACGACGGAGCTGGATAAGTCGGTGAGCATCATTGATCCGAAGTCGTTGAAGATCGTGGGCAGCGTGCCGACAGGGCAGGAGCAGTCGCACATGCTGGTGCTGTCGAGAGACGGGTCGCGGGGATATACGGCGAATGTGGGGCCGGGCACGATGTCCGTGCTGGATATGAAGGCACGAAAGACGCTGGCGATTATTCCGATCTCGACCGACACGCAACGGATCTCTATCTCTCGCGACGACAGCATGGTGTTTACTGCGGACCAGACGAAGCCGCAGCTCGCGGTGATCGATACTGCGACGAACAAGTTGAAGATGTGGGTTCCGTTACCAGCGGTTGGGTATGGCACAGCGGCCACACTCGATGGGCGGTGGCTGCTGGTTGCGCTTCGTACGGGCAAGCAAGTGGCTGTGGTTGACCTGAAGACGATGAACGTTGCGCGAACGATTGATGTCGCGGAAGGGCCAACAGAGATTCTGGTGAGCCCGGATGGAAAGTCGGCGTTTGTTTCGTGCACCAGAAGCAAACAGGTAGCGCAGATCGACCTGGAGAGTTGGAAGGTGTCACGGCTTATCAACGCGGGGTCGCAGGCTGATGGTTTGGCGTGGGCGAATTAGGTAACGGCTAGTGGTGGGTTAGCTGGAGGATGGGCAGAATGCTGGAGTAGTCGTCGGTCCAGGGGTGCAGGCTTGAGTTTGCAGGGACGGTGCTGGCGGCGTTGGCGATCTCCGGACGGTTGAAGAAGGTCTGGCTGGTGGTGAGCAGGATCCAGGTGGCGCGGTAGGCTCCGAGTGAGTCGTCAGGCTGACTTTCAACCAACTTCGATTGCATGTTGGCGGCTGAGGCGAGTTGCGCGATCTCTGGGGCGAGATTCAGGTATTGATTGGAGACGTGGAAGGCGAGGATGCCGTTTGGGGCGAGGTGTTTCTTGTAGAGGCCGATGGCCTCGATGGTGAGCAGATGCAGGGGGATGGCGTCGCCGGAGAAGGCGTCGATGACAAGGACGTCGAAGTTCTGTGGGGATTCGCGGTTTAGGGTGGTGCGGGCGTCGCCGTCTGCGAAGGTGATCTGCGCGGGAGAGTCGCGAAGGTAGGTAAAGAGATTCTGCGCGATGGGACGGACGAGCGGGTTGATCTCGTAGAAGCGGATGCGGTCACTGGCGGTGCCATAGGTCGCGAGTGTGCCAGTGCCTAGACCGATAACACCGATGTTGCGGGGGCGGCCCTCGCAGCAGTTGCGGAGGGTAAGGCCGATGCCGGAGTCGTCTGCGTAGTAGGTGGTGGGGGTGCGGGTGAGGCCAGGAGCGAAGAGCTGGGTTCCATGCTGGATCGTTCCATTGAGAAGCATGCGCTCGGTATCACCATGGCTGGTGACGAGTTGCTTCACGCGAAGAGTGCCGTAGAAGTTGCGGACCTCGACGAGCGCCTCGCGAGCGTACGCGGTGTGCAGCATGATGGCGAAGAAGAGCAGCAAAGCACTTGCAGTTGACCAGAGAAGGCGCTGGGGCCAGCCGTCGTTCCAGGTAACGGCGATGGCAAGCACGGAAGTGGCGAAAAACGAGATGGCGAGGTCGTAGTTGGCGGAAAAGATTAGCGGACTCAGTATGCCGATGAAGAAGGTTCCGGCTGCTCCTCCGGCGGCAATAAAGAGGTAGAAGAGGGTTGTTTCGGTGGGGCGATTAGGTCGAAGAGCGTAGGTTTCGGCGTGGCAGAAGAGGCCGGCGAGGAAGGCTTCAGCGAGGAAGAAGAGGATGGCGATGCCAATGGGAAGGCTGACGTCGGTCTTCGAGATGGCATAGCCCAAGCTTGCCAGCATGACGACCAGAAGACGGATAACGATGCCGCGGCGGTACAGGGAGGGAAACTCAAAGGCCAGAATGAAGGTGAGGAGATAGGCGGCTAGGGGGAGCATCCAGAGGAGAGGGATGGCGGCGATGTTGACGGTGAGATGCTGTGTGACGGCGCTCAACTGCATTGCCGCGGCCATGGGGAGGAGAAACCATAACCATTTTGTGAGAGCTGGAGTTTGTGGTGTGGGCGTCTCTTCCAGCTCTTCCAGCGATGCAGCCGGTTGTTGGCTCAATCTGGTCTTGTGGACGAGAACAGCGCAGAGAAGGGCGTAAAGGATAAAGCCGAGAGACCAGAGAGTCCGCTGAAGTTTGAGTGTGAGGTTGGGTTCGACTGCGAAGGGATAGGCGACGAGAGCCAGGAGCGAGCCAACATTCGACAAAGCGAAGAGGCGATAAGGGATTGCGCCGCCATTGGCGCGGAGGAACCAGAGTTGCAGGAGCGGGCTGGTTGCGCCGAGGAGCAGAAAAGGTAGCCCGATGGTGAAGGTCAGGCTGATGAAGATCGTCGTGACCGGGTGGTCGGAGCTTTGGCTGAGTTCGACTGGGAAGAGCCTTTGGACGACCAGAAGGATGACGGCTGTCGCCAGAGATGCAAGGTATAAAGTGTTTCGCCAGCCTGGCGTGGGTGTGCGGGTGAGCCAGTGGGCGTAAAGGTAGCCGAGCAGCAGCGTGGTCTGGAAGAAGACCAGACAAGTGAGCCAAACCGCGGAGGAGCCACCGAGGACAGGGAGGAGCTGTTTGGCGGCCATCGGCTCCACCAGGAAGAGCAGGAATGCGCCGAGGAAGACTGTGGTGCCGTAAAGCAGGCGGGATGCTGACATTTTCGATCCGGGAGGCGTGGAGTAAGGCGCGTGCGGTGTTTCTCTTGCGGTAACTGATGTCGTCGAGCAGGTGCAGGAGGAGGATATCGGCAGAACAGCCAATTGCGCTATCAAAATGAATCTACTGGGGAGTTGATGCAACTGGCTTGGGAAAGAGGGGAGGGATCGAAGTCTCCGCTTCAGGATGCAGGGTCAGATAAGCATTGAAGTGCCATGGTTTCAATATTCAGTCTCACGAGAATTCATAAAATATTTTGGTTTCGCGGGCGCATGGCGCGAAGATCGGACATATAGTGGGTTCGAGGTGAACAACATGGGAATTATGGACATGATTCAATCGCTCGCCGGTCAGACCGGAGCTGCAGCCGGGACGGATCAGGCTAAGGTAGCGGGTGGCTTCATCGAAGCTCTCACCCAGCATCCTGAAGGCATTCAAGGCGTGCTGGACGCCTTCAAGAACAACGGCATGGCCGAACACGTAAACTCGTGGGGCGCGGGGCAGGCCGCCACTGCGACGCCAGAACAGGTTCAGCAGGGTCTGGGCGGTACTGGACTGATCGAGAAAACCGCTGAAAAAGCCGGGGTCTCTCCGCAGGTCGTCCAGATGGCCCTAGCCACCGTCCTACCGATGGTTATCCAGCACTTTGCCCCGAACGGGCAGGCCGCGCCTCAGAGTTCGATGGGCAGCATGGCCCAATCGCTTCTCAGTAAGTTCGTCTAGTCCCCACAGTTGTTTTAGCCAGATTCTGATCTGGCCTGATCTTGATGGGCGCATGGGCCACAGCGCTCACTCCAAACAGCATCACACAACAGTCAGCCACGCTGACAAGGGAGAGTTACGCCATGGCAGATCTTGAAGCTTTGAAGCAGAAGTATGCGGGTGTCATTGAATCCCTGCAGAAATTCGCCCCCTATGGAGCGACCCTCGACGCGGTTGACCTCGATGGAGAGCAGATCCACATCAAGGGTTCCGTTCCTTCCAGAGTTGTCCTCGAGCGCGTCTGGGATGCCATCAAGAAGGCAGATCCTACCTACTCCGACCTCCATCACGAGATAGCCAACACTGGCGGCGATACCCAGCCCTACACCATCAAGTCCGGTGATACGCTTTCGGCCGTCAGCCTGCTCTTTTATGGCAGTGCCAATAAGTATCCTGAGATTGCCAAAGCCAATAATCTGGCCGATCCGAACAAAGTTTCGGTCGGCACCACGCTTCAGCTTCCGGTGATCACTTAGCCATTGGCCGCAAGTAGAATGCTGGTTCAGAATCGCCCTCCAAGTCGCAACGCGGAGGGCGATTCAGTCGGCGACCGTGGATGAGGCAGCCACTTCGACACGATTTCTCCCAGCTGATTTGGCCTGATACATGGCGTGGTCTGCGGCTTCCACCAAGGAGGTCGGGGAGGAGTCGTGGTTGAGCGTCTGGGTTGCGCAGCCGATGCTGATTGTGACGACACCATGTGGGTTGCCTGAGTGGGGCAGGTTGCACTGCTCCACTGCTCGGCGAATCTGTTCGGCCACCAGCTGGGCACCACTGCGATCGGTGTTCGGCAGCACCACGACGAACTCCTCTCCACCATAGCGCGCGAACAGGTCCGAGGAGCGATGAATTACCTCTTGCGCCGCTGCTGCAATCTGGCGCAGGCATGTGTCACCTAATACGTGGCCGTAGATGTCGTTGTACGGTTTGAAGTGGTCAACGTCGATCATCAACAAGGAGAGCAGGCTTCCGTCGCGCATGGCACGCCGCCACTCTCGGTCCATGGCCTCGTCAAACTGCCGGCGGTTGGCGACGCCAGTCAAGCCATCCACCATGGCAAGGTTCTCTACCAAGCGGAAGGCAACGGTGAGCTCATCCTCGGCAGCTTTACGGCTTGAGACATCGCGTACGACGTTGACGAAGCCAATCGGCGCGCATGTGGTCTCGTCGTGATAGAGCCGCATGCTGGCCTCCATCCATGCATAGCTGCCATCTTTTTTACGGCACCGGTAGGTCAGTGTCTCCGATGGGCTGCCGTCGCGGCATCTGTCCATCATCGTTTCCACTGCGGCGACGTCCTCTGAATGAACGATTTGATGGTAGGTGCCACCGATCAGTTCCTCTGGCTGCCAACCCAACACTGTAATCACTGCGGGTGAGACATAACGTCGTTCCCCGGAGAGGCCTGCCAGAACGATCACGTCGTTAGAGGCCTCGGCCAGCAGGCGAAACAGCGTCTCGCTCGCTGTCAGGTGGATCTGCAATCTCTCGCGTTCTGCAATCACCACCTCGACGATGTAGAGCATCAGCATTGAGATTGCAACGAAGAACTGCAGCAGCAGGTCATGCGTCGTTGGCGAACCGAAGCGCACTAACGCCACTGGTCCGTGTCCTTGAATGGTAAGGAATCCTCCAACAATCGAGACGATCAGCAGCCCCAACGCGGAGCCTGCCAGCCGGAGCCTGACACCAAGGATCAGCAACAACGGCAACAAGAGGAACAGAAGAGGCAATCGTGTCTGCCAGAAGACGCCTAATGTGGCGGCACATAAGATCGTGAGCAGTCCGGTGACCTCCAGGCGCGATCGCCCGGGAAATCGCTCACGTTCAATGAAGGAGAGATAGAGCGGCGTCATCACTGCGACGCCAAGAGCGTCAGCGGTAAACCAGCGTTTGAATGAGGTGAATAGGGGCAGCGAATGTGCGCCAGATGTATTCAACTGGGCAAGCAGCGAAGCGATTGCTGGAGCCACCAGAACGCCGTACAGAAGCAGACTTATTAGTTGCTTCCGCTGGGTAAGATCCGGTTTGGGTGAGACTGTTCGATACATTAGTGCTGCTGCAATGAAGACTTCCAGCATGTTGCAGCACGCAAGATACACAGAGACCCAAAATGCAAAAGACAGAGCAAGATTGATTCCGAGGTCAACGGCGAAGCCCACTATCAGGTACGCAGGCCAATGGCGCCGGCGGCCGCACAATAAAACTCCGATGAGAAGGCCGTTTGAGGGCCACATGATTGTGACTCCGCCCTCATTCCAGCTGTGCATATTCAGCAAGAGCGCAGCAGTTCCCAGGCATGCGAGAGCAAGCCCTATGAGTGCAAGCCGTCCAAGGGACGGTAGACGGGTTTCCACACTTTCATCCAGAGATTCAATACCCATTCGCTAATCCGGAATACTATATCGGCCACCGCAGCGGCCCGCGTCAATGCCTCGCTTCGGACTCTTAGTATGCTCCCTTCGAAGCGGCGAATCGATGGGCAAAAAAGGTCCGGCATCTCTTCTTCAACGAGTGCTTGAGCGTGGTTAGTCTGTACCTGCGGCTGCCGAATCTAACTCGCCAGCGAAGTAGCTTTCGCGGAAACGAATGTGCGCGTCGGGGTAGTCGGGTATCTTTACGCGGATGCGGTGCATTCCTGAAAGTGGTTGCCCATTCGCTTCAGCGTGGGGTTGAAAGCTGAGGAGGTAGTAGTTGTGAACGTGATTTGAGAGCTGATGGAGGCCTTCGTCGAAGCCTTTTCGCGTGGTGAAGTTGATGTATTCGCCGCCTGAGAGAGCGGCCAGTTCGTGGGCTGCGTTCTTCTTCAGGGCATTTACAGCCATGACGAGGAGACCGATGGGGCCGCTGCCGCCGCCGTACTTTAGGTCGTTCATCACCTCGGTTTTTCCGGGTCCGAACGCTACTGAATCGACGACGGTGTTGGTGCGGCCAAGAGCTGCGATCACCTCGGCTGGCTTGGCTTGACTGCCGTGGTCGCGGGTTTCGCTGATGAGAAGGATGGCGTGGCGATAGTGGTTTTGGCGCGCTTCGAGGAGTTTTGTGGCGTAGGCTACGGCGTCGAGTGTTGAGGCGTCGGGATCGTCGCAGGGCTCCAACTGCGCGAGGGCAGCGCTCATGGCGTCGACGTTCTTTGAGAATTTGCCCAATAAAAGCGGGGCGGAGCCGTAGGTGACGATGGCGACCTCGCGTGGAGCGTCGCCGGCGAGGCTGTCGACCATGGAGCCGAGGCCGGCGAGTTTGGTGTATTCGAAGCCGGCGGCGCGGCTGCATTGGACGACGACGACGAGGGAGAGGCCGAGGGAGTCGGTGTCTTCGTCGAGGTGGACGGTCTGCGGAACTCCATTGTCTTCAACGACGAACTGCTCGGGTTTGAGTTCGTAGATCATCTCGCCGTGCTTGGTTTGGACGGTGGTGGGGACGAGAACCACGTTGGACTGGGTTTTGAGCGTGTAGCTTTGATCGCCGGTGGCGGGGGGCTCCTGCGCCAGGGTGGTTAGGGCGCTCGAGAGCAGGAGGAGGGAGAGGATGGCCCGCATGGATCAAGTCTAACCGGAGGAGCGGGAGGGATTTTTGTGTGGATTTTGCGAAAAAAAGTCTGGCGTGGTGGAGTGGGCGTTTTTATTGGGGGTTTTTGAGTTTTGGGGTGTTTTTTGGATGGTAAATCGTGGTGAATTTGTGGTGGTTTGTGTGGCAAATTGTGGTGTTTCGCAGCCACTAATTTAGTGGTGAAAAATACGCCACATTTTTGACTTTATTTTCTGACGAGCGGTTTCGGGCTGACAGACGATTGGGTCGAAGGTTCCGAAGCAAGTCCATCGCCCGAAGCATCGAAGAGGAGCGTTCATTCTTCCCGGAGTTGCGGTGCGCTATAGTCCGGAAGAAGGCAGATTTTTCCTCTAACTCTTTGAAAGATGTTCTCTATGACACCGATTTCTGAAGTTGCACCGACGTCCCCCGAAACTACAATCAACACTCAACTATCCCGTCGCTCGAAAGGTTGAGCAGACCGACGACTACTTCGGCACGACGGTGAGCGATCCGTACCGGTGGATGGAGGATGTGGATTCGGCTGAGTTGAAGACGTGGGTGGATGCCGAGAATGAACTGACGCAGAGCTACCTTGCAGGCGTGCCGGTTCGCGAGGGGATGCAGAAGCGGCTGATGGAGCTGATTAACTTTGAGCGGTATACCGCGCCGGCTCGTCGGGGCAGTAGGTACTTCTATTCGCACAATAGCGGGCTGCAGAACCAGAACGTTCTTTACTGGCACACCGGGCTTGAGGGTGAGCCGAAGGTGCTGCTCGATCCGAATACATTTTCGGCGGATGGCACCGTTGCGATCAGCGGACTCAGCATTACGGATGATGGATCGCTGGCGGCTTACTCGATTGCTGATGCGGGCAGCGACTGGGTGAAGTGGCATGTGCGCGATGTGACGACGGGTGAGGATCTGCCGGATGTTGTGGAGTGGTCGAAGTTCAGCGGGGCTGCGTGGTTGAAGGATGGGAGCGGATTTTTCTACCAGGGGTATGACGCGCCCGAGGCCGAGGCACTGAAGACTGCGAACTACTTTCACAAGGTCTTCTTTCACAAGCTGGGGACGCCGCAGAGTGAAGACAAAGCTTGTCTTCGACCGGCCGGACGACAAGGAGTTGAACGTAGGTTCGCAGGTGACTGATGATGGCCGCTATCTGGTGCTGCACCAGTCGAAGGGTACGAGTCCGAACAATGAGCTGGCGATCAAAGATCTGCAGGAGCCGGATGCGCCGATTGTGCGGTTGATCGATGTTGCCGATGCGACGTATGCGCCGATCAATAACGACGGCACTTTGTTCTGGCTGCTGACGACGCTCGATGCGCCGAATGGCAAGGTGATCTCGATTGATCTGAATCATCCGGAGCGGGAGCACTGGAAGACGGTGATTCCGGAGAGCAAGAACAAGCTGAGCGATATTTCGATCATCGACAACACGTTTATTGCGAACTATCTGGCGGATGCGCAGAGTCTGGTGGAGCTGCACAGTCTGGATGGGAAGTTTATTGAGAGGCTTGCGCTGCCTGCGATCGGGACAGCGTATGGGTTCGGTGGGTTGCGTGAGGATACTGAGACGTTCTATCAGTTCAGCAACTTTACGACGCCGGGTACGACGTATCGGCTGGATATGAAGACGCGGAAGTCTACGGTGTATCGGCAACCGAAGCTGCTGTTTGATCCGGCGCTGTATGAGACGGAGCAGATCTTTTATACGAGCAAGGATGGTACGCGGGTGCCGATGTTCGTGAGCAAGAAGAAGGGGATTGCGCTGGATGGGAGCGCGCCGACGCTGCTGTATGCGTATGGCGGCTTCAATGTTCCGCTGATGCCGGAGTTTTCTTCGGCGCATGTGATGTGGATGGAGATGGGCGGGATCTATGCACAGCCTAGTCTGCGTGGCGGCGGTGAGTATGGCGAGGCTTGGCATGATGCTGGGACGCGGTTGAAGAAGCAGAATGTCTTCGATGATTTTATTGCTGCGGCGGAGTGGTTGATCGCGAACAAGTACACGTCTGCGGCTAAGCTTGCGATCTCTGGTGGGAGTAATGGCGGATTGTTGGTTGCTGCTTGTGAGTTGCAGCGGCCTGATCTGTTTGGTGCGGTGGTTGCGGCGGTTGGGGTGATGGATATGCTGCGCTTCGATAAGTTCACGATTGGGTGGGCGTGGAAGGAAGAGTATGGTGCGCCTTCGGAGAGTGCGGAGGAGTTTGCTGCGATCTATAAATATTCGCCACTGCATAACGTGAGGCCTGGTGTTGAGTATCCTCCGACGTTGATTACGACGGGGGACCATGACGATCGCGTGTATCCGGCGCATAGCTTCAAGTACACGGCGGCGTTGCAGGCTACGCAGGCGGGAACGAATCCGATCTTGATTCGGGTAGAGACGCGGGCGGGACATGGGGCTGGGATGCCGTTGAGTAAACGGATTGAGGCTACGGTGGATCAGTATGCGTTTATGGTGCGGGCTTTGGGGGTTGGGGCACGGGGTTAGATTGTAGCGAAGGAAGTTTTAGTGAAGACTGTTGGCGCGTAGCGCGAATAACCCACCCCAGCTCGATTGCATGTTCGGCACACGCGGTATATCACTTCGCTAAGACTGCAAAGGATGGGTCACCCCGGCTCTATCGGATGACAGTCGGCAAGGGAATTGTTGCGTGAAGAGTGCACTGGATATGCCACTGGGTGTGTGCGGAACGTTGTGGACCGCTACGGCTTGGCTAGGTACTAGTTGCGCAATATAGCTTTCGCTACCGGGTGCGCGAATTTGATGATTCTGTGTTGTTTTGGCGTTCATACTTGAATCGTGCCCCGTTTGTTGTATATTCATCAGCCGATTTTTTGTGGTTTCGGTGAGATGAAATATGAATCCGGGGAGGGGCCCCGAGCGTCCTATATGTGTAGAAAGGTTGCCCTCCATGAAGATGAAATTTTCAATCGCTCTGTTGCTGGCCCTGGTTCCCGCGATCGCTTCGGCGAAGCCACGAGAGGCGTCTGTGCACTTCCGTACGCAGACATTCCATGACCGCAGCCCGAAGATGCACGTTCACCAGTCGCTTCCACACCACGCGTAATTTTGTAAGAAGTTCGGCCTTGTTGTGTTCAGTCTGCCGGCAGATATCGAAGGGCTAAAGGCCCTCTGCGAATTCCAAAAAAAACAAAACTGAGATGAGTTGCCAAAGCATTGTTTGCTATTGGGTGGCTTCGCGCGCCTTGCGGATGAAGGCAGCGAGCTTTTCCGGGCTCTTGCGGCCGGGGGTTTGCTCGACGCCGCTGGCAACGTCGACTCCCCAAGGACGAAGGCCGCGGATTGCGTTTGCGACGTTGTCCTGATGCAGGCCGCCGGCGATGATGAGCTTGAGGCTGGTGCCTGCCTCGGCGAGTGTGGTGCGCGCTGCGTCCCAATCAAAGGGGATGCCGGTGCCGCCGGTGGCTGCGCCTATCTTTGAGTCGATGAGTACACGATCCACCAGACTGTCTGCGGCGATCTCGCGAAGGTGACGCGCTACGAGTGCTGCGCTTGCGTCGTTCGCGTCCACCTGCCAGTGCACGGTCTGGATGAGCTTCACACTTCCGTCCAAGATTTCGTGGAGACGCCGTACAAGGGCGAGGCTGACGCCGCCGTGTAGCTGGACTGTGTTGAGGCCCGCTTGCTGTGCGGTGCGGGCGATCTCATCGGCTTCGAGGGCAGGGAAGACGCCAACGCGCTCGACGGATGACGGAAGGTGCGGAGTGATCTTTGCTACTGCGGCTGCGTCGACGCGGCGTGCGCTGGGTGCGAAGACGAAGCCTACTGCGTCGGCACCAAGCTCGGCGGCTCGTTGTGCGTCGTCGAGGTTCGTGTTGGCGCAGATTTTGATCCACATGGGAGAGACTCTGTTCGCTTGCTGCGGGCTCGAGGTTAGATGTCGGGGGAGTGTTTGCGATCCAGGAGGGTTGCGAGGGCTGCGCCGGGATCGGGTTGCCGCATGAGCGTCTCGCCGATGAGGAAGGCGTCGTAGCCGGCGGTGCGGAGGATTGCGATGTCATCGGTAGTGCGGATGCCGCTCTCGGCGACCATGATGGCGTTCTTCGGCATCGACTCGGAGAGTTCGGTGAAGACTTCGGTGCGAACGGCGAAGGTGCGAAGGTCGCGGCTGTTGACGCCGATGAGGTCGAAGCCGAGGGCTGCGGCGCGGTTCATCTCTTCGCGGTCGTGGGTCTCGCAGAGGACGTCGAGGCCGAGGTTGCGGGCTTCGTCGCGGAGGGTGCTGAGGGCTGCGTCGGTGTGGGCGGAGACGATGAGGAGGATGGCGTCGGCGCCGTAGGCACGGGCTTCGAGGATCTGGAAGGGGTCGAGGATGAAGTCTTTGCGGAGGCAGGGGATGTTGACGACGCTGGAGGCCTGCTGGAGGTAGTCGAGTGAGCCCTGGAAGAATTTTTCGTCGGTGAGGATGGAGAGTGCGGCGGCGCCGGAGGATTCGAATGTCTGGGCGAGGGTTGCAGGATGGAAGTCGGCGCGGATGAGGCCTTTGGAGGGTGAGGCTTTTTTGATCTCTGCGATGATGGCCGGGCCTTCGCTGGCTGCGGCTTGCAGGGCCGATCGGAAGCCGCGTGGTGTGTGGGCGGAGGCTTGCTGTTTGAGTAGGGAGAAGTCCGCGACTTTCTTGCGGGCCTCTACCTGCAATCGCGTGTGCGCAAGAATCTGGTCAAGCTGGGTGGGCATGGT
The DNA here is from genome assembly GCA_963771625.1 of uncultured Acidobacteriaceae bacterium. Taxonomy (GTDB): domain Bacteria; phylum Acidobacteriota; class Terriglobia; order Terriglobales; family Acidobacteriaceae; genus Edaphobacter. The sequence goes on from CAVYUE010000008.1 coordinate 57,095, forward strand.
CCCTTTTCAGTCACCAGCGGGAGGTGATACGCCGAGGCGATAAGAGCCGGTAGCGGACCTATGCTCGATTGCTGCCGGCTGGGTTGCCGCTACCTGCGTTGAAGCTTTGGTGCCGAAGGGGGGACTCGAACCCCCACACCCTTGCGAGTACATGGACCTGAACCATGCGCGTCTGCCAATTCCGCCACTACGGCACGGTGTCATTCGCTCCGCACAGATGGCCGAAGCACGCTAACCGCGAGTCTTTAGTCTTACAAACGTGGCGATTGCTGTCAATCGGGGCATTGCGCGGGGAGAGGTTTTGTATTCGAATTTGAAGCGTCGAGATTGGATCTGTTGCGCATCCAATCTCTAAGTCTCCAAGGTGGTCGAGTCTTCTCACTGAAAGAAGCGTCTAGACTTGAAGGAAGGCATCACCCAACACATGACCGATTCGAAGATTAATTCCCAGGTTTCAACGAGCGTCGAAAAAATTCCAGAAGATATCTCGGTCGAGATGCGCAAGATCGCACACGACCTGAGCAACGCGCTCGAGATTATTGTGCAGACGAGTTATCTGCTGAACACAACGGGGTTGAAAGAGCCGGCGTCGGAGTGGCTGCGCATGCTGGATAGCGGGGTGGAGAAGGCGATGAGCCTGAACCTTGCTCTGCGTACCTACATCAAGGAACACACGTCGAAATAAGAGGCCACGGAGTGCCCCCGGTTTTAGGTCTTTGCGCGTCCGCGCGTCGGCCTGGGCTTGCGGGAGGTCTTCGGGGCTTTCTTTGCAGCGAGCTTTTTTGCCGGAGTCTTTTTAACTGCTGCTTTGGTCGCGGCTTTCTTGGCCACAGGCTTCCTTGTGATTGCCTTTTTTGCAACGGCCTTCTTTGTGGCGGCCTTTTTGGCGGTGGCCTTCTTTGCGACCTTCGACGGAGTTGGGCTCGCGGGGCCGGTCGGTATGCCTAGTTTTGCCAGCTTGCGCTCGTGGGAGGCGATGAGGTCTTCGATCTGCTGGAGGAGGATGCGGGTGTGCATGGGCTTCACGAGAAGTTCGTGGGCGCCCATCTCCTGCCAATCCTCTTCGGCGACGGGGAAGGCCGTGAGGAGCGCGATCGCAGGGTGGTAGGCGGCGGCGCGAGCGGCTTTGATGACCTCGACGCCTGCAGCATCGTGCTCCATGCGCATGTCGGTGATCAGCATCTGGTACTCGCGGGTGTGGAGCTTGGAGACGCCCTCACGACCGGACGCTGCGGTGTCTACGTCAAATCCACTGATCTCAAGCACGGCCTTCAACGTCAGCAATACGGCGACTTCATCATCTACGAGCAAAATGCGACGTCTCATTCGGGTCCTTTCTACTGCTTCCGAGCAAACATACATGATTGAGCACAGGTTTCCAAAGCCGTAGGCTGCCGGTCGGGCAAGAATCGGGAGGAGGCGGTTAAGCTCCGGGTGGCATTGAGAGGATCACAGGTTTTGCCGAAGGAGCGTGCTGCGGTCAGGGTGTTATACTTTACGTTGCGGTGCAACCGTTCGTATGAACTGCATCTAAACCCTAAACAACGCATAGCAGGTGAGAAAACCGGCTGTGGAGGCGACTTATTCCCCCGATTGATAAACGTTCCGCCAAGTCATTTATCCGTACCAACGAACGAATCCGCGCCCGCGAGATTCGCGTCATCGACGAAAACGGCGAACAGCTCGGCGTCATGGCTCCTTTTGACGCCCTTAAAATGGCCCGTGAGCGCTCACTGGATCTTGTAGAGATCTCTCCGAACGCTGTGCCGCCTGTCTGCAAGATTCAGGACTACGGCAAGTTTCTCTATGAGAAAGACAAGAGCGATCGCGCCGCGCGCAAAAAACAGAAGGTCATCGTCATCAAAGAGGTCAAGTTCTCGGTCACGGTGGATGAGCATGACTACCAGACCAAGAAGAATCAGGCCGTGCGCTTCCTCGGCGAAGGCGACAAGGTCAAGGCGTCCCTGCGCTTCAAGGGGCGACAGATGGCCCATCGCGATCTCGGTTACAAGATCATCAACCGGTTGATCCTGGACATCGGCGATGCGGGTCTGGTGGAGTTCATGCCTCGCATGGAAGGCACTACACTGCACGCGATTCTTGCTCCATCAAAAAAAGCTGAACCAGCTCCCAAAAAGGCTGCTCCGGCCACTCCGGCTGGTGAAACCAAGGCCGTCGAACCGGCCACTCCAGCCACCGTTCAAGCCTGAAAAACACCCACTTTCGCGTACTTTTTACGCTGAAGTGGGTGTGCAGAAGATTTCATACTCCAAAATTTTGTGGGTGTACCGGCTATTGGCCTACTTTGCGGTCGACTCGACACTCGAGTCCCGTGAGTCGGTTATGGTCTGATGAAGCTTTTTCGGCGGTCAACTCGTCTGACGTGTGAGCCTTATTGTTCCAGCACGGCCCTTTAGGTCTTGCGTGGTCAAGGGCTTTTCTTCCAGGGGGAGTTCTCAGGCCCGCACGATCCGTCTTCGGCCCAATCCAGAGATTGCAGTTGAGTTGGTTGTATCTATCGGCCATGCAGAGGCGCCTCTCACCCATCCGAGCGGCCAATCATGGTACTTTAGTAACCACTGCTATTTAATAGTTCCGTATATAACTGATTCTATTAGACTTACTTCAGTTTGTATCCTATTGTTACATCATCTGGTTTGTCCAGAGAAATCTTTTTACATAAATACAACTTTGGGAGTATCTCACTATGAAACATATCGTTCGCGCGTTTGTTGTCGTCCTCGTTCTCACCGGTGCAGCCGCCACAACTCAAAGTTCGCCCGCTTCGACCAAGAACAAGGTAACCGTATCTCGCACGAGCATGCTGCCGGTCCCGGTTTGCGCTCCTGATGATCCGAACGCTTGCGGTATGGGTACTCGCTAATCCTTATCTTCCAGATCTATCAACGAATCAATACTTTACGACATTACAAAGGGGTTCTACACATGAAACATATCGTTCGCGCTTTCGTCGTCGTCCTGGTCCTCACCGGTGCAGCTGCCACAACTCAAACTTCATCCGCTTCGACCAAGAACAAGGTAACCGTATCTCGCACGAGCATGCTGCCGGTTCCAGTTTGCGCTCCTGATGATCCGCATGCCTGTGGCATGGGTACTCGCTAGTCCTCTCTCCCAATCTGTCAACGGAATCAGTAGTTTACGAGATTATACAAGGGGTCTGCACATGAAATATATCGTCCGCGCTTTCGTCGTCGTCCTGGTCCTCACCGGTGCAGCTGCCACAACGCAGAGTTCTTCTGCCGCGACCAAGAATAAGGTAACCGTATCTCGAACGAGCATGCTGCCGGTTCCGGTTTGCGCTCCGGATGATCCGAACGCCTGCGGCATGGGGACTCGCTAACGCTGGTTGTAATTTGTTGGATGGATAGACATTAAAGTCTTGTGTCGGTACTTGGAATAGGCTAGCCTGTGCATGTCTTTCTATAGGTACGACACCCATGAACGCTTTTATAGCCAGCTTCACTCAACATATTGAGTACCTCGAGCCAATTCTGTGCGGCATGCTCGTTTACTTTCTCGTGCGGAATAAGGCTGCCCGGCAGTTCGGGTATCTCGTCGCACTTCTCACTGTGCGGCTTGTATGCTCCGCTATCTGCTTGCCATTGCTGTATTTGAGCCGGCACACGATTGAGCGACACCTCGCATACCAGATGTATTTTTATGTGTACTGGACGAGCTACGCTCTCGAAGCGATCTTATCTCTCATGGTCATCTACAGCATCTTCAAGCTGGCGATGGCTCCGCTGAAGGGCCTGCAGACACTGGGAATGTTGGTGTTTCGGTGGGTCGCAGCTATCTCGGTTGCAGTGGCGATCGGCGTTGCGGTAACCCCACATCTCACTGGCATCAAGTTCATGGTTGCGATGATCACGCAGCTCCAGCAGACCTCAAGCATTCTGACGCTTTGCCTGCTGTTGTTTGTCTGCTTCGCTATCCGGCCGATGGGTCTTTCTTACCGAAGCCGAATCTTCGGCGTCAGTCTCGGACTTGGATTTCTGGCGACGGTCAATCTGATCAACTCTGCGTGGATTGCTCACTATGAGAGCATGTATTCGCTGTTCAGCATCATCAATGGGTTCGCGGTTGGCCTGACTCTGCTTACGTGGTCAGCCTACTTTGCCTTCCCGGAGCCGAAGCGTCGCATCATTACATTGCCTACGACCTCGCCGTTCCTTCGCTGGAACCAGATTTCGATGGCGCTTGGGGATGACCCGGGCCATGTCGCAGTCGGTGGTATTCCTCCGGAGCTGTTTGCCCCGGCGGAGCTTGAGGTTATGCGTCGTGCTTCGGCTAAGATGGCCGCAGGAGCCCTCGAATCGACCACGACTATGCATTCCATCTCCGCTTAGACGCGGTGGATTGGGAACCACACGGCAAGCTATATCAAATGTAAGTAGCTAAAAGGCCGTCCCCAAGTGGGACGGCCTTTTAGTGTTTGTTTCGCGTGAGATTAGTCGCGTTCCGATTCAGAGCGCTTCCAGTTGATCAGATCGCCCAGCGTGGTGCTGCTGCTGTTGCTGGATGAGGAGGAGGAAGACGAACCGGAGTTGTTGCCCTTGCTGGGCGACTTCTCGCGTTCCTTGTAGGACTCGACTTCGGCGCGGCTGGCTTCTTCGCCGACTGCACGGATGCTGAGACCAACCTTCTTCTCTTCCTGGTTCATCTTGACGATCTTGAACTCGTGCTCCGAGTCAACATCCATCGCGACTGGCTTACCTTCTGCATCGACTGCTTCGGAGACGTGGCAGAGGCCCTCGACTCCTTCGGCGATCTCAACGAAGGCTCCGAACTGCGCGGTGCGCAGGATCTTGCCCTTGATGACGTCGCCAACACGGTGCTGGGCGAAGAACGTATCCCAGACATCGGGCTGAAGCTGCTTGACGCCAAGCGACAGACGACGGTTCTCGGGTTCAACGCCGAGGACGATCGCACGAACCTTCTCGCCCTTCTTGAGGACTTCGGAGGGGTGCTTGATGCGCTTGGTCCAGCTCAGGTTCGAGACGTGTACCAGGCCGTCGATTCCGTCTTCGATCTCGATGAAGGCACCGAAGTCGGTCAGGTTGCGAACGCGGCCTTCGATGATGGCGCCGGTCGGGTACTTGTCTTCGAGCTGCTCCCAGGGGTTGTCCTGGAGCTGCTTCATGCCGAGCGAGATGCGGCGGTCGTTCGGGTTGACGCTGAGGATGATGGTGTCGACCTCGTCGCCGGGCTTGACCATCTTCGACGGATGCTTCATCCGCTTGGACCAGGTCATCTCGGAGACGTGAACGAGACCTTCGATTCCTTGCTCAAGCTCAACGAACGCGCCGTAGTCGGTGACCGAGAGGACGCGGCCGCGAACCTGCGCACCGATGGGGTAGCGCTCGGTTGCATCGAGCCACGGATCAGGCGTGAGCTGCTTGAAGCCGAGGGAGACACGCTGCTTCTCCTTGTCGAACTTCAGCACCTTGACCTGGATCTCGTCGCCAACATTGACGAGGTCGCGGGGGTGGGTGAGACGGCCCCAGCTCATGTCGGTGATGTGGAGCAGGCCATCGAGGCCGCCCATATCGACGAATGCGCCGTAGTCGGTGAGGTTCTTCACGGTGCCAGTGAGGACGCTGCCCTCTTCCAAGGTGGCGAGAGTGACGGACTTCTTGGCGTTCTGGTCTTCTTCGAGAAGCTCTTTGCGGCTGATGACGACGTTGCCGCGCTTCTTGTTGAGCTTGATGACGCGGACTTCGATCTCGGTGCCGATGTAGCCGTCGAGATTGCGGACGGGACGGACTTCGACCTGCGAGCCGGGCAGGAATGCCTTGATGCCGATGTCGACGGTGAGACCACCCTTGACGCGGCTGAGAACCATGCCTTTGACGGGGGTCTTGTCGTTCGCGGCCTGCTCCAGCTTGTCCCAGACCTTATGACGGAGAGCCTTGTCATAGCTGACCAGGTAACCGCCTTCGGCTTCTTCGCGCTCCACGACAACTTCAACAGAGTCACCTGCCTGGAACTTCGAGACACCATTGATGTCAAGAACCTGCTCCAGTGGGATGAGACCTTCAGACTTGAGCCCGATGTCGACAACAACATGCTTGTCGGTGACTTTGACGACTGTGCCGGTAACGATGACCTCTTCTGCGGTCAGGTTCTGGGCAGCGGCGGACTCGGCAGCCTGCTCGCGATCAAAGTTCGCAAGGGCGGCAGCGAAGTCAGCTGCGTCGTAGTTCAAATCATCGTCCGATTCGTCGGCTGCAGCGGCGACCGTAGCAACGGTTCCGTGATCTGCAGAGTGGGCTGTTGCGGTTGCCACCGGGGCAACATGCTTAGCAGCTTCACTTGACGCTTCGTGGGCGGTCTCATGCTGTTGGGTTGAGGTGGATTCAGAAGACAGGTCTGTGTGAGCCGCTGTCGCTTCGGGCGCTAGGACTTCCGTTTCGGTGGTCAGGGGTTTGCTCTCGTTGTGGTCAGGATTATGGTTTTCTACCATGGTGAATGCGGACTCCGGGATCCAAGGGACTCAGTCCGTCTCAGCGGCGCGTGGGGCTAGAACAATCAGCAATCCTGAAGGACGCTGGCTGTTGTATCTATCCTCGCGACAGCTCCGGCAGGATGGAAGGAGTCAGGTCTTGCAAAGGAGCTATTGCACTTGGGTCCCACACGCAATAGTTCACTGCCTAAAGCATAGAACTTTGCATACAGTACGTCAACAAAAGCCAGCTCTGGTGCAAGCATTTTAATCACCATGTCATCCAGCGGACGAGATCTTTTTGGATCGCTTAGATTTGATGCATATTGGGGCGATAAGTGTGCAGGCGCGGGGAAGTATGTGCGACTTCGTCGGGTGCTCGACGCGGAGTGGGCCTGGGAAGGCTCGTGGGTGGGTTTCAGATTGAGTTTCGGGCGCTGGATGGGATGGGCTGCCACGCTATACTCGCCGAATGGATCGCCTCTGGACCCCCTGGCGCTATAGCTATATCACTCGTTCTGATCCGCAGGCGCGGAGTGGCGTTCCTGAGGCGCTGAATGCCTGGCCACCGTCGGATGCCGAGGACAAGCACTGTGTCTTCTGCAACATGATCGCCGCGGTGGACTACGCGATTGCGAACGGAATGCCGCGGGAGACGGCTGAGGAGGCCGCGCATATCGTTTATCGCGGGCGGGAGTGTTTTATCTGCCTTAATGCGTTTCCTTATTCGACTGGACATATGCTGCTGGTGCCGTATGAGCATGTGGACTCGCTGGCTGCGGTTGGCGGGGAGGCTGCGCAGGAGCTGATGGCTCTGGCGCAGCGATCCGAGCTTGCACTCCGCGAGGTCTATAAGCCGGGCGGAATCAATATGGGGCTCAATCTTGGAGAGGCGGCCGGCGCGGGGATTGCTGATCACATTCATCTGCATGCGCTGCCGCGGTGGAGTGGCGATACGAATTTTATGACGGTTACTGCAGAAACTCGTGTACTTCCTGAGTCTCTGGATGTAACATGGGCGAAGCTGCGACTCCCCTTCAAGAATTAATACAACTAAGCGTTCGCCATATCCATCCAACCCGTATAGAAGGCGCAGGCTATAACGCCACGCCTATCGAGGGCCTCATGGCAACATTTACACAGACATTCCCCGTAAACCTGCGATCCGGCTCCCCAGCCTCGCTTGAAAACCGCGGCCTGCCGGTGCACGATCGTCGTCCGTACCTCGTTCCCGTTCCACCACGTAAACCTGCTGCTTCAACGCGAAAGTACCTTGCACTTTTTCCTCATGAGTCGGAAGACGCACGCCTGACTGGTGCTACTCGTTCGCTCTATCGGAGACTGCTGGCACTCAATCTTCCCCGCGTCGAAGCTCAGGCTGATGCTACTTACGATCTTCGGAAGATATCGGATATGCGGAAGTTGCCTTTTGCTCCGAGAATATCTCCCAAGATCGCCTGATATTAGTTCCCCACAACGGTATAGAAAAAGACCCTGCCATGACGGCAGGGTCTTTTTGTTGGTCAAAGTAGTATCTTTTGCCCCGGCGAATAAGCAAAACGAAATATACAGGGATCCTTGGAAATGGCTACGTTTTATATTGGTCGTTCTAGAACGGATTTGCTTGGTGTGGAGAAAGAGCAACCGCAGATTCCCTTCGGGAATGACAAACAAAAGGGCGCGCGGCAGACTCTCCGTCAACTGCTACTCTGCTCTAAAAGTCGCTGCTGCTCTGCTAGCTGCTGCTCTGCTTTAAAAGCTACTCTGCACTAAAAGAGCACGCTACTTTGGTCTGAATACCGATGGTTCAGGATGGTCCTACCGGAGGCACGCTGGTCGCGGCTTTGGGTGCTGCATCGCGGCCGTTGGAGGGATTTACGTCGCCTCTGGGGCCTGGGACACGCGTCGCTTCAAAGCTGGTGATCTTCCAGTTTCCCGAGGGCAGGCGCTGGTAGACGCGCGTGTAGCGGTAGGTCCCCTTGACCGGAATTCCTTCGTTGGTGCCTTCGACCTCTGCGCGGGAGGTTACGATTGCGATGGCTCCGACCAATTTCACTTGCATCTCGCCCAGATCAAGCTTGCTGAGCGCGAACTTGTGGGTCCGCATACGGTCGAGTTGCTGCATCTTGGTGTTGACCTGGCCGGTCATGCTGATGCCGATGTAGTCGTCGGACAAGAGGCTGTCCATTGTGGCTACGTCGCCTGAGAGCTGGGCCTTGCGCCATTGTTCTTCAAGCGCCTCCACCTGACGCTTGGCATCGTGCTTTTTCTCGTGCAGCGGCTGCATGTGAAGCGCAAAAACGGTGTGCGCAGACAGGCTTATGACTGCCGCGGTCAGCAGGACAGCGGAGGTCCTCTGCGACCTACGAATTAAGCAACCCAACAAGCGCATAAGCGTACCGGATGGTAGACCGATTTACTGCGCAGAGTCAAAACAACTTTAGTAGTACAGGGTCTTACGACCGTAAGACGTAATTACTGCCTGAAAAGTCCATGTAAAGAGAGTTAACAGACCGCTGTGAGGTTTTCGAGCTGGCGATCCCGCATCTTCTGGTAAAGTCCGCCGACTGCGTACTGGTGAAAGTGTGGCGTAGCTCTATGATGCTCTAAAGCAGCCTCATCCGCATACTGCTCGTAGATGAGCACGGTGCAGGCCTCCCCTTCGATGAAGTGGGGAACGTAGCTGACGCATCCGGGCTCTTTGCGCGACGCGGCGGCGAGGTGGCACAGGGTCTCGGCTATGTCTTCGCGGTCGGACTGCTCGAACGTCATTCGTACAGTAAAACTAAGCATAGTCAGCCTTTTCTTTACGCTTTAGCGCCTCTTCTACGCTTTGAGCGCCTCTTCGAATGCCGGCAGTGTCATCGTCTGGTCGCGATCAGGCCCGGTCGAGACCATTCCAATCTTCGCTCCCGACTCCTGCTCAATAAATTTCAGATAATCCTGTGCGAGCTGCGGGAGTTTGTCGAACTCGGTGATGCCTTCGGTGGAGCTGTTCCAGCCTTTCAGCTTGGTATATACCGGCTCAATCGCGTTATATCCGGGCATGTCGGCAGGGATTAAGTCGGTGAGCTTTCCATTCACTTTATATCCGGTGCAGACGGGAATCTCCACACATTCGTCCATGACGTCCATCTTTGTGACGACGAGCCACTCGGTTCCGTTGATCATGTTGCTGTAGCGGAGGAGGGGGATATCGAGCCAGCCGCAGCGGCGGGGACGTCCGGTTACGGCGCCGTATTCCTGGCCGCGGGCCCGGAGGAGATCGCTGGTGGAGTCGTGAATCTCGGTGGGGAAGGGACCTTCGCCGACGCGGGTGACGTAGGCTTTGGTGACGCCGATGACCGTGCCGATGCGGGTTGGGCCGACGCCGGTTCCGGTTACCGCGCCGCCTGCGGTGGAAGAGGATGAGGTCACGAAGGGGTAGGTTCCGTGGTCGATGTCGAGGAGGGCGCCCTGTGCGCCTTCGAACATGACCTTTTCGCCGTTGTCGATGGCCTGGTTGAGCATGACAGCCGTGTCGGTGACGAAGGGGGCGATCTGCTCGGCTGCGCGGGAGTACTCCTCGTACATGGTCTTGGGGTCGAGCGGCTCGGTGCCGAAGAGAGCATGAGCGATGGTGTTCTTCTCGTGGCAGGCGTTTTCGATGTGGGTGCGCAGGAGGGCTGAGTTGAGGAGGTCGACGACGCGCAGACCGCTGCGATGCATCTTGTCTTCGTAAGCAGGGCCGATGCCGCGGCTGGTGGTGCCGATCTTCGTGCGGCCGGGAGCGTTCTCGGCTGCGAGCTCGATCATGCGGTGGTAGGGAAGGATGACCTGGGCGCGGTTGGAGACGAAGAGCTGTCCGTCGACGGGAAGACCTGCGTCCTTCAGCTTCTTCACTTCACTCAGAAATGCCATCGGGTCGAGCACGACGCCGTTGCCGATGACGCCTTTGCACTCGGGGCGCAAAACACCGCATGGAATCAGCTGCAGAACGAACTTCTTGCCCTTGATGATGACGGTGTGGCCGGCGTTGTGGCCGCCCGCGTAGCGTGCAACGACGGCGAACTTCTCCGAGAGCACGTCTACGATCTTGCCTTTGCCTTCATCGCCCCACTGGGCACCCAAAATAACCGCTGATTTGCGTTGATTCACGACGGATGTGTTCTCCAAGGATTGTTATTGGCCGGAAGACGCACGCCGCATTACACGAGCACACGCCAGCTTCCATCATATCGTGTCTGGTGGGTTTGGCGCGTGGACCCGGATGGAAGCTGGCGCGGCAGATGGATGGGTGCTGGCGAGAGAGGTTTTAGGGCTGGGAATAGTAGCCGTTGCGGGTTCGAGCGGTGAGGCCCGGGGTCTCGACCTTCACGTTGATCGCGTTAAATTGGTTGGGCTTGTCGACTGGTGCGGCGTCGATCGTCAGGGTGTAAAAAGCGTCTGCGTCGGCGATGCAGCGGGCGATTTGGCTGGTTATGTCGTTGTTCGAGTTCAGCGCCAAGCCGCCGGTCTGGGTGGCAAGGACCTGCAGGGCGAGATCTGCGATCTGTACGTCTTTGGTTGCGGTCACAGGCTTCAGAAACTCCTGATAGTAGTTGATGCGAATGCTTCCGGCGTCAGCCAATCCAAGGGGATCGATGCTGTACATGGTGATTCGCGCCTGACGCAATGCTGTGGAGACGGACATGATGGTTGTGAAGAGCTGCTGGGACTGCTTTGCGGTCATGTCGATGTTCGGCCCGGTCAGCAGGGGCCAGCCGGGACTGATCCAGACGACCATCTTTCTGCCGGGCACCTGCGCCTCGGCGGCTGCGAGTCGCGACAGGGTTTTGAGGGAGAGGTCGAGGCGCTCTTCGGCTCCGTAGAATCCGGTGGAGCGGCGAATGACCCGGAGCGCCGTCTCGTGTTGATCGAAGGAGGCGAGCAGAGCGTTTCCGTCCTGCGTGGGGTGGTTCTGGATCTCGGTTCCGGTGTCTGAGAAGAAGGCCAACGACAGGGGCTGCGAAAGCTTTCCGCCGTTCTGCAAGAGATACTTCTTGATCTGCTCCCGTTCGTAGGCGACCCGGTCGAAGGAGGTGTTGACCTCGTCGACCATGAGGATGATCTTGACTGGAGTTTTGTCGGCCTGAAGTTGGTCGGTTGTGGTGGCGCCGCTAACGGCTCGGAAGGAGAGGATCTTCTGAGGGGTTCCGTTGCTGCGAACGACAAAATCGCTTTGGGGAATCCCGGAGATAGTCTTTCCGGACCGGTCGGTTACGACGACGTCGAGCAGGATGTGATTGGACTGTGAGGGATCCTGCGGCGGGAGGGCGGCTTGAATCTTGCCGGTATCCGGTGCTGTGGCTAGTTGTTGAGAGAACGCTGGCAGGCAGAACGACGAGAGGCAGATGGCAAAGATCTGGGCCCGGTACGACAGTTTCATGGTGACACCCCTGGACCGACCTCGCCCGTCTCTGGAGGTGCAAAAGGGTTTTGCGCTGCGGCCGAGTGTCGATCTCCGGTATGTGAGACGCCTTTGCCGGGCCTGCAGTTTCACGGCCCGGATTTATTTTCCAGTGAGATGCTAGCGGCGTGAGTCCCAGGTGATGCAGTTTTGAGTTGGGTCGGTGGTATTGAGTGCCTGGCAGGTTGCGACACTGGTGACCTGAGCGTTTTTGCCGCCGAAGGGGGTCAGGTTAGGCGGACCGAGGGGGCCGAGGGTGGTCGCGTCCCAGGAGGTTGCGGTGAGGGTGCCGTGTTTGATGTTGAAGACGAGGGGTTCGGGGAGTGGGCTATCCTTGGCTGGGTCGTAGGTAAGCGTGACGAGCTTTCCGTCCTGCTTCCAGTGGGCGTGCCAGGTCTGGGGATCTTTGTCGTGCCATTTTTGCTGGAGGATAGCTGTGCCGTCGGCGGCGAACTCGATGATGAGGACGCGATGGACCTCCTGGGCGATGCCGCCGCTGCCGGAGTAGAAGCCCTTCAGTTTTTCAGCGGCGTGGGCCGGGGTGGCGGCAGCCGCAAGGGACAGGGTGAGGGCTATGAGAGCGGTGAATTGCAGAGGAGAGCGCATGGGAGACATCGTACAGGGAACGCGGATTTTCATCGCGCGGAAGACGAGATAGACTTAGCGGCATGAGCGATCAAGGCAAGACTGCAATTTCTACCAAAGAGGCTCCGGCTGCCATTGGGCCGTACTCGCAGGCGGTGCGGGTAGGCGATATGTTGTTTGCGTCGGGGCAGGTTGGGCTGGATCCGGCGACAGGGCAGATGGTGGCGGGTGGCGTGACGGAGCAGACTACCCGGGTGCTTGAGAATGTGAAGGCTGTTCTGGCGCAGGCGGGGCTGGATATGGTTCATGTGGTGAAGACGACCGTGTTTTTGAAGAGCATGGCCGACTTTGCGGCGATGAATGCGGTCTATGCGAAGTATCTGGCGCCTGAGGGCGTGGTTGCGCCGGCGAGATCGACGGTTGCTGTGGCGGGTCTGCCGAAGGATGCGCTGGTGGAGATTGAAGTGATCGCCAAGAGCTGGCCTGAAGCATAATGGGCGGCTGGGCATCTAATCCATAGACGACAGGAGGTCGGAACGATGGCCGAAACGAAGGTTGAGAAGATTCATAAGACGGAAGCAGAGTGGCGCGAGCTGCTAACTCCGGAGCAGTTTCATGTAATGCGTGAGGGCGGGACGGAGCGCGCTTTTACCGGGGCGCTGGTCAACAACCACGAGGACGGGATCTACCACTGCGGAGCGTGCAATGCGCCGCTGTTTACCTCGGATAAGAAGTTTGAGTCGGGGAGTGGATGGCCGAGCTTCTGGAACCCGGTTTCGCCGGATGCGATTGTCTCGATTGAGGATAATTCGCTGGGGATGCGGCGGGTTGAGGTGCAGTGTGCGACCTGCGGGGCTCATCTCGGGCATGTGTTTCCGGATGGACCAAAGCCTACGGGGCTGCGGTACTGCATCAACAGCGCTTCGCTGGGATTCGAGAAGAAGTAATAAATAGCTTAGAAAAACAGGAAAAGCCCCAGCCGGCTACTACGCGGCTGGGGCGACCTGTTTCTGGAGCTTTTTCGGCTGATTAGCCTTTTACGACTTTGCCGGTCTTGATGCAGCTGGTGCAGACGCGCATGCGCTTGCTGCCGCCGTTGACCTGGGCCTTGACGGGCTGGAGGTTTACGTTCCAGCGACGACGGGTCGTGTTGTGGGCGTGAGAGATGTTGTTGCCGAACTGCGGGCCTTTGCCGCAAAGATCACATTTTTGTGCCATGACGAAGTGCTCCAATCTTGAGTCGCAGAAGATTCCCGGGGCTGTAGCCTGAGTGCGAAAAGCCTCAAAACGGTGCCGGGAAAGGGTGGTACGAGGAGCGTCGGAGCTCCTGACCGCTACCGGGTGAAGGGTAGTCTGCCGATTCGTAATCATACCATGTAGAGGGTGGCCGGCTCAATATGATGATTGGGCAGATGGGCTACGGGCTGCTCAGGGGCTCTCGAAGGCATCTCATTGAAGCGTAGATGCTTGTTGTATCGGTTCCCCTATAAATTTTGATGGATGGATTAGGCCCTCTGAGTCTTTAAGAACCTCCATGCGTCGATAGAGTAACGGACAGGTTGCGCTCTGAGTCCAAAATTTCAAGTGTGGCAAGGGAGACGTATTGCCAGCCGATTCAAGTGAACACCCAATCATAGGGCCGGATCATCAACTTCCGGCTCCTCCTCCAACATCGCCCCGGCACAAGTTCGTCAGGGTTATCGTATGGATTGTTCTGCTGCTGATCTTTGCTGTCGGTTTTCTGCTGGTGTTGCGCCATCACGACGACACGACGAAGAGTGCAGCATCGCCACGACGCGGCGCTGGTGGGCCGGTTACGCTGACGACCGCGACTGCGCAAAAGGGCAACATCGGCGTTTATCTGGATGCGATCGGTACTGTGACGCCGGTTTATACCGCTTCCATTACCAGCCAGGTGACGGGGCCGGTGATTGCGGTGCGCTTTAAGGAAGGGCAGATCGTTCGCAAGGGTGATCCGCTGATCGAGATTGATCCGCGTCCGTTTGAGGCGAATCTGCTGCAGGCGCAGGGTGTACTGGAGCGCGATCAGGCTACGCTGGCGCAGGCGACGATGGACCGCGATCGATATCGCGATGCGTGGTCAAGAAATGCGATTCCGAAGCAGACGCTGGACGACCAGGAGAAGGTGGTGCTGCAGGATGCCGGAACTGTCAAGAACGATGAGGGCACGGTCAAGTTCGACCAGATCCAAGTGGAGTACTGCCATATTCGGGCTCCGATATCAGGAAGAGTCGGACTTCGGCTGGTCGATCCGGGAAATGTCGTTCAGTCTTCGGGGACGGTCACGCTTGCGGTGATTACGCAGATACAGCCGATCACCGTGATCTTTACCGTGCCGGAGGACAACCTGGGACAGATTCAGCCTCGGCTGAAACAGAATGCCAAGTTGGCTGTGGACGCGTACGACAGGGCGGCGTTGAAGCAGATTGCTACCGGGTCGTTGATTACGCTGGATAACCAGATCGACACGACGACGGGCACGGTGAAGGCGAGAGCGTTATTCGAGAACAAAGACTCGTTGCTGTTTCCGAATGAGTTTGTCAACGCTCGACTGCTGGTGAATACGCTGCAGGGAGCGACGCTGATTCCAACGTCTGCGATTCAACACAATGGGGCGGCGTCGTTTGTTTATGTTCTGCAGGACAACACAGCTCATATGCGTCCTGTGAAGCCGGGTGTGAGTGAAGGCGTTACGACGCAGGTGACTGGAATCAATCCTGGTGATGTGGTTGCGAACAGCAGCTTCGACAAGTTGCAGGACAACTCGAAGGTGGTTGTTTCAAGTAAGCCGATTCCAGCGAACACGAGTGGGAGTAGCGCTCCTTGAGTCCATCGCGTCCGTTTA
The DNA here is from genome assembly GCA_963771625.1 of uncultured Acidobacteriaceae bacterium. Lineage (GTDB taxonomy): Bacteria > Acidobacteriota > Terriglobia > Terriglobales > Acidobacteriaceae > Edaphobacter. Next base: position 72,440 of record CAVYUE010000008.1, read on the forward strand.
TTCTGCGACCCGTCGCAACGTCGTTGCTGATGGCTGCCATTCTGCTAGTCGGTATTGTGAGCTACACGCAACTGCCTGTGTCGGCGCTGCCTGAGGTTGACTATCCGACGATTCAGGTACTGACGTTCTATCCGGGAGCGAGTCCGACGGTGACGTCGACGACGGTGACTGCGCCGCTGGAGCGCCAGTTTGGTCAGCTGCAGGGGTTGAGTCAGATGACCTCGACCAGCTCGGGCGGCGTGTCGGTGGTTGTGCTGCAGTTCAACCTGAGCCTGAATATCGATATTGCGGAGGAGGAGGTGCAGTCGGCGATCAATGCTGCGCAGAGCTTTCTGCCGGCTAACTTGCCTGCGCCGCCGATCTATAGCAAGACAAATCCCGCCGATGCTCCGGTGTTGACGCTTGCGATTACGTCGAAGACGATGCCGCTGTCGCAGGTTGAGGATCTGGTGGACACGCGGCTTGCGCCGAAGATCTCTCAGTTGAAAGGGGTCGGGCTTGTCAGTATCAGTGGCGGACAGAAGCCAGCGGTGCGGATCCAGGCGAACCCTACGGCTTTGTCTTCGTTCGGGATCAACCTCGAAGACCTGCGGACGGCGGTGACGCAGAGCAGCGTAAATGCGGCGAAGGGGAACTTCGATGGGCCGCGGCAGGACTACCAGATCGATGCGAACGATCAGCTGGTCACGAGCCATGACTACACGAAGGTTGTGGTTGCGTATCGCAACGGCGCGCCGGTGATGCTGACCGACGTGGCGCACATTCTGGATGGCGTGGAGAATAGCACGCAGGCTGCGTGGATGAATCAGACGCCGGCTGTGATTCTGAATGTGCAGCGCCAGCCGGGTGGCAATACGATCAGTGTCGTTCAAGAGCATCAAAGCGTTGTTGCCGCAGCTTGAGGCGAATCTTCCGAAGGGCATCGACGTTACGACGCTTACGGACCTTACGACGCCGATTCAGGCCTCCGTCAGCGATGTGGAGTTTGAGCTTGTGCTGACCATCGTGCTGGTCGTGATGGTCATCTTTCTGTTTCTGCGCAATCTGTATGCGACGATCATTCCCAGCGTGGCGGTGCCGCTGTCGCTGATCGGTACGTTCGCGGCGATGTATGCGCTTGGTTACAGCCTCGACAACTTGTCGCTGATGGCGTTGACGATCTCGACTGGGTTCGTTGTCGATGACGCGATCGTGATGGTGGAGAATATCTCGCGCTACCTGGAGGAGGGCGAGTCTCCGATGCAGGCGGCGTTGAAGGGCGCGGAGCAGATCGGGTTCACGATTCTTTCGCTGACCGTCTCGCTGATCGCTGTGCTGATTCCGTTGTTGTTCATGGGAGATGTCGTCGGCCGATTGTTCCGCGAGTTCGCGGTGACACTGGCTGTGACGATTGTGGTCTCGGCGGTGGTCTCGCTGACGCTGACGCCGATGATGGCTTCGCGCATCTTGAAGCATAACTCGGAGGAGCAGCAGGGGCGGTTTTATCGGGCGACTGAGCATGCCTTCGAACGGATGATCGCGTTTTATGGGCGCACGCTGAAGGTTGTGCTTCGCTATCAGACGATTACGCTGCTGATCGCGCTCGCGACTCTCTTGTTGACGATTTATCTGTACATCATTATCCCGAAGGGATTTTTCCCTGTGCAGGATACGGGCGTGATTCAGGGAATAACGCAGGCGCCGCAGACCATTGGATCGAAGGCGATGGCGGAGAAGCAAAAAGAGGTTGCGAAGATAGTTCTCGAAGACCCGGCGGTGGAGAGCCTTTCCTCGTTTATCGGTGCGGATGGCACGAATACGACGATCAACAGCGGAAGAATGTCGATCAACCTGAAGCCGCTGGAGGATCGCGATCTGAGCGCCTCGGATGTGGTTCGACGGCTGCAGTCGAAGCTGAAGAATGTGCAGGACATTCAGATGTTCATGCAACCGGTGCAGAATATTACCGTCGACGACCGGGTGAGCCGCACGCAGTATCAATACACGCTGGAGGATCCGGATCAGAATGAGCTGAACGACTGGGCCAACCGCTTTGTGACGAAGCTGAAGCAGTTGCCAGAGCTTGAGGATGTTGCGACGGATCAACAGCTAGGAGGGTTGGCGGTTTCATTGGTGATTGATCGCGCGACCGCCTCGCGGCTCGGTGTGGCGCCGACGACGATCGACAATACGCTGTATGACGCGTTTGGTCAGCGCCAGATCAACACGATGTATACGCAGCTGAATCAGTACCACGTGATTCTGGAGGCGGAGCCGCAGTTTCAGCTCGATCCGAACAAACTGAACCACCTTTATCTTCAGTCGAACTCCGCGGCGGGCACCAGCGGGGCGGCGGCGACCTCCTCTTCAGGCAACGGCTCTACTTCGGCTGGATCGAATGCGCTGACGACCTCAGCGCTGTACACGGCAACGGCGAATACGCTTTCTCCTCCAGTGAATGCGCTGACTTCGAGTACCTCCACTTCGACTTCGAGCAAGGGCTCTACGTCGGCTGGGACGACAAGCTCTACATACAGCAACGCGGTACCGTTCAGCGCGTTCTCTCACTTCGAGACGACGACCGAGGCGCTTTCGATTACGCATCAGGGGCAGTTCCCGGCGATCACGGTTTCTTTCAACCTTGCGCCGAATGCTGCGCTAGGTGGGGCGATTTCAGAGATTACGAAGGTGCAGAAGGATATGCACATGCCGGCGAGCCTGCAGGCTGATTTTCAAGGAACGGCGGCATCGTTTCGGAACTCGCTGTCGGGTATGCCGCTGCTGATTCTCGCTGCGCTCGTCACGGTTTATATCGTGCTCGGGGTTTTGTATGAGAGCTTCATTCATCCGATTACGATTCTGTCGACGCTGCCGTCGGCAGGTGTGGGCGCGTTTCTGTCGCTGATTCTTTTTCATCAGGATCTCAGTGTCGTTGCCATTATTGGGCTCGTACTGCTGATCGGTATCGTGAAAAAGAACGGCATTATGATGGTCGATTTTGCCTTGGACGCCGAGCGTCATCGTGGGAAGAACTCTACCGATGCGATCTACGAGGCATGCCTGCTTCGCTTCAGGCCGATCATGATGACGACGATGGCTGCGCTGTTAGGTGGGCTGCCCTTGGCGTTTGGACGGGGCATCGGTTCGGAGCTGCGCAGACCGCTCGGTATCGCCATGGTGGGTGGGCTGCTTCTGAGTCAGATACTTGACGCTGTATACGACGCCTGTGATCTACATCTTCTTCGATAATCTGGCGCAGCGGTTCTCCAAGAAGAAGACGACGCACCGCGCTTCGAGTGAACCAGCGACGGAAGGCCAGCCATGAACGTCTCCGCACCTTTTATTCACCGACCGGTAGCGACGACGCTGCTGACGGTGGCGATCGCGATTGCTGGTGCGATTGCGTTCAAGGTGCTGCCAGTTTCTCCACTGCCGCAGGTGGATTTTCCGACGATTTCTGTGAGTGCGAGTCTGCCGGGTGGAAGTGCCGAGATTATGGCGTCGTCCGTGGCTACTCCGCTGGAGCGGCAGTTCGGGCATATCGCGGGCGTTACGGAGATGACTTCGGCGAGCAGCCTGGGGTCGACTTCGATAACGATCCAGTTCGACCTGAGCCGTAACATCGATGGCGCGGCGCGCGATGTGGAGGCGGCGATCAATGCTGCGAGGACTTATCTGCCTGCGAACCTGCCGGCGAATCCGACGTATCGCAAGGTGAATCCGGCGGATGCGCCGATCATGATTATTGGGTTGACGTCGGACAAGTATGGGCCGGACAAGTTGTATGACGAAGCTTCGACGGTGATTCAGCAGAAGCTTTCGCAGATTCAGGGAGTTGGACAGGTGAATGCAGGCGGTGGCGCGCTGCCGTCTGTTCGTGTCGAGGTTAATCCGACGAAGCTTGCGAGCCTCGGCCTGACGATGGCGAATGTGCAGTCCGTATTGAGTCTTCAAAATGCGAATCTGGCGAAGGGACAGATTACAAACGGCGATATCTCAGCCGACATTGTGGCAAATGACCAGATCTCACATGCGGAAGATTACAAGCCAATCATCGTCGGCTATAACAGTGGCCAGGCCGTGCGGCTGGCGGATGTGGCGGATGTAGTCGATTCCGTTCAGAATGTGAGGGCCGCGGGTTATTTGAATGGGAAGCGGGCGATTACGCTGATTGTGTTTCGGCAGCCCGGCGCGAACATTATCGACACGGTCGATCGTATCTATGAGCAACTGCCCTCGGTCGAAGCATCGATTCCCAAGGGGATTGAGACGACGGTTGTGCTTGACCGGACCACGACGATTCGTGCATCGGTGAACGACGTGGAACGGACGTTGGTGATCTCGATCGTGCTGGTGATCGTCGTCGTCTTCGTTTTTATTCGTAACGGGCGCTCCACGTTGATTCCAGCGGTTGCTGTGCCGGTGTCTTTGATCGGAACCTTTGCGGTGATGTATCTGTTCGGGTACAGCATCGACAATTTGTCGTTGATGGCGCTGACTATCTCGACCGGTTTCGTCGTGGACGATGCGATCGTCGTGATGGAGAACATCACGCGACATCTTGAAGATGGGATGGAGCCGTTTGCGGCGGCCTTACGCGGGGCGAGGGAGATTGGTTTCACTGTGATCTCCATCAGCATCTCGCTGATCGCGGTTTTCATTCCGCTTTTGCTGATGGGCGGAATCGTTGGGAGGCTTTTTCGTGAGTTCGCTGTAACGCTTTCGACGGCAATTCTTGTGTCGATGGTGATCTCTCTCACGACGACACCGATGATGTGCGCGTACCTTCTGAAGAACGAGCACGAGCGTAAACACGGCCGCATCTATATGGCTTCGGAGAGGTTCTTCGATTGGATTCTTTCTCTGTATCGAAGGAGCTTGCACTGGGTGTTGGAGAATCCGGGGCTTACCCTGACGGTGTTGTTTCTTACGATTGCGTTGAATGTGGCGCTTGTCATTAAGATTCCGAAGGGGTTTTTTCCGCAGCAGGATACGGGAGCGCTTGCTGGTGGTGTGCAGGGGCCACAGGACTCGTCGTTTCCTGCGATGAACAGCTCAATCATTCAGTTAGCGAATGTAATCAAGAGTGACCCAGCGGTGCAGAATGTAATTGCGTTTACCGGCGGCCAGGGTACGAGTAACTCTGGAAATATCTTTGTGGCTCTCAAGCCGCTAAGCATTCGAAAGATCAGTGCTCCGGACATCATCAACCGTCTGCGACCGAAGCTGAACCGTCTGCCAGTCGCTTCGGCCTTTCTGCAGGCGTCGCAGGATCTGCGCATTGGCGGGCGGTCGAGCAATGCGTTGTATCAATACACGATTCAGGCGGACAACCTGGCCGATCTGAAGACGTGGGGACCGCGGTTGCTGGCTGAGATGAAGAAGCTGCCGGGATTGCAGGATGTGAATACGGATCAGCAGAACGGCGGTCTCGATGAGATGCTGACCTATGATCGCGTGACTGCAGCGAGGTTGGGTCAGACGGCGCAGTCGCTGGATCAGGGGTTGTACAGCGCGTTTGGACAGTCAGAGGTCTCGATTATCTACACGCAGTTGAACCAGTACTACGTGGTGCTGGAGGTCGCACCGGAGTATTGGCAGACGCCTGCCGGTTTGAAGAACGTCTACTTCCATCCGACTGGCAGCAGCAGTGTAACAGCGACAGGAAATTCTCCTCTCTTCGCGATGGCGACGAGCCAGACGAATACGACGCCGCTGGCGCTGAATCATACCGGGCTGTTTCCCTCCGTGACTGTTTCTTTCAACCTTGCACCTGGTGTGTCTTTGAGCGATGCGACGCTGAGTATCGCCCAGATGCAGCAGCGATTAGGTACGCCTACGTCGGTGCATGGCTTCTTTGCGGGAACTTTGCTTGCGTATCAACAGTCGCTGGGTACGGAGCCCCTGCTGATCGTTACCGCGTTGCTTGCTGTGTACATCGTGCTCGGCGTCTTGTACGAAAGCCTGGTTCATCCGCTGACGATTCTTTCTACACTGCCTTCTGCGAGCGTTGGCGCGATGCTTGCCCTGATGCTCTTTAAGCAGGACCTGAATATTATTTCGATCATCGGCATTGTGTTGTTGATCGGAATTGTGAAGAAGAACGCGATCATGATGATCGACTTCGCCCTACAGGCGGAGCGCGAAGGCGGCATGAACACGGAAGATGCGATCTTCGAGGCGTGTATGCTGCGGTTTCGGCCTATTCTGATGACGACCATGGCGGCACTTTTTGGAGCTCTGCCGCTGGCGTTTGGGACTGGGACGGGGTCGGAGCTACGCCGACCGCTCGGCATCACTATTGTTGGAGGGTTGATTATGAGCCAGATGCTTACGCTCTACACCACTCCAGTTGTTTACCTCACGCTCGACCGCCTGCGCCTCCGTGTGATGGGACGACAGCGGGATACGTTCAACCCTGGTGGCGGCGAAGCTGCTGCGGCTGCGGAGTAGATGCCAATGTTTAAAACTATGACTAACCTCCGTCTCAAACTTACGATGTGCCCGTCTCTCACGATGCTGCTGCTGAGTGGCTGCATGGTGGGGCCGAAGTATCATGCGCCACCAGCACCTCCTGCGGCTCAGGCACCAACGGCTACCTACAAAGAATCGCCGGCGCAGTTTCAGGACGCGGATGGCTGGAAGGTTGCGCAACCGCAGGACGCGATGCTTCGTGGGAAGTGGTGGGAGATCTATAACGAGCCGGAGCTGAATGCTCTTGAAGAGCGACTGAACATCAACAACGAGAACATCAAACAGTTTTTTGAGAACTTTATGGAGGCGCGGACGCTGATCGCACAGGCGCGCTCGCAGTTGTATCCTACTGCGGCGGTTGGGCCGACGTTCCAACGTTCGCGTACTTCGGGCAACCTGAGAAATACGGCCAGCGCTAATCCTGGCGTTGAGAGTTCGGTAGGGTCGTTGCCGCTGACGATCTCGTGGGAGCCTGATCTTTGGGGAAAGGTGCGCAACACGATTCATGAACAGCAGTACAACGCGCAGTTAAGTGCGGCTGATCTTGAAAATGAGCGACTGACGGAACAAGCGAGCCTCGCTACGTACTTCTTTGAGATTCGCGGGCAGGATGCGCTGCAGAAGATTCTGAACGATACGGTGGAGGCTGACAAGAAGGCGCTCGAACTGACGCAAGCTCTCTATCAGACCGGGATTGGTGATCGGATCTCCGTCGTAGAGGCAGAGAATACTTTGCAGAATGTTCAGGCGCAGGCGATCAATCTTGGGGTTGCGCGAGCGCAGTATGAGCATGCGATTGCTGTACTTGTTGGGACGAGTGCTTCCGGCTTTTCTATTCCCGTCCGGCCGTTGACTGTGAGTCCACCGCCAATTCCGATTGGAGTGCCGTCGGCTTTGCTGGAGCGTCGCCCGGATATCGCTGCGTCGGAGCGAAACATGGCTTCGGCCAACGCTCAGATCGGTATCGCGTATGCGGCGTTTTATCCAAATCTCACGTTGAGTGCGAGCGGAGGTTATGAGAGTTCAACTTTTGGACATCTGTTCGAGTTGGCGAGTACTTTCTGGTCGTTTGGACCGTCGGTGAGTGAGACGGTGTACGACGCGGGCCTACGCAGGGCGACTGTAAACCAGTTTATTGCGGTGTATAACGCCGATGTGGCCAGTTATCGTCAGACAGTGTTGACGGCGTTTCAGCAGGTGGAGGATTCGCTTTCTTCGGTTCGTATTCTTTCGCAGCAACTGATACAGCAGGAGCAGGCGGTGAAGTCTGCTGAGGAGTTTGTGACGCTGGAGACGGCACGATATCAGACGGGCATCGATCCGTATGTCGATGTCGTTACTGCACAGACTACGCTGCTTACTGACCAGCAGGCAGTCGCTACGCTGCATGTGCAGGAGATGACGGCCTCGGTGCAGTTGATTGAGGCGTTGGGAGGCGGATGGGATAGGACGCAGTTGCCGACACCGGCTCAGGTCTCCCAGAAGCTTACAAAGGCTGAGACGACAATACAGAAGTAGCGCGACATGACCTGCAGCTCAGGATCGTGTAGGGTTTTCTATGTCTGCTGTGACGAACATTCTTCGTCGCGGTGTTTTGTTATGTCTTATAGATCAAAGAGCATAGGTTGAATGCAAATGAGAGCTTGGGTGTCGGGATTGGTTTCCATGGTTGCCATCGGTTTGGCGGGGTCGGGTACGACGGCTTTGGCGGCGGATTCGCCCGTAGCGCAGCCAGTTACGATTGCTGCTGGGTGGCAGCTGCAGGATGCGGCGAAGGTGCCGCAGGCCGGCGCGGATATTGCTTCAGCGAAGTTCAAGGCGAAGGGTTGGTACGCGGCAGTGGTTCCCGGTACTGTTCTGACGAGCCTCGTGAATGCCGGTGTTTATCCTGAGCCTTTGTATGGAGAGAATAATCGCCCGGACAAGATCCCCGATAGTTTGTCACGCACACCGTACTGGTATCGGACTGTCTTCGAAGTTCCGAAGTCGTATGAGGGGAAGCACGTCTGGTTGAATTTTGACGGCATTAACTTTTCTGCGCAGGTGTGGGTGAACGGAAAGCAAGTGGGCACGGTAAAAGGCGCGTTTCACCGGGGGATCTTTGACATTTCGACGGCAGTGACGCCAGGCAAGAAGGCGGTACTTGCTGTCCTTGTTTCTCCGCAACCTCATCCTGGCGATCCGCATGAACATACGATTCGCGATGGCGTAGGGAAGAATGGGGGCATCACTGCGATCGATGGACCTACGTTTCTTTCCACGATTGGTTGGGATTGGATTCCCGCCATTCGTGACAGAGACACAGGTATCTGGCAGAAGGTTTTTATCTCGGCGAGTGGCCCGGTGGTGATTAAGGATCCTTTGGTGACGACAGATCTGCCGCTGCCGAAGCTGGATACAGCGGATGTTTCCGTTCAAGCAAAGGTGGAGAATGTTACGGACACACCACAGAAAGGCGTGTTGAAGGGGAGCTTTGGAGATGTGTCCTTTCAGCAAGCAGTTGAAGTGGCACCGCATAGCTCGCAGACTATTTCGCTTGATCCTCGGACGACTACAGCGCTACATGTCGAACATCCTAAGCTGTGGTGGCCGAATGGGTATGGCCCACAGAATCTCTACATGTTACATCTCAGTTTTGAGGTCGATGGAAAGAGCTCCGATAGCCGGGATGTGAGCTTCGGCATTCGGAAGTTCACGTATGAGGTTCCGGATTCGCCGAACCTTACGATCTCGGTGAATGGAGTTCGTGTCTTCGTTCGTGGCGGCAATTGGGGATTGGACGAAGCGATGAAGCGCAATCCACGGGAGCGGCTGGAGGCGCAGATCAAGATGCACCAGCTTGCCAATCTCAACATGATTCGCAACTGGGTGGGGCAGAGTACGAGCGAAGATTTTTACGAGCTGTGCGATAAGTATGGTCTGTTGGTGTGGGATGAGTTTTTTCAACCGAATCCTTCGGATGGCCCTGACCCCGACGACTTCGATACTTATATGGCGAATGTGCGAGAGAAGATTCTGCGGTTCCGCAACCATCCTTCCATCGTTTTGTGGTGTGCGCGGAATGAAGGGAATCCTCCGAAGAAGATTGATGATGCACTTCACGTTTTGATGGCGGAGCTTGAACCGACGCGGTTGTATCAAGCGAATTCTGCGGACGGACGCGGCGTCAATTCACATGGCCCTTATCACTGGAGGACACCGCGTGAGTTTTATGTGTACGACGAGGCGTTCAAGACAGAGATCGGCAGTGTGTCGGTGCCGACACTCGAGTCGATCCATGGGATGATGCCGGAGAAGGATTGGGAGACGATCAACGATGACTGGGCCGAGCATGACTTTGCCAAGGGCGCATCGGGGGGTGATTCGTATCCCCAGATGATTGCGGATCGTTACGGCAAGGTGGCTAACCTTGCGGACTTTGTACGTAAGTCGCAGCTTGCGAACTATGAGGCATTTCGAGCGATGTACGAGGGGCGTAATGCGAAGTTGTTCCATCCGACCACTGGTGTTCTTACATGGATGAGCAATCCTGCGCAGCCTAGCTTCGTCTGGCAGCTTTATCACCATGACCTTGAGCCCAACTCTGCTCTCTTTGCGGTGAAGAAGGCGGCCGAGCCGATCCATATTCAATTGAATGAAGGGAACGGCGAGGTAGAGGTAATTAATAATCTGGATGCTCCTCTGAATGGTGCTCACGCTCATCTTGCGATCTACAACCTTGATGGGTCTGTGCAGTATCAGCATGACTTTGATGTGTCTGCTCCGGCGAGTGTTGCGACTACGCTCGGGTCTGTTTCATGGCCTACAAATTTGTCTGCGGTCCACTTTGTTAAGCTCGAGTTGCGTGATGTGGCAGGGAAACTGATCTCAGATAACTTCTACTGGCGCGGGCTGCCGGAGAAACAAGATGACCTGAAGGCGCTGGGTGATCTGCCAACGGTAACGCTGGATGCGAAAGTTGCGCGTAGCGATGCGGATGGCAAGAGCCTTTTGTCTGTTACGTTGCACAATCCCGGCACTCAGGTTGCGCTGATGGCGCACTTGCAGTTGCGGCGCAAGAGTTCGGGTGAACGAGTGTTGCCGGTCTACTACAGCGACAACTATGTGTCTCTGCTACCGAATGAGAGCAGGACGATTACGATCGAAGTTGCTACTTCCGACCTCAAGGGAGAGGCAGCGCTGGTGGTCGTTGATGGATGGAATGTTGGCGTGGGTGCTGCGTCGTCGGCTGGGATCGGCATTGCGGCGAACACTGATGCTCAGGTGAATCATTGGCCGGTGACCGGGTTGCCGATGATACCAGTCAACTAATTCTTCGGCGCGGTCACGACAGCAACTAGAGAGTCGGCGCATCCGTAATAGAGGAACCAGCGAGCGTGGAAGTACACGAGGCCTTCGGCGAATGTTGTTCCTGCAGCGTACTGGCCGGTTTTTTCGTAGGGCGTGACCGGCTTTAGAACGGGTTGATCGGTCTGCCGTAAGGATGACGTGCAGGATCGCTAGCATCAAACAGAGCTTCGCCGGCTGCGTAAGCGTTGGGTCCTAAGTCTGGGTCGCCATTTTCTATAGCGTTTTTTCCGTTGTAGAGGATGACGATCCCTGCACTTGTCAGGACGGGTGGTGGGCCTGTCTCCGGAAACGTGCTGTCGAAGTGGCCGCGACGTGGGCGTAGTACTTCGATGGGATTACCATCTGGATCTTCGACAGGATTCCAATGGATCAAGTCGGTGGAGGTTGCAAGGTGGATGGCACCTTCGCCCCAGTACATCCAATATTTTCCGCCGATACGTGCGGCGACGAGGCGGCCCTTGTCGAGATGTGTCACGATCCCTGCTGACTTGTATTTCAGTTGCGCATATTTTCCATTGGCGGCGTTTGCAAAGGCTGGTCCGTGCTTCGTCCAATGTGTGAGGTCAGGAGAGGTGGCGATGCCTACGGAGTAGGTGATGCGATTCCACTGCGTATAGGTGAGGACGTAGGTGCCATTTGCTGCCTCAACAATCCGCGGGTCTTCGACTCCGCCCGGCCATTCGCGAGATTTTTGAGAATCTTCCGCTGGATAGAATACTGGTTCGGCGAGTCTGGTGAAGTGGATGCCGTCGTTGCTTTCAGCCAGGCCGAGTCGCGAGGTGTGTTCGCCTATCTGCATGGTGCCGGAGTTATCTTCGGCACGGTAGAGGACATACACTTTTCCATTGCGCACGATGGCGGCGGGATTGAAGGTGTGAAGAGTCTCCCAGTGGACAGGGGACTTGAGCACAGGATCGGTGAAGACTGATTGTGGATCAGGGGTGATGACAGGATTGCCGTTTGTGGGACGCGTGAAAGGGCCGATCTCCCATTTCTCCACATCTTGCGCGTGCAAGGCGGTTGCGCAGAGCAACGCTATTGACAGGGCTATTGTGCTGCGCGTCCTCATGTGCACAAAGTACAGTGTCGGCAGGTTGTTAGCAAACTCGCTGGCTATTTGGCGACCCGATTATCCAAGGTGTAAGAGACGGCGAAACGGCCAATCTGAATGTATGAGTTGGTGGAGGGGGGCCAGATGCGAAAAGATTCAACACCTGTGCCAGTTGCCAATCGATGAGCTTCGGCTTTGCCGCGCGGTTCGCCGGTTGCGGCGTCGTAGAACTTTACGGTCAAGCTGTCGTTGTCTCGCTGCCAGCCGAGGACGTAGTTGCCGACTGAAAGCGGGACGTCTCCTATGGTGATAGGAGACTGAACTATCAGGTAGTGAGAATATTTGCCTTCAGCGGAGTAACCAGCCGTGATGAGAACGACTCCTGCGATGAGCTTGCCATGCGAGTCGACTATGCCTGAGGCCGTACGCATCTCAGTTTCGATACGCTCTTTTTCGACCTGGGCACGAGCGGGCAATGCGGTTTGCAACTCGGTCGGCGTGGCTGCACGCCAAGTGGACTTTTGTTGAGCTCCGACAAAATAGGCCGATACGAAGAGCAGGAGCAGAGCGGCGAGGCGCGACTTCTTAGAGTGTAGGTTCATGGGAGATGTACGATACCTCGCTGAAGCGCAACTGTTGCGGCGTGTGTCCGATCGCTTACGCCAAGTTTACCGAGCAGGCTATTGATGTGAGACTTTACAGTCGCTTCGCTGATGTCGAGATCGGTGGCGATCTCCTTGTTGGCGCGGCCTGCGACGATGCGCTCGAGAACGCTTAGCTCACGGGCGGTCAGGGTCTGGGCACTCATTCTTTCGGCGAGCTTCTCCGCGATAGCGGGCGAGATCCTTGTCTTGCCTTCGTGAACGGCCTGAACAGTTGAAAGCAGTTCGTCCACGGTCATTCCTTTGAGGAGATAAGCTTTTGCGCCTGCCTGGAGGGCGCGGAAGATATCTTCATCTCCGTCGAACGTGGTTAGTACGACGAATCTTGCAGCGGGGGCTTCGGCGCGGATTCTCAGGATGGCGTCGACGCCTCCAAGTTTGGGAAGCTGAAGGTCCATGAGCGTGATGTCCGGAAGGAGACTTCGGTAGAGTTCGATTGCTTGGAGACCGTCTACGGCCTCGCCGACAACTTCAATGCCGGGCATGATGTTGAGCAGTGCAACGAGCCCTTGTCGGACAACGTGATGGTCATCTACTACAAGGATGCGAATGCGTTCAGTCATTATTTGTTGCACCTTTTTCTGCAGGGATGGGAGCGTCCAATTTGATGGTAGTGCCTTTTCCCTGCGAACTATCTACCGTGAGTTGAGCATGAATTTGAGCTGCGCGTTCGCGCATGCCCTGAAGACCAAAGTGTCCTTTGCCGGTGAGGGAGCCGTCCGCGGCCTGAAAACCGCGACCATCGTCAGAGATTACCAACGCCAACCGGCTTGAATCATAGCGTAGATCGACCGATGCGTGGCTCGCATTCGCATGGCGGGTCACATTCGTCAGAGACTCCTGGGCGATGCGAAGAATTTCATCTTCAAACCCGGAGGGAAGAGGGCGGTAGGTGCCTCTGACGTTCAGACGAACGGCAAGCGATTTGGTGGTGAACTGGTCAGCAAGATGAGTAAGCCGGGTGGGCAAGGTGTGCTGCGCCGTAACGGCACGAAGATCCCAGATGCTTCGACGGGCTTCTGCAATCCCCTCCCGTACGTACTTTCGAGTGCTATCGATCTGCTGGCGGGCTGCGGAGGTTTGCGATTGAGCGAGAAGTTGGGCTGTGAGTTCGAGTTGTACGGAGACGCCGACGAAACTTTGCGCGAGAGTGTCGTGGATTTCGCGAGCGACTCGATTGCGCTCGGCGAGTACTGCCTGAAATTGTGATTGGAGGCGGCGGACGCGAAGCCGGTAAAGGAGGAATCCGACGGCCGCGACGAGAAGGAGGGCCAGCAAGATAAACCAGAGCCTTCGGTAAAAAGGCGGCCGCAGATAGAAGACGATTTGCGCTCCCGCTTCATTCCAGATGCCGTCGTTATTTGCAGCCTGCACACGAAAGCGATAGTGACCGGGAGGGAGGTTCGTGTAGTAGGCGATTCTGCGTGTGCCGGCTTCCGTCCATTGCTTGTCGAAGCCTTCAAGGATGTAGCGATAGTGGATCTTTGTGGGCGCTACGTAGCTTAGGCCAGCGTATTGGAAGATAAAGCTGTGGTGGCCGGGAGCGATGTTTTGTTCTGCGGCGGAGAGAGGCAGTTCGATATCGTCTACTGTGAATCGTTCGATGGCTACAGGCGGAGCAAGATGGTTTTCTGCGAGCTGAGAGGGGTTGGTAACTGCTACACCCTTTCGGGTGGCAAACCATAAGAGGCCATCCATGGCTTTCCATGAGGCGGGATGGCCGATGGAGCCGCCCTCTTCGGTGGGCATGCCGTCTGAGCGACCATAAGAGAAGGGGTGAGGGTTGCAATTTGGAGAGACGCCGCAAGCAATGAGTGCAGAGGCCGACACGCGGGTGATGCCACGGGTTGAGCCTAACCAGAGATTGCCGTGATCATCTTCGATGATGGAGTCGATCTCCTGCGGCAGATCGTTTCGGTGCAGCGACTTGAAACCGGTGGATGACCAGGTGCTGAGGCCGTCCGATTTTGTTCCGATCCAGAGCATTCCGCCTGGAGATTCGGCGAGAGCAGTAATGGTGTCGCCTGATAGTCCATCTTTTGAGGTGAACGTCGTCACTTTGCCGTCGTGGAGGCGTGAGAGACCGTTGAGCGTACCGATCCAGAGATCGCCTGGCGAGTTGAAGGAACGGGATTGAAGCAGGACTCCGATGAGGTCGCTTTTAAGGCCGTCGGCCTGCGTCAATGTTGCGAAGCGATTGTTCTGCAGATGTGCGAGACCGCGGCGCGTACCGATCCAAAGAGAGCCGTCATAGGCGGTGAGGAGAGAGCGGACGAGATCATCGGGCAGACCGTCGGCGGAGGTGTAAGTCTGGACCTTGTCGCCCGCGACGTGGTTCAGGCCATCGGGCGTGCCGACCCACATGCTACCGTCTGCCCCGGGTGCCAATGCGAGGATGACTTCGCTGAGCAGGCCGTCAATGGTCGAAAGATGTCGGATGTTTCCGGCCTGCAGGCGATCGAGGCCGTCTCCGTTGGTACCGATCCACATGGCGCCATCGGATGCCTGCGTGATGGCTGTGATGGCGTGGTCGGGGAGGTTGGGTATGGTGCGAAAGTTTTGTTGGCGAAGAACCTCGAGGCCGCTGGTTTCCGTGCCCACCCAGAGATTGCCTTCTCTGTCCTGAAAGATGGACAGAATGCTGTTGGAGCCGAGGGTTGGCTGGAGTTGTGGGTGGATGCTGGTTTTGTCCAGCACGAAGAGACCTTTGTTCGTGCCGATCCAGAGTTCTCCTCTTGAGCCGGCCAGAACGGACTGTATGCGTGAGGCTGGGGCGAGACTGTCTATCTGCAAAGCCTGAGTGAGCCCGTTCTGCAGCGTGTTGAGAGTCGTATCTGTTCGCAACCAGAGGCCGTGGTTCGGTAGGAGTCCGATGCCTTTGATGTCCGTTGTCGGAGGCAAAGGAGTGGGTGACTGCGATTGGACGCGGCCATGCTGATAAAGAAAAACTCCGGAAGCCGATGAAATCCATACGCTGCCGTCTTCAGCGGAGATCATTGCAGTGGGCACGGCAGAGCCGGGAAGAGGAAGCATTGAGAAGTGGCCTGCACTAAAACTGCTGATGCGGCTGCCAGTGAGGATGAGTAAGGCGCCATCTTCGGCTACTGCCAGAGAGGTGATTCCACCAGCGGGTAGTCCGTCGTTGGTGGAATAGCGGCGAAAGACGCCTGCTGAGTATTGAAGCAAGCCGTCCGCTGTTCCAATCCAGAGGGAGCCGTCGGGGTCTTGTGCGAAGCAGCAGATATCGTCGCTGGTGAAGGCAGGGGTGGTTTCGTGATTGAAGGTTGTGAAATCAATACCGTTGAAGCGGGCCACGCCTCCTTCGGTTGCTATCCAGATATAGCCGTCACGAGATTGAAAGATTCTGTGAACACTATTTTGCGGGAGACCGTTCTCTGTGGACCAGGACTGATGGCCCAGATTTATCGACTCTTGAGAGTGAGCGGTGGTTGAAAGAGAGGCGATTCCGCATAGTGTCCAGAGGAGGGAAGACCGCAGGACGAAATGTAGAAGAGAAGGAAGATTCATGCCGATTTCACTGCGTGTTGAGCTTGTTACGCGAGGTCCGCTATAACTCGGATGATACTTCCTGCCGGTTTAAACTCTGCAGGGTTATTTCGGTTTTTTGTCGCGGCAGGAGTGAAGATAGGCAACAAGATCATCGACCTCGGACTCTTTCAGGATATCGGCGAAGGCTGGCATTTCATGTCCGCCCTGAAGGATCTGCGTGCGTATCTGAGTTTTGTTGAGAGTGCGACCAACGCCTGAGAGATCAGGTCCTTTGTTGCCGCCGTTTTTGCGGATGGAGTGACAGTGCTGGCAGCCGTTATCTGCAAATACGGCTGCTCCGTGTTGCTTGTCTGATGACGAGGCGAATGCCGGAAGGAACGATGTGGATGCAAAGAAAAGGATGAGCGAGAGACGCGACAGATTCATTGGGCAGAGGTACCGTTTGGGTGAGCTGGCTCCGGGGCGAAATCCGTGTGCGTGTGCCACGGTACAGTCTCCGATGCGACTTCGTTGTGTTTGCG
The DNA here is from genome assembly GCA_963771625.1 of uncultured Acidobacteriaceae bacterium. Taxonomy (GTDB): domain Bacteria; phylum Acidobacteriota; class Terriglobia; order Terriglobales; family Acidobacteriaceae; genus Edaphobacter. Next base: position 88,987 of record CAVYUE010000008.1, read on the forward strand.
AAGGAACTCGAGAGCATAGGTGCTGGCCGTGGGGTCGTCTTTTTGATCGGCAAACATGGCTGCCTCGTATGATGCCTTATCCTTCATTCCGAGTCTGCGATACACGATAGACAGGATATAGTGAGCAGCGAGATCGTCTGGGTCGATGGCTTGAAGAGCTTCGTATTCGACGCGGGCCTCATCATATTTACGCTGCTGGTAGAGCGAGAAGCCGAGTTCCCGATGCGCGTCACGTGAACGCGGGAACTTGGTGATGACCTCCCGAAGATCGGCGATGGCGTTGTCCACCTGACCTTGATTTCGTTCGACTAACGCGAGGTAATAAAGCGCGCGCGAGTTATGCGGGCTGAGCGCAAGTGCTTTGTTCAGGCTGGCGCGGGAGGCGTCGTACCGCTCCCATTGGAAGTTGGCGATGGCAATGTTGGTGAATGCATCGGCGTAGTCGGGCCGCAGCTGCGCGACATGCTCAAATGCGCGAACACTCTCCGCATACTGCTGGGCGTCAAGCATTGCAATGCCGAAGTTGTTCCATCGCATCCACTCCTTGTTGTCTTGTGGGTCAACCGCCGGTGGATTGCTGCCGAGGTTGAAGATGCGGGTACGCTCGGACATGGCGACGACAGGCATTTCGTAGTGTTTGCCCATGCCGAAGTCCATGAAGTGCTGGTCGAACCGCCGATAGTTGACCCTGGCGGTGACGGTGATTGGGCCCTTGGCATCCGCCGGAACCTTGAATTGGTAGCGCACCAACTGGGAGCGGCCGGAGGCGATGGTGTTGTTGTACGCTACGACACGATTGTTCCATACCTGATGAAGATCGTTGATCTCACCTTTGGTATTTACGAGACGGTTGGTGAAGCTGTGAGCGCGGGGATCGAGATCGCCGTTGGGCTGAAGCGCGCCGGAGTGCATGAGGGTATGGCCGGAGGCGTCCTTGGCTTCGAACTCGACCCAACTCTCGTACATGTCGCGCTGCTCGGGAACGTGGCTGTGGGCGATGCCTTTGTTCTGGATGACGATGGAGGTTGTGAGGACGTCACCGGGGGAGACGGTAAAGTCTTCCGTGCCAAGCGGCGCGATGATTTTGCCTTCATTTTTCTCGAGGCCGAAGATGTCGATGTTGAAGACGCCAGCCTTCAAGAAAGCTACTGTCTTTTCCATCTGTGCGTCGTAGTTGTAATACTTCGGCAAGACAGTGTTTGCGCCCAGCCAGCGGTGGGAGGCGAGTTTGCCTTCCTTGGCACCTGAGTCAGAGGTGGTGAGAGCTTCGCGCGTCATGTGGCAGGTCTGGCAGGTGGAGACTCCATCCTTGACGTAAAAGGGCAAAGGGGACTGTTTGGCGAAGGAAGATAGCTGCCACTCATCGTAAAGAAAGATCGCACGTTGCCACTTGTAGTCATTCAACTGCTTTGGCAGAGCGGCCTTATGGCAGGATGAGCAGAACTCGCTAGTGCGGTAAAAATCTTTCATGACCGCTTTAGAATGGCGGTCGAGATGCGCGAGGATTTCCTTGTCGGAGACGTCGTCGTAGATCGGCTGGTCTTTCTCGTCTACGAGGACCGCGGGTTGCGCCATGACATAGCTGCCGGTGCCGCGTGTATCTACTTTCTGGATGGAATGGCAGACGGTGCAGGTTACGCCATCTTCGTCGAACTTGCGGTTGATGGGAGAACCTTTGGTCAGTGCTCCTGACAGCAATGCGATCGGGTTGTGGCAGCCCTCGCAGTGGCGGGTGTATTCGATCCCCTTTTCCGCTGTGAGCAGGGCAGTGTTTTTGATGTACCAGGGGGCGCGGAAGGAGTTGGCGTGAGCCGACTGGCGCCATTCGGCGTGTGCTTCCTGGTGGCAGTGACTGCAGTATTTGGCGGTCGGGAAAGCTTTGGGGTTAATGAATTGGCCGGTGTCTGTCGTTGCATTTGAGGGCAGGAATGGTTTGTCCTGGCCGAATCGAAGATTGTAGTGCTGTTTGACCGACTGGGTGTAGATCTCCCGTTGAGCGGGAGTGGTAACGACATCCGATGCGCGAGCGCCGTCTTTCTGTAAGTTAATGAAAATGCACGCGGATGCTCCGCCGAGGATGGTACCAACTGCGATTCGACCAAGACGCCCGAGGGACATTTTCATAAGAACAGAGAATTGTAATGAAGCGGCTGTACTACTGACCATCCTTCGGCGAGTGGATGAAAATATCAATCAAAAGATTGAGGGCGATGAAAATCATGATGGTAGTTACATCCTGGTGCCTTTTCCTTCTGTGAGAGTGACGATCTGGTCTACTTTGCCAGCGGCGAATTTTTCTTTTGTGCCGCTAGGCCAATGAACTTCGATCGAGTCGATGGTTGTGGCGTCGCCGAGACCGAAGTGAACTCGGGGGTCGTGTGTGGAGGCGAAGCTTCCACCAGAAAATACGTCTCCGCGTTGCTTTCTTCCGTCGGCAGAAACGTAGATCGTCGCTCCGATTGCATCCCGAGGGCTCTTTGGGCCGCCGACGAGTTTCAATTCGATCCAATGATGGTTGTCTTGTGAGACGTTGCGAAGCAGGGCGGGATGGCCATCAAGGACATTGATGACAACGTCGAGTTTGCCATCGTTGAAGAGGTCTCCGACGGCCATTCCGCGACCAACGTACACATTTGCGAGGCCTGTTCCTTCGACGGCTGGCTCTAAATCAAATTTTTTCCCATCGACATTCCGGAAGAGTAAAGGACGCTGCGCCCAGGTAGTTCCCCAGGTCGTATGGTCGACCTGCGGATAGACGTGGCCGTTGGCGATCACCAGATCTTTCCAGCCGTCGTTGTCGAAGTCCAGAAATGCGGTGCCCCAGCCAAGAAATGGAATGGTAGGTTCGGCGATACCTAACTGGTAGCTGATGTCGGTGAAGTTGGCGTCGCCATCATTTCTGTAGAGCGGGATTGTAGTCGTCCGAAAAAGTTGTGTTGTAGATATCGAGGAGACCGTTGTTGCGGTAGTCACCTACAGCGATGCCCATGGATGCGGTTTCGCGTCCGTTCTCGTTGAGAGCATAGCCGGAGGGGTAGCTGGCGTCCTCAAAGGTGCCGTCACCTTTGTTGATATAGAGATAGTTAGGCGTGGAGTCGTTCGCGACGAGAAGATCGGGCTTGCCATCGTTATTGACGTCGATGAAGACTGATGCGAACCCGTAGTAAGCGTTCTTGTCGGCGACGCCTGCTTTTTCGCTTACGTCGGTGAAGGTTCCGTCACCGTTGTTGTGGAAGAGGTGATCTGGCTCGCCCTTGAGGCCTCGGGGTCCGCACATGACTTTTTCGCCGCGAAACTGGCAGAAGCTGTAGGAGACGTCTTTCCCGCCGGACGCTGGTTGATTCGCAATGTCGTAGTGAACGTAGCCGGGGACGAAGAGATCGAGCCGGCCATCACCGTCGTAGTCTCCCCAAGTTGCTCCAGTGGACCAGTTGCCGAGAGTTACGCCTGCTTTGTCTGCGACGTCGGTGAAGGTGCCGTCGTGGTTGTTGTGATAGAGACGATTTTTGCCGAAGTTGCTGACGTAGATGTCCGGCCAGCCGTCGTTGTCGTAGTCTGCGATAGCAACGCCGATGCCCCAGCGATCATTGGTGACGAGTGCCTTCGCGGCGACGTCGGTGAAGGTGCCGTCGTGATTGTTATGGAAGAGAGCGGCGTGGGGCGATGTTGTCTTGCCACTCATTGCGTCGTAGGTTGAGCCATTTACCAGATAGATGTCCAGCCAGCCATCGTTGTCGTAGTCGATTAGGCCGACACCTGATCCGTTCGTCTCGATGATGAAGTTTTTTTCCGGAGTTCCCATGGTGTGGGTCCATGCTGACAGGCCTGCTTTCTTTGCGATGTCCTGAAAGATGATGGGCCCATCCTTGACGAAGCCGCCGGCAGTAATCGGTCTTCGCTCTTTATCCAGCACTGCGGCGTGAACGCCTCCCGTATTTGCTCCACCCGTAGCTGGTGCCTGTCCACCCTCCTGAGGCTTGTCCGACTGAGTGTCTGTTGAATGAGAGTTCGGCGCTGTGGATTGCGAGTGCAGTGCTCCTGTACCTATGAATAGAGTGGAGCAGAGAACAAAGATGAAGGCAGGCAAGCCATAGCTAGAGCGATGAGCGGTCACGAAGTGCGTCCTTGAGGTATCAGATTTCTATTTTGCACGAGCGAAATTTTCTGGCAGCCAGTCGATCTGACAGAGGCTTGCAGCACCATGTTTACCACACTGCTCCTGCTGGTAGCGACGCTGATCGCATTTGCATCTTGTTCTGGTTCGGCACAACAGTTCGATTGAATTGTGAATTTAGTTGGTTGTCCTCATGAGTTGTTAACGGCATTAACCTACGGGGGAATGCCAGCAGAAGGTGCTGTTTGGTCGATCAGTCGCGCGGCGTGCCCTTTCCTTCTATCAACTCAATTTGACGATCGACGGCAGCCGGAGGGTCGTAGAGTTCCGTCTTGCCGTTGGGCCAGCGAATCAGGATGCTTGTAAGATGCGTCTCGGCGCCGAGGCCGAAGTGGAGGCGAAGATCGTTTGATGAGTTATAACTGGAGCCGCTCCGAACCTCATCGACCCAGATCCGGCTTGCAGATTTCAAGGTTGCACGTGCTCCTATGGCATCGCGGTTGGACGTTGTGCCGATCAGATGCAGACCAAGCCAGTGGTTTTGATTTTTTGCGAGATTGACGAGAAGCATCGGTCGATCGCTGAGGTTGTTGATCACGGCTTCGAGGCGGCCGTCGTTGAAGAGATCAGCGATTGCGAGACCGCGACTGGATCGAGGGTCGGCAAGGCCAGGGCCTGACGTCTTGCTGATATCGCGGAACTTGCCGTTGCCAAGGTTGTTGTAGAGGAAGCGAGGCTCGCGGTAGAAAGAGCCAAGCTTGGCAGAGTCAACCTCAGGGTAGACGTGGCCGTTGACGACAAGGAGATCGGGCCATCCGTCATTGTCTACATCGGCGAACATCGCTCCCCAGCCAAGGGCGTCTGCGTTAATGCCGAGTCCGGCGGCGAAGGTTGTGTCTGTGTAGGTGCCGTCACCGTTGTTGCGGTAGAGGGTGGAGGTGTCGTCGGAGAAGTTGGTCTTGAAGATGTCCAGCTTGCCGTCGCCGTCGTAGTCGGCTGAGGTTGAGCCCATGCCAGCTTGCTCGCGCCCATCTTCGTTGAAAGCTACGCCAGCGTCCGCGGCCGTGTCTGTAAAGGATCCGTCGTGGTTGTTGCGATAGAGAATAGCTGGCGTGGAGTCGCAGGCGACGTATAGATCGGGCCATCCATCGTCGTTGTAGTCGAGTGTTGTGATGGAGAAGCAATAGTGGCCCTGGGTGCGCTCGAATCCGCTGGGCTTGCTGACGTCTTCAAACTTTCCAGCACCAAGGTTGTGGTACAGAATGTTTGGTGCACTCTCGAGGCCGCGCGGGCCGCACATGACGGGGACGCCCTTCCAGATGCATCCTGCGGTCTGGCCGGGCGCTGGTGTGCGCGCGAGGTCGAAGTGAACGTAGTTGGCTACGGCGAGATCCAATTTGCCGTCGCGGTCGTAGTCGACGAAAGCACAGCCGGTACCCCACTCTTTGCCCGATCCGGCAACGCCGGCCTGTTCGGCTACTTCCTTGAATGTTCCATTGCCCTGATTGTGAAAGAGGCGGTTTTTCCCGTAGCCGGTTACGTAGATGTCGTCGAATCCGTCGTTGTCATAGTCGCCGACACAGGCTCCCTGGCCCCATCCAGTGGAAACCAAGCCTGCCTTCACGGTGACGTCGGTGAAGGTGCCATCGTGGTTGTTGTGAAACAGGTGGTTTGAGGGTTTAGGTTGTTTATTTGTATTGCTGGTGTTCGTGTTCGCACGAGGGAGATCGGTCCCGTTGACGAGGAAGATGTCGGGCCAGCCGTCGCGGTCGTAGTCGAGAATGGCAACGCCTGAACCGGTCGCTTCGATGATGTAACGTTTGGATTCGACACTTCCGTTGACGTCGCGAACGGTTATACCGGCCTTAGCTGCAACATCGACGAACCATGCGGGAGGAGCGTGATCGTTTGTAGGCGGGTACGCCTGGCCTGCAAAGGCCGTCGTTGAAAGGATCATGATGCAGGTCGCGATGAGGTAGATTCGCAACTTCATGACTTTGCTGTTGGGGATGGCTGAGTGGAGGTGCCGCCCATGGCTACGGACTTCAGAATTTTCCCACCTTCCTGAATGACGTAGAGGTGATTCGCGGCGAGATCTGTGAGTTTGTCCGTTGTGCCGGATGGCCACTTGATCTCGACTGAGTCTGCTTTTGGAGAGTGGTCGAGGCCGAAGTGAATACGGAGATCGTTCTGAGAGTAGTAGCTTCCCCCACTACGGACTTCGTCGATCTGAATAAATGGTTTGCTACCGTCCGGGGTTGATGTAGTGACGCTGATCTTTGCGCCGATGCCGGTGCGGTTAGACTTTGTGCCGACCGTACGAATCTTGATCCAGTTACGGCCGGTGGTTGAGTCGCAGCGGAGCAACTGCGGAAGGCTGTTGACGCAGTTTACGACTACATCGAGCACACCGTCGTTATCGTAGTCGCCGAAGGCGCAACCGCGACCGGCGGCGGGGGCGTTGATGCCTGGACCACCTTGGGCGGTGACCTCTTCAAATTGTCCGTTGCGCAGATTGCGGTAGAGATATTTGTGCTCGGCGTATGGCGCGTCAATCGCGGTTCCATCGACCTCTGGGTAAACGTGTCCGTTACAGATGAAGATGTCTGGCCATCCGTCGTTGTCCATGTCGAAGAAGCCGACACCCCAGCCGAGATATCGGGTGTTGACTCCGAGTCCAGAGAGATAGGTGTGGTCATCGAAGTTTCCGTCGCCCAGATTTACGTAGAGTGAATCGGTATCACCAGCAAAGTTCGTTTTGACGATATCGAAGCGGCCGTCGCGATTGAAGTCGCCGATGGAAACTCCCATACCCGCTTGAGGCTTTCCGTCTGGCGAATATGCAATGCCGGACTCTATGGCTATGTCTTTGAACGTGCCATCTTTTTGGTTCTGGTAGAAGGTGGCTGCGGTGGAGTCGTTGGCGACGTAGATGTCTGGCCAGCCGTCGCCATCAATGTCGGACACAGCCACGGAGAGTGCGTAGCTGCCAATGGTGTCCCACATGCCGCTCTTTTGCGAGACGTCGGTGAAGGTGCCGTTGCCATTGTTGTGATAGAGGATGTTCTTTCCGCCTTGCAGGCCAGGTGGTCCACATGCCACCTGAATGCCTTTATAGGCGCAGCCTGCTGCCTCTGGCAGAGGTGCTGTTTTGATGTCGAAGTCGATGTAGTTGGCGACAAAGAGATCAAGATGACCGTCGCGGTCGTAGTCGAGAAAAGCGCAGCCGGAGTTCCACCTGGTCTTCGACTGTAGAAGCCCCGCCTTCTCTGTGACGTCGGTGAAGGTGCCGTTGCCATTGTTGCGGTAGAGGACGTTCTGGCCGTAATAGCTGACGAATAGATCGTCCCAGCCATCATTGTTGTAGTCGCCAACACAACAGCCCTGGCCCCATCCCCCGCGGGCGAGTCCGGCTTTGACGGTGACGTCGGTGAAGGTGCCGTCGCGATTGTTTTTGAAGAGATGAGACACGGGTTCCTGGCCCTTGGGGAAGCCTTCTAAACGTGTGCCATTGACCAGAAAGATATCGATCCAATCGTCGTGATCGTAGTCGTAGAAGGCTACGCCGCAACCGGTTGTCTCGAGCAGGTATTTGTTCTTGTGCTCACCTCCGTAGATGGTCTTTGCGTTCAGGCCCGATTGGCGGGCCACGTCGATAAAACTCACTCCGAGAGGAGTTCCGGCGATGGGTGAGGGAGGGCCTTTGGGAGCTGGTCTGGGCACGGCATCGTAGGTAGGTCGCGATCCCATCTGTTGAGCCGACTGAGAATTTGGCGGCATCGCCAACGCGAGAACATCTTCAAGCGAGAGGACCAGGGCAGTCGTGGAGAGCGAAGTGAGAAAACTGCGGCGAGACCAACTCAAAAGAACACTCCTCCGGGCTGCAGCCCGGCAATGGCTTTGAGAGCTCTCTATCGTCCGGGTGCGTAGGTACATAACCGCGGACCTGAAAGAGTCTCGAAAGTAGTTGACTGAGTATAGAGAAGCTTTTGCTGCCGGGGCAACGAGCGCTTGTGCTTTGATTCTACGGATGAGCGAGTGGAGGATTGCCTGATGAGGCAGCTGGCAGGAGTTTTTGGGCTTTCTGTCGCTCAAGCGCGGCTTCGGCGCTTCTGCCTTGACGATCCAGAGCGTCGGCCAAGGCGGAGTGTGCCTCTCCATAATTAGGATCTGCCTCTACTGCCAATTGGAGTTGGACGAGCGCATCAGCGGTTTTGCCCTGCTTGAGAAGAGCCTTGCCGGTATCGAGTGCGAAGTTAGCACGCTGCCGACTGACTGCGATGCGACTGAGTTCGGCGGCCTTTTTGCGTTCTGCTGCTGCCCCGGTAGGATCACCCTGTTGGCTGAGAATTGAAGCGAGGCTGATATGCGGGCTGGGCTGATTGGGGAGTAGTTCGATGGCGCGGCGGAGCGCGGTGGCAGCTTTTTGCGATTCGCCTGTTTCCTTATAGGCGTTACCTAATATGGCCCACGCATCGCCGTTATCAGGACGTAGCACGGTGGCTTTCTCCAGTTCGGCCTGGGCTTCGGCGAAGCGGCCAAGCTGAAGGTAGAGAACGCCGAGCGTGTAGGGCGGGTCTGGCAGTTTAGGATCGAGCTCTTCGGCGCGCTCAAACTCCGGGATTGCCGCATTGGGGTCGTCCTTCAACTTGAGAGCGAGACCCAGATCATAGTGAAGATAGGAGTTGTTCGGCTCGACTGCGAGACCGGCGCGGAACTGTTCGATTGCATGATTGATATCGCTCTGCTGAAGATAAGCGACACCGAGATCCTGGCGCAGTGTCGCACTTTGCTCGTTCAGCGCGAGGGCGCGAAGGTAGATGGGAATTGCACGTTTTGCATCTCCAGTTTGTACCAGAGCAAGACCGAAGTTCGTGAGCGCGGAAAAATCCTGGGGTCGTGCTGTAACGACCTGTTCGAATAGAGGCAGGGCTTCGCGGGGGTTATCGTTCGCTTGCAAGGTGAGAGCAAGCTCGTACTTCGCGTCCACCGAGGTGGGTTCTAGACTCAGCGCATGACGGAGTATGGCAAGAGCTGAGTCGTCCTGATTGTCTGCTCGAAGAGCTCTTCCGAGCTGCAATGCGTACTCAACATTGTCCTTCGCAAGATCGTTTGCGCGGGTGAGTTCTTTAACGGCGGCGGGGGCGTCGCCCTGGTTCAGATAAACGGAGCCGAGGTGAAAGTGTGCGGAGGCCAACGTGGGATCAAGTGAAATTGCCCGTTGGATCTGGACGCTCGCCTCGTCGTAGTGCTCTTGTTGCGCGAGGATTGTGCCGAGGGTGTCATGTAGTTGCGCGTTATCGGGTGAATCGACGAGTGCTGCTTCGAGTTGTTTCCGCGCTGCGTCGGATTCGGCGGTTGCGCTGAGTGCAGTGGCGTAAGCGATTGAAGCTTCTGGCGTGAGGTTTGGGATCGAACTGCTCCCTGACGGATCAAGAAGCCGAAACATCTGCACTGATTTTGGGTAGTCGTGAAGCTGTGTGTAGCAGATCGCGAGGCTGATTATCGTGCCTGTGTCCTGAGAGTCGAGATTATGGGCCAGTTCGAGTTGAGCTACAGCGGATGCAACATCTCCTTCGGCAAGCAACACCGTGCCAAATGCGCTGTGGCCGGCGGCGACTTCTGGGGCGATCAATACCAGCTTTGCAAACTGCACATGTGCGGAGTGCAGGTCGTGTTGAAGATAGGCGGCGGAGCCAGCGCGAAAAGTCTCCTCGGCAAGCTTCAGTCTTTCGTCGGCGGCGGTCGGGGTAGCAGCCGGCGCGGAGGTAGTTTGCGCGTGCGCCAGTGGAAGCATGGTCGCCATGACGCCGTGCAGCAGCAGCGATCGTGCCCGAAAAAATCGCATCTCAAACATCGATTGTAATCATGGCCGGAGATGGGACAATTTGGTCCATCACAAAGGCTGTTGCGAAAACTTAATGTAGTTGCGGCCAAAATAGAGCCGGTATCCAGAACCTTCGGATGATGGCAAGATTTGCAGAGGAGTTGGACGTCGCAGGTCCGCGTCCTTAGCAGAGCTGACGGAGAACAGATCGTGGCCACCGATGTCCATGACTACGAAGGCGTCAGCAGCGAGGAAGCCGCAGCCATACGCCCCCGGGGCCAGGCGGTGTCCTTCGATATCGAGAGTTGTTTCCGTTATGAGATAGGCCTGATACTTTTCCTGCACGGCGCTTGAATAGCCGGCGGTATCGACAAGAGTAACCAGGAGCAAAGAGTCCTTCGAGAATTCGATGCCGCTGGAGTTTCTGGCCTGGATCGATGCGCTCTGCCCGCGGAAGAAGACCATGTCTGGCAGGAATTTCGCAGCTTCAACGGCATTCATCACCTTCGGTCCAGCGGTAGGCGCCGAACCGTTCTTTTCTGGTGAGGTTTGAAGAGCAGAGAGAGCAGGCGCGGCGACGGCCAGCAACAGCAGGGAGCGTAGCAACTTACGGAGCATGTTCGGCCTCTTATCAGTCGCATCGTACTGTGTTCGTGGAGGGCGCTGCAACATGTAGACTGGTGATCCTTTAACGACGGAGGCAACATGCGAGCTGTTTTCGGGGTGGTTGTGATGCTTGGCGGGATTGCAAGTGCTCAGACTGCCACGCTGCGACCGCTCGATGCTTTCTCGATCAGACAAGATGGGCTGGCGATCCGTCGGCATGTTGAAGCGGGAAAGCCCTTTACTGTGGCAGGAACGCGCGGTGCGATGCCTGGACAGCAGGAAGGGACGTTCGAGGCCTGGGTGTTGCCCGTCAAGCTGCTCAGTAAATTTTCCATTCGAGCTGACGTCGAGGGATATTCGGTGCCGATCGATCTGAATGGAGATGCGGCTGAGATTGAAGTATTTCCAGATCACACGGTGATCACGTACTCGCATATTGCGTTCACCGTAAGGCAGATCATGTTTGCCCCTGACGATGGAGAGGATGGCACTGGCGCGGTTGTGATGTTTCAGATTGATTCGACGCGGCCGATGGATTTGACCTTTAGCTTTACGCCGGAGATGCGGCCGATGTGGCCGCAGCGCAGCCAGGGGGTTCCGTCGGCGGAGTGGGTGAAGGTTGGGGATGGCGGGTTTTATGTGCTGCATACGGACTTTCCTGATCTCGCGGGAGCGGTGGCGATGCCTGGTGCGCAGCCGGGGATTTTGGCTCCTTATCAGGAGAAGCCAAAGTTCTATCCGTTGGAGCTGAGGCTTCACTACGACCCGAAGCGGGATACGAATCATTACTTCCCTTTGCTGATGGCGATGGGAAACACCAACGAGACGGCGACAAACGCGGCGCTGCAGGGGAAGCTGGAGCGGCTGAATACTACTTTGCCGCAGATGTATGCGAAACATGCCGCGCGATATGCGGAGATGAGAGATAGCCTGACGGCGATTCGTACACCTGATGTGGGGTTGAACGAGGACTTTGCTTGGGCGGAGACGTCGATTGAGCAGCTGCGGGCGAAGGCTTATCCAAGTGGAGAGATCGGGTTGGTTGCGGGATATTACTCGTCGGGCGATTCGGCGCGGCCTGGATTTGGCTGGTACTTCGGGCGTGACAGCTTGTATACGCTCTATGCGGTAAATGGCTTCGGCGACTTCAAGCTGACTCGCGAAGAGCTGGAGTTCCTGATGAAGCGGCAGCGAGATGACGGCAAGATCATGCATGAGTATCCGCAGACTGCGGCTTCGTTTGTCTGGAAGGACTTTTCTTACGCTTATGCTGCGGCTGATTCGACGCCGCTGTTTCTGACGGCGATGCTGGACTATGTTCAGAGCAGCGGAGATGTTGAATTTTCTCCGCGAACATCGGGAGATTGTTGAAAAAGCTTGGCATTTTGAGACGACGCATGACTCCGATGGCGATGGAATCTATGACAACTCGCAGGGCACCGGGTTGGGTGGAGAGCTGGCCGAGCGGGATGCCGCATCAGGAGATCTATTTAGCGTTGCTTGATCAGCAGGCTTCGGTTGCGATGTCGAAGCTGGCGGGGTTGCTGGAGGATAAGACGACTGGTGATGCGGCTGCGGCGACGCGCGGGCGATCTGGCGAAGAAGATTGAGGCGGAGTATTACGATTCTGCGAGTCAGGCGTATGCGTTCAGTCGAGGTTCGGATGGGAAGCTGGACCGAGCTGCTACCGTTTATCCGGCGATTGCGTGGTGGAATGGCGGTGCCGGGCTGGCGCATTCGGAGGCGAGCTTTCGGCGGTGGGCGTCGCATGATTTTTCTACCGATTGGGGGCTGAGGGATGTGGCGGAGAGCGATCCTGTCTACGATCCCATCAGCTATCACCAGGGATCAGTGTGGCCGCTGTTTACCGGTTGGGAGTCGGTGGCGGAGTATCGCGCGGGACATCCGCTGGCTGGGTATGAGCACCTGATGCAGAATGCGGATCTGACTTCGGCGCAGGATCTGGGGGCGGTGACGGAGTTGCTTTCGGGCGCGTTCTTCCAACCGTTCGGCCGGAGTACGAGTCATCAGTTGTGGTCTTCGGCAATGGTGATTACACCTGCGCTGCGAGGTTTGTTTGGGATCGATGTGGATGGGCTTTCCGGAGTGGTTCGGGTCGATCCTCACCTGCCTGCCGATTGGGATAGTGCTTCGATTGAGCGGCTTCATGTTGGGGCGTCGGTGTGTTTGCTGGAGTTTCGGCGCCAGGGGCAGAGTCTGGTGGTGAAGATCTCGAGTGTTTCGGGGCCTGCGGTTCGGCTGGCTAGCGTGGTGAAGGGCTCCAAGGTTGCGTCCGATGGAGCTTCGGTGGTTTTTGCTTTGCCAGAAGTGGAGGTCGCGGTGCCGCACGGACTGCCTTTGCCGGGTTCGCGAACCGCGCAGATGAAGGTGTTGGGCGAGACCGTGGATGCACACTTGTTGAAGCTGGAGCTGGAGGCTGAGGCGGGCTCGGTTGTTGAGCTTAAAGGTCCGGCGGAACGCTGCGAAGCTTAATCTTCATGCTGATGGTGGGACGATTGAAGGTACTCCAGGGGTGGAGAGGCTCCTGGTTAAGTTTCCTGCGGGTGTTGGGTATCAGGGGCAGGTGGTCATGCTTCGTTGGTAGCGTGTAGCTTGGCATGCGCCCCCTTGCCCCATATACCTGCTTGTGAACCTCTTATATTGAGCAGTTTGGGAGGTGTGACTCCTTACAAATTCGACATAGGAAAGGGGTGCGTCTAAATTGTTGCAGGCAAAATGCTTACAAATTTTTCAAGAAGAAAGCCCCGGCTTGGCCGAGGCTTTTCTTTGCTGATAGTCGCAATTGACATCCTCGCCGGAGATACCGTCCTCCGCGGTTGCATCTCCGATTGCGGCTCGTGCCGATGCATGTCAGCGCTTCCCGTTTTTTCCTCTTGCGTCGACTGCTCCGATTGCTGTTTGGCTCATGTTGATCGAACTCGCGGAATGAAGCCCGGGACACCGGTCGTTGTTACATCGTTAAGCCTCTGTCTTGTCTGAATGCTATTGATCTCATCAAACGCGTCTTGCGGGAGTGGGGAGATGTTGAAGTTCTCTTTCGCGCGAGCTTCGGTCCTGGTCTTGACGAGCGCAGCGGTGCCACGCTGTATCGCCCAAGCCAGCAGCACCTGTGCCGGCGTCTGTCCAACTCGTGAGGCGATTGCCGTAATGACCGGATCTTCGAGCGGCCCCGCGCTCATTCCGTGACCCAATGGCGCACCAGCCAAAAACACAATGTCTTTCTCCTCGCAGAACTTGAGGTACTCCGTTTCCGGAAGATACGGGTGCGATTCGACCTGGACAACGGCTGGCTTGATTCTTGCCGCTTCGTAGAGAGGTAGCAGTCCGGCCAACGTGATGTCAGACAATCCGATGGCCCTGCATCTACCTTGGTCCACAAGATTCTCCATCGCTCTCCAGGTGTCGAGCAAAGTCACGTCATGGTCGTAAAGGATATTGCCATTTTGATCTCGCGGATCCTGATCGTCGCCAGCTTGAAATGCGAATGGAGTATGAATGAGATAGAGATCCAGATAGTTGAGCCTGAGTTTGTCCAGACTCGCATCGAAGGCTGGCTTCACGCGCTCTGGCCGATGATTGGTGTTCCACAATTTTGTAGTAACGAAGATGTCCTCGCGCGATATTCCTCCGGCGGCAAGCCCTGCCTGCAGCGCCTCGCCCACCTCACGCTCATTCCGGTATCGTTCCGCACAATCGAAGTGTCGAAATCCGGCCTCCAGTGCGTATCGGGTGGCGTTCGTTGTCACGGCTATATCTGAAATCAGGGTGCCAAACCCGAGCACAGGCATTTGACCGCCTCCGTAGCTGAGCGGCATTTTCTTCAGCCGAAAGTTAGAAGACTCATTCATGGGGGCACCTCTGCGTTCGGGTACTGAATTATCGACCAGATTTCTAAAGTTAGATGTAGAGCCATCAGAGATGGCAGCAATAAAATGTCCTGTTGCGCGGATGAGCCCCGACAAACGCGCCCCCCCTCTCCAAGAGATGTTGGGAAATCTGATTAGCAGCCGTTCTAAGAGGCTAAAAGTTAACCTCGACGGTGAGTGCTATAGGAACGGGTTTCCCTGAAGCAAGGCCGGTTCGAAGCGATACTGCCTCACAGCCTCTATCGCTTTCTCGTCGAGTGCCAAAGCATCGGCCTTCAACTTGGAAAGATGCTGAATTAGGTTATCGCCGGAAAGTAGAAAGTCCCGATCAAAAGGAGCGGGACTTTTTGTTAGTTTTCATGCGACGAGCGATCACGGAGATGTGCTTCGAGCTTGTCTTCTTCGGGCCTGCTCGGACGCTTATTGCGGCAGCTCTTTGCCGGCCTGCTCTGCCACCATGTAGGCGGCGTACCAGTCCGGCCAGTTCTCGTCGTACTGCCCGCCAGTGCGCTTCTCGTGTTCGCCGTGAGCGGCCCCTGCGCGCCGAAGTGCGCTGGCGAGGTCGTTCGCCGAGGTAAACGTCGTGTCGCCGGTTACGCGGCCAGCGAGCCGCGTTGTGATCTCTT
Source organism: uncultured Acidobacteriaceae bacterium (assembly GCA_963771625.1). Taxonomy (GTDB): domain Bacteria; phylum Acidobacteriota; class Terriglobia; order Terriglobales; family Acidobacteriaceae; genus Edaphobacter. The sequence continues at coordinate 104,047 of CAVYUE010000008.1, forward strand.
GAAACAGCCATTCATTGCCGTCCGGATCACTGAACGAGGCGAATGTGCGGTAGCTGCGATGCTCGGAATCCGGACCGCTGATGCGAAGCCGCCCAAAGAGATAGGGCTTGTCCGGCCCGGCGTACACGCCCTCGTTGTGGAACACCTCGCTGACCTCGACGCCGCGTCGGAGGAACTCGCTGCGGGCTGCGGCGATGTCGGAGACGATCAGGTAAAGGCCCTGGGCGGAGCCGGGTGCTGCCCCGGTGACGTTTTTGCCGAAGATGACCGAGCATCCGGAGCCGGGCGGCGTGAACTGGATTATGCGGAAGTCGCTACCGTTGTCGTAGTCGGCATCAAGCCGCCACCCGAGCTTCGCGTAGAACGCCTTTGCGCGGTCGACATCGGAGACGGGAATGACAATTATTTCGAGTTTCGTGTCGATCTTCGCGACGCCGGTCGTGTCGTTACTAGTGCGGACTTCATCTTTCAGAGTTGCCATGTTCTTTCCTCCTATTTGCTCACCTAAATTGAAGTCAGATTTGTTGCATGGCCGATGATGCTGCTGTCAGAAGCTGTCTCTACTATCTGCCTGCTCGCGCATTTGAATCAAGCGCATGGCTAGCTGATTTGTCGGTTTTGCTTACGAATTGGATAGCGGACGAGTCGCTCAGCGAGACGCGTGTTTCTCTTTGACTTCGAATTCGCGTGCGCCGTCGACTAGTGGAAAGAGGTCCAGGGCTGCGGCGGGAGGTTTGTTTACTGGACCTCTGCGATCCAGGTGGCGTACGGGGCCAGGGTGATTGGCTTGGTGAGCGGGGCGTGGTTGAGGGCGGGGTCGTCGGTTTCGAGTGTCGCGGTTGGGCCTTTGGTCAGGCCGAGGGCTGTGTAGTCGTACTTGAGAGTTTGGGGCTTGTCGGAGAAGTTGAGGGCTACGAGGACGGAGGGTTTGCCGGCGGGGCCCTTGCGCAGGTAGGAGACTACGTTTTCGTTTGGGTTGAGCATCTGCATGCTGCCTTCGTAGAGGGCGGCGTTGGTGCGGCGGAGTTCGATGAGACGCGTGTACCAGTTGAGCATGGATTCGTGGTCGGGAGATTCGACGGCGACGTTGACGGTTTTATAGTCGGGGGCAACGGGGAGCCAGGTGGTGCTGGAGGTGCTGAAGCCTGCGTTCTTCGACGTGTCCCACTGCATGGGGGTGCGTTCGCCGTCGCGGCCTTTTTGTTTTGGCCAGCCGGTGATGCCTTCGGGGTCTCTGACGTCTTCAATACGGGTGGGCGTTGTGGTGACCATGCCGATCTCATCGCCGTAGTACATCTGTGGCGTGGCGCGTGAGGTGAGAAGGAGCGCGGCCATCATGCGGGCGATGCGCGCCTTCATGGCGGGGTCGTTGACGCCTATGCTGTAGCGGTCCCAGATGCGGTCCTGATCGTGGTTGCCGAAGAAGAAGTAAGGCTGACCGTGGGCGGGATTGTTTTCGACCTCGTCGAGGAGCTGACGAAATTTGGGGGCGTTGAGTTCGTTGACGTCAGCGACCTGGAAGTCCATCGGGAGTTGGACCTCGTCGTTGTTGGCGCCGTACATCTTGGAGAGCTCGAGGATGTTGGGCTCGTCGGCTTCGCTGATGAGGACGGGGTTGCCGGGATATTCGTCGACGACTTTGCGCATCTCGCGGAGCATGTCGTGAACTTCGGGGAGGTTATCAGTGTACTTGTGCTGGATGTTGGGGTCGCCGAATGCGTTGAGGCCGGGCTGGATGGGATCGTCGTGGAGGTTGGGGTCTTCGAAGAGACGCGAGACGGCATCGATACGGAAGCCGTTGACGCCTTTATTCATCCAGAAGCGGAGGACGTCCATCATGGCTTTGACGACTTCGGGGTTGCGCCAGTTGAGGTCGGGTTGCTGGACGTAGAAGTGGTGGTAGTAGTACTGCTTGGTTGTGGCGTCCCACTCCCATGCGGAGTGACCGAACCAGCTCTGCCAGTTGTTGGGCGGGATGGGTTTGCCGTCGGCGGTGTAGCCCTTGGGGTCGCGCCAGATGTACCAGTCGCGTTTGGGATTGTCGCGGGAGGAGCGCGACTCTTTGAACCATGCGCTCTGGTCGGAGGTGTGGTTGGGCACGTAGTCCATGATGACGCGGATGTTGCGGCGCTTGGCCTCCGCGGTCATGTGCTCGAAGTCGGCCATGGTGCCGTACTGGGGATCGATGGCTGTGTAGTCGGCGATGTCGTAGCCGAAGTCGATCTGGGGCGACGGGTACATTGGGGTGATCCAGATGGCGTCGATGCCGAGCTGCTTGATGTAGTCGAGGCGCGAGGTGATGCCTTTGATGTCGCCGATGCCGTCGCCGTCGGTGTCCTGAAAGCTGCGGGGGTAGATCTCGTAGATGACGCCGTGCTTCCACCATGGATCTGCAGTTGTGTTTTTCTGATCGACTGCAGGTGGGACTTGAGTGGCGGTCTGCGAAAACGCGCTCGGTAAGAGACTACCGAGCGCGAGAGCTGCGCAGAGGAGATGGTTCGCAAGACTTGAGGTGCGATTCCGCGTTTCGTTCACGAGCTTCCCTCTTTGCGTCACACGATTTTATTTGATGGACCCGACCCATGAGGCAAACGGTGGCAGTGTGATGTTCTGCAAGCTGGTTGCCTGTTTGAGGCCTGGGGCATTGGTGAGGAGCGTAGTCACCGTCTTGCCGGAGATCTTCGCCTTGCTGGGATCGAGCGAGATTGTCTGGGGCTGTGCGGTGAAGTTGAGCGCAACGACGATTGCAGGATGGCCAGCGACGCCTTCGCGGACGTAGGAGAGGACGGATGGGTTCGACTCATCGAGCATCACCTGTTTTCCATCGCGGAGGGTGGGATCGTCACGGCGCATCGCGATCAGTTGTTTGTGCCAGTTGAGGAGAGAGTCGGGTTCGCTCTCTTCTGCCTTCACGTTGATGGTCGTGTAGTTGGGAGGGACGGGAAGCCAGGTGGTGGAGGAGTCGCTGAAGCCGGCGTTCTTGGAGTCGTCCCATTGCATGGGGGTGCGTTCACCGTCGCGGCCTTTCTCCTTGGGCCATCCGGTGACGCCGATGGGATCCTTCACGTCTTCTTTGCGAGTGGGTGTGGAGGTGACCATGCCGAGCTCTTCGCCGTAGTACATGAGAGCTGTGGCGCGTGAGGTGAGGAGCACGGCTGCGAGGAGCCTGGCGATGGCCTGATCGTGGACGCCGTCGCCGTAGCGCTCCCAACTGCGCTGGTTGTCGTGATTGTCGAAGACAAAGAGTGGTTGGCTGCCGTTGAGCTGGGTTTCGGCTTCGTTGATGTTGTTGCGGAAGGTGGAGGCGTCGAGCTTGTCGTTGTGCCGTGGAAGCCGATGAGCATGTCCATGGGGAGTTGCAGTTCATCGTGCTTGGCGCCGCCGTACCAATCATTGAGCGCGGCGGTGTTGGGGAGATAGGTTTCGCCGATAAGGACGCGGTTCGCCGGGGTATTTTTCTACCATGGCGCGCATGCGACGGATGACGCCGTGGACATCGGGGAGATTGCTGGTGTAGATGTCTTTGAGGTTGGGATCACCCTGGGCGTTGAGGCCGCCGGTTTCAGGCTCGTTGCGGAGTTGGGTGTCTTCGAAGAGGGTGGGGATGGCGTCGAGACGGAAGCCGGCTACGCCGCGGTCGAGCCAGAAGCGCATGGCGTCGAAGCAGGCTTTCTCGACGGCCGGGTTGCGCCAGTTGAGGTCGGGTTGCTGAATGTAGAACTTGTGATAGTAGAACTGGTGGACCGCCGGGACCCACTCCCATGCGGAGCCGCCGAAGACGGAGACCCAGTTGTTGGGCGGGACACGGCCTTCATGCTCGTAGCGTTTTTGATATGCGGTGACGTTGGGGCCGTTGGCGGGGACGCCGTCGTTCCAGACGTACCAATCATGCTTGGGGTTGGTGCGGGAGCTGGCGGATTCGATGAACCACTGGTGCTTGTCGGAGGTGTGGTTGAGGACCATGTCCAGGATGACGCGGATGTTGCGCTGCTTGCCCTTGGCGATGAGGTTGTCCATGTCGGCGAGGGTGCCGTACTGCGGGTCAACGGCCTCGTAGTCGGAGATGTCGTAGCCGAAGTCGACCTGGGGGGAAGGGTACATGGGCGCGATCCAGATGGCGTCGACGCCGAGGGTTTTGAGGTAGCCGAGGCGCTGGGTGATGCCGTTGAGGTCGCCAACGCCGTCGCTGTTGGAGTCCTGAAAGCTGCGCGGGTAGATCTCGTAGAGGACGGCATGTTTCCACCAGGGGCCATCGTTCATTCCGTGTGCGGCGGCGTGAGTTGCTTCGGTGGCTTGCTGCGTCTGGCTGACGGCGGAGGGTGCAGCGTTCCAGAGGGTAAAGGTGGCCAGAAGGGCCAAGGTGAAGGGGAGACGTGTCCAGCCCCAGGATGATGCGTAGTTATGGCGTTCGGTTTGTGATCAATTCATGCCTCCGGGGAGTCCCGGAACACTATAGCATTCACCATGGCAATGGCGGCTGATTGACAATGCATTGTGCTTTATCGTGCAGCAACATCTTGAACCGGTGTTTCAGGTGAACTTTTGAGTAGGAGATGAGTGCGTGCCGCACGATCTGCGAATGACTGTTTTAGTTTGCAGAAGAATATCGCGCGTCGGCTGATCGGGTCTCTCAAGTCTCTGCAACATAGTCGCGATTGCCATCGCCCCAATCTCGGCGCAGTTCTGGTGCTGGGTGGTGAGAGGAACCGGCAGAAGGCTGGCGTACTTTACGTCGTCGACTCCAACAATACGGATTTCTTCGGGTACGCGAACGCCATAGGAGGCTAGGCCTTCCATAACCTTGATTGCGGTTACGTCGTTGGCGCAGACGATTGCATCGGGCCTGCATTGCTTCAACAACTTCTGGATGAAGCGCGGATCTTCGGGGTCGCCGCGACAGACCAAATCCTGTTGAAGATGGATTCCATGCGCAAAGAGAGCTTCGCGATAGCCGGCGATTCTTCCCATGACAGTCGATGCTGAGAGGGGTTTGGCAACGAAGGCAACACGCTTCGCCCCATGGAGGAGCAGGTGCTGCGTGATGACGAAGCCTGCACGGCGGTTGTCGATTCCGACGAGGTCGTACTTCGAACGCATGGGATATGGGGTGTAACAACGATCGAGCAGGACGATCTGTATGCCTTCGCGGTCGAGCGCGGAGGTAATGCGTCGGTTGAAGACGTCTTTTTCGGGGGTTAACTCCAACGGAGCGAAGAAGACTCCAGAGACCTTCTGAGCAATGTATTTGTGGCACAGATGCTCAGCCTCCTTTTCTTTCTGTGCGGCTTCTCCCATAGAGTGCCCCCACAGGAGAGAGTGCGGCTTGGACAAGGGCGACCGCATCATGCCGTGGCATATCGGTTCAAAGATCTCTGTTCGTCCGAGATCTGGAATGAGTAGTCCAAATACGTGACCGCGAGTGGCCGTCGGGACAGTGACGTGGGTGCCGGAGCCCGGACGTCGCGAGACCAAACCCTGGAGTTGTAGCTCGTGTACCGCTTTTGCGATCGTGATGCGTGAGGTGTTGTAGCGCTTTCCGAGTTCTGCCTCGCTGGGGAGACGATCTCCACGCTGAAGTGAGCCTGTCATGATGGCCGAATGGAGTTCCTGTAGACCTGACGGTATTTGGGAGTCGCGGATGACGTTGGGGTCGTGGCGTTCGCGTCGGAACGAGTTTCGGGCCGTAGAAGACTTCGTTTGTTGCGTTGTGGTTTCAGACGAGAGTTCGATCTTCATGCACTCTCCAATACCGGATCGGGCGTTGATCAACCTGATGGTTAATGTATAGACAAAGTCTTATTTGGACGAGTAATTCAGATTTTTTTTGTCTGAAGCGGTGGTCAACCTTTTGATTGAGTTTGGACTACGCCTAGATCAACGTTTGCCTAGGGATTTTCATCAGCAAAATGCATTAATTATTGCGGATTCTAATGAATTTGTTTTGTGCGCCCGCATTTTGGATGTTGAAGTGGTAAGACCAATTTTGCCAGTTGTCGATTCGAATCTCTATACAGCGCTCTACCCCATTGCCTACAGGGAAACTGAGGTGTGGACGCCCGTTGACACGCCCTGTGGCTCTCGCGTAGGTTTCGATGCGATTCAGGGGACAGGTATTTACAGGTACGAGACGGGTGGAGGCAAGGTTCAACCGTTTGCGTGAGTTAGAAGTTCTCGTGAGCGGCGCCCGACAGCGAAGACAGCGTCGCCAAACAGAAACCGCAGCACCCTTTGGAGGTTGTTATGAGATTCATGACGCGTGGGATGTTTGGGTTGCTCTCTGCTTTAGTTCTTTTGGTGTTTTCGCCGGTGGCCTATGGTCAGGCGGTTTACGGTTCGATATTTGGAACTGTTACGGATAACACTGGTGCGGCGATTCCGGGTGCAAGCCTTACTGTGGTTGATGAAGGAAAGGGTACCTCTGTCACGGTGGTGTCCAATGGCAGCGGCGAATTCACTGCCGAGCACCTTATTCCAGACGTCTATGACATCAAAGTAACGGCGAACGGCTTCAAGGGCTATGAGCAAAAGGGCATTACAGTGGCCGCTGACTCCTCGGCTAAAATCTCCGCGGTCCTTTCGGTCGGTGGTTCGTCCGAGACCGTTGAAGTAGACGCGGACACAGTCCCGCAGCTTAAGACAGATCGTGCGGACGTCGCAGTCAACTTCAATTCGCAAGAGTTGGAGAATCTTCCGATTCCGGACCACAACTTTACTAATCTGCAGTTGCTGCTGCCGGGTGCGGTGCAACTGGGATGGTCTCACGCTGCGGATGAGAACCCACAGGGTTCCAAACAGATCCAGGTCGATGGACAGGCGTTCGGTGGTGTGAACTACACGCTGGATGGTACTGACAATCAGGATCCAATCCTGGGCATCATCGTCATCAATCCGAATTCAGACTCGATGTCTGAGGCGAAGATCGCAACGCAGAACTTCGACGCCGAATTTGGCAAGGCAGTAGCCTCTGTGGTCACGGTGCAGACCAAGTCCGGCTCCAACGTATTTCATGGCACTGCATTCGACAACCGTGAGAGCGCGGCAAACCTAGCGCGCGATCCATTCTCTCAATCTGGTTCCGGTCCGATTCCTGCAGGCCTAAAGAATCAGTTCGGTGGATCGATCGGCGGTCCTATTCTCAAGGACAAGATCTTCTTCTTTGCGGATTATCAGGGCGTTCGCCAGAAGGTTGGCTACTCGACGGTTCAGACCGTACCGACCGCGCAATTGGTTTCAAGCTGCCTCAGCGGCAATGGCTGCGACTTCAGCCAATACGTTGCTTACGGTGCTTCACCAGGCGTGATCAGTTCTACGGGCGTAAACCCATACCAGATCTACCAGCCCGGCACAACAACCCCATATCCGAACGCAATCATTCCCAACGACCAACTTTCCCCTGTAGCGCTTAACCTTCTGAAGCTGCTTCAGCCTTATGCTCCGAATACGACAGGAAGCTTTGGAGGCCTATCGAACAACTACTCCGGTGGCGGTACGGGTCTGTTCAACAGCAACCAGTGGGATGTACGCGGGGACTATACGATCAACGGGAAGGTTCACGTCTTCGGCCGGTTTAGCCGCTTCACGGACATTCTTTCCGGCGCCACGCTCTTTGGGCCAGCCGGCGGTTCCGGACTCGGTCTCGGTGGTTACGGCGGCACTTCCAAGGGCGCCAACGACAGTCTTGCGCTCGGCACTGACATCGCAGTCAACTCTACGTTGGTGACTGATATTCGCTTGGGCTACTTCCGCTACAACATCCTCACGGGCAAATACGACAAGACTAATACGAACCTGCCCATCCAAGGTGAAAACATCAGCGGTACTGGCGTGAACTCAGCTCTAGTCGTTCCGATCGACTATGGCGCGCCCGATTTCAACATCTCAGACCTTAACGTGACGAATCCCACAGCCGGCCCGAACAACTCTCAAGGAGCGGGCGCGCAATATGGTGCAGGTCTGAACGTAGACCGTTGCAACTGCCCACTTACCGAACGTGAGGACCAGTTCCAGTTCGTCAACAACTGGACCAAGATCATCGGCAACCACGCAGTGAAGGTGGGTGCTGATCTTCGATACGCAAGAAATCTTCGCGTGCCGAGTGATAACGATCGCACCGGCGTGAACAACTTCAGCACGGGCCCAACCTCGAACGGTTCAGACGGTGGACTCGGTTTTGCCACCTTCGTTCTCGGCGACGTTACCGCCTACAATCGCTACGCCAGCACATCAACTAACGCCAAGGAGTTTCAGAAGCGCGATTTCTTTTACATACAGGATACGTGGCGCGCGACTCCAAAGCTGACCGTCAACGCTGGTGTGCGATACGAGTTTTACTTCCCAGAGACTGCAAATGGTCCAGGCAACGGGGCACTGCTTAATTTGAATACTGGGTTCATCAATGTTGCCGGCGTCGGTGGAATCCCAACCAATCTGGGTGTCTCCATTGCGAAGAACGCCTGGAACCCGCGTATCGGCCTCGCTTACCAGCTGAATCCAAAGACTGTGATTCGTGGCGGCTACGGACGAAGTTTCGATATCGGCGTCTTTGGCTCAATCTTCGGCCACGTGATCACGCAGAACCTGCCGGTTCTGGCAAACCAATCGATCAACGCGACGGGTGGAACGAATACGTACGCTTTCAACCTGACCAACCCGGCGCTGACCCAGGGCGGGCTGGCGACCGGCCTCACGAACTATGCTCCACTCGTTCCTAATGCGAACGGACAGATCGTGAATCCCGGCGCGTCTGTTAACTCCAAGGCGCGTCCGTTCACGGAGCGGCTGCCAACTCTTGACGCGTGGAACCTCTCGGTTCAGCGTTCGCTCTCGCCTACCATCTCGCTCACGGTAGCTTATGTCGGGAATAAGGGAACGCACACCCTTAGCGATGGAGACGGCAACAACACCAACCCCAACGAGTCGGCGATTACTCTTCCGGCTTCGTATAGCAGTATTCCTGGTTTGGCCCTGCACTTCGATCCTACGAATGGCGGATCTTGCGTACCAGGCGCTGCAGGCTGCACACCCGCAAATGCAATCCCGACAACGGGTCCATTCGCCGGTGCTACTAAAAACCAGACGCTGTTACAACGTTACGTTGGCGGAGCTTTACCTGCGTGCAATGGGCCTTGCGGTTGGACCCAAGGTATTACTTACTACGGGGATAACCAAAATACCGCCTATAACGCACTTCAGGTCAGCTTAGCTAAAACCTACACCCACGGACTTTCTCTGAACTTCAACTTCGCTTATCAGCATGGGCGGTCCGCTGCGAGCAGCTATGCAACGTGGAATGTTGCGGCTGTGACAGGAAACGACAGCGCCATTCGTCGTACCGCGTTTACGGGTTATGGCACATATGATTTGCCATTTGGCAGAAACCAGTTGTTCCTTCACAGCGCCAACGGTTTCATAAACCAGTTGGTGAGCGGCTTCCAGGTTAGTCCTGTTGTGATTATCCAAAGCGGCTTGCCCTTTACGCTGTCGTTCAACGGATGCGGCAACGAGATACCTGGATCTGCACCCTGCTATGTCAATGGCAAGTCGTCCGCGCTTCACCCGCACGCAGTCGGCTACGCCGGTGGTCCCCATGGTGTGGTGTTCTACCCCGTTCAGACGCTCGGTGGTGCGTTCACCGATCCTGGTCTGGATACGATCGGCAATGGAGGACGTAACAATGCATGGGGACCGAATTTCTACAATGTCGATCTATCGGCTTTGAAGAACTTCACGATCAAGGAGAGAGTTACGCTGCAGTTCCGGGCTGATGCGTTCAATGGGTTCAACCACATCAACTTCGGCCTTCCGAGCGGTAACATTCAGAGCGTCGGGAATATTACAAACGGACCAGGGCCGGGCGGCACCACTAACCCGCGTCAGATGCAGTTCACCGCTCGCGTGCAGTTCTAACGAGCCTGGTTTAGCCAAGAGAGGGGAGCTATGGCTCCCCTCTTTTTACTGATTTACACTCGAGCCAGATCTTCTATGCGTCGCCCGCACACAGTAGGCTTAATTCTTACTCCCTTCACCTTTACAGTGTTGTCTCTGTCGCTAGCGGCATGGGGACAGCTGCCTTCCGCGCCATCGCCGCAAGCGCAGGGTGCATCGACAAGTGCCGGTGCTCGAGGTGACTCGCCGGAAAACTTGACGCGGCTACGCCTGATGATCGATCACGGCCAGACTGCAGATGCGTTGAAGCAACTCGACGCTTTGGCTGTCCAACAGCCTGCGCCGATGGGCGTCAATCGGCTGCGTGGACTTGCCCTGTATTCGCAGAACGAATTCGCTGATGCGGACACTGCCTTTGCAAGCGCGATAAAGCAAGACCCGCACGATCAGGAGTCGGTGCAGCTGCGCGGACTGACGTTGTTCCGTCTTGGTAGGCCGGCGGATGCAATTCCTCTGCTGGAGTCGGCGCATGATTTGACGGCGCAGACCAAAGTCGATCCGAACTATGTGCTCGCTCTCTGTTACATCGATACTGGTCAATTTGACAGCGCTCGAAGAGCATTTGCTGTGCAATATGGTTTTCCTGCAGATTCGGCGGCGGCGTATCTTCTGGCTGCACGTATGTTGCTGCGTCGGGAGTACCTGCCAGTGGCGCAGCAGTTTGCCACGAAGGCATTGGAGATCGATCCCCAGTTGCCGCTGGCGCATGCGCTGCTTGGCGAAATCGCGCTGGCGGGCGAACATCTCGATGCGGCCATCGGCGAATTTGAGAAGGAACGTAACCGCAATCCCCTTGATGGCAGCGTCTATGACAGGCTGGGAGACGCTTATACGCGTACAGGGGATTACACGAAGGCGCTTCAGTCGTTGCAGCGCGCGCTGCTGCTGGAGCCGAATTCGACTGGACCGTATATTCTTCTAGGCAAGGTATTGCTCAAGAAACAGGATCCTGCAAGCGCTCTGATGTACCTTGAGCGCGCTGAGAAAATGGACTCAAGCAACTACATCACACATAGCCTGTTGGGTCAGGCGTATCGGTCGTTGGGTAGAACCGAGGATGCGAGTCGCGAGATCCAGACTTCACAAAAGATACAGTCCGCAAGCGAACCAAAGATGGAGACGGTTCACTAGAAATACAGGGGCTCTTTTGCCAAGGAAGTTACCAATCGGGCGTGCATTGCGAGGCGGTGGTGCTTTCCATTCCTTATGTGCTCGGTTGTCACAGGGGTCAATCGCTTCCAGCAAGTCTGTGCGAAGTTTCGTGCGTGCGCTCTTCGCGTCTTTTGCCGCAGCTGTGGCGCTCGTGGTTATTTGTACTTTGCTCGATTCATCGATCCACGTGTCTGCAGACACTAAACTACAACCGATTGTGACTGGGGTTACCTCACAACCAGATGCCGTGTGCGCCAGTTGCCACAAAGAAATTTACGAGAGGTATGAACGTACCCCGATGGCAAAGGGGAGCGGGCCAGCTACCGCGGGGCTGCTGCAAGGGGGCTTCCTGCATGCTGCTTCCGGCGTCCGTTATAACGTATTTTCGCGGGATGGCAAGGCCTGGATGTCGTACGAGCGGGATCACGAGCCAAAGCTGCAGGGAGAGAAGCAGCTCATCTACTTTATTGGCTCCGGGCTTCGTGGGCGCACGTACCTTTATCAGGAAGATGGGCAGTGGTTTGAGGCTCCTATCAACTACTACAGCAAGAGGGAGTTGTGGGATATGGCTCCAAACTACGGGGCGACCAAAACGATGCCTACGGCGCTCCCTGTGGACTCGAATTGTCTTCATTGTCATGCGACGGCGGTACAGACGGCACTGCCTGAAGCTCGTAATAAGTATGCTGGCGCTCCGTTCCAACAGGGTGGGGTCGGATGCGCCGCTTGTCACGGAGATCCCTCACAGCATCTGGCGGAGAAGGGTTACGGCCCGATCGTGAATCCGGCGAAGCTGGCCGTCGCGAAGAGAGATAGCACCTGTCTTCAGTGCCATCTCGAGGGGGACGTTGCGATTTATCGCGCGGGCACATCGCTTGCGCAGTTTCGAGTGGGAGCAGATCTCGCCGACTATGCAGTTTATTTTGTGAAGGCGAACGCCGAGTCAGGAGGCGGGCGGGCCAGCAGTCAGTATGAAGCTCTCCTGCGCAGTGCTTGCAAGTTGGGCAGTGGCGACAAGCTGACGTGTACGACCTGCCATGATCCCCATAGTTCGCCGAGTGCAGAAGAGCGTGTCAGTTACTTTCGCGGAAGATGTCTTGCGTGCCATACGAGCCCCAAGATAGCGACGATGCATCATCCGGAGGAGAAGGACTGTGCGGTGTGTCATATGCCTACTCGCGAGACGACGGATATCTCACATGAGCAGGCGACGGACCACAATATTCAACGACGGCCTTCGACAATTGCGGTGGCTCGATTTACGGACCTAGCAGAATCTACTGAGCTGATTCCGGTAGGTGGTGTGTCCGCTGGAGATAGAGAGCTTGGATTGGCGTATGCGCAGTTGGCCGAGCGTGGCGATCGTGTGGCGGGGGAGAGGGCGGCGCGTTTTTTGGGGAAGGCGGAAAAAGAGGGTCATAACGATGTACAGGTTCACACGCAACTTGGCTTTATCAAGCAAATGTCCGGCGGCAAAACAGACGCGCGCAGAGAGTATACGGACGCTTTGAAGGAGGATCCTTACCAGGCGACTGCGCTGGCAAATTTGGCTGTGCTGGACGCTGCCTCCGGAGGTGTTGAGGATGCAATTGCTCTGCTACGGCGTGCTGTTGATGCCGACCCTAGCCAGATGGCTCCGGGATTGAATCTTGCTTTCATCGAGTGCAGGCTTGGTGACAAGAAGAGAGCGGTAGAGATACTCAGAGGGCTGTCACGGTTTAGCCCGGACGACCCGACGCTTCATAAGTTTTTGGCATCGGGAAACTATGCAGGTGAGCGATGCGATCTTTATTAGGAGGAGTTTGCAGATCCTTTCGACTCAATCGAATACGCTTGTCGGAACTGTTCGGAGTATTGTTTACTCGGAACGTTATGCGGGGTTCGTTTATCAAGATATTGGCTTTGGTTTGTGCGACGCCGGTTGCGCTGATCTGTCACGCGCAGCAAGTGCCGCCAGTTTATGGATACAACACGAATGGCCAGCCTGTGACTCGTCTTGCCGCATCCGGCACAGAAGCGATTGTTCTCTTCTTCATCGCGTCAGACTGTCCTATAGCCAATCGCTATATTCCGGAGATACGAGGTCTTGAAGAGAAATTCGCTGCGCAGCACGTCGTGTTTTGGTACGTCTATCCCAATGTTGGGGAGACTGCGGACGGTGTTCGTCAGCATGAAGCTGCTTACGGAGCTGAAAAACACGTCCTGCTCGATCCAGACCATCGGCTTGTTGGTCTCGCGCACGCAAAGCTTACTCCTGAATCGGCGATTCTTGTTCCAGAACCGCAAAGCGCTGAGACTCTTCGGACCGTCTACCATGGCCGTATCGATGATCGCTATATTCAGTTTGGGCAAGAGAAGCCGAAGGCTACGCAGCACGATCTCGAACGAGCGATCGATGACGTTCTTCAGCACCGCGTCGTGGAGCAGCCGAATGGACCAGCGGTCGGCTGCGGGATCATAGGGCACCCATGACGCGTGTCGGTGTCAGATGTTTTTTTACTGTATTGGCGGTTGGCGCGACCGTAGCACCTTTCGTTCGGCTGCCGCAGTCGCGTGTTGAAGCCGCGGCGGCCCCGATAACTTTCAACAGGCAGATTGCGCCCATACTTTATAAGCAGTGCAGCGGTTGCCATCATCCAGGGGGCTCAGGCCCCTTTAGCTTGCTCTCTTATGCAGACGCCAAGCGATGGGGGACGCAGATACGAACCGTTACACAGACCCGATACATGCCGCCGTGGCTGCCAGAGCCAGGCTTTGGCAACTTCGCCGATAATCGTCGTCTGTCTGATGAGGAGGTGATGCTCATCAAGGGGTGGGTTGAAGATGGTATGCCTGAAGGCGATTCAAAGGAAGCGCCTACTCCGCCTGTTTTTTCGAAGGAATGGCAGCTTGGGACACCTGATCTTATTTTAAGAGCGACATCTGCGATGGAGGTTCCTGCGTCTGGCACTGATCTCTTTCGCAACTTCATTCTTCCTGTTCCGATCACGCAGACCAAATACATTCGTGCGATGGAGATCAGGCCGGGAGCACCGCAGGTCGTTCATCACGCCAACGTGCTGATCGATCGGACTGCGTCCTTAAGACACAAACATCCGACTGATTGGGAGCAGGGAGTTCCTGGGATGGAGCTTACTGTGGATTCTGGTGAGTCTTTTGACCCTGACAGTCATTTTCTATTCTGGAAGCCAGACTCTCCTGCCTTGATCGAACCGGAAGGTATGCCGTGGCGGCTTGATCCTGGCAACGATCTCATCCTGAACATGCACCTGAAACCAAGTGGCAAGCCTGAAAGCCTGCAGGCCACTGTGGGTCTTTATTTTTCCGATAAGGCTGCTACAGCGCACCCCATGCTTTTACAACTGGAGCATGATGGGGCGATCGATATTCCCGCGGGAGACGCGACTTTTGTGGTTGAAGATCAACTTAAGCTTCCCGTCGATGTCGATGTTCTTGGCGTCTATCCGCATGCTCACTATCTGGGCAAGAAGCTTGAGGGTTACGCGGTACTGCCAGACGGAGAAAAGAAGTGGCTGATTCTGATTCGTGACTGGGACATCGACCGCCAGTCTGTTTATCGCCTCCAATCGGCACTTTTTCTTCCGAAGAATACGGTACTTCACATGCGCTATACCTACGACAACTCGAAAGAAAATGTGCGTAATCCAAATAGTCCGCCGATACGGGTGAAAGCAGGGAATCGGTCTGTCGATGAGATGGGTCATCTTTGGCTGCAAGTCCTGCCTCGCGCTCTTCCGCACACCGGTGAAGATCCTCGTCTGCTTCTGGAGCGGGCCTGGATGCAGAACAATCTGCGGAAAGATCCTGATGATCATACTGCGCTTTACAATCTTGCCTCGGTGGAGATGATTGAAGGCGACTATGCACCCGCTGTGTCTCTTTATGAACGCGCGATTAAGCGTTCGCCGGACGATGTTCGCACTATGACTGCTCTTGGGACGGCACTCGATGGTGCGGGGAACACGCAGCAGGCAAAGGTTGAATATCAAGAAGCGTTGTCGATTGATCCCGGAAATGTCGATGCGCGCTTTAACCTCGCACACCTTGATTTCAAGCACGGCGATTACGCGGACGCCGAAGAGGCGTATCGTCGGGTGCTGGTTGAAAACCCAAATGACGCAATGGCGCACAATGAACTTGGTGGCGTGTTGGCTGCGGTTAACCGACCAACTGAAGCGCGGCGCGAGTTTGAGGCGGCGATTGCGATATCTCCCGATAACTTCGATGCGCTGTATAACCTTGCGGGCATCGAAGCTGAAAACAATAATTTGCCTCGCGCCACGGAGTTATTGGAACGTGCTCTCAAGCAGAAGAATGACGCGGATGCGCATCAGTTACTTGGAAGTGTCTATGCTCAATCCGGAAAGCTTGCCGATGCGTTGGATCAGTTCAAGGCGGTTCAAATTCTGCGGCCGAAGGATACTGTGGCACATCGTCAGCTTGCGCAGCTCTATGCCCAGATGGGCCAACTGCGTGATGCGATCAGCGAGCAGAACGCCGCGTTAGCATTGGAACCGAAGAACGCGGACGACTGGAATAATCTGGGTGTGTTGCATGCTCGTAACGGTGATACTACGATGGCCCGCAAGGACTTTGAGCGTGCTTTAGAACTTAATCCTCAGCACACTGCAGCACGTGCGAATCTGGCTCGCCTTTAATTGTTGGTCGACTTCTTCTCGATAGTAAGCAGCTGGGTAGATATTCATGGATATGCGTTGGCAAAACGGGCTTGTAGCTGTGATGGTGCTCGCGAACGCTGCATTCTCCCAGGAGCCTTCTGCAGCGCTAAAAAAAGCCGATGCCGCATACCGCGCGGGTCAGGCTGCTTTAGCTCATAAAGATTTAAGCGCCGCTCAAGCGGACTTCGAACAGGTGGTCGTGTTGGCTCCGCAGGCCGAGCCGGGGCACAGTGCGCTTGGTGCGGTTCTGGTGAGTCGCGGGCATACGAAAGAGGGTATTCGTGAGCTTGAAAAGGCGCTTGCGATAAAAGCCAGCGACAACATAGCGCAAATGAATCTTGCGTTGGCGTATGAACAGATTGGTTCGCCTGAAAAGGCGCTTCCACTCTTTTCAAAACTCGACGCTGATGCACATTTGCAGAAGCGCGCGCTCCCTTCTTATATTTTGGCGGGGTATGCAAGAGCACTCGCAGCGACTCGAAAAACTGGCTTGGCCATCGTGAAGATGAAAGCTGCCATCGCAACAGACTCGGAGAATGCAGAACTACATGACGAGCTTGGTTCTTTGTATGCGCAGCAAAAGAATTGGCCCGAGGCCCAGGAGGAGTTTGCAGCGGCACTTCGCCTGAATCCGAATTTGGCAGTCGCACATTTGCATCTCGGCCTTGCAATGCAGGCGCAAGGTCAGAAGGATGGGCTGACCGAGCTGACGCAGGCGTCACAGATGGCGCCCGAAGATGCAGTGATTGCTATGGAACTCGGCAAAGCGCTCGCAGCCAGTGGGCAGGATGAGCAGGCAGTTCCGGTGTTTCAACATGTTTTGGAGCTAGAGCCTGGGTCTACTGCAGCCATGTATCAACTTGCGCTTGTATTACAACGGTCCAACAAGGTAGAGGAGGCGATTTCACTACTAAAGAAAGTGGTGGCCGCGGATCCGAACAACGCTGAGGCGATGACGAATCTTGGGATGGCACTCAGTCAGGCACAGCTTGCAAAAGAGGCGGTTCCATTGCTTCAACAGGCTATTGCGCTTGCGCCGGAGAGTGTAACGGCGCATCAGGATCTTGCGGCAGCCTATGTGCAGCTTAGTCAGTTTGGAGATGCGGTGGTTGAACTGCGTCAGGCAATCAAGCTAGCGCCTGATCAGCCCCAACTGCACTACAACCTTGGCCTCGCACTGAAGATGCAAGACGATGCGGCGGGAGCCATACCGGAGTTGCAGACAGCGGAGAAGCTTGATCCGTCGGCTCCCGAGGCTCCTTATCTTCTCGGCGTGCTCTATATGCAAACTGGGCGCTATGAGGATGCCGCGCGGGAGATGAATCTTTCTCTGAAGCTGCGCCCGGAAAATGGCGATGGATGGGCAGCGTTGGGGAGCGTTTATGACAAGCTAAACAAGTTGGCGGAGGCTACGTCTGCGCTGCGTGAGGCTATCCGTCAACTTCCGAGTCAGCCCGATCCTCACTTAACGCTCGCGACCGTGCTGACGAAACAGAACCAGCCCGCGGAGGCAGCAGCCGAGCGAAGGAAGGCTGCTGATCTGATGCGTAGCAACATGAACCGTCAACGTGCGGAGGTTGCGACTAACGCCGGCAACTCGCAGTTGAGGAGCGGCGATGTGAATGGCTCAATCACTCAGTTTCGAGATGCTTTGAGTTATGACGCAAATTATCCCGAAGCGCATCTTGGGCTGGCGGATGCTCTGGATCGGCAGGGGAAGACGATGGAAGCGGCAGCGGAGCGTCAGAAGGCCGAAGCCGCAAAGGCGGCGGCGAACCCTTAGTTTGTGCAGCAATTCCTAACACAGCCGGAGTGCTCGGCGGTTGGATAAGCACGTGTACAGTGGCTTAAACCATTCGTTATAATTCAGCGCACAGCTGGAGCTAAAACTCTTTAATTAGGCTATCGAGTCATCCTTCCAGGCTGGACTAGGGCGACCTTGAAAAGACAACCTACTGCATTGAACCGTCGCAAATTCATTCAATCACTCAGCCGCACTGCATTGGTGCTGCCATTTGCAGACATTGTGGCGTTGGCCTCCCCATTGCAGCAGGCACCACCCGCGCAGAAGGGAATTGGTCCGCAGGAGCGGAGTTATGACGCGAAGCCTGCTCCGCCTCCGCCCGGAGAGAAGTCTCCGATTGAAGATACGCCGCTCGGCGTCAGCTTCCTTGATGTTGCGAAGGAGGCGGGCCTCGACAGCAAAACGATCTATGGCGCGGAGGGCAAAAATAAATACCTGCTGGAGACAACGGGCTGTGGGCTGGCATTTTATGACTATGACAACGACGGCTGGCTCGATCTCTTTATGGTCAACGGCTGGCGATTGGATGGCTTCCCCAAAGGGCAGGAGCCACGGTGTCATCTGTTCAAGAATAACCGTGATGGGACTTTCACGGATGTGACTACTGGCTCGGGGTTGGAGCACAAGACAGGCTGGGGCCAGGCGTGCTGCGTTGGAGACTATAACAACGATGGCAATGATGATTTATTCGTGACCTATTACGGGCAGAATGCTCTTTACCGTAATAATGGCAATGGAACGTTTACCGACGTCACGCAGCAGGTTGGTCTTATACAGCCAGGCCCTAAAATTCGCTGGAATACGGGTTGCACTTTTGTTGACTATGACCGTGACGGGCACCTCGATCTGTTCGTGGCCAACTACGTTGATTTCGATTTGAAGACCGCGCCACTTCCAGAGGATGGGCCATGCACGTACAAGGGAATGCTTGTTGCGTGCGGGCCTCCAGGGCTACCTGGCGGGAGAAACATTTTGTACCACAACAACGGCGATGGAACTTTTACTGATGTCAGCGAGAAATCAGGAATGTGGACCGCTGTGGGAACTTATGGTCTCAGTGTTGCCGCATCGGATCTGGATAATGATGGCTGGCCCGACATCTATGTTGCTAATGACTCTGCGCCGGCGACGCTCTATCTAAACCAGAAGGATGGGACCTTTCGCGACATCGCGATTGAAGCAGGAGCGGCACTGTCGGCAGAGGCGAAACCGCAGGCTGGCATGGGCGTATCCATTGGGGACTATAGCCATAGCGGAAACCTTGACATCGTGAAGACCAACTTCGCTGGTGACACGGATTCGCTTTATACGAACATGGGTGACGCAACATTTGAAGATCATACCTATCCCAGCGGATTGGGCGAAAATACAAGACTTCTCGGATGGGGTGTGGGGTTCTTTGATATGGACAACGATGGCTGGCTCGATATTCTGATGTCGAATGGCCACGTCTATCCAGAGGTGGACAAGTCAAAAGCTGATTTGAAGTATGCAGAGCACAAATATCTTTATCGCAATCTTCGCAACGGACGTTTCCAGGACGTTACAAACAAGGGCGGGTCGGGCATTCTCGAGGACGCGCCTGCACGCGGTTGTGCCTTTGGTGACTATGACAACGATGGCGATATGGATATCGTCGTCAACTGCATCAATGCAACGCCACAACTACTGCGTTGCGACTCGACGCTGAATCGCAACTGGATCAAGATAAAGCTGGTTGGTGTGAAGTCGAATCGCTCCGGGATCGGGAGCAGAGTAATTGTTACTGCTACTACGACTCCGGATGCGACAAAACCTTCGAGACAGCTTGAAGAACTACGTAGTGGAGGCAGTTATTTTTCGCAAAATGACATGCGTCTGCACTTTGGTCTCGACCAGGCGAAAAAAGTTGAGATGGTAGAGATACGCTGGCTGAGCGGCCAGGTGGATCAACTCAAGAACCTTGATGTGAACCAGCTTTATGTCATTCAAGAGGGTGGGAAGATTCTTAAAGCTGGGCCACTGAAGCCAGCCAGTAAGAAGGCATAGCATCACTTTGTTGCTGACGGTGCAACTTCGATCTCTTTCTTATATGCGGCGCTGAGCGTGCCCTTGCTTTTAGCTATCGGTAACAGCGTTGGGTAGAACTGGACAAACGTGGTATCCACAGCGGCGTGGTCGGAGTGGCAGCTATAGCATGAAGTCGTCGTTGGAACCATCTTGCCCGTTTTGTCGCCCTCGTCGAATCCGAAGAATGCCCACTTGCCCGAAAAGCGCGCTTCATCTTTTACATGCACCTCTAAACCCATTACATTGCTCTGGAAGTGTCCCTTCTGGTTAATTGAACCTTTCCCATGAGCTTCACGAACTTCGAGCACGAGCGTGGTCTTGTCGGGCCAGGTGCCTGTCTCTAGAAATTTCTTGTACGACTCAGGATCGACAAAGACGTTGTCAAACATGTGGTGGTCTGCCATCTGCGAATCTGCGCTGTAACTCATATCAAATCCCGAAGTCAGGTAAATCCATTCCCGGTAGTTTTCCGGGAGCTTGAGTTGAGCGTCGCTGGTATATTCTGGCCCGGAGAACCGCGTGTCCGTAGTTTTCTGGGAGCCGGACACGGAGGATAGGAGCATTGCGAGAAGCAGAAGGATCTTCGCGAAAGTAAGCATGCGATAAGTATCCGTCTCCATTCGTTTATGGACGAGACCGCTTACTGCACGGCTCCGGCGATTCGCTGCATTTCCCATATTCCTGACGAGATAGGGAATACGATCTCAGTATGGTTACGAACAACAACGCTCGAGCGGTGACATACCGGTGGATATGGGTCGCGTCGATTTGGTTTGGTTTCGCACTGTTCGGCGCTCTGCAGACCGTCTTCGTCATGCGTTCCGAGGGCATGCACCACGCGTGGCTGAAACTGTTCGTGACGACGCTGCTTTCGTGGCTTCCCTGGGCGCTCGCGACTCCTCTGATCCTGCGCCTGGGCCACAAATACCCTCCGGTTACGCTGAAACCATTTCGGATTTGGCTGTCGCACATCACCGCGTGTCTCGTCGTCGGACTGACCTTCTCCTTGTGGACTGCAGGGCTGGAGGTGCTTCTCAATCCATATGCTTATCCGTCTCTACCGCCGTATTCGCAGCTTTGGTCTGAGAAGTTCTACAACGGGGTTCTCTCGTCGATGGTCTTGTATGCAGCCGTTTTGACGGTTAGCTATGTGCTGGACTCCAGAGAGCGGCTTGCCTTTCAACGGACCGAAACTGCACGATTGAACGAACAACTCTCAAAGGCTCAACTAAGTGCTCTGCGACGGCAGATCGAGCCTCACTTTCTGTTTAATACTCTCAATGCTGTTTCCGGGTTGGTGCGTGAGGGAAGGAATGATTCCGCAGTGAGCATGATTGCCGGATTGAGCGATTTTCTGCGCAGGATTCTGGAAGACTCGAGCCGACAAGAAGTCCCTTTGCAGGAAGAGATGGATTTTGCCTTGAATTACCTGGACATTCAAAAGGTGCGATTTGCGGATCGTCTTCAACTCAGTGTGGATGTCCCCAACGAACTCTATCCTGCGAAGGTTCCCAGCCTGATTTTGCAGCCGATGGTCGAAAACGCGATCAAACATGGAATTGCAAAACGAGCGCAAGGAGGTTCGATTTGGATCTCTGCGTCTGGTTGTGACGGGATGCTGACGCTCAGTGTCTGCAACGACGGTCCCAGCCTTCCTGCTGACTGGGATGCGACTCGCTCTGGAATCGGCATGTCCAATGTGCGGACCCGTTTGCAAAGCCTATATGGGAACTCCTTCGAGTTGAGCATGCGGAATCGGAACCTGGGTGGTGTAGAGGTGTCGGTCACTCTGCCGCTCGTGGTTGTCTCGTCCTCCACGGAGGCTTGATTCGTGCACCTGAAAGAATGTCCAGTGAGAATTCGCACAATGGTTGTGGACGATGAGCCTCTCGCTCGCAGCAATCTCACTGTGTTGCTTGAGCTTCATCCAGAGATTGAAATCGTCGGTGAATGCGGCTCTGGTACAGAAGCACTCTCAGAGATTCGCAACTTGAAACCGGATCTAGTCTTTCTTGACGTTGAGATGCCAGAGTGCGACGGATTTGATGTTCTGGAGATGCTGGGCGCAGATCTGCCTCTTGCGGTTGTCTTCGTTACTGCTTATGACAAGTACGCTCTGCGGGCCTTTGAGGCCGGAGCGCTCGATTATCTCTTGAAGCCATTCGACGACGCTCGATTCGAACGGGCACTCGACCGCGCTAAGGAGAGAATCGCGCAGGGCAGGAGTGCGCCGCGAACAAAAGATTCCTTGGCCGTGAAGAGTGCCGGACAGATCTCGTTTCTGAAGATCTCTGAGATCGATTGGATTGAGGCGGCGGACTACTACTCCTGCCTGCACGTCGGGGCGAGGTCGCATTTGCTGCGGAGGAGCATGTCGGAGCTCGATGAGGAGTTGGATCAATCGGTCTTTTGCCGGATTCACCGTTCGACCATCGTTCGACTCGATCGGGTCCGCGGGCTCGAGCTTAATGAGAATGGCGAGTATGACGTCCTGCTCAACAACGGAACCAGGCTTCGGTTGAGTCGACGCTACCGCAAGCAATTGCAATCTCGCCTGGGCATTTCCGGTTCAAGCCAACCAGACTCCTGACGTGGGGTCTCGCGCGCTTGTTTCTTCTGAAGAATGGGATTGGGTGGAATGGTAGGCACGAGGAGACTCGAACTCCTGACCTCTACCGTGTCAAGGTAGCGCTCTAACCAACTGAGCTACGCGCCTGTGCGTTACGACCAGTCTAAACGGAAGTGAGAGGTTGGAGCAACCTGAGACCACATAGGTTACGATGGACTGATCCTCAAACGTGCCATTTCTCAGCCAATTCCGCGCCGCGCCGAACTTACTTACGCTCATGCGGTTGTTCATCATCCCCTTCCTTTTGATTGAGATTCTTGATGGACACTACGGGGTGTCGTTTGCGTTGTTCATGCTTGCAGGTATCAGCGATGCGCTGGATGGTCTGCTTGCTCGATGGCTGAGTCAAAAGACGACGCTTGGACAGTATCTCGATCCGATTGCAGACAAACTGCTGTTGAGTTCGCTCTTTGTCGTGTTGACTCACGTTGGATTGATTCCGCTTTACGTAACGGTTCTGGTCTTCAGCCGAGATGTTGGAATTCTGCTCATCTCGACGCTGCTCTTTGTGACCGGGAGTCTGCGGGATTTTCGGCCAAGCCTCTTTGGGAAGTTGAATACGTTTGTGCAGATCGTGGCTTTGGTCGCCGTACTTTGTCAGAAGCTCTTCGTATCGCCTGCGGTGGCGACGTTGCGGGACGTGCTGGTACGCGCGATTGCCGTGCTGGCGCCGCTCTCTGCGGCTCAGTATGCATGGATTGTGCTGCGCAGGATGAGTTCGCCACCGGAACAGACTGCGGTTTAGTCTTCGGCTGGCGACTCGGCGAGGGCCTCTTCTTCCTCGATGGCGATGTCGCTAAACTCCGCCGAATCAAAGACTTCTCCGCACTTTTGACACTCAACGAATTCTGCGTCTTCCTCACGGGCGACGATTTTGACGATGGGATGTTTGCAGATGGCTGTCATTTGGGGAGAAAAAAATAATGAATGGTATGGATTTTGCTCGTCCAACGTCACCTTGTCAACACCGAATTGGGTGATTTGAGTTGCGAAAATGCGTTGAAGCTATGGTGGAATGGGAGGTAATAGATGGGTTGCATGCGCACGTTTGTGGACGTACACTATCTAGGACTGGAATTGTCTGAGTTGTATTAGATTTCCGGTGGGCCGGGAGCCCAAAATCCGACATGCTGCGTCTGACCAAAAAAGCCGACTACGGACTAATGGCTCTGAAGTATCTGGCAGAGCAGAAGGACGGCAGTGCGCATAGCGCTAAGGACATCGCCGAGGCTTACCATATCCCTCCGCAACTTCTTGCAAAGATTCTGCAGACTTTAGCAAAGGCCGGGCTGCTGGTTTCGCATGCTGGAACGAATGGCGGGTATGCACTCTCGCGACAGTCAACTGAGATCACGGCTTTTGAGGTGATCCGGGCCATCGACGGACCGCTTTTTATTACAAGTTGCATTACTATCCACGGAGCTTGCGACCTTGCAGGCCATTGCACCATCAAAGAACCATTGCGCAAAGTGAATGACAGCATCAAGGACCTGCTTAGCGGAATACGTATCGCCGATTTGATTGAGTCCGGAGAAGCAGAGCAGAGTGGGACAGGCGCACCGGTGGGCGGTGGTCTGGTGAGCATCGCACTCTAACGGCAGGTAGATGTGCGTGGAGTGAATATTCAACGAATGAAGTTTTGAAACAGCAGAGTTTGGGAGAGACGATGAGCAACGAGATGAGCAATAACGGAGTAGTAATCAGCGAGACCACAAAGCCGTTACCAGCGGGTGTGACGTTGCCGATTTATATGGATAACCACGCGACGACGCCGATGGATCCGCGGGTTCTGGATGCGATGCTGCCGTACTTCGGCAAGGTGTTTGGCAATGCAGCGAGCCGCAACCATTCGTTTGGCTGGGAGGCAGAGCAGGCGGTTGAGAAGGCGCGTGAACAGATTGCCAAGCTGATTGGTGCTACGGCGAAGGAGATCATCTTCACCAGCGGCGCGACCGAGTCGAACAACCTCGCCATCAAGGGTATTGCGGAGATGTATCGCGAGCGTGGCAACCACATCATCACCCAGGTGACCGAGCACAAGGCTGTGCTGGATACGTGCAAGAAATTGGAGAAGCAGGGTTATCGCGTGACCTACCTGCCGGTGCAGGCTGATGGCCTTATCGACCTCGAGGACCTGAAGCGCGCGATGGACGATAAGACGATTCTGGTTTCGATCATGTATGCGAACAATGAGATTGGCGTCATTCAGCCGATTGCCGAGATTGGGAAGCTGTGCCACGAAAAGGGCATCCTCTTCCACACGGATGCGGTGCAGGCGGTGGGTAAGATTCCGGTCAACGTGCAGACCGACAACATCGATGTGCTTTCGCTCTCCGGACACAAGGTCTACGGACCGAAGGGTGTGGGCGCGTTGTATGTTCGTCGCCGCAACCCGCGCGTTCAGATCTCCGAGCAGATCAATGGCGGTGGTCACGAGCGCGGAATGAGGTCGGGTACGTTGAATGTACCGGGTATTGTTGGCCTGGGAGCCGCTTGCGAGATTGCGGGTCAGGAGATGGAGGCCGAGGGTAAGCGTGAGAAGGAGCTTCGCGACTATCTGAGGAATAAGTTTGAGAAGGCGCTGGACTACGTCCACGTGAACGGCAATATGGAGCACCACCTGCCGGGTAACCTGAACATGAGCTTTGTCTATGTCGAAGGCGAGAGCCTTTTGATGGGAATCAACGATATTGCAGTTTCTTCAGGTTCCGCTTGCACCTCCGCGACGCTTGAGCCATCTTATGTATTGAAGGCTTTGGGTCTGGGCGATGATGTCGCGCACAGCTCCATTCGATTTGGTCTTGGCCGGTTTAACACCAAGGCCGAAGTGGACTATGTTTCAGACAAGCTGATTGATGTGGTTTTGAAGTTGCGTGAGCTTTCGCCGCTGTATGAGATGGTGAAAGAGGGAATTGATCTCTCGAAGATTGAGTGGGCGGCGCACTAAATAGCAACAACATGTGCAGAGTTTGGATTCAGGAAAGATAGGAGAACAAAATGGCATATAGCGAAAAGGTAATTGATCACTACAACAATCCCCGGAACGTCGGCCAGATGGATAAGGCTTCGACTGAGGTTGGTACGGGTTTGGTTGGCGCGCCAGAGTGTGGCGACGTGATGCGTCTGCAGATTCGTGTAAACCCGGAGACGAACGTGATCGAGGATGCCAAGTTCAAGACCTTCGGCTGCGGTTCGGCGATCGCTTCTTCCTCGCTCGCGACAGAGTGGGTGAAGGGCAAGACGATTGACGAGGCGCTGACGATCTCGAATACGGACATTGTGAAGGAGCTTGCGCTTCCTCCGGTTAAAATTCACTGCTCGGTGCTCGCGGAAGACGCGATCCGCGCTGCGATTGGCGACTGGAAGAAGAAGAACAGCGTTGCCGAGACAGCTTCGGTAGCGGTAGCGCACTAAGTCAGGAATCAGGCGGGGCTGGTCTATGGGAATGCGGGATATTGCATACCTTAGGGCCGAAGCCCCGCAGTTTCGTTGGGATAAGAACTACAGGTTACCTGGAAGAAACGGTAAGGACGAAGGCACGCAATGGCGATGGTGACGTTACAAACCGCAGCGGAGATGGAGGCGGCGCAGCAGGCTGCCGCGTCAGGACAGAAGAAGGATCCGCTGGCGGGAATGAATGTGCTGACCGCGCAGGGGCAGGAGCCTGGGCAGAAGGGCATCCAGATCACCGAGAAGGCGCTGAAGCGGATTCGCGTTGCGATGGCGAAGGAGAATGTTTCGCCGGAGCAGGGTGGGCTGCGGGTGGGGATTCAGGGCGGTGGCTGCTCGGGGTTGAGCTACAACATTCGCTTCGATACGCAGCCTCGGGAGCGGGATCGGGTGTACTCGTTCGGTGAAGGGTTGGCGACGGCTGGCGATCCTACGAACGGCGCGGCGATTCGCATCTTTGTCGATCCGAAGAGCTTTATCTACCTGCATGGCATGGTGCTCGATTTTGAAGAGACGCTGATGCGGCAGGGATTTAATTTCATCAATCCCAACTCGACCAAGAGCTGCGGGTGTGGATCGAGCTTTACCGCTTAGTTGTCGGGGAGTTGGGCTCGGGTCAGAGCATAAGTTCCATAGTTCAATGATCTGGTGCGGAGCGTGATGAGAGTTCCTCTGTCGCTGATGGTGGTTGCTGCTTCTTTGACTGCGCATGCTGCTTCGCCAATCGATTGTGCGAAGGCGAATAGCCCCACGGAACGCACCATTTGTCATACGCCGACTTTGTTGCAGGCTGATGCGCGGATGACCGCGTACTACGAGATTGCCATTGGGCTTGTCGGGATGGGTGTGCGTGGAGATCTCGGTGACTCCCAACAGGCGTTTCCTGCGGTACGCGACAAATGTGGCATGGATAAGGCGTGCATTCTTGCTGCTTACAAGAAGCAGACGGCGCCGCTTGAGGCTGTGATTGCGAACGTCGAGAAGCAGGGACCCTTCTAACGCCTAAAAACCTTCTGGCACCTAAAGCCCTAGAATAAGACCGATGGATTACTTTTCGTTTTTCAGCCTGCCAAGGAAGCTGACGCTGGATGTTGTGGCGTTGGAGAAGCAGTTTTACGTGCTGAGCCGTAAGCTGCACCCGGACCGGTTTGCGTCGAAGCCGCTGGCCGAGCAGGAGGCTGCGCTGGCGCAGAGTTCTTTGCTCAACGACGCGTATCGGACTTTGAAAGATCCGATTGCACGGACGCAGTATCTGCTAACGCTTGAAGGGGTGGAGCTGGAGGAGCAGTCGAAGGCTGCGACGGATGCGGCGCGGGCTTCGGGAGAGCAGAAGAAGCAGATCGTGCCTCCGGAGTTGCTGGAGGAGGTCTTCGAGCTGAACATGCAGCTGCAGGAGATGCGTGCGGCTAACACGATGGGTGAGGATGAGCCGGAGCTGCGGCGCGACCTGATGACAGCCAAGGATGCGTTCGACGCGAAGATGGTGGAGACGCAGGCGGAGCTGGAGGAGTTGTGGACGACATGGGACTCGGGTGTGGATGCCGGGAACGAGACCGTGAAGACCAGGGCCAGGGATGCCATGGTGGTGCTGCTGAATAAGCGGAGCTATCTGCGGAACCTGGTGCGGGATGTGAATGAGGCGCTGGGGCTGTAAGGATATCGTCATCTGTGTCTGACCTGCTTGCGCGGTCACCTTTCTGGGGGGGTGGCCCCCCGGGTGGGTGTGGATAAATGATCTATTTTCAAATACTTGTTGATTTTATGGTCTGCAAAATATGTCATTCCAAATGGCTTAGAGGTAAAATCGTCTTTCTAAACGGGTTACGGGTTTAAATGACAAAACCCCAGTATCGACTGGGGTTTTTGCTTCTGTATCCAGTATAGCGGTTGGGATATAACTCATACGCCAAGCGTAATCCATTGAAAAATAATGAGATGGCTGGGTTTGGCACTTGACAGGATTTGGTAGTTGGTCAGCTTCGACTCCGGGCAAGCAGAGTTGCCGAAAACTCCGTCTTAGCAGAGGATTTCGGCCTGCAACGAGCAACTACTAACTTTACTTACTCTCAATCAGCCTAATATCTGAGAAGTCCTCCGGATGCGCCACGTGCCTCCACTTGGACCTCCGCCAAACCCCTGCAACAATCCGACGCGGAGTGATGAGAGCTCGCATCCTCACCCCCTGTTGAAGCGATTAGACAAAAACGACGTCGTCAGATTCTGCGACGATGATCCGAGTTGGAGCCGTCCCCTAGGCGATGTCTCTACGATTCAAATTTTTCTGCGCAACAGCCAGCGTACTCGGCAGGAAAGGATAATGCTCTTGAGTGCATCCCCGCAGACTGTCGAAAGGGGTGACCAGGATGAGGCGCGCAACGGGCCTCTGACTGGCGATCCAGCTGGCGTATTCGCCTGTCGAGCGCCAAGGCTTCGTCTGTACACCTGACGATTGTCCGAATCTCGTATGCATTCCTGTCAAATAGTCGCCAGCGACTCGGCAAGATTGCCATTCTGGAAGTTCTCCGAAGTTTCCGAAACCGTTTTCGGGAGTGGGCTGCGTGAACTGGCATCACTGAGGGAACGCGCGTGAAACTAAGAGTTTGCAGTCGTGATCTTCCGCGACGATACCGTAGAAGAGTAGTCCACCCATCGAGGTGTAGTGAAGATTTGGCCCAGTTCCGTTGAGGGCCAGCAGTGCCCATACAATGAACGGCGAGCAAGCGAGCCAAAGAGAGCAAGCCCGCTATCTGCTGAGGCAACCCTCCAGAACGAGCGAAACGCAAATATGATTGTGGCAACTGTCCCTACAGCAGAAGCCAAAGTAAGCATCTCCGTGGCAGTCTCCAGCCGGAACCCTCCGTTGTCAGCTGAGCCCGCAGCGAAGAGTATAGCTGCGGTCCCCAGCCACGTAATCACGAACGTCTTTTGGTCGTTGACCATCTCTCAAATTATGGTGCCTGCTGAATAGCCTGCAAAGTCTAGTTTTCGGAAAGTTCAGTAGTTCACATTAAACTAACCCACTACCCAGGATTTGCGGCGCCTGTCGAGGTCACGTCTGCTACTCGCCAGTGGCTTGAGCTATGTTTGGGGACGAGATTTCGAAGCGGTCGCTGCTGGCCAGCATGATGGGATGTCGATGCGCACCTATCAGACGAGGTTTGTTCAACGGTGGTGCGGTGAGGCGCTCTAACTGCTGGAGGTGGTTGATGTCGTGGCCGGCCATGGTTTCGACGATGGTCCAGAGCTTCATGTCGCCGCGTTCGGGGTGGGTGGTGGGGCGGTCGCGGTCGTCCTGGGAGACGGTGGCGAGGAAGAGCAGGTTCCAGTTGCGCGTTGCGTGGAAGAGAGCGAAGGCTGGTTCGAGGTTGTAGACGGCGTAGCGCTGGGCCCATACTTCCTGGTCGAAGGGCTGGATGATGGCAGGGGATTCGCCGGGTGCGGCGAGGGTCTGGCGGAGGCGAAAGGCGAAGACCATCTCGGTGTCGGCGAGGTGGGCGACGATGTTGCTGATGCTCCATTTGCCGGGCGCGGGTGGGGTGTTGGCTTCGGCGGTGGAGAGGCGGCCGGTGAGGGCGTGGATACGCTCGGAGGTGCTGGTGAGGATCGGGACCGGGTCGCGGCCGTCCAGGTATTTGGCGTAGGGGTTTAGCTCCATGGGGAGACGGTATCACGTGGGGGTGTGGGGAAGGCTAGATTTCGTTTTTCATCGGCAGGGCCGATTTGAAGACTCTATGTTGAGATCCGGATACTGTGACTATCCACCTATTTTTGAAAAACGACAAGTATGGCGTACGTCTCTGAGGTCGTCTTCTTTCCGTCGGGGCTGACGGGCCAGGAGAGCTTCGCATTCGTTCCCTTGAAGTCGGCTTGTATGTCGTCCATTGGCGGCGTGCGACAACTTCTGCGGTTTCCTTTCGGTCCAGCGAAGTGCTCTTCAAATTTGCTCACGCAGTTGACCACCGCAGTCCGTCCATCCGGTAAAAGAAGCGAGTAGGTTGCTCCGGTCAAATGGAGTGAAATGACCTGGGGAGCTGGTATTTCGGTGTTTGTTGGTGTCGACGCGTTGCAATTGACATTTGCGAAGTTGCCGTATGCAGTCCCGTAGCAGGTTGAGGCGGAGGTCAAGTGACCCGTAACCTGATAGGTGTATCTCGTTTCACCAGTTTGCCGCTTG
This sequence comes from uncultured Acidobacteriaceae bacterium, assembly GCA_963771625.1. Classification (GTDB taxonomy): domain Bacteria; phylum Acidobacteriota; class Terriglobia; order Terriglobales; family Acidobacteriaceae; genus Edaphobacter. The sequence continues at coordinate 133,950 of CAVYUE010000008.1, forward strand.
ACGACTTTTACGCTAAAACTTTGGGCGGCCAAAGGTGAAACGAGAGCAACCCAGATACAGAGGGCTTTCATGCCAGCATGCTATTACGCGTCTGGCAGCCCCACAAGCTTCTCCATCGACCATAGCTCACTAAGATTCCGCAAACTTCTGAACGCCAGGTGAGTTTGTTATCGATCTGCGCTTTCTGTGACGGGCTCGTTGGTTTTTGTTTCTTCTGTAGCCCAGGGGTCGTAGGTGCCGATGCTCCAGATGTGGCCTTCGAGGTCACGACACGTGAAGGCTCGGCCACCGTAGTCCATGTCACGGATGTCGAGGACCATCTCGGCTCCGGCTGCTTTTGCGGTGGCGTAGACGGCATCGGCATTGGGTACAACGAGGTAGGCGCCCTGAGTTTCGCGTCCGCCGATCTCGTCGGGTTGGGCCATGAATTTGCTGGCTTCGCCGCCGTTGTCGACGGAGCCGAGCATGATCATGCCGCCGCCAAAGGTGAGTTGGGCGTGCATGACGGTTTTGTTGTCAGGGCCGAGGTAGACGGCTTGTTTTTTGAATCCGAAGGCGGTGACGAGCCATTCGATTGCGGCGAGCGCGTCGCGGTAGCGGAGGCTCGGGATGATGGTGGAGTGGGTGGTGTTGATTTGTGGGTTCATGGTTGGAAGTGTGCCATTCGGATGAGGTGGTGGTCTTGGAAAAATCGGCGAGGGTTGCTGGTTGTCCTGCCGGACGGGCCTCACTGCGCGTGAGGGCGGTCACTTCGTGACTTTTATACCCCCTTCGGGTTGCCTCCAATTTGGTTCGCTAGTCTATGGGGATGTGGTTGGCCCAGATGCGGTTGGTGGTGGAGTAGTCGGAGGCGCTGAGGCCGGAGAAGGCGCGGAAGTCGTTTGCGAAGTGGGACTGGTCGTAGTAGCCGCAGGTGAGAGCGAGCTCGGCCCATGGGATGTCGGCGCCTTGGTGCATTTGCTGAAGGGCTTGCTGGAAGCGCTGGATGCGGCAGTAGAGCTTGGGTGAGATACCGACGAGCTCGTTGAAGCGCTCGGAGAGGCGGCGCGGGCTTAGGCCGGTGGTGCGGGTGAGTTCCGCGATGGTGGTGGTGCCGGGGGAGGCGTGGAGATGGGTGAGGGCGTAGTCGAGGATGGGGTCGCGGCGCTGGTGATTTGCTGAGGGAGAGGCGGGTGAGGAGCGCGAACTCGAGGAGGGCGAATTTTTCTTCTGGAGTTGGTTGCTCGCGGAGTTCGTTGCGGAGGTTTTGGGAGGCGCGGCCCCAGAGATCTTCGAGGGAGGTTTCGCAGTTGGTGAAGAGGCGGGTGTTGCCGGAGAAGAAGGGCACGGTGCCGCCGGGGTGGAAGACGACGCCGATGAGTTCGGTGAGGTCGATGGCGTCGATCTGCTGGTAGCGGGAGTAGATGCCGAGGAAGATGCCGGCTGGGGAGTGTTCGAGGGGATTGGCGGGGTTGCTGGCGTCGGTGAGGTAGTCGCGGGCGAGGGAGAGGACGATTTGGGCGCGGCCGGTGGGGAGGACGCGTTCGTGGCGGTGGATGGCGTGCGGGTCGCGGACGTACCAGAGGGCCTTGATGAAGGGCTTGAGGGCGGGATGGGGCTGGTGCTCCAGATAGAGCATGCATCGACCTCGGGTTGGGGCACATCTGAAAGGAGATGCGCGTGGGTGGCGATGTTCTTGCTGCGATTGTAGGACAATAGAAGATGGACTAATAGAGGGTTTGAAGCGATGGCGGATGAGCGGGTTGTAGGGATTGATTTGGGTACGACGAATTCGCTGGTGGCGTTTATGGAGGGTGGTACGCCGGTGGTGATTCCCGGTGAGGACGGCGAGCGGCTGGTGCCGTCGGTGGTGGCGTGGACCGATAACGGAGTGGTGGTGGGGAACGCTGCGCGTGGGACGCTGATGGCGGATTCGGCTAGCGCGGTGTACTCGGCTAAACGACTGATGGGGCGGGATATCGAGGATGTGCAGGGTGAGTTGAAGCTGTTTCCGTTCAAGCTGGCGGAGGGTTTGAAGCCGGGTGAGGTGCTGAAGGTCAGCGTGGGCGGATTGATGCTGACTCCGCCGGAGATTTCGGCGTATGTGCTGCTGCAGCTGAAGAAGAATGCGGAGAGGTTTTTTGGCGGGCCGGTGACGAAGGCGGTGATTACGGTTCCGGCTTACTTCAATGACGCTCAGCGGCAGGCTACGAAGGATGCGGGACGGATTGCTGGGTTGGAGGTTTTGCGGCTGGTGAATGAGCCTACCGCGGCTGCGCTCGCTTATGGGTTGGATAAGAACAAAGATGGGCTGATTGCGGTGTATGACTTCGGCGGTGGGACGTTCGATGTCTCGATTTTGAAGCTGCATGAGGGGATCTTTGAGGTGGTCGCGACGGGTGGGGATACGCACCTGGGTGGGGACGATATCGACAACCTGATGATTGCGATTGCGCTGGATGATATCGCAGGGGATCTGGGCGTCGATGTGCGCGGTAACGGCGAGGCGGTGCAGGCGGTTCGCAAGGCTGTGATTGAGGCGAAGATTTTATTGTCGACTGCGGAGACAGCGACGCTCAACGTGGAACTGCCGAGTGTCGATGGAGGACAGACGAAGCGGTATCTGCGGAAGATTACGCGGGAACAGTTTGAGGAGTTGATTGCAGGTGTGATTGCCAGGACGGCAGGACCTTGCAAGCAGGCGCTGAAGGATGCTGGTCTGTCTGCGACGCAGATTGATGAAGTTGTGCTGGTGGGTGGGTCGACGCGGATTCCCGCTGTGCGTGCGCTGGTGGACGATCTGTTCGAGATGAACGCGCGTGGGAAGAAGCCGCATACGGAGCTGAATCCGGATGAGGTTGTCGCGCTTGGGGCTGCGGTGCAGGCGCAGATTCTTGCGGGTGGATCGGCGGCGACGGAGGATCTGTTGCTGCTGGATGTGACGCCGCTCTCGCTTGGGATTGAGGCGCTGGGTGGTGTGGTGGCGAAGATTATCCAGAGAAATTCGACGATTCCCGCGAGCGCGACCGAGCACTTTACCACCGGCGTGGATGGGCAGACGAATGTGGCGATCCACGTGGTGCAAGGAGAGCGGGAGCTGGCGAAGGATTGCCGATCGCTGGCACGATTTGACCTGAAGGGAATACCGCCCATGGTGGCTGGGCTGCCACGGATCGAAGTGAAGTTTCTGATCGATGCGAATGGGATTCTGCATGTGTCGGCGCGCGAGCAGAGGAGCGGCAAAGAGGCTGAGGTTGAGGTGAAGCCGACCTATGGGCTTACAGACGAACAGGTAGAGACGATGATTCTCGATTCGTTCGATAACGCAGAGACCGATATTCAGGAGCGGCAGACAATCGAGGCGAAGAACGAGGCCGAGACGATTTTGACTGCGGTTAAGAAAGGTAAGAGCCACGCCGCCTGGCAGATGTTGACGAGCGAAGAGATTGAAAAGATTGCGACAGAGGTCTCGTTTCTGGAGGCTGCGGTGCAGGGTAATGAATACAAGGTGATTCGGGCTCGGCATCGAACGATTAGATAAGTCAACGCGACGGTTTGCCGAGTTGATGATGGACAACGCCGTCTCCGGTGCAATGCAGGGCAAGACGATGGAGGCTGCAGGTGAGAGCATAGGAGATGGGCCTACGGCGCCACATCCGTTCGCCAAGGCACAGGTTACGAGTTCGCGGCTCGATGCGGCCGCTGAGACAAAGAAGATTGAAGAATCAATTAAGGAAGAGGCTACGGCCGGAGAGTCGACGGAAGATTGAATCATGAGTGAAACGAATATGGTTGCTGAAGGTGTGGACTTGTCGAAGCCTGCGGGCGAGGGGATGGTTCGGGTGACGTTTTTGCCTGAGGACAGAACGGTGGAGTTCCCGTTCGATACGCTGCCCTATGAAGGGCACGGCCTGCCGATGTCGTTTTTGGATGTGGCGGAGAACTACAATATTTTTCTCGACCATGCGTGCGGAGGTGTTTGTGCTTGCACGACATGTCATATCCACGTGAAGGAAGGCGCGCAGGGCATTAGTGAGGCGGAGGATCTGGAGCTCGATCGCATGGAGACGGCGGCGGATATTCAGTTGAACTCACGACTGGGGTGCCAGGCAGTGATTGAAAAGCCGGGAACGTATGTGGTGGAGATTCCGAAGTGGAATCGGAACTATGTGCAGGAAGGCAAGCCCAGCCATGGGCCGGGAGCCTAAACTCTCGTTCGTTGAGGCTTTAGGCCGGGATGATTCCGTACTTTACTTCGAGGAAGGTTTGCAGGTCTTCGGGGAGCTCTGTTGCCAGTTCCTGCCAGGAGAGAAGTTTGAGACGCCAGGCGAAGCTGGAGCAATGGACTGAAGAGAGGACCGAGTACCAGATCTCGATGAGGTCCCGGCGGCGGGCGTCGCAGAAGACGCAGAAGGATGCGTCCGAGGCGAAGGCGGCCAGGACGTTGCGGATGAGTTGGTAGCCCTGGATGGTGTCGGCATTGGCAAGTGTCGATCTTCGTGGAAGACGCTCGACATCAAAGACAGTTTCGAGGTCACGGTAGCGTTCGATGAGGCGCAGACTCGCGGTCTGGAAGTTGGATTCGGTGAGTTTCGCTTCAATGAAGAGGGTGTCGAGCTGGAGATCAATCTCAGTTCGATCTTTCAAAGGTTCGGGCTCGTTCGTTTGGGCGGCGGCGGAGTCGTGGAAGAGACCGAGGCTGGTCTCTGGAGCGGGTGGGGTCTTCTTGGTGCGCGGGCGGCGTGTTTGGTGGAGTGGCACACCGGGATGGATGCCGAATTTGGGTTGAGTCTCGGTGGGTACGCCTAGAAGATTTGCGATGGCAGTGTTGAGAAGTCCGTCGGAGAAGACTGCTGGATGGCAGAAGATGTTCATCAGGAGAGCGTCGGAGCTGTTGGCGCAGTCTAGCTCCATCCATTCCCAGTCGGCGCGAGCGCGGACGCGGCGATGTGCGGTGTGGGTCTTTGTGAGGCGACGGGACCATTCGGGGTTGGCGCAGATGGCGGCGTAGCTGGCGGGGTGAAAGTTGCCGTGGTGTGGCTTGTTCGCTGCGGCCGAAGATGATGCTGGGCTCGGTGCCGGTGGTTTGTTCGTGCAGAAGACGGTTCGTCGTGGCGAGGTGCTGAGCGCGAGCGTTGAGGTCGCGGCGGAGGAGCGAGGCCGACCATATTGCCTGAGCGCTTTGAGCCTTGTGTGTCATAAAACCGTTGCGGGTTTCTTGTACTCTTTTGTTAGAGCGAAGATTCAGCTCAAGGATAGTTTAGGGGAGATGTCATGCCGCGTGAGATTGATTGGACGGATTCGGAAGAGATAGGGATCTTGTTGCAGGAGCAACATCCGGAGATAGAGCCTTATACAGTGCGGTTCACGGATCTGCACAAGTATGTGACCGCGCTACCGGGGTTTGTGGGCGATCCGGCGAAGTCGAATGAGAAGATTCTTGAGGCGATTCAGACGGCGTGGAATGAAGAGTATGAGGACGCGAAGTAGGAGTACCGCCTTGTCGAATGCGCCGATGCTTGATTGATCACGCGATTCGGGAGCGAATTTGACTGAGGAGCTTTGAGCCGAAGAGGTGGAGGGTGAGGACGCCGAGCATTGCCCAGACGAGAGTGGCGACGGCGATGATGATCAGATCGCGTGTGTGCGTGTGGTTGAGTGGCATCAGGTGAACGATGGCGGTGGCGCCAGCAAAGCTGATGACGGCGGCGAGGAGCGAGACGGCGAGTTCGCGGCCTTCGAGGCCCGAGAGGCGGACTAGCTTTCTGCGGTGGAGCAGGAGCGCGAGCGTCAGGGTCTGCAGGACGATGCCGATGTCGGATGCGATGGCCAGGCCTTTCAGGCCTATGCCATGAAACAGGAGAGCGTAGATAGGGATCGAGACGAGGGTGACGATCCAGCCTGCAGTTGCGGGGGTGATAGTGTTGCCGGCGGCGTAGAAGGATCGCGCGTAGATGCCCTGTGCTGCCCAGAAGGCGATGGAGAGGGTGAAGAGAGTGAAGTAGAGCGCGGTGGCCTGCGCATCGGACGGGGTGAAAGATCCTCCGCGAAAGAGATCGACGATGGGCGAGGCGAGGGCAATCATCCAGGCTCCGAGGAGAAACGAGGCGGCGAGGACGCGGGAGACGGAGCGGTTGACGGCGGCGGCGAAGTCGGTGAGGCGGTTCTGGCTGAAGAGCGCGGAAAAGAAGGGGAGCGAGGCTGCTCCGGCGGCCTGGCCGAGGATGCCCATGGGGGCGGTGAAGAGGGTTCTGGCTACGGTGAGGAGAGAGATGCCGCCTGCGTCGTTGGAGGCGAAGTAGCTGACGATCCACTTGTCGGCGGTGACGAGCGAGACGCCGATCATGAGGGGAAAGGTGAGGCGGAGCCACTCGAGGAAGGCGGGGTGGCTGAGGTTGAAGATGGGCTGGTAGCGGAAGCCGTCACGGAAGGCTCCGAAGATGGTGAGAGCAGCGCCGAGAATGACACCGCCGAGAACACCGATGGCAAGCGAGTGGATGCCGAAGCGTTGGTGAAAGAAGACTGCGCCGAGGATGATGCCGAGGTTATAGATCAGCGGTGTGATGGCGCTGTAGAGGAAGATTTTGCGTACCAGGAATCTGGAGCCGATGACGCCGCCGAGAAAGAAGAAGAGCTGCGCGGGAAGCAGAAGCCGAGTAAGTGAGGTGCACAGAGCAGCCTTTTGCACGTCGAAGCCGCGGAAGGCAACGCGGGTATAGATGGGGGCGAAGACTTCAGCCAGAATGATGCCGGTGGTGAAGACGACGGCCATCGCGTTGAGGATGATCGAGAGCGCGTGATCGGCGCTGGCTTCGTCGCCCTGGGCGCGATAGCGGTTGAGGATGGTGACCATCGTGATGGAGATGACGCTCCCAATGAGGAAGTAGGAGAGCATGTCGGGGAGTTGAAAGGCTGCGTAGTACGCGTCGGTGGCGGGGCCGGCTCCGAAGATGTGATTGATGTATTTGGTGCGGATCAGTCCGAGAAGACCGGATAGGAAGGTCGATAGCATGAGAAGCAGGGTTGCGGAGAAGGCGCTGTGCGCGGTGGAGGGACGCAGAAAGGCTAAGAGGCTTCGGCCGGGCGCGAGTGGCGGCGTGATAGCAGCGGGGGCTTCGATGAGGTTGGAGGACGGGTTGGGATCTTCGTTTGCGGACACGGGTTGATTTGATTTTATCGGTAGGGCTTATGCTGATGGGTGGCGGGGGTGGTTCGCGGTTCAGGAGATAGCTTGGAGAACTTTCGGCTTAGGGTGTTTCGGGCGGTAGCGGAGGAGATGAGCTTTCGGAAAGCGGCAGAGGTGCTGCATCTGAGCCAGCCTGCGGTGAGCCAACATGTTCGTGCGTTGGAGGAGGAGGCGGGGGTGCAGTTGTTCGATCGGTCTCGGGGCGACGGCCATGGGAGCCAGATTTCGCTGACCGAGGCGGGACGAGTGTTGTTGGGGTACGCAAATGCCGCGGCAGAGACGATGGTGGAGGCGCGACGGGCGCTGGCGGCATTGAATCATGAGGTTGCGGGCGAACTTCGATTGGGAGCGTCGACGACCGTGGCGCAGTATGTGTTGCCGCGAATCCTAGGGGCGTTTCTGCGGCAGTATCCGCAGGTGAAGCTTTCGTTAGTGAGTGGGAATACGGAGCGGATAGTGGAGGAGGTTGCAGAGAAGAAGGTCACGCTTGGGATTATCGAAGGACCGGCGATGCGTCGAGATGTGAAGACAGAACGTATGGTGCAGGACGAGATGGTGCTGATTGTGAGTCCGAGCCATGCGTTCACCTTGAGGAAGGGTGGCACGATTGTGCCGTCGGAGTTGGCGAAGGTACCTTTGCTATTGCGGGAGCGGGGGTCGGGTTCGCGGAGGGTGGTGGAGCGGGCTTTGAAGAAGGTTGGGCTACCACTGAGGTTGCTGAACGTCGCGATGGAGTTGGATTCTACGGAGGCTATTATTTCGGGCGTGGAGGCGGAGCTGGGAGTGGGGTTTGTCTCGCGGTGCGCGGTGGGAAAGGTATTACGGCTGGGAACGGTGCGGGTGGTTCCGGTCGAGGGGGTGAAGATTATGCGGGACTTCAGCTTTGTGCGGCTCGCGGGTTCCGAGATCAGGGGCGCAGCGGCTGCATTTCAGCGGTTCGCGATGGATGTTTCTGGAACGAAATAGCTGATTAGGGCGATAAGTAATACTTATCGGCAATTCAAAAGTACGTCTCGACTGGGGGTACGGGTTCGCACATGCTTAATGCATGTGGAAGAAGAATCTGTTCTATATCGGCATTATCGTTTCAGCGAGCGGATTGATTGGGCCGCCGCTGGCGCTGGCCGCTGGTTTGGCGTTTGGGCTGACTACAGTCCATACCTTTCACTGTGAAGGAAGAAACCTGTCGAAGTTTCTGCTGCAGGCGGCGGTGGTTTGCCTGGGATTTGGAATGAATTTGAAAGAGGTGGCGCATGCGGGGGCGTCGGGCTTTATTTATACCGCGATCAGCATCACGTTTGCCTTAGGTCTGGGCGTCTTGCTCGGTAAGCTGCTGCAGGTGGGAAAGACCCAGTCGTTGCTGATTAGCTTTGGCACGGCGATCTGCGGGGGAAGCGCGATTGCGGCCATGGGGCCGGTGCTGATGGCGAATGAGGAGGAGATGGCGGTATCACTTGGGACAGTGTTTGTGCTGAACTCGGTGGCGCTACTGATCTTTCCGTTCATCGGGCACTTGATGCACTTTACGCAGACGCAGTTTGGGCTTTGGGCCGCACTGGCGATTCATGACACGAGCTCGGTAGTCGGTGCGGGAGCCAAGTATGGACCGACTGCACTGGCAGTCGGTACGACGGTGAAGTTGGCAAGGGCACTGTGGATTGTGCCGCTGGCGATCGCCACTGCCATGTTGAAGAAGAGTAAGGCGAAGGTGCAGTGGCCTTGGTTTATTTTGTATTTTTGCGTTGCGGCTGTATTGGCTAGCTATGTGCCGCGTTATATGCCGCAGTCGGTGGAGTTGTTTTCTGCGCTGAGCCGGTTGGGAAGAGCGGCGCTGACGGTGGTGCTGTTCCTGATTGGCACTGGTATCACGCGCAGCACGCTGAAGGAGGTAGGTGTACGACCCCTTGTGCAGGGCGTGACGCTATGGATTGTTGTAGCGAGTCTGTCTCTGTGGGCGATCCATGTGGGATGGATTTCTCTGTGATGAAGCCGAAAGAGTAATCCGCAACAGGAAACTACTCGGTTGATGCAGAGGAAGATGGTGGTTGGACGCTAGTACCGGCAGGTTCCCTCCAGTGGCTTGCGGGGTCCAGGGTCCGAGGTTTTCGCGTGGGCTTGATGCTCGAAGAGACGGCGAGGCTGGCGATGGTGAAGCTCACCATCTGGCGCTGACTGCAGCGAAGGCAGCGGACGGGGTAGCGCATGAGGAAGATTTCCGAGAGGTCTTCGGAGCGCAGAGTGGAACGCCGGAAGGTCTGGCCGGAGCAGTACTGGCACTGGATGGGAACACCCTTGCGGGGCTCGGCTCCAAAGTAAGAGGTGCGGTTCTTCGAGGATCGGGAGCGCTCTCTGCGGCGGGGTTGTTCGCTGAATTCGTCCTGGCGTTTCATGGTCAGCTCTTATTATCTCCCGGAAGGAGGGGGAGATCGAACAGCTTCTCTGGAGTTCGTCGGGCGCTGCTGTGTGGTCGAGGTGCCCGGATAGGATGGACGGCTGAGCGAACGGGTGATTTGGAGAGCAAGGCGAGGAGATCGCGAAGATCTTTCTGGAGTTTCTGGAGCTGGCGAGGATTGACGCTGGGTTGGGCGCTGTCGATGGCGAGCGCGAGTTGGGGCTCCCGCTGCTTGAGCTCGCTTTTGAATACCTGTCGGGCACCAGGGATGGTGTAGCCCTCGTTGTACAGCAGACTCTTGATGCGCATAGCCATCTCGACGTCACGGCGACGGTAGAGCCGCTGGCCGGTGCCACCTTTGTGAGGTTTGAGTTGGGGAAATTCACTCTCCCAGAAGCGCAGAACGTAGGCAGGAACATCGCAGAGCTTGGCCACTTCGCCGATTCGGAAGTAGAGTTTGTCCGGGATGTCAGGTCCCGAGGGTGGGGTGGTTTTGCGGATTGGCTGGTGCTGCGCCATGCCAGAAACTCCGTGACCGCCCTGCCGGCGGTGGTGGCCTGTGATCCGGCTTCTGGTAAGTATAGGCCAACCCTATGACACGGTTTGCATTTTTCCTTGGTGGGATTTTGGAAGTCATGAGGCCGGGGTGGAGACGGGTTCACGTGGTTCGGTTCTGCCGCTGGCAGCGCGGGCATATTGAACGGGCCAGGAGATGGGCTGGCGAAGAGCTTCTGCAGCGTGGAGGGGCCAGTAGGGGCTGCGTAGGAGTTCGCGGGCGAGCAAGACGAGATTGGCCTGACCAGCGCGGATTATCTGGTCGCGCTTGGGCGGGCGCAGTGATCATGCCGACGGCTCCTGTGGGGAGTTCGGCCTCACGATGGATGGTCTCGGCGTGGTGGACCTGGTAGCCGGGGCCTACGGGAATCTGCTGAGCCGGGTGGTTGCCGCCGGTGGAGACATCAACCAGGTCGACGCCGGCCTGCTTCAGAAGTTTGGAGAATGCGACGGATTGAGGAAGATCCCAGCTCGGGCCGAGCGACTCGGGAGCCCAGTCGGTAGCGGAGATACGAACGAAGACAGGGAGGTGCTGGGGCCAAGCAGCGCGGAGCGCGCGGATGACCTCGAGGGGGAAACGGACGCGATTGTCGAAGCTTCCGCCGTACTCGTCGGTGCGCTGGTTCGAAAGAGGAGAGAGGAATTCGTGGAGGAGGTAGCCATGGGCGGCGTGGACTTCAATGAGATCGAAGCCGGCGGCCTGGGCACGATGTGCGGCTGCAACGAAGTCGGCAGTGATCTTGTCCATGCCTGCGCGATCCAGAGATGCGGGGACGGGGTAGGCCTCGTCGAAGCGGATGGCAGAGGGGGCGACGGCCTGCCAGCCACCTTCAGAGGGCGGGATGGTACGGACTTTCTCCCATGGAATAGCCATGCTGGCTTTGCGGCCAGCATGGGCGAGCTGTGTGCCTGCGTAGGCGCCGTGCTGGTGGAGAAAGGTGGTGATGCGCTGGAGTTCCGGGATGTGCTCGTCCTTCCAGATACCGAGGTCGCTGGGGGTGATGCGTCCTTCGGGGCTGACGGCGTTGGCTTCTGTGATAACCAGGCCGGCGCCGCCAATCGCGCGGCTGCCGAGGTGGACCAGGTGCCAGTCATTCGCAAAGCCGTCTACGGCGGAGTATTCGCACATGGGGGAGACGGCGATGCGGTTTGGGAGAGTGAGGCTGCGAAGCTTGAGAGGGGCGAAGAGGTGGTCCGTTGGCTGGGTCACATTCCATTGGATGTGGCTGAAGAGATTTGGACGGGCGAATTTAATTTGCAGGTGGCTTTTTGATGGGGTTGCAGGGAATTTGACAGATTTTTGTGGTTTTTTGGTGGTGAAGTTGTGGTGGAATGCGTGGTGAATGTGGTGAGAAGATGGCCACTAATTTCCATCGAAAAAATACGCCACGTCTGAGCGTTTTTTTTGTGTAGTTTGATGAATGGAACATGTCGAAGTAAAGCAGCGTATTGTTTCTTGACGAGTTGGAGGCAGAGATGAGACTGAACCAGAGTGCAGTGGCGACGGTCGTGGTTCTGACGACGGCGTTGATGAGTGGATGCCGGATAGAGAACGATAAACACGGAGACGCCGACAATGTGAAGATCGCTACACCCTTTGGAGGGATGACGGTCAAGACGAATGACACGGCTGTGATCGATGGGCTTGGGCTACCGGTATACCCGGGGGCGGAGCTGGTGAAGAAGAAGGACAAGAACGATGGGGCGGCCGATATCAACATGAGCTTCGGCAGCTTTACGTTGCGGGTGAAGGCAGCGAGCTACAAGTCTACCGACAGTCCGGACCTTGTGGCGGCGTTCTATCGCAAGGCGCTGGGGCGTTATGGCGACGTGATTGAATGCCAGAACGACAAGCCGGTGGGTTCGCTGACGCGCACGTCGGAGGGTTTGACCTGTGATAACGAGAAGGAAAACCACATCAAGGTGGACAACGATATCTCGGGCAAGAGAGAGATGAAGGCCGGTTCCAAGCAACACCAGCATATTGTCGGAGTTGACCCGGATGGCAGCGGGACGAAGATAGGGCTGGTTGCACTGGATCTTCCGGGACACATCTCGGTCGGCGATGGAGATGACTCGAATAAGCAGTGATGTGAGGTGCGGTTGTGCGGGTTTTGCGAAGGGCCCGCGCTTGCCGCGCCTCTCGGGGTGGGATAGCTTCATAAGATATGCATGAGCACTGTCACCGTTGCGGCGGCGAACTTTCTGCCAGTGATGGCGTGTCGCCGTTTTGTCCCCATTGCGGCTCTCCGCAGATCTATCTGCAGGACTATGAGGAGCAGACGAGTGCCGCCGAAGGCAATTCGACGGGTGCTCCGCCTCCGCCGCGACCGCAGCAGGTGGAGTGGAAGACTGCGATTCGATGCGCATGGCTGGTGGCGGGGGTAGCGGCTGGGTTGAGCCTGGTGTCGGCGCGGGTGGAACTGGTGTCGCCGCTGAGCTGGCTTTGGACTATTAGTGGATCGCTGATCACGTTGGCGCTCTACCAGCGGCGGAGACCGCTGGCGTGGATGGATGCCGGGGTTGGAGCACGGATCGGTGTGGTGGTCGGCCTGGCGCTGGTGGTGTGCCTGGCGATCGCTGCTGCAGGAACAGGGTTGGTGGCGCGTTACGGTCTGCACAGCATGGCGAGTTTCGACGCCGACCTGACCCAGATGCTGCATGCGCAGATTGAGAAGGCGGCATCGACGACACCGGAGTCACCAGAGGTTTTGAAGTTTCTGTACTCACCTGAGGTTAAGGCGGGGATGATGTTGGCTGGATTCGGTATGGTGTCCGGGATTCTGTTGGTGCTGTCGACGGTGGGTGGGGCGGTAGGTGGATTTCTGCGGATGCGGCGAAAGGTTTCGGCGTAAGGACTTACGGTTGTATGTCCCTACGCCGCTACCTGTCAGTTTTGCCCTGCTGCTTACTGAACCGTCACCTGAAAATTAATCGGGTGTGACAGATTGCCGGATGAGTCGGCTGCCGTCACGGTGATGGTCTGTGCGCCGGTGGGCGTTCCCGGATTCTTCGGGGGTGCCGGAGATGAAGAACTGCACCCCGAAAGTGAGACGAGGGCGCCAATGAGGAGCAGCATTAGACAGGAATGTTTCAGAAGCTGATTCATTCGCCACATGCGCTTGGGTGAAAATGCCAGGAAGATAACCCCGGCCCAGGCGATCGCAGAGAGATCCCTGTCGAACGTACCTCGTGCTGCAACACTACCGGGGGCTGTTGTGGAGACGGTGAGGCCGACCGTTGCCGCTGCCCCGTTGGCTGGGGTGAGCGAAGCTGGCGTGAAGGTGCAGGCCGCTCCGGCGGGTAAGGTGCCACAGGAGAAGTGCAGCGTCGCGCTGTACCCTCCGATCGGCGTTACTGTCAGGGTGGTGGAGGCTGACTGACCGGCGGTAATGGTCGCAGAGGAGGGTGAGGCGGAGATCGTGAAGTCGGGTGCTATGACGACAACAGAGACCGAATTCGACGTGCTCGCCAGGTTGGCGGAGTCACCGGCGTAGTTTGCGACTACGGGGTAGGTCCCTGCGGCGGTGAATGAGTACGGCAAGGTTGCGATGCCGTTGCTTACGGTTGCGGTTCCGAGCGTTGCGGTTCCTGAAACGAACGTGACGCTTCCGGTTGGGTTGACTCCTGTGATTGTGGCGGTGAGGTTGAGCTGTTGATTCAGGTTGGCATTCGTCGCCGAGACTGCGAGTGATGTCTTCGACTGGACGAGGGCAATCGTCAGTGGGACAGCATTGGAGGTGCTGGCATTATTGTTGGTATCGCCCGCATAGTTTGCAGTGATGGGGAAGGTGCCAATTGCAGGTAAGGAGAACTGCAAGGCCGCCACACCGTTGATAAGAACGGCTGTCCCAAGCGTCGTCCCGCTTGAGATAAACGACACGTTGCCGGTGGGGCTAGCGCCAGTGACGGTGGCCGTTACGGTTACCTGCTGACCCGGTGCGGCACTGCTCGCAGACAGAGTGAGCGCTGTCTTCGAGGGCAGTGGAGCAGGGGGAGCGGGTGTGGGGTTGGTGAGGTTGAGGAGAGAAGTTGCTCCTTGACCGGTGAAGGCCAGATAGTCCAGTGCTTTATCGTTGGCCAGAGCTGGAGCCTGGTTATTCAAGCGGGCAAGCGCGGCTATTGTTATTGGACCTCCACCATTTTCATTGGGAGTGCCAGTGTTAAAGAATTCCATTGTCTGCGAAGTGTCCGTTCCCATCGCCCAAAAAGAGGATAAGTTGTCCACTACTTTGCATGGCCACATCTGGGTGGCCATCCGAGTTTACGTCTCCAATCAATATCGAAGATGGCGAGCCTATTGGGAATGTGTAGAACGGTGAAGTTTGGAAGGTCCCGTCGCCATTTCCTGCATAGATATTGGTTCCAATCACAATGTCTGCAAAGCCGTCTCCATTCAAATCGCTAAGTGCGAGGGGCGTGCCTGTGAGCCCAAGAGGGATTTGGCGAAAGGTTCCGTCACCGTTTCCCAAATACACTGCACCGTCCCAAACGAGATCTAATTTCTTATCGTTATTGAGGTCTGCGGTCAGGATTGGCCCAGCGGGACTCATCGAGTTTTGCGAGAAGGGAACCGGAGTACCAAACGTCCCGTCTCCTTTGCCTGGTACAAAGACCATGCCGCTTCCAGCAGGCGGAACATCGTAAAAATTTGTGTATTCCGCTATGACATCCAGAAACCCATCCCCGTTGAAGTCTCCGACAACCGCACTATTCGTTTCTACTACCTGCAGGTCGACGCCAGCTTTGGCGGGTTGAAAGGTGCCGTCTCCATTGCCTGTGAGGAGAATAAGCTGGGAGTCATGTTGTGTGGTCTCTCCATGTCCAACGCCGTTGCCGAAAGTGATCGTAGCGACATCGATGTTACCGTCCATGTTGAAATCGCCTGAGACGAGAGCATAGCCGGATTGTGCGGGTACTTGGCTTACCGCAGTAAAGGTTCCGTTGCCTCGGCCTAACGCAGTGTAAAGAACACCGGCTTCGTCGAGTGACACGATATCTGTAAGGCCGTCACCGTTGACATCAACTGCGATGGTGTTCCCCGGGACAGGCTGGGTTGTAAGAATTCCTGAAAAAGTTCCATCGCCGTTGCCGGGGAGTGTGGTCAAAATTCCTCCACCGGAGACGAGGAGATCGGCCGTTCCGTTGCTGCCAATCACTGATGTTGCTGCACTATAGGGGTAAGACTGACCAAGAGCAAAGTTTCCCTTGCCATCTCCGTTCAGGATCGAAGTATGACCGTTGACAAATAGAATCAGATCAACAACATTGCTCTTTGTTTTGAAAGCGCTTCCAAGCGAGAGGTAAAAATCATCACTCAGAGCATACGGAGCGACAGGTAAATTAGAACCCGTAGTGAACTGTCCGCTCGAACTGCCCAGCAGCACTTGGATTGATGGGTTCGACGGAAATGCGGAAGGCGGCACAGAATACACTATGTCGGTAATGCCATCCTGATTCACATCCACGGCAAGAAAAGAATTAGCTCCTCCAGGGGTTTGCAGTGTCTGTTGCGTCTGCAGTGTTCCATCTCCATTCCCATAGGACACAGCGAAAGTGGAGCTCACAGAAGTGGAGCCCAGAGTCAGTATGTCCTGTTTTCCATCGCCGTTGAAGTCGCCAGCCTGGATTGATGATGGGAGGTTTGTCGTCGTGTATAGACTAGGCCCGGCGAGCGTTCCCGGCGAGTTGCTGCCCTGATTGAGAAGAATGGCGATCGCGTGAGTAGTCCCTTGATAACCTAAGACGGCAATGTCAGGATATCCGTCTCCATTAAGATCTACCGGTTGTGCCGAACCGGTGAGTCCGGGGACCGCGTAATAGGCAGGAGTCTGGAAGGTGCCGTCGCCTTTGCCAAACATCACTACGACATATCCCGTGGAGCATGTGAGGATGAGGTCGAGATTTTTATCGCCGTTCATGTCGGCTGTAGTGAGCGTTGTGGCGTTGCAACTGAGCGGATTGGTGACGATAGAGATGGCAGGTGTGGTCGCTCCCTGGCCTAGCTGTATGGTGATTGCTGCACCCGAAATAGATGCCACGTCTGGCTGTCCGTCGCCGTTGAAATCCCCCGCGAGCCAAAAATGCTGACGGGGCTACAGGAAGGAGATTTGATGGTGGGGAAGATTGGCTGCGTTTGCGCAGAGACGGAGGCAGGAATCAGTAGGGCGATCAAAAGAACAGGGAGTGATCGAACTCCGCTCAGGGTGCTCAACAGGGCCTTGGCAGATAGCATAAGTTTTGGCAAATCCGACAGCAGGGGTCAAAGTGCGAGTCGAGTTTAGCACCGCCAGCCTATTACTCAAGTGTTTTTGGGCGATGCGCGTCAACTTTGCTGTTTACAACGAGGTGGAGAGAGAAATCCGGGCTAAAAGATCACCTATTCGTGGAGTTGACAAGTGTCCAAGTGGCAAAAGATAGACAACACACTTGTAAATCTCAACGAAGGCGCTTTGAGGGTGCGGGTCTCCTCCAAGAGGCGGCTGGGCTGATATCATCAAGCGCAATCGTATGAGTGACGACACGGAAGTTCGGAAGCCAAAGTTTCGCGAAAAGGGCAGGCTCATGTCTGCCTCGGAGATCGAGCGCACGCTGGTGCGGCTGGCGCATGAGATCGTGGAAAAACACGGTGGCAGCGACAATGTGGGGCTGGTCGGGATCAAGCGCAGGGGCGTTCCGCTGGCGCAGCGGCTGGCGGTGCTGATTGAGAAGATCGAAAAGCATCCTGTGGATACGGGCGTGCTGGATATCAGCTTCTATCGCGACGATCTTTCTACGGACGGCCCGCGGCCCAAGGTGACGCCGGGGGCGATCGGGTTTGACGTCAATGGGCGCGACATCATTTTGATGGATGATGTGTTGTATACCGGACGAACGATACGAGCGGCGCTGGATGCTCTGTTCGACTATGGGCGACCAAAGAGCGTGCGTCTGTTGGTGCTGATCGACCGCGGGCATCGCGAGCTTCCGATTGAGGCGACGTATGTGGGGCGGCATATTCCTACGTCGAAGCGGGAGATTATTGAGGTGAAGTTGAACGAGGTCGATGGGCAGGAGCAAGTACTGCTGGTTGAGCTGGTGGATTGAGGGCTGCTTTCGATGACTCCCTCAAAGACGCATGGCGAGATGAAGGCTTCTGAGTACGCTGCAGGTTCATTGCTGACGGTGGTGGGACTTCCGGTGGAGGAGGTCGCAGCGATACTGGCCGCGACGGACCGGATTGAGCGGATGGCCACTGCAGACCGCGCGAAGATTCTGGCGGGGCGGCGGATTGCGCTGCTGTTCTATGAGTCGAGCACGCGGACAAGGACCTCGTTCGAACTGGCGGCGAAGTCGCTTGGCGCGATGACGACGCTGGTGAGCGATAAGTCTTCATCGATTGAGAAGGGCGAGAGCCTGAAGGACACGGGGCTGACGTTGAAGGCGCTTGGTGCGGAGTGCATCATCCTGCGGCATGCGAACTCAGGGGCGCCGTATCTGCTGGCGAAGTCGACGGGACTGCCGGTGTTGAATGCGGGGGATGGAATGCATGAGCATCCGTCGCAGGCACTGCTGGATCTTCGGACGATGTTGACGCGGCTGCCCGGATTGAGCGGCAGACTGGTGAATGCAAAGACCCTTGATGGCGTGACGGTTGTGATTACCGGGGATATTCTGCATAGCCGGGTGGCGCGGTCGAATGCGATGCTGCTGCCGCGATTGGGAGCGAGGGTGTTGCTGTGCGGGCCTGCCGCTCTGCTGCCGGCGGATGCGTTGGGGCTGGGAGCAGGCGTGGAGATCGAGCGAGACTTTGATAAGGCTTTGAAGCAGGCGCAGGTGGTTATGATGCTGCGGATTCAGCGGGAGCGGCTGGCTGGGCTGGAGCTGGATTTGGGGGACTACATTTCGCGGTATCAGTTGGATCAGGAGCGTCTGACGGCGCGGTCGCCGGAGGCTTTGGTGATGCATCCGGGGCCGATGATTCGCGGTCTGGAGATCTCGGGTGAGGTGGCGGA
Organism: uncultured Acidobacteriaceae bacterium; assembly: GCA_963771625.1. Taxonomy (GTDB): domain Bacteria; phylum Acidobacteriota; class Terriglobia; order Terriglobales; family Acidobacteriaceae; genus Edaphobacter. Next base: position 152,056 of record CAVYUE010000008.1, read on the forward strand.
TGGTCCGAACTCGGCGATTGAAGACCAGGTGCGGCATGGGCTCGGAGTGAGGACGGCGCTGCTGATGCGGGCACTGGGCGTGGGTGGATTTGAGAGTGTAACCGTATGAGCGACGTATTAATTTTGAATGGACGGCTGGTTGATCCGGCGAGTGGTGTGGATGCGGAGCGGGATGTGCTGCTGCGGCATGGACGGGTGGCCGCGGTGGAGGTTCCTGGGGAGCTGCGTGCGGTTAGAGGTAAGGAGATCATCGACGCGAAGGGAATGATCGTCGCGCCGGGATTGGTGGATGTGCATGTCCATCTGCGGGAGCCGGGGCAAACGTATAAGGAGTCGATCAAGACAGGGACGGAGGCTGCTGCCGCAGGTGGGTTTACTAGTGTTGTGGCGATGCCAAACACCGTGCCGGTGAATGATTCTGTTGCGGGTTTGCAATGGATGCTCGATGCGGCGCGCGGGGCGTGTGTGAAGCTGTTTGCGATGCCGGCTGCGACGTTCGGCAGTCTGGGTGAGGAGATAACGGACTACCATGAGTTGCAGCGAGTCGGGGCGGTAGGGTTTACCGATGACGGCAAGCCGGTGCTGCATGATCGAGTGATGCGGGCGGCGCTAGTGGCTGCGGCAGGAATGGGCGTGCCGATCTCGCAACATGCTGAAGATACGCGGCTGACGGGTGGCTGCAGCATGAATGCAGGGCCGGTCGCGTTTCGATTGGGACTGCGTGGGATGACAGTTGAGGCGGAGTCGAAGATCGTGGAGCGGGATATTCGTCTTCTGCGCGATATCGAACGGCAGGATGGGTTGCGGCCGCATCTGCATGTGCAGCATGTGTCGACGGCGAAGGCGATGGAGGCGATTCGTCAGGCGAAGCGCGAGGGGTTGCATGTGACCTGCGAGGTGGCGCCGCATCACTTTACGCTGACCGATGAGGCGATTGGGGACTACGACACGAATGCGAAGATGAATCCGCCACTACGAAACGATGCGGATCGGTTAGCAATGATTGCCGGGTTGATGGATGGAACCGTGGACTGCATTGCGACCGACCATGCTCCCCATGCGTTGTTTGAGAAGGAGCAGGAGTTCGAACGAGCCCCAAATGGAATTACGGGCCTGGAGACAGCACTGGGCTTGGCGTTGCGAGTGTTGCATAAGGGCAACGGGATGTCGGTTTCACGCGTGATTGAGTTGATGAGTGCACAGCCGGCTGAGATTGTGTCGCTGAAAGGGCGCGGAACGCTGAGGGTGGATAGCTTTGCAGATGTTGTGATCTTCGATCCGGCGGCGGAGTGGAGTTTTGATGTGGCGAAGACACGGTCGAAGTCGCGGAATACTCCTTTTGACGGCGCGCCGATGCTCGGCAGGGTGGCCTATACATTGAGCGAAGGGCGCGTCGTCTTCAAGGGTTAGTTCGTTACAAGCTATCAAGGCTATTCGCTTTGCATGATGGCTAGTTCGTTGCCTGCGGGATCGGTGAAGTGGAAGCGGCGGCCGCCTGGAAAGCTAAAGATGGGGAGCGTGATCTTGCCTCCTGCCTTCAGGATGCTCTGCTCGTCTCTTCAATGTTTTGCGATTCAATGACGGCGAGAGGGGCTTTGGTGCGTTCGGCAGGGTCGCCGTTGAGGCCGCCTTCCGTACCGCTATTCGAGAAGGCAGCGTAGGTTGGGCCGTAGTCCTGAAAGGTCCAGCCGAAGAGGTTGGCGTAGAAGTTCCTGCTTGCAGCCAGCTCTTGAGCTGGTAGCTCGAGGTAAACGATCTTCAAATTGGGCATGGTTGTCCTCACGAAAGCATGTGTCGCTAACTCCTCCATCCGCGCCGCCGCGAACTGGTTTGCGGTGCAGGTAGAGGCCGGCGGTCTCCGGCCTCGCGAGGGACGAAATCAACATAAAACTTCCATGACGGCGGGGTCAAGGGGATCTTGCATTGTCATTTGTGCTGGATTTTTAGCGCCATGGTAGATAGCAGGGGAACCGAGTCCGGTTTGGGTTCGTATCAATGCGAATGAAAATTGCGCGGTGGTTTTGCTTCTTGTATCTGGTGGTGGGTCTGCGGGTTAGTTTTGCTGCGACGACGTTCAAAGTAGGTGAAAGTGGCCGAGTGTTCAAGCCATCGCACGCTCGAAACTGGCGTGGTGCGAAGACTGAGGCGTTGGTGACGACGATCTGGTATCCGGTGAGTATGGATGCAAAAGGGGTCGTTGAAAAGCCGCAGGCGATGGGGGAGCCGATGCCGATATTTGAGGCGGGTAGCGCTGCGGTGGATGCTCCACTTGCGGCAGCGCCGAGCAAATTTCCGCTGGTGATGCTGTCGCATGGCACAGGCGGGTCGGCGATGCAGATGGCGTGGATGGGGACGGTGCTGGCGCAACATGGCTATATCGCGGTGGCTGTGAATCACCCAGGAAATAATGGCTTGGAGCCTTATACGGCCGAGGGCTTTGCGCTTTGGTGGGAGAGAGCGACCGATATCAGCGACGCGATTGATGCATTGCTGAAGGACTCCACATTTGGACCGCGTGTCGACGCGATGCGCATTGGAGCAGCTGGGTTTTCAATTGGCGGTTATACGGTGCTGGAACTTGCGGGAGCGCGGAGCACGCAGGCAGACTTTCTTGCGGCTTGTGAGGCAGAGCCCACGCTACCGACCTGCCGGGTGCCTGAGATGAAAGATTTTGGCAGCCCCAAAGATACGACAGCGCAAGTGGTTGCGAGCAGCTCGGAGTCTCTGGCCCGGGACAGTGCGAGTTATCGTGATCCGCGGATTCGCGCGGTGTTTGCAGTCGCTCCCGCGGTGGGGCAGGCGTTTCGGGCGGATGCGTTTCGAGAGGTGAGCATTCCCGTGGCGATGGTGGTTGGTGCGGCCGACCCGATTGCGCCCCCGGCTGCGAACGCGGCGAAGTTCAAGAAACTGATGCCGCAGTCAGAGCTGACGATACTGCCGGATGGGGTGAGCCACTACACGTTTCTCGACACATGCACAGATGCAGGGAAGGCGAAGTTAGCGGTCTACTGTGGCGACGAGGCAGGAGTAGACCGCGACAAGGTGCATGCCACCGTGTCTGGAATGGCGGTGAAGTTCTTCGACCGAACGCTGCGTTAGATTGAGGCGCGTCTAGTGGGTGTGGAAGACGTACTTGTTGGCGGTGGGCCACCACTCCTTCCACCAGAAGTTGAAGCCGTCGATGAGGTCGCTGGTGAGCCACTTCTGCCCGACTTTGGTCCAGGTCTGATATTGCTTGGGATACCAAAGTGTGGAGAGGCCAGCGGCGGCACCGGAGCCGATGACTTCGGAGAAGTTGAACATGGAGTTGCTGTTGTCGGTGCGCGTGATCAGGACGCGGCTGACGGCGTAGAGGGTGCGTTTCGTAAAGCTGCCATGACCGAGGGTGTAGAAGCGGTTGTCCTGGTGGAAGACAATAGGAGCGAGGCCACTCACCATGAAGTTTTCGTCGGCGGTGTCGGCGAGGGTATGCCAGTAGTACTGGCCGTATCCTTTGAGGCCCTGGTGAAACTCGGGGTAGGAGTTGCTATCCATCGCGAAGCCAGCCTGGATACTTGCGACAAAGAACGAGGAGTAGTCGAAGCTGTTCTTGGCCGCGAGGGTTAGCTTTTGTTTTGGCGTCTGGGGCGGCAGCTTCAGGTCAGCGGAGACAGAGCTGAAGTTGGGGATGATCCCGAGGACGCGCTTGGTCTGCTGAGTACCGTTGGGGTTGACCGCGTCGGGGTTGGTCGTCTTGATCATCGCATTTGGGTCGGTTGTCTGCGCTGTGGGGGCCTGACTGGTCGTCTGGGTGGTTTGGGGGACGAGCAGAGTGCTGGGTGCGTCAGGCAGATCGACGGCGGCTAATGTCGTTGAGGGATCGGTTTCGTCCGGGGGGAGGAGGCTGGAGGATTCGGTGGCGAGCGACGACGACGAGGTGTTTGCAGGAAGCTGTTGCTGCGCGCGAAGAGCGAGGGGAGCCCCAACTACAGAGATGAGAAAAGCTGCACCGAGCCGCAGGCCAGTCAGCCTGAGCTGGTTGAAATTACAAAAGGGCATACTGTTAAGACGCATATCGTTAAGAATAGACTCTCGGCGATGTGCTAGTGGCGAAAATAGGGCCTGTTTCAGGGGGCGTCGGGTTCGCCAACATGAGTCGTCAGGAGTTCAGTATGCCTACCTTCTTGGCGACTGAGGTGATGACTTCAAGGGCCTTATCTATGTCGGCGCGGGTGTGCTCGCTGGTCATAATGGTGCGAATGCGGGCTTTACCTTCGGGGACGGTGGGGAAGGCGATGCCCGTAGCCATGACGCCAGCGTCGAAGAGAGCGCGGGAGAAGTCCATGGTGCGACGGCCGTCGCCGATGATAATAGGGGTGATAGGGGTTTCGCTCTTCGGCGTGGTGTTTCCGCCAACGTCGAAGCCAGCTTCGGTGAGCTGCTTCTTGAAGTAGGCGGTATTGGCCCAGAGGCGTTCAATTCGTTCGGGTTCGGACTCGAGGATGTCAAAGGCAGCGATACAGGTGGCCGCGACCGAGGGTGGGTGCGAGGTCGAGAAGAGGAATGGGCGGGCGCGGTGGTAGAGGTAGTCGATTAGATCGCGGCTGCCACAGACGTAGCCACCGAGGGCTCCGATAGCTTTTGATAAGGTCCCGACCTGAACGTCAACTTTGTCGGTCGCGTGAAAGTGATCGACAGAGCCGCGGCCGTTGCGACCGAGGACGCCTGAGGCGTGGGCGTCGTCGACCATCATGATGGCTCCATATTTCTCGGCGAGGCCGGCGAGTTTGTCGACGGGGCCGATGTCGCCGTCCATGGAAAAGACGCCGTCGGTGATGAGGAGCTTCTTCCCGGGCTCGTTCTGCACTTCCTGGAGGAGCTGTTCGGCGTGGGCAATGTCTTTGTGGCGGAAGACTTTGATTTTGGCCTTCGAGAGACGAGCGCCGTCGATGATGCTGGCGTGGTTGAGCTCATCGGAGAGGATGAAATCCTCTTTGCCGAGGATGCTGGAGACGGTGCCGGCGTTAGCGGCGAAGCCGGATTGGAAGACGACGCAGGCTTCGACGCCTTTGAAGGCAGCGATCTTCTCTTCGAGCTCCATGTGGATGTGCATGGTGCCGGCGATGGTGCGGACTGCTCCGGAGCCTACGCCGTATTTTTTTGTGGCAGCGATGGCGGCCTCTTCGAGGCGGGGATCGTTGCAGAGGCCGAGGTAGTTGTTGGAGGCGAGGTTGATGACGCGCTTGCCGTCGTAGGTGCAGACGGGGGCCTGCTGGTCGTCGAGCACGCGCAGCTTGAAGAAGGTGCCGCGCTCACGAAGGTCGTCGAGCTGGGCGGTGAGGTGGGCAAGCTGAGGGCGTTTGGCGGCTGCGGTAGTCATAGAAATTATCTTAAACCTTTCGGGGCTGGGCGGTCTCTCGGGCGGAATGAGCATCTTATGAATTGGCTGAACTAGCCGCTTTTGCGCCTATTTTGCATTAACAAATCACTCCGCACGAAGAACGAGGACGACACGATGGACTTTCGATATTCAGGAAGAACCGCTGCGGCGATGACGCTGGCTTTGGTTATGCTGGCCGGCTGCAAATCGAAGCAGGATGCAGCGATTGACAAGGCGAAGCAGCAGGCTGCTGCAACGGGGCAGGCCCAGCAGGTGGTTTCGACCGATGGCAACGGCAATGTTTCGACCACGACGGTGCAGCCGCCTGCGCCGGGGCAGACAACACAGGCAGTGACGACCACGGTGACTCCGGCCACTGCAGTGGCGGCGAATACGCCCGCGACGGTGCCGGGGACGACCGGAGCGCCAGTCACTGCCGGGCAGACCGATGCTGCAGGTCAGCCTGTGGCTGCGCCTGCGCCGGGTGAAGCGCCGATTGTGCGGCCTGCGGATATCAATATTGCGGCGGGAACGAATCTGACGATTCGGATCAACCAGCACATCAGCGTGAAGACGAGTCATGCGGGAGATCATTTCAGTGGAGAGGTTGTTGAGCCTGTGGTTGGGCAAGGCGATCGAGTTGTGATTCCGAAGGGTGCGCCGGTGAGCGGCGTAGTGGTTGCGTCGCATCGGCGAGGACACTTCAAAGGCTCGTCAATCCTGGAGTTGCGGCTGACTTACCTTACGTTGAACGGGTCGCGGTATGCGCTGGATACGTCTGATCTGACGCAGACGAAGAAGGGAAAAGGTAAGCGGTCGGCGGCGATGATCGGCGGAGGTGCTGGTCTTGGGATGCTGGTTGGTGGCGTGGCTACGGGCGGCGTTGGGTTGCTCGTTGGCGGGCTTGTGGGTGGCGGCGGCGGTACGCTATTGAGTGGATTGACCGGGAATCGGGATATTGAGATTCCGGCGGAGTCGATTGTTCGGTTCAAGCTGGCGGATAACCTCGTCGTGCAGCCTTCGTAGGAAAAAATTGCAGTTGGAAGACTGAAAAAAAGGACAAAAAAAGTTGAGCCCCGGGGTGACTCGGGGCTTTGCTGTTTTTGCTGGGATTTTGAGGGGTGTTTTGGAAAAAGTGGGTGTCAGGGTGTGGTTTTTCGATGGTGAAAACGTGGTGGAATGTGTGGTGAGTTGTGGTGGTTTGCAGCGCTTATTTTGGCGCTGAAAAATGCGCCACCGCGTTCGGAGATTTCTGTGGAAAATGCATTTTTGTCACCTCGAGCATAAGGTGGCGGGTGGCCACTCTATGCTCGGGTCTATTTACGCTCGGATCTGCCTAGGCTCGTTTCCTAGAGTGGCTCATGAGCTGCGCGGCTCACAGAGTTTTCGAAGTATGAGCGAATCGATTCGATGATGGGGGTTGCCGCTCTGCCAGTGAGGTGTTTGAAGTCGTCGCTCTGTATCTCCATCGCACCGTGCGATACGCCGTGCTCGATCTTCGCCATAACTGCCGCCAGTGGGGCGGGAACTCCCGATGCGATCGCGCGTGATTGAAACTCCTCGCCGGTGACGGAGACTGCGACGATCTTTTTCCCTAGTACATCGCTGGCCAGAGCGGCTAGTTCCTCGGTGTCGATCAGACTCGGGCCTGTGATATTCAAGACGCGCTTGCCTTGGAAGGTGCTTGACAGTGCTGCAGCGGCAGCGAGGGCGCAGTCTTCTCGCGTGATGTAAGCGATTCGACCGCGGCCGGCGGCAGAGACGATGCAGCCCCTCGATGCCGCGTCTGCCAATGTGCCGTTGACCATGTCGGTGTAGAAGGAGTTGCGCAGGATCGTGTATTGCAGGCCGCTCTGCTCAAGTATCGACTCGGTTTCCTCGTGATCTGCGGTAAGAAACGCCAGTCGGGAGTTACTCGTCTGTAAGAAAGAGGTGTAGACGAGATGTTCTGCCCCAGCTTGCTTCGCTGCTTCTATTGCATTTCGATGCTGGATCAGGCGCCTGCCTGGTACTCCGAAGGTGTTGGTGCTTATCAGCAAGATGCGCTTGGCCCCAGTGAAGGCGGCGGTGAGACTGCCAACCTCATCAAAGTCAGCGAAGCGTAGCTCGACGCCTTGCGCGGCGAGGTCTGCTTGCTTGTCTGGCGTTCGCGTTGTGGCGATGACAGGGCCAGCTTTTTGTTCGATGAGAAGTTCGATGACGCGACGGCCGAGTTGGCCGGATGCGCCGCTTATCAGAATGGGGGATCTTGTCATGGTCTCGTTGCTCCTTCGCCGAAGTCTTGCAACGACGGCGCCTTGGGTACTTCAAAGGGTCTGTTCGCAGCGGGTCTCGCTCTCGTCGCAGTTCCGCTTAAGGCGAGAGGTGAGTAGGGTTAGGTCGCGTGGCGGTCGAACCGTTGAACCTCACTCGTCGAGTGACGTTCTAGAACGGTGACCTGGCACTACCCTATGCAAAGAGGTGAGCTGTGTTGGATGAATCGAAGACGATGATCAAGGCTTGATATTCCCATGTATGGGAGTGCAGGTCAATGGTCTTTCCTTGTTTTCTGGGCTCCGGAAACAAGCAAAGACGTAAAACTAGCAACGACAAATACAGGGATCCTTCACTGCGTTCAGGATGACGACGGAAAACAAACAACGGCAACGACGTAAGGCAACTTTCTGATGTAGAGATTGCAAACGCAGATTCCCTTCGGGAATGACAAACAAAAGCGGAAGCGGCTCTACACCAACTGCGACGTTGTTCAGAGCAGCATGGCGAAGAATCTCTCGATGGAAGTTTTTCGAGAGGTTCTGAACGACATACTTTTCGGCGTTGTGGGGTGTGGTCAGGAGTGGTGCAGGTGCTTTGAGACGAGGCTGATTGCTTCGTCGATGATGTTGGTGTCGCCGCCGCAGCCTTCGAGCCAGTGCATGTCGGGTTCGCGGCGGAACCACGTGAGCTGGCGCTTGGCGTAGTTGCGGTGGCCCTGCTGGGCCTTGGCGACGGCCTCGTCTCGTGTGAGTTCGTTGCGTAAGACGGCGGTGGCTTCGGCGTAGCCGAGGGAGGTGAGGGGGCGGCAGTCCGGGCCGTAGCGGGCGAGGAGGCGTTCGGTCTCTTCGACGAGGCCGCGATCGAACATGGCGGCGGCGCGCTGGTTGATGCGCTCGTAGAGGCGGGGGCGGGGTGGGTTGAGGCCGAGGCGCAGGATGCGGTAGCCGGTGAGGGCGTCGCGGCCCTGCTGCCACTGGGCTGTCATCGGCGTGCGTTTGCCGGTGGCGGGGCTTTGGTGCGCTTCGACAGAGGCGAGGGAGACTTCTACGGCGCGGACGACCTTGGGGACGTCGTTGGCGTGGATAGCGGCAGCAGCGGCGGGGTCGAGGCGGGTGAGGAGACGATGGAGGTACGCGGGGCCGCGGGTTGAGGCGATTTTGCGTAGGCGTTCGCGCTGGCCGGGCTTCTGCGGTGGTGCGGGAAAGAGGCCGTCGATCAGAGCGCGGAGGTAGAGGCCCGTGCCGCCCGCGACGATTGGTGTGTGGCCGCGTTCGGTGATGCCGGTGAGGGCTTCGCGGGCCTGTCGGCTGTAGTCGCCTGCGGTGCAAGCCTCGTCGGGCCATGCGATGTCGATCATGTGGTGCTGTACGAGGTTGCGCTCTTCGCGGGAGGGCTTGGCGGTACCGATCTCCATCTCGCGATAGACGGCTACGGAGTCGCAGCTGACGATCTCGCCGTCGAACTCCTGCGCGAGTCGCAGGGCGAGGGAGGTTTTGCCGCTGGCGGTGGGGCCGACGAGAACGATGAGGGGCTGGTCGGGCTTTACCATAGGCGCCACCAGCCGGCGTGGAAGAGGTTGTGAACGCCTGCGCGGAGGAGGCTGAGGGTAGAGATTACGAGCGCGAGCAGGAGGAGGCCGCGGACCTGGCGACGGCGCTCGATCTGGTGGCGGGTGAGGTGGGATTGAGATGGTGTTGGGTGTGCGATAGTGGCCAGCCGTTCCTGTATCGATGATAGTGCGGCTGGCTGTTTCGAGCTAGAAGGCTTCGGGCGAGGGTTCTGCGGTGCGAGGTCGCTGCTTGCGAAGCGGTTGCGGGTCACGCATGGGCCAGCCTCACCTTTCGCCACGAGCAGGCAACGAGCAGCAATGCTGCCGCAGCTATCAGGTAGAAGACGGGCGTGCTCGATATGGGTTGCGTTCCGATGAAGTCCAGGTTGCGGAGTTGATGGAGCGGGCCGATGTACCACCACGCGGTGTAGAAGGCTTCGAAGGGTTTGCGGCTTTCGGTGCAGACTCCGAGTGCGAGGGCGAGGGCTGGGATGAAGAGCGCGGCCGCGGTCCAGCCGAGTAGCCCTTCGAGATCTCGCGCCAGCATCAGGCGAAGTCCGAGGCCACCGCCGGTGATCACTGCAAGCAGTACGCCCGCTGTCCATGAGGACAGGAGCTGCCGTGGAAAGGAGTGTGGGGCGGAGAAGATGAGGGCCTGGGTCGAGAACTGAGCCTCGCGCGTGCCGAGTTGCGACCACAGGAGAGCAGGCCAGAGCCACGCGACGAGGATGATGCCGGAGCGGGCAGCGGCCAGCGGCGCGAAGAGGCATCCTGCGAACAGACCTGCGGCGACTGTGTACCACCACCACTGCCGTCCGCGCAGTAACAGGCGGAGTTCGGCGACGACCAGCGCGATAAAGCGAACATGCGTCCTGCTGTGGAGCAGCGGTGTAAGGCCAGAGGCGTGGAGTTGCGTTTCTTTTGTGCGGAGAGGGAGCTGTTCGACTTCGTCGGGCGCGGGAAGGACTTTTTGTTTCTTGCGTCGCTTCAACATGACGATCTCCCGGTCGGGGTCGAAGCGGTCGAAGATCGATGCGGCGATGAGGGTGAGCAGGACTGCAATGCCAAGCCAAAAGAAGCGGCTCAGGATGATGGTGGCGCTCCACTTCGTGCCGGTCCAGAGGAAGGTTTTGGTGGCGCGATGGAAGGAGCCGATGTTGAATCCGGATCCTCCTTTGTATTGTGGCTCGACCTGACGAAGCTGGGTCTGCATCTGCCCGGAGATGGTGGAGATGCCAACGTAGTCCCGCATAGCAGTCACGGCGCCTGGCTGCTTCCCGTCCAACAACGGCTTGACGCTCATGCTGATCAGGAAGATCCAGAGAAAGAAATAGACGATGTTTCCGAGGCCTCCGCGCAGGCCGGGAATGGTCTCAAAGAGTACGGCGAGGGCAGCGGACACGCTCATGGCGCTGAGGCCGAAGATCAGGATCGGGGCGAGCAGATCGAAGAGGTTGAAGCCGTTTGTTCCTTTGTGGGTGAGCTGAATGACGACAGCGGCAGCGGCGAGGATCAGGATCATCGCGGAGAGTACTGCGAGATTGCTGAGAGCTTTGCTCAGCGTGTAGAAGCGCTTGCTGATGGGAGTAGCGGCGAGGATGCGGCCAACGCGGGTTTCGCGATCGCGCTGAATGGTGTTTTTGACGACGTAGAACGCGATGAGGCTTAGGAAGACTGAGCTGACGAGGGCGACGACGGAGCCAATCCATGCGGAGTTGGGGACGCCCTGATAGTCGTCGAGGCGCATGTTGATCTGTCCGGCGTAGACTGCGTATCCGGTGTAGACGGCGAAGGCCAGGGTGAGCAGAAAGCTGTAGCGGCGGGTGCGCTCGAGGAAGTCGGCGCGGACCATGTGGAAGAGGACGCGGGAGCGGCTCATGCGGGCACTCCGTCACGATGGCGGGAGAGGCAGAAGAGGTAGGCGTCTTCGAGATTAGGAGTTACAGGCTGCGAGCCGCGGGGCGGTTCGTCGCCGAGTACGCGGACGTGAACTCCGTCACTGCGGCGATTGATGCTGCTGACCTGATGTTGCTGGCGGACGGCATTGAGATCGGCGCTGGAGACGACGTATTCCCAAACCTTACCCTCGACTTGAAGGAGGAGATCTTCGGGTGTGGCGTGGGCGACGAGAGTTCCTTTTGCGATGAGGGCGATGTCGGTTGCGGTGGCTTCGATATCGGAGACGATGTGGGTGGAGAGCACCACGATGCGTTCGCCGGAGAGGTCGGAGAGGAGGTTGCGAAAACGGACGCGCTCTTCCGGATCGAGACCGGCGGTGGGCTCGTCGACGATGAGGAGTTTCGGGTCGTTGAGCAGCGCCTGTGCGATGCCGACGCGTTGCTTCATGCCGCCGGAGTAGCCGCCCAGGGGGCGCTTGCTGGCATCGGTCAGATTGACCAGCTCGAGAAGTTCTGGAATGCGGCGGCTTGCGGTCGCCTTGTCTAAACCTTTGACGGCGGCGAGGTACTCGAGGAACTCGATGGCGTTGAGGTTGGGGTAGACGCCGAAGTCCTGCGGGAGATAGCCGAGGACGGAGCGGAGCGCATCGGGATTTTTTGCGACATCGGTTGTGTTCCAGAGCACGCGGCCTTCGCTTGCGCGGGTGATGGTTGCGAGAATGCTCATGAGCGTGGTCTTGCCGGCTCCATTGGGACCGAGCAGGCCGAGGACGCCGGTCTTGATGGTCAGGCTGAAGTTGTTCAGGGCGAGATGGCCGCCGCGATACTGCTTGCTTACACGTTCGATGACAAGGTTCAATGCGACTCCGATGAAGTTCTCTAAAGCTGAACGTTTTTCAGGACCAGGAAGTTCCCAAGCTCAATGTATCGCGGCGAGAATCTTATGTATTACGAGAGTAGATGGCTTGAGAATTTTCGTTCGAGCAAGCTAGTTTTTGACGCGTCGGGAGCAATGTGTCTCTGATAGACTCTCCGGACTATTAGCACCGCGCAGAACGATGGTGCGAAGTGATAACAGGAGAAGTACATGGCAAAGTTCAACAGAGTTCGTTCGATCTTGCACGTACGCTATCTCGCTCTGCCGGTTTTAGTAGCGGTAACGGCAGCCGTATCCTGCGCAAGCGCGGACGCGCAGGCCAAGAAACCCAACATCCTTGTCATCTTCGGCGATGACATCGGACAGGCGAACATCAGCCGCTACACGCATGGACTGGTCGGCTATTCGACGCCGAACATCGACCGCATCGGTGAAGAGGGAATGACCTTCACCGATTACTATGCAGAGAATAGCTGCACCGCTGGCCGAGCTTCTTTTATCACGGGCCAGTCTCCCATGCGGACCGGACTCACGAAGGTTGGCGCTCCGGGTGCGCCGGTCGGTCTTCAAAAGCGCGATATCACGATAGCTCAGGCGTTGAAGCCGCTTGGTTACGCTACCGGGCAGTTCGGCAAGAATCACCTTGGCGACAAGGACGAGTTTCTGCCGACGAACCATGGCTTCGATGAGTTCTTCGGCAATCTGTATCACCTAAATGCGGAGCAGGAACCGGAGATGCCGTACTGGCCGAAGAACGATCCGGTCTTCCTGAAGGCTTACAACGTGCGTGGGGTTATTCATTCGTACGCGGATGGAAGGATTCAGGACACGGGGCCGCTGGACATGAAGCGTATGGAGACGATCGATGACGAGACGACAGCTGCTGCGATCGACTTCATGACCAGGCAGAACAAGGCAGGGAAGCCGTTCTTCGTCTGGATGAATACAACCAGGATGCACATCTTCACGCATATACGCGAGTCGATGCATGGCCAAAGCGGCATGCCGGGCAACGACTATGCGGACGGCATGGTGGAGCATGACGGAGACGTGGGTAAGCTCACGAAGGCTCTCGACGATCTTGGAATCAAGGGCGACACGATCGTCATTTACAGCACGGACAATGGACCCAACATGTTCAGCTGGCCTGATGCAGCGGAGACGCCGTTCCGCAGCGAGAAGGATTCGAACTGGGAGGGCGCGTTCCGGGTTCCGGCCATGATTCGCTGGCCCGGGCATATCAAGCCGGGTGTGTGGTCGAACGAGATCGTCTCTGGACTCGATTGGTTTCCGACGCTGCTCGCCGCAGCCGGAGATACGACGATTAAGGAGAACCTACTCAATGGGACGGGACCTGGCGGTATGGCGCACAAGGTCCATTTGGATGGGTACAACATTCTCCCCTATCTGACAGGTCAGGAGGCGCACAGTCCGCGAAAGGACTTCTTCTATTTCGATGACGACGGCATGCTGGTGGCCGAGCGTCATGAAAACTGGAAGTTCGTCTTCTGCGAACAGCGTGCTGTCGGCAATCTGAATATCTGGATGAATCCGTTTACGTGTCTGCGGCTTCCGAAGATCTTCAACCTGCGGATGGATCCGTATGAACGCGCGGATTACACGTCGGACCAGTACAACGATTGGCTGGTTCACAACGACTACCTCGAAATACTCGGGATCATCGCGTCGGAGGAGTTCATCTCTACCTTCAAGGACTATCCGCCGAGTCAGGCTCCTGCGAGCTTCACGGTGAATCCTGATGCGATCCTCGACATGCTGCATCAACAGGAGAGTCGCAAGGGCCACGATTAAGGATCTTCTCCTTCGCACAAAGGCCCATTCGTGCAGCATGATCGCATGAGTGGGCCTTTGTGCTGAAACATGGCAGAGACGCTTCACTTTATACTTGGGAGGAGATTGAGATTGTGTCTGCATTCGGTTTGGGTGCTGACCAGATTTTGAGGAGTCCATGGCCGCACTGATCGATGCAATTAACGTAAAGCGCAAGACGTTGTTTGAGTTTGAGAACACTCCGTTCGCATGCCTGGAGGCGGAGGTGAACTCTCCTACGGCGCGTGGTGGACAGACGCTGGTCCGGCTGAAGATGCGGAACCTGCTGACTAGCGCGGTCTTTGAGAAGACGTTCAAGGCGAATGACAAGTTCAAAGAGCCGGACCTGGTGCTGGTGCCAGCCTCGTATCTGTATAGCGACGGGGATGGGTCGCACTTTCTCGACCAGGAGAGCTACGAGACGCTGACGCTGAACGAAGCGATGGTCGGCAATGCGCTGGACTACCTGATTGAGGGAGCGCTGTTGCAGCTGCATAAGTACAACGGCAATCCGATCGGGTTGCAGCTGCCGATCTTTGTTGAGCTGGATGTTGCGGAGACGGAGCCTGGGGTGAAGGGTGATTCTTCGAGCGGCAGCGTGACGAAGGTGGCGAAGCTGGAGACGGGGTTGGAGATTCGCGTTCCTCTCTTCATCAAGGAGGGGGAGAAGGTGAAGGTTTCGACGGAGAATCGGGAGTTTGCGGGGCGGGCTTAGGGGAAGATAGGTCCTGCCGGACGGGCCTCCTGCGCGGAGGGCGGTCACTTCGTGACTTGTATACCTTGTTGTGCTTGATGGAGGGCTTGGGTCCTCGCGATGCTCGGGCCGAACAACGGGAGGACTGCTGCTGATCATCCTGCCACGGCAGGTACACGCGTCACGAAGTGACCGCCCCACGCGCAGTGGGCCTGTCCGGCAGGACATGCTTTACGGGAGTGGCTTGTTGGTCAGGAAGTCGATGCGAAGTTCAAGGTTTGGCCCGTGGAAGTTGGGAGGAAGCGGCGGGAACTGGCCGACGCCTGTGATTCCACCCCAACAGGCGCGGTCGATGGCCTGATCCTGGCTGGAGCCGTCGAGGTTCATGGCGGCGATGCGGCCGTCCGGCAGGATGGTGAAGCGGATAAGAGTCTCGCCCTGCTTGTTGAGTGGCGGGCGCGCCTCTTCGGGGATCAGAGGGATCCAGTTGCGCTTGATGTCGTTGAGGATTCGGCGGATGTAGGGGCCGAAGTCGACGCCCTGCGTGTCGGATAGGATCTCGGCGCCGGTTCCCATGCCGGAGCGTCCACTGGAGCCACCGCCGCTGTAGTCTCCGGCGCTGCCGTGGTCGTGGGCTGCGTTTTGAGCGGCCTGGCGGATGGCGTCGCCTGCGGTCTGGTTGGGATTGCCGAAGTTAGGACGCGTCGGGGCGGGTTTGGGGGCTTCGACCATGGCCTGTTGCGCGGGTGGCTGGGTTTGCTGAGGCTGCGGAGCTGGCGGCAGCGGCGTTGCAGCTTGCGTTGGCGCGGGCTGGGTAGGGGCTGGGGTGGGTGCCGGCGGCGGTGGAGCGGCCGGGGCTGGCGGGGCGGCCTTGCGCATCGCCTCAAGCTGCTGGAGGGTCTTCTGGTCGAGCTGCTGCGGACGGGGCTTGGGGGCCTTGGTGGCGCTGCGGGGAAGGTCTTTTGGCGCGTTGAGGTAGGTCAGCTGCTTGTCGCGCTCTTTGAGCACGTCGACGGGATTGATGAGGCGCGGCTGGTGGAAGAGCACACGCGGGCCGTAGAAGAGGAACCAGACGATGGCCAGGTAGATGATGATGGAGATGTAGATGGACTCGCGAAAGCGGGCCTTGGAGCGCTCGTCGTCGAGGGAGTCGAGCAGGTGGATGAGCTCGTGCTCGTCGAGTTCACCGAAGCGGCCGGTGCGCACCTTGATGGGCTGATTGGGCGGTGCGGATTTGGGCGGGGTCTCGAGTGAAGGCATGGGCTATGTGGTCTGACGGCTGCGGGGAGTGAAAGTTTCGTGGTGGAACCGACCGCGATCCAGGATCGGGCGCCCCGGTATGCATAGTCCACTCTATTTTCTCATCTTTTGATGCCGATTAGGCGACGAAGCAGTTGGGCTTGAGGGTCAAAACCCGTAGACTAGGGGCGTGAGTGAGAGGTTTTCATCGGATGTTCGGGCTGTCGTACTGACGATCAGTGACGGCTGTTCGCGGGGCGAGCGCGTGGACTTGTCCGGGCCGGTGGTGTGCGAGTTGCTTGAAAACGCTGGGGTGAGCCAGGTCATCAGCGAGGTGTTGCCCGACGAGCTGGACCTGATTGCAGCGGCGCTGTGGCGTAACGCAAAAGTTGTAGACCTGATTGTGACGACCGGAGGAACAGGGCTGGCCACGCGCGATGTGACTCCAGAGGCCACCAGGATGGTCTGTGAGCGGCTGATTGATGGGCTGGCCGAGCGGATGCGGGCCGATGGGTTGCTGCATACGCCGATGGCCTCGCTGAGCCGTGGGGTTTGCGGGACGCTGGGGACGGCGTTGATTGTGAATCTTCCGGGAAGTCCGGCGGGGGCGAGCAGTTCGCTGGCGGCGATTTTGCCGGTGCTGCCGCATGCGCTGGATCTGCTGGCGGGGCGGACGGAGCATGCCGAGTTCACGAGTGTCGATCAGCAGGAAAGCGCTGATGACAGGTAGAATGAAGTTGACCCCGTGAAGATCTCTCCTGTTGCACTTTTGAATAAATGGAATGTCGTGATGCTTGCGGCATTGAAACCGCTTGGCGTGTGGGGTATCGGCGCGCTGGCGGTGGTCGACTCGGCTGCGATTCCGGTGCCGATCGACGCGTTGCTGATCGACTACGTTGCTCATGACCATGCGCGGTTTTTGTTGTACTGCTTTATGGCGGCGTTAGGGTCTGGTATTGGCAGTCTGTTGCCGTACTACCTGGGGCGAGCGGGCGGAGAGCTTTTTCTGCTGAAGCGAATCAACCGGCAGCGTTATGAGCAGCTGCGTGACCGGTTTGAGAAGCAGGAGTTTCTCGCGATCATGGTTCCGGCGATGATGCCTCCGCCGACGCCGGTGAAGTTGTTTGAATTTGCCGCTGGTGTGTTCGAGATGAAGCCGCTGTGGTTCTTCAGCGCGATCTGTCTCGGGAAGTTTGTGCGGTTTTTGATCTGGGCGATCATCACGATCACCTACGGGCCGACGATTCTGCACTCGCTGACGCATACGCTGAGGCAGCATCATTCGCTGATTTTGGGGGTGAGCGGGATCGTGATCCTGCTGCTGCTGGTGTATGTGCTGCGGAAGGTGTTCGACCGGCGGCGTGGGACGCCGCTTCCAGTGGAAGAGGATTAGCTGGTTCGGTGAGTTGCTCGTTAGTGCTGGATGCGGTGATCCATCTCCATGCGGACGATGCGGCGGTCGGCGTTGAGGTAGACGGCGCCTGAGAGTGGTGGGTTCTCGCGGCCGGCCAGGAATGGCGTGTTGTAGAAGAAGCGCAGGTCGCGGAAGGTGACGACGGTGAGGCCTTCTTCGTTGGTGCCGGTGTCGGTCACGACAGGATATTGCGACCAGTCGAGGTAGGCTTCGCCGAGCCAGCTGCGTTTGGCGACCAGTGTTGCAAGGGTGGTGGGGGGCTTGTAGACGACGTCGGCCTGGGTGCTGGTGGTGACAGTTTCGCTGCGAGTGTTGATGGTGGCTAGTTGGAAGAACTGCGGGGTCTCTGCGATGGTGGCCCAGTGGAATGGATTGATGGGGTAGGGGCTGGCGAAGACGCGGGAGACGGGGGCTTCGTTGTAGTCGGTGGCTTGGGCGAGCTGGAGGGCCTTTTCGTGCTCGAAGGCGCGGAGTGCCCAGAGCGCGATGATGGCGAGGAGAGCGAAGATGGCCCAGCCTCGTCCGCGGAAGGCTTTGTTGCGTGCGCCTACTTCGCTGTTGATGAGGCCGAAGAGGGATGGGGCGATTAAGGCTGTGAGCAGCAGGAGGAAGATGACCGGCTCGAAGATGAAGACGAAGGAGCCGGCGTACCAGCGGGGGTTGAAGGGAAAGAAGGGGCGGAGGCCGTAGTTGTTGGTCCAGTCGAGGAAGAGATGACTGAGGAGGGCGATGAGGGAGAAGCAGTAGAGGAGGCCCCAGCGGATGGGAGCCTGTTTGGGCGGGATATGGGTGGTGGTGGGGTCGAATGGTTCGGCGGTGGCGGCTTGTTGGTGGGCTAGTTTTCGGCGGGAGCGCCAGCGATGGAAGAGCCAGATGGCTCCGACGATTGCGGCGGCTTCAAAGGGCAGGCCGACGAAGGTGTGGGTGATGCCGCGATGGTGCTGGAAGGCTGCGATGGGGCCGTCGATGGACCAGAGAGTGTCGATGTCGGGGGCTTCGGCGGCGATGGTCATGGCGAGGGTGGCGTAGGCGGCCTTGCGATTGAAGCCGGTGCGGGCGAGGACGGCTCCGGTCATGAGGTGGGTGATGGGTTCCATGGCTCTCCCGATAGTAGCTTAGGTGGAAGATATGTCCTGCCGGACGGGCTCCTGCGCGGAGGGCGGTCACTTCGTGACTTGTATACCTTGTCTTGGTGGGTGATTTGTATAGGTCCTCCCGTTGGTCGGAATAAGCTTGTGCCGACCAACGGGAGGACCGAGTTTCAGCGAGACCGGTAGACGCGTCACGAAGTGACCGCCCCAAGCGCAGTGGGCCCGTCCGGCAGGACATGAGCTTGTTAGAATTAGGGTGTTCATGCCTACTTTGACTGCACTATCGCCTGAGATTCTAGCCAAGTACCAGCCTGTGATCGGGCTGGAGGTTCACGTTCAGCTTTTGACAGCGTCGAAGGCGTTTTGCGGCTGCGTGAATAAGTATGGCGGTGAGCCGAATACGCATGTCTGCCCCACATGTTTGGGGTTGCCGGGCGCGCTGCCGGTGTTGAACCGCAGGGCGGTGGAGTTTGCGGTGCTCGCGGCGAAGGCGATCAACTGCGAGATTCGCGAGACGAGTATCTTTTCGCGGAAGAACTATTTTTATCCCGACTCGCCGAAGGGGTACCAGATCTCACAGTTCGACAAGCCGATTGCGGAGCATGGGTGGCTTGAAGTGCCTGCGTTTGACGCTGCGGGTGCAGCGATAACGAAGCGGATTGGCGTGACGCGGCTGCATATGGAAGAGGATGCAGGCAAGAGTATTCATGACGGGTTTGCGGACTCGGTATCGAAGACGTACATCGATCTGAACCGGTGCGGGACGCCGTTGGTGGAGATCGTGAGTGAGCCCGATCTGCGGACGGCGGATGAGGTGTTCGAGTACCTGACGAAGCTGAAGGAGATTCTGCTGTACACCGGCGTGAGCGACTGCAACATGGAAGAGGGTTCGCTGCGGTGCGATGCGAACGTCAGCGTGATGCTGAAGGGTGCGAAGGAGTTCGGGACTAAGGCTGAGGTGAAGAACGTCAACAGCTTCCGTTACATTCGCGCGGCGGTGGAGTACGAGATCGAGCGGCAGATTGGCGTGATTGAAGATGGCGGTCGCGTGGTGCAGGAGTCGCGGCTTTGGAACAACGCGGAGGGTCGGACGTACTCGATGCGCTCGAAGGAGCAGGCGCATGACTATCGGTATTTTCCGGAGCCGGATCTGCCGCCGCTGGTGGTTGGGGCGGAGTGGCAGGCCGAGATTTTGAAGATGATGCCGGAGCTGCCGGAGGCTCGGCGGGAGCGGATGATTCGTGAGTATGAGATTTCGGCGCAGGACGCAGCTACGCTGACGGCGACGCGGGAGTTTGCGGATACGTTTGAGGCTGCGGCGAAGAAGGCGAAGAGCCCGCGGCGCGTGGCGGCGTTGCTGACGAGCGAGTTGACGATGCGGCTGCGGCTGGCGGGGTTGGAACTGGAGCAGTCGCCGGTGTCGATGGCTGGTGTGGTGATGGCGGCGGATCTGGCGGAGTCGGGTGAGCTGTCGAGCAAGATGCTGAAGCAGCTGCTGGATACCGCATTCGAGAAGAATGAGGACTTTCCTGTGGTGTATGAGCGGGAGAAGCCGCAGCAGATCTCGGATACGGGCGCGATTGAGGCGATGATCGATGAGGTGATCGCGGCGAATGCGAAGCAGGTGGAGCAGTATCGCGGGGGGAAGAAGACTGTCGCGGCGTTCTTCGTCGGGCAGGTGATGCGTCTGTCGAAGGGGCAGGCGAATCCGGCGATGCTGAATGAGCTTGGTGGCGAAGAAGCTGGATGCGCTGGGGCCGTTAAGCTAGGAAGTCTCCTCAGCTTCTGGCCACCGGGCAGCGCGGTATATGGAAATAATTTCGATGTGGTTGGCACCCAACTTTTGCTGGGATCGCTATGAGTTCCTGCGCCATTTGGGATTTGGCAGCATCGTATGACCTGACCTGCGGTGCAGATCAGGAGGAGACTCGATGGGGAAGCTTGACGGAAAGATTGCATTGATAACGGGTGGAAACAGCGGCATTGGTTTTGCGACGGCGAAGGAGTTTGTAAAGGAGGGCGCGTACGTCTTTATTACAGGGCGGGATCAGTCGAAGCTCGATGAGGCGGTAAAGAAGATTGGTTCGAATGTGACGGGAGTCCAGGGAGACGTAGGCAAGTTGGGCGATCTGGATCGACTGTTCGAACAGATCAAGAAGGAGAAGGGCGAGCTCGACGTCGTCTTTGCGAATGCGGGTATTGCCAAGTACGCTCCACTTGGTTTGATCGATGAAGAGCACTTCGACAGCATCTTTGACGGCAACGTGAAGGGCTTGCTGTTTACGGTTCAGAAGGCGTTGCCTCTGTTGCCGGATGGTGCGTCGGTCATTCTCACCTCGTCGGTGGTTGGTAGCAAGGGGTTGGGAAACAATAGCGTTTATGCGGCTACGAAGGCGGCGATTCGTTCGTTCGCACGTACGTGGACGACCGATCTGAAGGCGCGCCGTATACGGGTGAATGCGATCAGCCCCGGACCGATCGACACAGAGGGTCTACGCGAGTTGTTGGGCTCTACTCAGGCGGGGCAGGATCGATTGAAGGGGATCAACTCGACTGTGCCACTGGGACGGCTGGGTCAGCCCGAGGAGATTGCGAAGGCGGCTGTGTTTCTTGCTTCGGACGACAGTAGCTACGTGACCGGTGCAGAGTTGTTTGTCGATGGGGGTTTCGCGCAGGTATAGCCATCAGAGAGACCGTCACTTACAAGCAGGTTCGACGGCGGACCTAGTATTTTTTGAGTCGAATTAAGTTCTTGCGCGGGGCGCGGCGTAGCGTTTAATGGGCGGATGCGCGTCCGTCTCTCGTTTTCCAGAAATGTCTGTCGTGGAGTCTGTGTGAGCGTTTTGCTTGCTCTGTTTGGGTGCCGAAGCGAAGCGCCGTATGTTGTGCCGGAGGAGCCGATGCCGCCGAACACGATACTTCTGTCGCAGATGATGCGGGAGTTGTCGGCGACGCCGGGCTTTACCGACGCGATGCTGGCGCAACTGAACAAGGGTGGCAAGAAGGGGCCGGCGTTGATGACACCCGCGCTGGTGAAGAGGCTGCGAGAGCTGATTCTGGGCAAGGAGTGGCAAGATCTCGATCGTTTTCCTGGATGGACGATGCAGGAGGTCAATCCGGCTGTCGGGGTGATCAATCGGGTGGTGACGAAGCATCCGGATTCGCCGGCAGGGACGCCCTCCGGTGCGCCGACAGAGAAGTGGCCAACGGGTGCCGATAAAGGTGTGGTGACGGAGTATCTGGATCTGGGGAGCTACTCGCCGGAGAAGACGGAGACGGTAAGTCTGGATCAGCCGTCGACGCTGCCGGGGCTTTCGAATGACATGCTGGTGACGACATTGGGTGCGGGCGTGGTGCGTGGAGATGTGGCGAATCCGAAGCTTGCGCCGATGCATCCGGACAGCCAGAGGCTAGCGGATGTGTTGAACCGGCTGGGGCTGAATGCGCTGGAAGGTGCGGCCACGGTAACGGCTGAGGTGGCCGGGAAGACGGCGACGACTCCGCAGGCGTTGATACAGGCTTTGATGGAGACGGGGCATACCGTGACGGTGTTTGATTCGCGGTACTTCGCCAACTTCGGCCACTTTCACTACAAGGGCCAGGACGTGATGATGCCGTTTTATGTGAACTCGCAGATTGCGATCCCCGGGACGAAGAGGTCGTTGCTGGTGCCGGTGAGCCATGCAGAGTACGAGTGGGAGATTCGCGGACCGAAGGTGAATGCGGATGTGAGCTGGTACTTCGGCATCGATGGCAGGGCGGAGTTCCGCACGATGGATACGCTGGATCAGGCGTGGGTGCTGGGGCGTCATGCACATGAGTATCGCGATGCGGATGCGGTGGAGGTGACGCGGCTGGTGGGGAAGTTTCTGCTGATGTATGTGCATCAGCATCTCGCTCGGCCCGACCTGCCGTTTGGCGGGTACTATCCGCTGGGCGTGTGCCAGGATGGCGTGGCTGCGATCGAGAACAAGATGACCGGGCATGACACGTTGTTTCCGAATACCGCGGATGGAGCGTTGTTTGATGATCCTCGCGATGCGGAGGTGAACGCGATGATGCTCGCGATACCGAAGGATAGGAATGGAGCGCCGCCGTCGCCAGCGCGAATCTTCGGATCGCTTCCGGTTACGGATTTTAATTTGATTACGATTCCTGGGCTGGCTGCGGATCTGGAGGCGGTGCATACGGCGTGGCAGGATGGATCGCTGGAGCGGACGCGTTCGTGGATACGGAAGATGACGTTGCGGCTGGTAGGTGTCACTGCGCTGGTGGTGCTTGCAGGAATTGTGGTGTGGAGACGACGGCGGAGGCAGTGATCGCGAGCGATCTCGTTCGGATGCGATGTGATTTCTCGATGCAACGTTGAAGTGGTGTTGCGGCCTCTTACAATGAGGAGGCAAAACCATGGCAACGAAAAAGGCAGCGGCAAAGAAGTCTTCGAGTAAGAAAACGGCAACGAAGAAGTCTGCAACGAAGAAAGCTCCAGCAAAGAAGGCTGCGAAGAAAAGCGACGAAGAAGACAGCGTCGAAGAAGAGCTCGACGCGAAGGTACAGTCCTTCGGCAAGCAAGAACGTCGAGACTGAGATGAAAGAGATGAAGAAGGGCACGCTGAAGAGTGGTCGCAGTGGCAAGAAGGTGACCAGTCGGAAGCAGGCGATTGCGATTGGTTTGTCAGAGGCGCGGAAGGCTGGGAAGAAGGTTCCGCCGCCACCAGAGAAAGGGTAAGGATGTCTGAGGTTGCACGGTATCGCGCGATGCTGGAGGTTGCGTTGGAAGAGGCTCGCATCGGTCGGAGCGAGGGTGGAGTTCCGATCGGTGCGGCGTTGTTTGATGGGGATGGAAAGCTGCTGGCCTCAGGGCGAAATCGTAGGGTGCAGCAGGATGATCCGTCGGTGCATGGAGAGACGGATGCGTTTCGGCGGGCGGGGCGGCAGCGGTCTTACAAAGATAAGGTGATGGTGACGACGCTGGCGCCTTGCTGGTACTGCAGCGGGTTGATTCGGCAGTTTGGGATTCGCACGCTGGTGGTGGGGGAGAGCAGAAACTTCGCCGGCGGAGTTGAGTGGCTGAAAGAGCTTGGAGTAAAGGTGATCGATCTGGACTCGCAGGAGTGTTCGGATCTACTGACTGGGTTTATTGCGGAGCATCCCGAGATCTGGAATGAGGATATCGGCGAGGAGTAGTGGTTCGGCTTTCGTCTTTCCGGCAACAACAACAGCAGATACAGGATCTTTCGCTGCGTCCAGGGTGACGAGCTCTCTCATAGATTTAGAGCTTCCACCATGCCTCTTACACGACGTTGTGGAATGATGGAGAGATGGGTAATGAGACAGAGAGCGGTTTTGGGTGCAGTGTTTGTGGCGAGCGTCATGTTCTGCCGTTGAGCTACAGCGTGAAGGCTCCGCTGGCTGCCGGGGCGATTCCTGTGGATGAGTTGGAGCAGCGCGTGGTGATTACGCTGGATCAGTGCGTGATCGACAACAGGGATTTTTATCTTCGTGGGCGGATTCTTGTGCCGGTGATTGGTCTGGAGGAGCCGTTTGTTTGGGGCATCTGGGTCGAGGTGAGTCCGAAGAACTTTGTCAGGACGAACGAGCTTTGGACGGTCGAGGGGCGAGAGAATGAGGCGGCGTTTCCGGGCTGGTTGAACTCGCAGCTGCCGGTGTTTGGCGATACGTTCAATCTTGAGGTGAGTGTGCAGACGCAGCCGGTGGGGCAGCGGCCGCAGTTCACTGTTGTGGATGAGGAACATCCTCTCGCTGTGGAACAGCGCAATGGGATTACGATGGAGCGGGTGGAGGAGATTGCGGAGATGATGTTTCATCCGGAGAGGTTTGTCCTGCCGGACGGGCCCACTGCGCGTGGGGCGGTCACTTCGTGACTTGTATACCTTTTCCTGGTGGGTCGATTTCGGTGGGCCTTCCGTTGGTCGGCGTCGTCTAGATCGTTTGGTTGCGACGGGACGTGATCGCGAACCACGCTACTCCGCAGAGAATGTAGGCGAGATAGACGTAGGGCAGCCAGTTGTAGGGGCGATCTGGTACGGGGTAGAGCGTGCCCGCCAGCGCGAGGAGCATCGCCAGAGTCGCTGCGATGGAGAGCAGCAGCGGGGCGTTGGTGAGGGTGTGGTTGCGCTTGAGGTAGATCGGCAGCGCGATGGCGGCAAGGCCGTAGGTGGTGATGAAGCCGTAGACGGAGAGCGAGCCCATCCATCCGTAGATGTCGGTGCCGGCGACTCCGCGAAGAGCTAAGACACAGACAGGTAGCGCGGTGAGGACGCCGGTGACGAGGACTGCTGAGCCGGGGGTGGCGTTCTTGTGGTGTGCGGTGCCGAGGCGGTTGTGGACGAGGCCGTTGTGTCCCATGCGCATGAGGACGCGAGCTGCGGCAGTGATGCAGGCAAGGGTGCAGGCGAACATGCTGACGAGTGCGCCGAAGTCGATAAAGGGGCCGAGGATGTTGACGCCGGCGAGTGTGGCGAGGGTGCGCATGGGTGCGGTGGATTCGCCGAGGTTCTGGTGGGCGGTGTGCATGCCGAGGGTTTCTAGATACGCGCAGAGGATGAAGAAGAGGCCGGTGAAGATGGCGCTCTGAATGACAGCGCGTGGGATGGTGCGGAGAGGATTGGTGGCTTCGGCGCCGAGGGTGGTGGCGCTCTCGAAGCCGACGAAGCTGAAGAGGGCGAGGACGACGCCGAGGCGGACTGCGGAGGGCGTGACTCCTTGCAGGTGTAGCTGTGCGTGGTCGATGTGGAGGCCGTTGCGCCAGAGCAGGAGAGCAAGGACGATGGTGATGAGTGCGACGGAGATGGCTTCGATCCAGAGCATGAGGCGGGCGGAGACCTGCACGTCGCGGTAGGCGATGAAGGTGGAGACGCCGACGCAGAGGAGGGCGAGCAGAGCGGTTGGTGCGGTTTTTCCGGTGAGTGAGAGGAGGAAGACGTTGGCGTAGTGGAGGAAGCCGCCGGTTACGGAGGCTCCTGTGGCGATGTAGGCGAGTAGAAGAGCCCAGGCAGCGATGCCGCTGATGGCTGGTGGAAGGCCGGAGGTTGCGTAGGTGTAGAGCGAGCCGGAGCAGGAGGTGTAGCGAGCGAAGCGGCTGATGCAAAGTGCTATGAGCAGGACGGTCGCGGTGGCGAAGAGGTAGGCGAGCCAGGTTCCGTTGCCGGCGAGGACGAAGACCAGAGGGATGGTCATGGTCGGGGTGGTTGTTGGTGCGATGGTGGAGATGGATTGCGCGAGGGTCTCCATGGGAGAGAGAATGTTCGCGCGCAGGCCGGGAGGAGCGGCGATGGGAACTTCGGATTCGGATATCGCGGTGACGGTCGGCTCCATTTTTGCTTGATCCCTCGTGTGTTGTTTGCGGCGATGAAGATACGGTTGTCCAAGCCGGTGTCGGTTTCCCGAAGCAACGGCCTGCTGATTGGAGCTGACAGGGAGTTAGACAGAGGATAGCCGAAGATGGCCGGAGGGCGAAGCAGTATCTTGCGCACGCCTTTAAAAGGGTGAGAGGGACTCAATTGGCGGTAGAGGTTGTGTTACCGGAACGAACTGCTCAACTGGCATTGGAGAGGCGACGGAAGCTGATTTAAAGGTGCTTTCGCTCTTCGGAATTAGGAGTAAGCTTCCCGGCAGGCTCCAGACCAAAAAATAAATGAGGTCACACTATGAAGGCGTTCGCACGTTGTTTCGTCGCTTTGGTGTTCGCAGTTGTTCCGCTCAGTGGAATGGCACAACAGAACTACACCGATGTCTCTGTCTATCGCGTCGTCAAGCTCCGTATCCTGCCGGGCAAGACCAAAGAGTTTTTCCAGAGCTTTGCTTACGCGCCAAAGGTCTTCGATGCGGAAAAGACAGCGGGGTTGATTCTTGACTACCAGATCTTTCGCTCCGTTACCTTTGAGGGACCGGATAAGTACGACATGATGTATGTCGTCCACTTCAAGAATATGGGTTCGCTGGATACGTTCTCGGAGCAAGCGGAGGCTGTTGTCGCCAAGGTGTATGGTTCGCCCGAAAAGCGAGCGGAGGTTTCAAAGCTCAGGGCTGAGAGCAGTGAAACCGTTTCGAGCGAGCTGGTTCGGGATGTTCAGCTGAAGCCGCAACCGTAGATCGGAGCTGAGCGTCTGCAGCGGCTACTTCTTGTCGGATGACGAGGAGGCTGCTGCAGGCGCTGCTGCTGGGGCGGATGGCGCGGAGGCCGGTGTGCTGCTGCCCGAGGAGCTGGAGTCGGTGCCGGTCTTTGAGTCCGTGCCTGGTTTTGCACTGCTGCCGTTGGTGCCGGAGCTGGCGCTGTCGCTTGAGGACTTGGGTTTGGCGTTGCCGTAGCCGTCGGCATACCATCCGCCGCCTTTGAAGCTGACAGCGGGCGCGGAGATGACGCGCTCGAGATGGCCGCCACAGTGGGGGCAGACGGTTATCTCGGGATCGGAGAACTTTTGAATTTTTTCAGTGTGCTTGTGGCAGGTGGTGCATTCGTATTCGTAAAGCGGCATAGATGGTCTCTCTCCTACTAGTTTAGCGGAACTCCGGGCGTGAATGTGTGCTGGTGGATTCGGCGGGAGGGCCATGTGGAGCAATGCTGCTTCAATTCAGGGAGTTTGCGTTTGACCGGGGGCATGGATATTACGGTTTGGTGGCACGAATATGAACCTGTTGACATTCGACCTATCGCGCAGCAAACTATAGGCAGACAGTCAACAGGAGAGTAGACGTGCCGGAGAGCAAATCGGATGTTTTGCAGGGAACGCTGGATCTGATGGTGTTGAAGACGCTTGAGGCGATGGGGCCGCTGCACGGCTATGGCATCGCGCGGCGGATCGAACAGGTTAGCGAGAACACGGTCAGTCTGAACCAGGGAACCATCTATCCAGCTCTCCTACGCCTGGAACAGCGGGGGTGGGCCAAGGCCGAATGGGGCACCTCGGAGACTGGACGCCGCGCTAAGTTCTATTCGCTGACACGTGGCGGACGAAAGCAGATCGAGCATGAGACTGAGAACTGGGAGCGCATCGCCGCCACCATGGCGCGCTTCCTTGCTCCGTCGAATTAGGAGGCGATATGGAATGGGTTCGCATTCTTCTTAGCCGCTGCGCGGCACTCTTCCGCAGTAAGAAGCTCGACGCCGATCTTGAGGAGGAGTTGCGTGCGCACATCGATCTGGCTATTGAAGAGAATTGCGCGCGTGGGATGAATGAGCAGCAGGCGCGCACAGCAGCTCTGCGTGCGTTTGGCGGCATCACACAGATCCGCGAGACGTATCGCGTGCAGCGCGGCCTGCCGTGGCTGGAAGAGGCCGCTCGCGACGTCCGCTATGCCGTTCGTCAGCTGCGCAGGTCGCCTGGGTTCGCGCTTACTGCGATTCTCACGCTCGCGCTGGGCATTGGTGCAGCTACATCGGTCTTCAGCGTAGTCGATGCGGTTTTGCTTAAGCCGTTCGCCTTTCGGGAACCGCATCGCCTCGTCGTGTTGCGCGAGGTGGAAGACGAGCCACACAGCGGGCGTATCTCGATTCCGGACAACTACCGGCATTTCCTGCGGCTGAAGAAAGCTGCAACAACTCTCGAAGACGCTGCCATCTTTCAACAGGCTGGATTGAGCGTCTCTCCAAGCGGCGAACACCCGCGCATCGTAGGTGCGGTGACCGCTTCGCCAAATCTCTTTCAGGTGCTCGGAGTGCAACCCGTATTGGGCCGCGGTTTTGTCGACAGCGATGGCCTAAAGGGCCCGGAAAACGTCGTTGTGTTGAGCTATGAGGGTTGGCAAACATTCTTTGCGGGCGACCAGAAGGTAATTGGGCAAACATTGCGGATCGGCGGCCAGGCGACCACAGTGATCGGTGTGCTGCCGTCGAGCCTGCGCTTTCCGCAGATTGCATTGGCGCCGAAGATCGCATTCCAGGAAACTGCGCGGAACGCCCTGCTCTTTCAGCCGATGGTGCCGAGCGAGCGGGACCTGAATACAGATAGCGGCAACTTCAACTACAAGGCGATTGCGCGGCTCAAGCCGGGCGTGACCTTGTCTCAGGCCACCGCCGAACTGGATGGTCTGCAGAAGGCGTACACGCTCTCGGCGCATCTGCCCATTCATCTTGGAATTGCATTCACTCCGCTAGCGGAGGACGTGACGTCCGGCATAAGCGGAGCGCTTTGGCTGCTGTTTGCCGCGGTTGGCGCAGTGTTGCTGATCGCGTGCGTGAACCTCGCTAATCTGCAACTGGCGCGCGCCGTCAATGCGGAACGTGAAACTGCGGTGCGAGCCGCATTGGGCGCGAGCCGCGGCCAGCTGGTAAGGTCGCGTCTCGCCGAGAGCCTGGTGCTCGCATTCGCCGGCGGCGCAGCTGGAACGGCACTGGCCTTTGGTGGCGTGCGTCTCTTGCTTGCTGTGGCACCGGGCGACATTCCGCGCGTTGATGACGTGAGGGTGAGCCTTCCAGTGCTCATCTTCAGCGCAGGTCTTTCAATTGCAGCGGCAATTGTCTTTGGTATGCTGCCGGCCCTGCGCTCCCTTAGCGTTGCTCCGCAGACCGCGCTGCAGGCGAACTCCACGCGTGCTGCCAATACGCAGGAGAGCCACCGGACGCGCAGCCTGATGGTGGCCGCGCAGGTGGCTTGCACCGTGGTCCTGCTTATCGTCACGTCGCTGGCGCTGCGCAGCTTCTCACATCTTATGCGTCAGAATCGTGGCTTCGATTCCAGTCACGTTACGCTTGCGCAGGTCGATCTCTTCGCACCGCAATATGGTGATCTTTTGAAGTCTGCGAATAGCGCAAAGTTGGGTTTTACCGACCGCACGCTCGCCGCTCTCAATCAATTGCCGGGCGTGGAGTCGGTGGCCCTCACAAGTGCCACGCCTCTGACGGGTGAAACATGGGTCGACACACTCAATCGTCCCGATCATCCCATCCGGCCGGCTGAGCAGCCTCCCATTAATGTGAGATTTATTAACCAGGACTATCTGTCGACCATGCAGATTCCGCTTGTCGCTGGGCGCAATATAGTTGCTGCCGACCGCGCGAATCCCTATGTCGCGCTGATCTCGGAGAGGACTGCACGCGAGGCCTTTCCCGGGGAAGATCCGGTGGGAAAGAAGATTGATCCTATTGCTCCGGACGACAACCACCCCATGACCGTCATTGGAGTCGTCGCTGACACGCGCATCAACGGCCTTAGAGACACAGCCGCCATGGTCTACGTTCCTTACTGGTCCTTCACACCGTGGACGCTGTCATTCTTAGTACGCAGCACGCAATCGAGCGATGCATTGATTCCCGAGATGCGTCGCACGATCTGGCAGATCGATCCGCAGGTTGCCATTCCCACACTGAAGTCGATGGATGAGCAGGTTAGCGATTCGGTCGCGGCTGACCGCTTCCAGGCCATCGTGCTGAGTGGGTTTGGCGGAGCCGCGCTTTTGTTGGCTTTGCTGGGAGTGTACGGCGTTCTCGCATACTCGGTCTCGCTGCGCAGGCAGGAGTTCGGCATTCGCATCGCGTTGGGCTCTGGTAAGAGTGCGCTGATGGGGCTGGTCCTGCGTCAGGCTGCGCAGCCGGTTCTTCTTGGCACAGGTGTTGGACTCGCGGTGGCGCTGATCGCGCTGCGTTGGGTGCGCAGTCTGCTCTATCAGACGCCGGTCATGGATCCGTTTGCGGTGGGCGGCAGCGTACTTCTGCTTCTGGTTGCCGCAGCGATTGCTGCACTGGTGCCGGCTCGACGCGCAGCATCCACCGACCCAATGCGGGCACTGAGAGCGGAGTAGAAGACCACTATATTGAGGCGCGAACGAAGCAACGCCCGGAGGGTGAGTCCGGGCGTTGCGCTATGGAGTGCAGCTGGTTGGTTAGAGTTTGTGAAGCTCGATGAGGCGGACGCTCGCGATGGCTTCGACCTTGCGCAGCGCGTCGATGGCGGCGGTTGCGGATGAGGCATTGGGGACGTCGATCTGGACCACCGCGAGAGCCTGACCCTGGGGGACGCGGTGGGAGCGGTTCTGCGTGGCATGAGCCCGGCCTAAAGCGAAGTTCGCGATGTTGACCGAGTGCTCGCCCAGGATGGTGCCGATGCGGCCGACGACGCCGGGGACGTCGTGGTTGCGGATGGCGACGAGGGTGCCGTGAAGCGGCGCCTCGATGTCGATTCCGTCGTAGGTGAGCAGGCGCGGTGAGACTCCGTGGAGCACGGTGGCGGAGGCGCTGGCGTCGCCATCGGAGGAGTGAAGGACGATCTTGAGGACCGAGCCTGCGCCGCCGGTGGTGAACTCCTTTTTGTCCTCCTGGATGCGGATGCCGCGTTCGGCTGCGATGGCCGCTGCGTTGATGCGGTTGGCGACGCTGCCGCCGTCGGTGCCGCTGAAGATGCCGGCGATGGCGGCGTTGCGAATGAGGTCGGTTTTGCCCGCGGCGATGCGGCCGGTGTAGGTGATCTGGATGTTTTCGAGGTTGCCGGGTGTTGCGTGCGAGAGGAAGTGGCCGAGGCGCTCTGCCATTTCAATGTAGGGGGCAAGCTCGATGTACTCCTCGTGTGAGAGCGAGGGCAGGTTGACGGCGTTTTGCACGACGCCGAGCTTGAGGTAGTCGCGGACCTGCATGGCGAGCTGGATGCCGATGGCCTCCTGCGCCTCGTCAGTTGCGCCGGCGATGTGCGGCGAGAGGATGACGTTGTCGAGGTTGTAGAAGGGCGACTCTTTGAGCGGCTCCTGATGGAAGACGTCGAGCGCTGCGCCGCCGACCTGGCCGGAGGCGATGGCGTCGGCGAGGGCCTGCTCGACGATGAGTTCGCCGCGCGCGCAGTTGATGATGCGGACGCCCTTCTTCATGATCTTGATGGAAGTCGCGTTGATGAGGCCCTCGGTCTGGGTGGTGAGGCCGACGTGGAGGGTGAGGTAGTCGGAGGTCTTGAAGATCTCGTCGATGGGCACGAGGGTGACGTTGTTCTCGCGGGCGATGACGGGGGCGACGAAGGGATCGTAGCCGATGATGTTCATGCCGAAGCTGGCGGCGCGGCGGGCGACCTCGAGGCCGATGCGGCCGAGGCCGACGATGCCGAGGGTCTTGCCGCGGAGCTCCTGCCCCTGGAGGGATTTTTTGTCCCACTTGCCGGCGTGCATGGTGGAGTTGGCGCGGGGGATGGAGCGGGCGAGCGAGATCATGAGGCCAAGGGTGAGTTCGGCGACGGCAACGGCGTTGGCGCCGGGGGTGTTCATGACGACGATGCCGCGATGGGTGGCGGCGTCGGTGTCGATGTTGTCGACGCCTACGCCGGCGCGGCCGATGACGCGGAGCTTCGGGGCGGACTCGAGCAGCTTGGCGTCGGCCTGGACGGCGGAGCGGACGACGAGCGCGTCGGCGTCGGCCAATTCAGCGGCGAGGCCGTTCTTAATCTGATCTGGCGTGACGATCTGCCAGCCGGATTCTTGTTGAAAGACGGCGAGGGTGGCGGGGGATACTTTTTCGGCGAGAACGATCTTCATGAATCTTCTGATTCCTCTTCTTCTTGCTGATGGGAGCAAAGTGGCCGCGACAGGGCGGTTTGGACGGGAAAACATGGAGACGCTGCAAGACTCTAGTGTACTTGGGATTGAGTTTGGACGGGATTCGGAAGGCGTGAGAGGATTTCTGTATGAGTGAATTCATTCCTAAAGCAGGTGCAATCAAGATCGGCGGGCTGGGCAGGAAGGCGCAAAAGCTTCAGGCGGCGCGCGAGAAGGCTGCCCATGTAAAGAGTGGCGCAAAGCCACTTCCCGGTGCGTCCATGCAATCGTTCAAGGCGAAGGATTCGTTTGCCGGTTCGAAGAAGACCAGCTTTCAGCGTAAGGCTGTTTAGGGCTTGTGTCCTGCCGGACGGGCCTCCTGCGCGGAGGGCGGTCACTTCGTGACTTTTGTACCGGTCTTGGCAGGTTAATACGCATAAGTTCTCCCGTTGATCGGGATCAGCATGTGCCGACCAACGGGAGGACCGAGTTTTAGCGAGACAAGGGTATACGCGTCACGGAGTGACCGCCCCACGCGCAGTGGGCCCGTCCGGCAGGACATTCGCTTCTAAATGAAGAAGTGTGGGACGAAAGAGCTCAGGTTGTCCGTGATGGGGTTGAAGGACTCGCGGACGCCCATGCCGCAGCAGTCCTGATCGATCATCCACAGGCCGAGAACTGTGTGCCGGTGCTCGAAGACGGCGTCGGGCGCAAGGGCCTGCACGATCTGCTTGCCGTTGTAGGGGCCGGGTGTGGTGGCGATGGCGGCGTTGTCGCGGACCAAAGTGATGTTGGCGCCCTCGCGGGACATTAGCGGCTTGCGGACGTAGTTCGTCATGGTGCCGGGCGAGTCGAAGTGGGCTTCGAGGAGCAGTTCGTGGTTCGGGTAGAGCTGCCACAGGATCGGCAGGATGCCTTTATTCGAGAGGAGCATCTTCCAGATGGGCTCGATCCAGCGGGTGCTGGGGTAGGTGTCGATGGCGTGGGGAGCGAACTCCTCCTGCAGCATGGCCTCCCAGGGGTAGAGCTTGAAGATGGAAAACATCGGGTGTTCGTCGGGATCTAGGAAGAGTTGTTGCTCGTCGTTCCAGCCGATCTCGTTCATGAACATCTGCAAGGTGTCGAGCCCGGCCTGTTGCGCGGTGTCGCGGAGGTAGGTGACGGTGAGCTGGTCCTCGGGGTTGTCGAGCGCGGCAAAGTAGACCGGCTTCGAGAGGTAGGGGTCGATGTCCTTCCATTTGGCGATGAGTTTTTCGTGGATGGAGTTGAACTGGTCGGGCTTCGATGAGACCAGGGACGAAGGCATGTCTTTGAGCCAGTGCCACTGGACGACGGCGGCTTCGAGGAGCGAGGTCGGAGTGTCGGCGTTGTATTCGAGCAGCTTGGGAGCGTTGCCGCTCTGTGCGCCGGCCCAGCTTAGATCGAAGCGGCCGTAGAGCGCGGGTGGTTCGTTGTTCCACGCCCACTCGATCGCTTCGACGGCCTGCGCGGGGATGTCGAGTTCGGCGTAGCGCTTTTCGTCGATGATGTGCTGCGCGGCGGCGAGACACATCTCCTGCAGCTTGTTGCCGGCGGCTTCGAGGGTGTCGATCTCAGCGGCGGTGAAGCTGTAGGCGGCGGACTCTTCCCAATAGGGAGTGCCGTTTTCGAGGGTGTGAAAGGTGAGGCCGACGGACTCGACTTTTTGCTGCCAGGCTTCGCGTGGGGTGAGGGTAATGCGCTGCATGAGTCTCCTGCTTCTGGTGTTTGCGCTTTATTCGCCGGCGCTGCCGCCGTGCCCGCTGCTTCCTTCGCTGGCGCTGTGGCTGCCGCCCTCGGAGAAGCTGCGACCGAAGCCTCCGCGGATAGTTATTCCGGAGCGGTTGGCGTAGCTGCGGCCGCTGACAGGGGCGTAGCCGCCACCACCGACAAGGGTGCCAAGGCCGTACCCGCCCCAACCACCGTAGTAGTAGCGATACGGGATGTAGAGGGGGAGAAAGCCGCCGTGGCCGTCAGGTCTTTGCTGCTGCTGGACGCCTTGTTGGTCAGCGGGAAGATTGGCGCAGAGGCTGTCGTCGACGACCTTGTTATTCTCGTCGACGCAACGCTGCATTTCAGGTTTTTGGCAGCCCGCGAGCATGGAGAGTGCGGCTGCAGCCAGGAGTGGTGCGGCGACTTGGGTTGAACGGCGCATATCTGTAGTTCCGGTGTCGTTGAAAGAGTAGCAGGCGGCTACTTCGATTTTGCGACAATTTTTATCTCGAAGACCGCCGGCCACTGTTTGCCCGTGACGAAGATGCGGTCTTTCTTGGCGTCGTAGGCGATGCCGTTCAGGACAGATTCTGCGTTGATCTTCTGTTCGTCGGGAAGGAGGCCGGTGCAGTCGATCCAGGCGATGACGTGTCCGTCGGTGGGCGAGATGCGGGCGATGCGGTCGGAGTGCCAGACGTTGGCGTAGACTTCGCCCTTGATGTATTCGAGTTCGTTAAGCTGATCGATGGTTTTGGAGCCGTCTTTGACGACGATGTGGCGCGTCTCGTCGAAGGTGTCGGGGTTGCGGAAGCGAAGGGTCGCGGTGCCGTCGCTGGTGATGAGCTCCTTTGCAGTGCGCGTCATGCCCCAGCCTTCGCCCTCATAGTGAAATTGGCTCACGATGCGGAGGGAGAAGCGATCGAGCACGAAGCCGGTGTGCGATTGCCAGGTCCACTGCAGGAGGTTCGGTCCCCAGTCGATGATGCCTTCGCCGAAGTATTTACTTGGCAGATCGAAGTGCTGAACGGGTTTGCCTGTTTCAGGTTGCGTCACCACAATGCCGGAGTGCCCGTTGAGGCCTGTGCCCTCGTAGAAGAGTCCGTTGAGGTAGAAGAAGCCTTCGGTGTAGCTGTCAGTCGAGTGCGGATATTTTGCGATGACTTTGTAGCCATAGACGGGCGCGGCGGCGCAGTTGGCGATAAGGACAGCTACGGAAAGAGCGACCTTCAATGTGAGGGATCTTCGCCAGGCGGTGAATGCAGATGGGACAGCTTCGACGAGGAGCGTGGGGACGATGTGCGAAGAACGCTTCATGGGTGAGTGCTGAGACAGAGTATCAGTCACATGACTGAGCTGAAAGGATTTCGTGTTCCTTGCGATTCAGACGATCGAGATGAGCTAACCGAACGAATCTGCTGAGCTTCCTACTGCAACAGGTGGAGCGTTTAGACTGGCTCAGCGCAAAACGGGACAAGGCAGGAGGGTTTCGGTGACGACAACTAAAAAACTCAATCAGGCGCGAGTCGCAGATCTGCACACGGCGATGAATGGGTACGTAGAACGGGGAGATGTGCCTGGCATTGTCACGCTTATCGCTCACGGTGACGAGATATACGTTGATGCCGTGGGGATGAAGGACGTCGATGGAATGGAGCCAATGCGCCGCGACACGATCTTCCGAATCGCGTCGATCACGAAGCCGATTGCCGCGGCCGCAACTATGATTCTGGTCGACGACGGCAAGGTGAGGCTAGATGATTCCGTAGAACGTTGGCTACCTGAGCTTGCGAATCGCAGGGTGCTGCGCCGCATCGACTCGCAACTCGACGATACGGTGGCTGCAACGCGAGCGATCACGGTACGAGATGTGCTGACCTCAACCTTCGGCTTCGGCAGTGTCATGGCGATGCCTGGAACCTATCCCATTCAACAGCCAATTGCTGATGGGCATCTCGGGGGCGATGGGCCGCCGCATCCGTCACTGACGCCCGGCACCGATGAATGGATGCGCAGGCTGGGCGATCTGCCGCTGATGTATCAGCCGGGTGAGCGGTGGGCGTACAACACGAGTTGCGATGTTATGGGTGTCTTGGTCGCGCGTGTTTCTGGAAAGTCGTTTGGAGCCTTTCTGCGCGAGCGGCTGTTTGATCCGCTCAGCATGAAGGACACGGGTTTCAGTGTTCCTGCATCGAAGCTCGATCGATTGCCGAGTGTCTATCGCTTCGATCAGGGCAGCAAGAAGCTGGAGGTGTACGACAGCGCGCAGAATAGTGAGTACAGTCGCCCGCCAGCATTTGAATCGGGTGCGGGAGGGCTGGTATCGACTGCGGATGACTACTACGCGTTCTGCCGAATGATGTTGAACAAGGGCGCCTGGGGTCGTGAGCGGCTCCTGACAGAAGCTTCGGTCGAATTGATGACGAGCGATCAACTTGTGCTTCAGCAGAAGGAAGGTGCGGAACTATTCTTCGGCGGCCATAGCAGTTGGGGGTTCGGCATGGGGGTAAACATTCAATACGAAAAACCTTGGATTGTGCCGGGAAGATTCGGCTGGGACGGCGGCTTTGGCACATCCGCGTACTCCGATCCGAAGAATGACCTCATCGGTATCCTGCTGACGCAACGCATGATGGATTCGCCGGAGCCACCGGCGGTGTTTCAAGACTTCTGGGCAGGGGCGTATCGCTCACTCGAAGCCTGAAGATGCAAAGCTGTAAGACGATTGCCCGAAGATTCTTCGTTTGTTTCGAACGCTAACTAGCTGACACGCAAGCTTGTGTGCATTCGGAATGACAATACGAGCAGACGGGGTATAGTATCGTCCGCGCTGAGAGGCGTACGTCGCAGGCTGAGACGAGACCAACCGTTTTGCCTGGAAGCGTAGATGCCTGGGCCGCGGCACTCCGCGCCTTTCGCAGGCCCCCACATCTTTGTGACCGGATGTCCCAACGCCTGGGCTGGCGTGGCACCGGCCTTTCTGTTCGCAGGTCAACCGTGGAGGGATCAAATGAAGAACGCCAGATTTGTTTCGTCGTTTTTGTGTGCCGTTGTTGTTGCGAGCGGCGTGTCGGGAGTTCAGATGCTAGCGCAGCTGCCGCCCAACGCGACGTTGTATGCCTCAGGGCTGGAAGGGCCGAGGGGATTGGCGTTTGGGCGCGATGGGACGCTGTACGTAGCGGAAGCCGGGCTGGGCGGGACTACGCTTACTTCACCAAAAACGTGTATGCAGGTGCCGAACATTGGGCCTTATAAGGGAGGATTGACTGCGCGGATCTCGAAGATCGATAAGGACGGAACCAGGACGACGCTGAGCAGCGGACTTCCCTCAGCGGTGGACATTATGGGCGATGTGCTGGGGGTTGCGGACGTGGTGTTTCAGAACGGAAACCTGTATGCCGTAACGGCGGGAGGAGGATGTTCGCATGGAAACACGGCCTTCCCGAATGCGTTGCTTGAGGTGAATCTGAGAGATGGGAGCTGGAAGACGGTCGCGAATCTGAGCCGTGCGCTCGTTGAGTTTCCGGCGAAGATTACGAGCCCCGATGACTTTGAGCCGGATGGGACGTGGTATGGGCTCATTAGCTCGAACGGAAGCCTGATCACGGTGGAGCCGAATCATGGACAGGTGTTCTCGGTAACCCCTGGTGGCCGGGTAAGTCAGGTAATTGATGTCTCAGCTTCGCAAGGCCATATTGTGCCGACTTCGCTGGTGGAAGAGCAAGGTGTGCTGTACGTCGGGAATCTGAATCTGTTTCCGATCGACCCGCAATGGGCGAAGGTGATGACGGTTGCGAGGGGTGTTTTGATTCAGAATCCGCTGCCGGGATTCAACGGGCCGATTGACTCGTTCTTCAACTGGAATATTGTGAGCTCGAAGGCTGGGTTTACGACGATCGTTTCGATGAAGATTGGGCCGGATGGATTGTTGTATGTGCTGGAGTTGTCGGATGCTGCCGGATATCCGACACCGGGCGCAGGGAAGGTTGTGAGGGTTACACGCTCGGGGGCCATTCAAGACGTGGTAACGGGACTTGCAGTGCCAACGGGCATGACGTTCGGGCCGGATGGACGGCTGTATGTGTCGAATCTGGGAGCTGCACCGCAGGGAACTCCGGGGCAGATTCTGCGGATTGAGGTGCCGGCTGTACAGTAGAGAACCAAGCGAAAAAAGGTAAGTCCAGGATCAGACCCGGACTTACCTTTGGCTCGGTAAGGACTGTTATTTGGCGTGTTCGGAGAAGAAGTTTTGGGCGGCGATGAGGCCTTTGCCGAACTCGAAGTTGGGGGCGGGGAACTTGGTTTTGTGGATGACTTGCTCCAAGGCTCCGAGGATGGCGATGGTGTCCATGTAGTCGAAGAAGCCGATGTGGGCGATGCGGAAGAGCTGGCCCTTCATCTCGCCCTGGCCGTCTGTGACGATGGCTCCGAACTGCGACTTGAGGCCTTTGACGAGCGTGCCGGAGTCGCTGCCTTCAGGTGCCACGATGGCCGTCGCTGCTGCGGCTTCGTTGCCTACAGGGGCGAAGAGTTTCAGGCCGAGTGCGGTGGCGGCGGCGCGGGTCATGGCGGCGCAGGTGATCGCGTTGTCTACCAGTTTGACGCGGCCTGCGGCGAGGTCGCCTTCGGGTTTTTCTGGCGTCGCGGCTTGTGCGGCGATGTAGTTCAGCGCTGCGCCCAGAGCGGCGATGAGCGCGACCGACGGTGTGTAGGCTGACTCACCCTTGGCTGCGTTCTTGCGCTCTTTGCGGAGGTCGAAGTAGTAGCGCGGGTTGTAGGTGGCCTCCATGCGGTCCCAGGCGCGGGCGCTGACGGCGAGATAGCTGAGGCCGGGGGGAATCATGACGGCCTTCTGCGAGCCGCCGATGAGGACGTCGATGCCCCAGCCGTCCATGTCGAGGTGCGAGGTGCCGAGGCCGGTGATGCCGTCGACGATGAGGAGAGCCTCGGACTTTTCAGATTTGAGGAGCTTGGCGATGGCTTCGATGTCGTGACGAACGCCGGTGGAGGACTCGGTGGCCTGGACGAAGACGGCGCGGGTTTCGAGGTGGAGATTCGCTTTGATCTCGTCGAGCGAGAAGGTGCTGCCGTAGGGCGCGCTGACGACGTCGACGTGGCAACCGAAGGCCTTGGTGATGCCGGTCCAGCGCTCGCCGAATTTGCCGGCGGTGAGGACGAGCACGCGGTCGCCGGGAGAGGTGAGGTTGGAGACCGCAGCTTCCATGGCACCTGAGCCACTGCTCGAGAGGATGATGACATCGTTCTTGGTGCCGACGAACTCTTTGAGCTGGCCGAGCACGCGGGTGTACATCGCGCGGAACTCTGGGGTGCGGTGATGGATATCGGCGGCGGCCATGGCGAACTGGGCGGCGGGAAGGAGCGGGGTCGGACCAGGAGTGAAGAGGCGGGTTTTGCGGATCATAGGATTATTGTAGCGAGTCGTGCCTGGAAGCATGAGGGAGTAAGAACTACTTATAATGAAGAGTTGATTTGACGAGACGAGGAAACGATGACGATTGGCGAGAAGATTCAGACGGATATTGTGGTGGCGATGAAGGCCAAGGACGAGCACAGGCTAACGACTCTGCGGATGGTGAAGTCGGCGCTGAAGAACAAGGAGATCGACAAGCGCGAGAAGCTGACGGATGCGGAGGAGTCGCAGATTCTGACGACGCTGATCAAGCAGCGGAAGGAGTCGGTGGAGTCGTTTACCAAGGGTGGCAGGCCGGAGCTGGCGGAGAAGGAGCAGGCAGAGATCGGGATGATCGAGGGCTATCTGCCGCAGGCTGCGAGCGAGGATGTGATTCGCGGACGTCGTGCAGGGGGCGATCGCTACGATGTCCGAGGGCGGTGCGAAGCCGACGCCGAAGGAGATGGGCTCGGTGATGAAGGTGGTGCAGCAGAGGATTCTTGCGGACGGGCTGCGCGCCGATGGCAAGCTGGTCAGCGAGATCGTGAAGGCGGAGCTGGCGAAGTAAATGCATGATGCGCCGCTCTTGAAGTTCTAAATCCGTGAAGTAGTGCTGTTCGCGCCGCAGAAGGAGGACATGCTTTGCTATCGACTACTCCTCTCGAACCGGAGGAATCCAACGAGGCCCTGTCGGGAGTTGCTGGAGAGCCTGGAAAAGCTCGAGGCGTCATTGCCTGGTCCAGCTTTCTCTTTGCGATACTGCAGAGCGTTTGCACCTTTTTTGTCGCCCTCGACGGCCTTCGCCTTCTGATCGGAGTAGGTTCACTTGCCAGCGTTGTCGAGGCCGGTGCCATCTGGGACAAGCTACACGTCGATTGGATTCGGATACCGATGATGCTGTTTGCGCTTGTGGGTTCGCTGTTGACGCTGACGGTTCTTATCCATGTTCGTCATCTTCGCAGCCGCCCGGCCTCGCAGTGGCGCCAACGACCGTTGTCCCCGCGCAAGATGCGGATGGAGCGATTGCAGCTTCTGTTATCCGTCGTCACACTGGCGCTGATTGCTATCGAAGAGATCATGCATCTTCATACGTTTCATCGACTCTAGGTTTCGATGGGCAGGGGTTCTTATCTCCCTGACCAATTGAACTCGGTGCCGGCGATGATGGTTCGGCCTTGCAGGGGGACGTTGGGGATCTCCTGGTAGCCGGTGTTGCTGAGGTTCAGCAGACGCATATAGGGGCGCAGATGGCCTGCGTTGCGGGAGAGCGCTACGTTCCAGAGGGGGTAGGCCGTGTGCTGGGTGCGCTGCACGACGTTGACCATTGAGTATGCCGCGATCTGACGGAAGTTTCCGCTCCAGGCGAAGATGGCGTTCTGGGTGGCGTAGTTGTAGGCGTACTCGGAGATGAGGTTTGGCGGGGGCGATGCGGCATGGGCTGCGGCGTAGCTGAACTGCAACTGCTGGCTGTTGGTCAGGCGGAGGCGGAGGTTGGCCTCAGCTCCGGTGATGTTGAGGTTCTGGATATTGACGGCCTGGTAGGGTTCGGCGAAGGTGAGGGCGTCGGTGGCGAGGATGAGCTTCGAGTAGTCGATGGTGTCCTTCTGCTGCAAGCGAAATGCGGTGGCGGCGAGGGTGAAGCGGCTGTTCGACGGAGACCAGTCGAGGCCGGCTTCGTAGCTCCAGGAGGACTCGGGTTTCAGGTTAGGGTTGCCGATGGTGGTGGGGTCGGAGTAGTAGAGATCGACGTAGGTGGGAAGGCGGAAGCCGTGCCCGGCGGCGGCGCGAAGACGAACGGTGCGGCTGAGTGTGTAGGCAGCAGCGAGCGAGGGGGAGAAGACGGAGCCGTTGCTGCTTAGGATCTCTTCGCGTGCGCCGATGGAGAGAGAAAAACGACCGAGCGCGCTGAAGTTCAGGTTGGCGTACCCCGCGCCCTGGTTGCGTGCGTGCTGGCCGAGCGAGTTGCTGTGGATGCTGTCGCCGTCGGCTTCGAGGCCGTAGGAGAGAGTGGTGTTGGGACTGAGGGTGTCGACGCGGCGAAGAGCTCCCTCGTAGCTGGTGGTGACGTGGTTGTTTTCGTAGATCTGCGGCTGATCAACGAAGAGGACGAAGAGGTCGGTGTGGCGGCGATAGCCGAAGCTGGCGGCGGTCTGCTGGCCAAGTTGCTGCTGGATGCTGGCGAACCAGCCTTTGGTGCGCTCCCACGAGGGGTACGGGCCGTAGAAGAGATTGGCGCCATAGGGGCGGTCGCTGGTGGCGAGGAGGATGTCGGTGGTGCCGGGTTTGAGGTTGAGCCACGTCTCGGAGGCGAGGGCGTTGCTGCTGTAGTTGCGGTCGGGGATGAAGCCGTCGGAGGTGTCGCGGCTGCCGGTGAGTTGCTCAGCGAGGGGGCCGATGGTGTAAGAGGCGCGGAGGTGCTGCTCGATGGAGCTGTAGCTGCCGCCACCAGCGCTGGCGATGATGTTCAGTCCCGGCGCGGGCGGCTGGGTGAGTAGGTTGACCGCGCCACCGATCGCGTCGGAGCCGTAAAAGGTTGATCCTGATCCGTGGAGGATGTCGATGCGGGTGACGGCGTCGAGGGGGATGGGGATGTCGAGGTTGAGGTGGCCGGTCTCGGGGTCGTTGATGCGCAGGCCGTTGAGCAGGATGAGGGATTGCTCGAAGGTAGTGCCGCGGATCGAGAGGTCTGCCTGGACGCCGTTGGCAGCGCGGGCCTGCAAGTTGAGGGAGGGGTCCTGGCGGAGTAGATCTACGACGCTGTTGCTTACGAGAGGCTGATCGCGAGGAGAGAGGACGTTGACGGAGCGGTCGCTCTCGGCGAGCGGGAGCGGCTCGAGGGTGGTGGTGACGGAGATGCTTTCAGTGATCGCTATGGGTTTGTCTGGGGGTGGGATTGAGTTGGGTGATTGCTGTGACTGCTGGGCGGCGGCGTTTAGATGGATGAGGCAAAGAGATAAGCAGGCTAGTATTTTTTTCATATGTTGCGGAGTGTCCGTAACTATGATGCGCCGGAATAAAAAAGGAAAGGAGGTAGTTTTGTTTTGTTATAAATAGTTGAATCAATAAATTATCTTTCAGAAGAGGGTGAGATGCGGATTGAAGCTTTTTTGCGGCAGAGCCCTGTGTTTCAGGCCAGCCGGATTGCGCGGAGGATGGATGCTTCACTCAATCTTGTGCTCGAAGATGAGGAAGTGACTGCGTTTGAGGCGATGGTATTGGCGGCGATCTTCTTTGAGAAGCGCGGGCAGATCAAACCGTCGGCACTGGCGGAGGCGTTTGAGACTACGCGAAGCAATGTGAGTCATTGCATCTCGTCGCTTGAGGCGAAGGGTCTGGTGGAGCGAAGGATCGATCCAGAGGATGCGCGTGCGGTGCAGTTGTTGCTTAAGCCGCTGGGGAAGAGGCGAGCGGTGAGGGTGATGGGTATTCTGGATCGTATGCAGAAGCGATTTGAGGATGGGGTGGGAGCACATAAGCTGGAGACGATGTTGGCGCAGATGTCGTCAGTGGAAGAGCTTTGTGCGCGGATAGCTGCTGTCGGACGCTGAGCTTATTCCAAGCCGAATCATTTGAAGACGGATAAGTATCAATTGAGTGTCCGATAAACAGGAGAGATCAATGATTGCCGAGACAGTTTGGACTAAGGAGATGGAATTTGAGGGTCGCTCCGAAAGTGGCCATAGCGTCGTTTTCGATGCCGGCGACCGGCACGCCAACGGTCCTTCCCCAATGGAGGCGGTGTTGATGGCCCTTTGCAGTTGCACATCCGTCGATGTTGTTTCGATCCTCAAAAAGAAGCGCGAGCCTCTAACCAGCCTTATTGTGTCAGCAACCGCTGAACAGTCCGCCGCCCCGCCCCGCGTGTTTACAAAGATCATGCTGACTTACAGGATCGGTGGTGATGTCTCAAAGAAGGCGGCCGAAGACGCGGTTGGACTCTCGAAGAATAAGTACTGTTCGGTCTCGAAGATGCTGGAAAAGGCCGCCCAGATAGGCTTCAGGATCGAATACGCGAACGACTCCAGCGTGGGTGTCTCAAGCAAATAGGGTTATTCGCGGATGATTTTTACGAAGATGCCGTCGGGAAGGGTTGCGCCGCCGAGGATGTGGACGACGCCGTCCTTGGTGAAGCCGCGGAGCATGGCGTCGGCCTTCGTGTAGGGGTTTGGTGGGGCTTCGGACTTGGTCGGGTAGGGGTTGGCTTTGAGCGGAGCCGGGGCGGGTTGGCCGGGGGCGTGTGGGCGCTTCATGCCGCGGTCCATGGCTTCATTGGCGAGCCGGTCGGCGTCCTTGTTCTTGTGGCGGAGGGCGTGGCTGATTTCGAAGCCTTCGAGCTTGGCGATCCGGCGTTTTGCTTCGTCGTAGAGCGGTTTCAGGTCGGGGCTCTTGACCTGGTATTTGCCCTGGATCTGCTTGACCATCAACTCGGAGTCGCTGATGACGCGGAGGCGGGGGTGGTGGTGGTCGAGGGCGTACTGCAGGCAGCCGAGGAGGCCGGAGTATTCGGCGTAGTTGTTGGTGCGCATTCCGAGAA
Source organism: uncultured Acidobacteriaceae bacterium (assembly GCA_963771625.1). GTDB lineage: Bacteria > Acidobacteriota > Terriglobia > Terriglobales > Acidobacteriaceae > Edaphobacter. The sequence goes on from CAVYUE010000008.1 coordinate 195,405, forward strand.
ATTCGCTGAGTTCGGCGAGAACCATGCCCTCGTCGTCCTGGATGAGGGCTCCATAACCGGAGGGGCCGGGGTTGCCGCGGGCACCGCCGTCGCAGTGGGCATTGATCCAACTGGTCTGCTGGGTACGGGGGGTGGCCGGGGCGGGGGACTCGGCAAAGAGGCTGGGGGCGGCGGTCGAGCGGGAGGGCATTGGGTGAGTTTACCGGATGGGCAGTGGAAGAAAACAGGTTAACCCTGCGCTCACCTTTCCCAAGTTCGCGGGTCTACCTCAGTGTTATCCGATTTCCTGACTCCGGAGTCAGACTGATGAATGTGGATGCGGTTGGATTGAATCTTGGCGGAGAGTTGTCTTCTCCGCTCGCAACAGTTACCAGAAAAAGACATATAAGCCCGTTTGCCGCGGGACTTCTGGGCTCCAGGTCGGTAGAATCATTGCCAGCGATGGCAAAGGCAGCGGCCCAACCCGGAACCAGGAATGGCGGCAAGCTCACCCAGGCGCAGCTCGACGCGCGGGCTCAGCAGCGAACCGAAGACGATGATCTGATCCGCGAGGCCCAGAAGGGGCAACGGACCGCCTTCGACGCGCTGGTGCGGCGATATGACCAGTCGGTGCTTAGACTGGCGCTGCATATGCTTGGAAATGAGCAGGATGCGCAGGATGTCCACCAGGAAGCTTTTATCAAGGCGTATCGCCACCTGGGGAACTTCCGGTTTGAGTGCAGCTTCTACACGTGGCTGTATCGGATTGTCACGAACCTTTGCCTGGACCAGCTGCGGCGGCGCAAGAGCCGCAGGGAAGACCCGGCCACCGTACTGGATGCCAGTGGCGATGAGATGGATCTGATGGCCAACATCACGGACGACCGGGCGATGTCGAACCCGGGCCGCGAGTTGGACCGGAAGGTGATGAGCGAGCGGATCAGCGAGGCTCTCAGCAAGTTGACCCCGCGGGAGCGCACGGTCTTCGAGCTGAAGCACTATCAAGGGCTGAAGCTGCGGACAATCGGCGAGATGTTGAGCACGACCGAGGAGACGGCCAAGAACACCTTGTTCCGGGCCACGCGGAAGTTGCGGGCCAATCTGGCAGAGCTTCGGTAGTGGGTTTTCGTTGTAAATCGTACGTTTGTAATTAGGAAAAAGGGCGAAGCTAAAGACCCGCTGTGAGAAAAACTTTGAGGCTGGTTGAGGTAGACAACAATGAATTGTGAAAGCGCAAGAGACTGCATCGTATTACTGAAGTACGGCGAGCTCCCCGATGAGCTGGCCGGAACGCTGGAACAGCATCTGATGAGCTGCGAGGGTTGCAGCGCAGAGCTGGAGGCGTTCCACACTTTTGAAGAGCATCTGGCTGCTCTGCCGGTGCTCGAGCCTTCTCCGAATCTGCTGGCACAATCAAGGATGCGGCTGGATGACGCGCTGGACATGATCCCGCCGCGTGGGTTTCTGGCTCAACTAAGGACAAATTTTTATCGATGGGTAGGGCATGTACAGAGCGCGCCCGCACTGGCGACGCTGCTGATCGGTGTAGGTTTTCTGGCGGGGAACTTCACGCTGAGGTATCAGGTAGCACATACGCCGAAGCCGGCGGGAGTTGTGGTGGTTAGCCGTCCTCCCTCTGAGGGCGTGGTTGCAAATGTAACCGGGATCGTGCAGACACCGAACTCGGAGCTGGTGCAGGTGAACTACAACAAGGTCGTCCCGGAGTCGATGGAGGGGTCGCTGGATAGTCCAGAGATCCGGAGCTTGCTGATGACCGGGATGAATGCGGCAGCGAATGCAGGAGTCCGGAAGACCTCGGTTTCGCTTCTGGGGGATGAGTGTAAAGCGGGTCACGAATGCCCGTCGAGCTCAGATGGCAAGGGGATTCGACATGCGCTGATGGTGTCGTTGCGTTATGACCAGGACGCTGGAGTAAGAATGAAGGCGCTTGAGGGATTGCAGCAGTATGTCGCGCAGGACCAGCATGTACGCGATGCGGTGCTTGAAGCGGTGGCCAACGATACAGACCCGCAGGTGCGGCAGGTAGCGATTGGTGTGCTCGGTCCGGTGCAGTCAGACTCGAGTGTGCGGCAGGTTCTGCGGACGGTTTCGACGCAGGATGCGAATCCTTATATTCGAACCGCATCTTTCAATGCCTTGCAGAGTTCTGCAAATATTCAGTAGGTGCGGGAATGAGGTCCGCTTTGGTTGCCTCAAGTAAGAGTAGAGCCAGGATGAGGTCGTGAAGATGGAACACCGCAGGTCGTTGGGCATCATGGCGCTGGCAGCGGGAATCACTGTTCTGGGTGGGGAACAGGCATTGCACGCGATACAGATATCTTCCGATTTTGGGCCGCAGATGATTGCGGCGATGTTGGGTGGATCACACTCTCATACGGTGCAGGGATATCTGGGCGTAGAGACGCGAGACATCAGCGAAGATCAGCTGCCGGTGTTGAAGTTGAAGGACACCAAGGGCGCTGAGATCATCAACCTCGATCACGATGGGCCGGCTTGCAAGGCGGGCATGCGGATTCACGATGTCATTCTGCAGATGAACGGGCAGGCGGTGGATGGCGAGGAAGATCTGAAGCGGATGCTGCGGGATCAGCCCGTGGGGCGAACGGTGAGCTTCATAATCAGCCGGGATGGTCAGCCACAGACGATGACGATGACGATGGCGGACCGCCAGATGGTGGGTTTGCAGGCTTGGGAACAGCACTACTCCGTCCCTGCTCCGGGACCATCGGGGTCGGTGAGGAGCGGCCCCGGGAATAGCTTTATGGGAGCGTCGTCGGCCTCATCGACAAGTGTGACCCCTGCACCAAAGGGACATCGTGAGGTTCTTGCGATGAGCATGATTCTGAGTTCGTCGTATACCGGCGCTCAGCTTGAGTTGCCGGGGCCGCAGCTGGCAGCCTCTTTAGGCTCGGAGAGTGGTGAAGGGCTCCTCGTGCGCAGTGTCGATAGCAACAGTCCGGCCGAGCAAGCTGGTATGAAGGCGGGAGATATGGTGGTGCGGATAAACTCCATCGCCGTGTCGAGCGGAACGGAATGGACCAAGACTGTTCACGACAACAAGGGGCGGCCCGTGCCCGTAGTCGTGATTCGGGACAAGCATGAACTGACGCTTACGTTGACTCCGGATGGAAAAAAACGGTCGAGCGCCAAGCCGGCGTTTGGGCTTGAAGACTTTTTTGAAGGTACAGGTGAATACACCAGGCAGTTGCTGGCCAAGTTGTAGAGTGGCCGAGTAGACGAAAGATTGGCGCCTTGGGCGCCATTTTTATTGCACGATAGCAGGAGGTTTGTGACTGATGATCCGCCGCTGTGACGACCACGACTTAGAGGCGATCTGGACCATCATCAACGATGGCGCGCAGGCTTATCGAGGGATCATTCCCGCAGATCGTTGGACGGAACCCTACATGTCCCGAGAGAAGCTGCAGCATGAAGTCGAAGACGGCGTTGTGTTCTGGGGCTTCGAAGACGCTGGTTTGGTTGCAGGCGTGATGGGCCTTCAACAGGTCAGCGACGTCACACTTATCCGGCACGCATACGTCCGCTCCAGCAGCCAGAGAAGAGGTATCGGAGCGCAGCTGCTCTCTCACTTGCGAGAGTTGGCGGGCGGCCCCGTATTGATTGGTACGTGGGCGGCGGCCTCATGGGCGATTCGCTTCTATGAACGGTATGGCTTTCAACTCGTTGGTCACGAGGAGAAAAACCGGCTGCTCAAGAAGTACTGGACGGTGCCTGAGCGCCAGATTGAAACCTCCGTGGTGCTGGCGGACGAAAGATGGCGGGAGATGAATGCGCCGGATAGTGCTCGTTGACCTATTAGAATGTGACTATGGAGATCAAACGCATCGGCTCGCAACCGTCCGGCAAAGGTCCGGCAGACTGGTTTACCGGCACAGTTCGCATTGACCCGCTCTTTCAGGCACCCGACCCAGCGCTTGTTGCTGGCGCCACCGTTACCTTTGAGCCGGGAGCACGTACCGCGTGGCATACGCATCCCCTCGGACAGACATTGGTTATTACGGCCGGCTGCGGATGGGTTCAGCGGGAGGGCGGTGCGGTCGAGGTGATTCACCCTGGAGATGTAGTCTGGTTCGCGCCGGGCGAGAAGCACTGGCACGGTGCTACACCGACCACGGCTATGACTCACATCGCAGTCCAGGAGCGATTAGACGGCAAGTTTGTGGATTGGATGGAGCACGTTACCGACGACCAGTACAAGCTGTGAACCAGCATCGAAACTCACCCCAAACGTAGGGGATAGGTGTCTCGCAAAGAGCGATTCGTTATACTTAGAGATGATATGTCTTCTGCTTCTAAAACTGCCGTGGTGAATGGCAGCCGTCCGATGCCTGCCAAACGCCGCTGGAAGGCAGTGACGCGCAAGCTGCGTGAGCTGGGTTCGATCGGGTCTGCGGTGATGTCGACCGGGCACCCGTATATGGCGCACATCGTACCGATGCGGCGCTGCAATCTCGCCTGTACCTACTGCAACGAATACGACGACCACTCAGACCCCGTGCCTCTGGAGGAGATGCTGCGACGCATCGACTACCTGGGACGGCTGGGCACGTCGGTCATTACGATCTCTGGCGGCGAGCCGTTGCTGCACCCGGAGCTGGATCAGATCATCGCGCGGATTCGCAAGACGGGCGCGATCGCCGGAATGATCACGAACGGATATCTGCTGATGCCGGACCGGATTGAGCGGCTCAACAAAGCCGGACTCGATCACATGCAGATCTCCATCGACAACGTGATGCCGGATGAGGTCTCGAAGAAGAGCCTGAAGGTGCTGGACAAGAAGCTGCAGATGCTCGCCGAGCATGCGGACTTTCACGTGAACATCAACTCGGTCGTTGGCGGGGGCATCGCTAACCCCAATGACGCGCTGACTGTGAGTGAGCGTGCTTTGGCGCTTGGTTTCAGCTCGACCATCGGCATCATTCATGACGGCAGCGGGCAGTTGAAGCCGCTGGGCGCAGAAGAGCGCAGCGTGTGGGATAAGGTGCGCAACCTGACGCGGCGCAGCTACTCGCGGTTCAACCACTTCCAGGAGGCGATTGCCAACGGGAAGACGAACGACTGGCGTTGCCGCGCTGGCGGACGGTATCTGTACATCTGCGAGAACGGGCTGGTGCATTACTGCAGCCAGCAGCGCGGATACCCAGGGGTCCCCCTGTCGGGATACATGACAGCGGATGTGAAGCGCGAGTTCTTGACCGAAAAGAGCTGTGCGCCGAGCTGCACGATCAGCTGTGTGCACCAGGTAAGCTACATCGATCACTGGCGCGCACCGCAGACCTCGCAGATCACGCCGGGAGCCTCCGGGCATAATGCTGGCGCGGAGTTGGTACAGATTCGCTAGAGGTGGCCCATGAGCGCTTTGAACCAGGCGGAGACTGAGCAAACCGAACTAACCGACGAGCAGGTTCACCTGATTGCGAAAGCGCTGGCCGACCCACGACGGTACGATCTGCTGCGGCAGATTGGAAGCTCCGAAAATTCAATGCAATGCTCTGCGATTCAGGAGCTGCATCCAGTGAGCGCCGCTACGTTATCGCACCATATGAAGGAGCTGGAGACTGCTGGATTGGTGCGGGCGACGCGCGAAGGAAAGTTTGTCAGCTACGTGCTGCGGCGCGAGGTACTCCAGGCGTACACGCAGGCCCTTACAAAGATTTAGATACCTGGCAGAAAACCTGACTCGTAATCGCTAATCTTACCTCTAAACTGTCGTGACCGCTGGCAGAATCTCAGACACATCCACCCACTGCGTCGGATAATCCCCCGTATAACAAGCCGTGCAGAAGCTACCCGGAGACAGCCCATCCGAGGGCTCGCCCTTCGTGCAGGCATGCGTCAGCCCCACCAGCGACAGATACGCCAGCGAATCCGCCTCGACGAACTCGCAGATCTCCGCGACAGACTTGTTCGCAGCGATCAGGTCCCTCTTCGAAGGCGTATCCACGCCATAAAAACATGGAGAAATCGTCGGCGGACACGAGATCCGCAGATGCACCTCGGTCGCTCCCGCCGCCCTCACCATGCGCACAATCTTTCGCGAGGTCGTCCCACGAATGATCGAGTCATCGATCAGGATCACGCGTTTGCCTTCGAGCAGATTCCGCATCGGATTCAGCTTCATCCTCACGCCGAAGTCTCTCACCCGTTGCTCCGGCTGAATAAACGTGCGCCCCACGTAGTGATTTCGAATCAGCCCGAAGTTGAACGGTATCCCCGACTCCGCCGCATATCCAATCGCCGCAGTCACACCGGAGTCCGGCACCGGCACAATCAGATCCGCAGGCACTCCGGATTCACGCGCCAACTGCCGCCCCATCTCCTCACGCGACTGCTGCACCCATCGGCCATAGATCTTCGAGTCCGGCCGCGCAAAGTAAACATGCTCAAACACGCAGCTCGCCTGCTCGGTCGTGGTGTTGAAGTAGCGGCTCGTCACGCCATCTTCCGACACCATCACCAACTCACCTGGCTTCACATCGCGCTCATACTTCGCATGCAGCAGGTCGAACGCGCACGTCTCGCTCGCAAATACAAACGTGTCCGGAGCGCCGTCTTTGCCTTCAATCCTGCCCATCGCCAGCGGCCGAAACCCATGTGGATCGCGCGCTGCAAAGATGCGGTTCCGCGTCATCATGACGATCGAATACGCACCCTCCACCTGCATCAGCGCGTCTGCGATGCAGTCGATCAGCGTGTTCTTCGTGCAATGCGCGATCAACTGAATGATGATCTCGGAGTCCGACGTCGTCTGAAAGATTGCGCCATCGCGCTCCAGCCGCTCCTTTGCCGTTCCCAGGTTGATCAGGTTGCCGTTATGCGCAATCGCAATCAAACCCTTCGTGCTTTCGACTGAGATCGGCTGCGCATTCAGCAGCGCCGAATCTCCCGTCGTCGAGTAGCGAGTGTGTCCAATCGCAATATGCCCGGGCAGCTTCCCCAGCACATCATCGGTGAAGATCTCCGACACCAGCCCCATGCCCTTGATGTCGTTTACCTGCTGCCCATCCGCGCTCGCGATGCCCGCAGACTCCTGCCCGCGATGCTGCAGTGCATACAAACCCCAGTAGGTCATTCGCGCGGCGTCCGAGTGGCCATACACGGCCATCACCCCACACTCTTCGCGCAGCTTATCGAACGGCGTACTGTCTTCCTCGTCTTCCAAATCTTCCACCGGATTATTTTGCAGATCGAGAAGTTTGTTCATTACGCCGTCACCACCTCGTCGGCCAACTGCTCTTCTAATGCACCCGCCCACGACCCCTTCAGCGCGGGAACCGGCTCATCGATAACCTTTGCGCCGTTGATCGAAATCTCAAAGTTACCCTTGGTCACCTCGCCCAGCGCAGCCATCCACACCTTTGGATGTTCGGCGAGCACGGTTCGTATCGCTTCAAGATGATCTTCGTCCGTAGAAATGATCACCGATGATCCGATCTCGCTGAAGAATCTCTCCTTCAATGCGAACGGTTCAGCCTCGGACACCGTCATCGACACGCTCAGACCCAACTCCCGCGGAAAGCAAGCCTTCGCCATCGCAACGACCGATCCGCCATCCGAGATATCCGTAGCCGAGGCCAGCAGGCCATGTTCCGCAAGCGCCACCAAAGCCTTGTGCAGCGCCGCCTCTTCGTTCAGGTCCAGCACCGGAGGCGTGCCCCACAGCTCATGCAATATGGTCTTCGCGTACTCGGTCGAACCAAGCTCCCGCCGTGGATTGCGTCCGCCACCTTGAAACGACGAAAGGAAGAGGATCTTATCTCCAGCCTTCCGAAATCCTGAAGGCACAGCCTTCGTCACATCCTCGATGATCCCGACGATTCCAATCACTGGAGTCGGATAGATCCCTTCACCTTTGGTCTCGTTGTAGAGCGAGACATTTCCGCCGGTCACCGGAGTTCCCAGCGCGATGCAAGCCTCAGCAATACCATCGATCGCCTGCGAAAGCTGCGCCATAATCTCCGGCTTCTCCGGGTTGCCAAAGTTCAGGCAGTTCGTAGCCGACACAGGAGTTGCCCCGGTACATGCAACCTTCCTGGCCGCCTCAGCCACCGCATGCATCGCGCCCAGCTTCGGGTCGAGATACGTCCATCGACCATTGCCAGCAAGCGCCATCGCAAGTCCACGATCGCCTCTCACGGTCGTCGTAAACTCATGCGAATCATCCGGTGCAACCACAGGGTTCGCTGCGTCTTGATTATTGGTCGAAAGCGTCGCCTCGCCCTGCGGAGTCGACGACGCAACCAGATCGGCAAGCTTGCCCAGAAGACCAGGACGACGTGGCGCACCGGAAGACTTCGCCGTCCCCTTGATCCGCATCACGCCAGCCTCACCACCCGGCCCCTGCACGGTATTGGTCTGCACCATCGAGTCATACTGCTCGAAGACCCAACGCTTATCGCAGATATTGGCGCCCGCCAGCAGCTTCTTCAGATCCGCCGTATAGTCTCGCGACCTGTTTAACTCTTCGATCAGATGCGCCGGAGCATCCAGCGGCACGGGAGCCTTCCACACACCGACCGGGCGGTGATACAGCGGAGCATCATCGGTCAGCGACTTGTTTGGAATATCCGCGACCAGCTCTCCATGCTGCGTGATCACCATATTCGGCTTCTCCGTCACGACTCCGACGATCGAAGCATCCAGCCCCCACTTCGCGAACACATCCAGAACCTCCTGCGCCCGCGGCTTATCGGCCACCAGCAGCATTCGCTCCTGCGACTCCGACAGCATGATCTCGTAGCTCGACATCTTCGTCTCACGCTGCGGCACAAGATCCAGCTCCACCGTCAGGCCGAGATCTCCACGAGCGCCCATCTCGCACGTAGAGCACGTCAAACCTGCTGCGCCCATGTCCTGAATCCCAAGCACCGCACCGGTCGCCATCGCTTCGAGGCAGGCCTCAAGCAGCAGCTTCTCCAAAAACGGATCGCCCATCTGCACATTTGGCCGCTTCTGCTCGGAGCCTTCGGTGAACTCCTCGCTCGCCATCGTGGCTCCGTGGATTCCATCGCGGCCCGTCTTCGCGCCCACGTAGATCACGGGATTGCCCACGCCGGTCGCCTTCGCATAAAAAATCTCGTCACGACGGACGAGACCAAGCGCGAACGCATTCAGCAACGGATTGCCCGAGTAACAGTTCTCGAATCGCGTCTCGCCACCCAGATTCGGCACGCCAAAACAATTTCCATAACCAGCGACACCATGCACCACGCCGGTCGCAATCTGATGGTTCCTGCGCCGCAGCGCCTCATCCGGCTCTGCCTCATCGAGCGGCCCAAATCGCAGCGAATCCATCACCGCCAGCGGCCGCGCATTCATCGTAAAGATGTCTCTTAGAATTCCACCCACGCCCGTAGCAGCGCCCTGATACGGCTCGATGTAGCTCGGGTGATTATGGCTCTCGATCTTGAACGCACATGCCCATCCATCGCCCACATCGATGATCCCTGCGTTCTCACCGGGTCCTTGCACCACGCTACCCGGACCACTGGTTCTTTCCCCGCGAGTCGGCAACCGCTTCAGATGCACCCGCGAAGACTTGTACGAGCAGTGCTCCGACCACATGACAGAAAAAATCCCTAACTCAGTCAGGGATGGGGTACGTCCAAGCGCTGCTTCGATGCGCGTGTACTCGTCCGGGGTGATGCTGTGCTGCTTGAGCAGCGCCGGAGTAATGGTAGCTGGCGTGGGGACTTGGGCTTGCTGGGCTTGCAGATTTGGCATGGCTCGCTATTAAGATTGTCGCACGCTCAGCGCCTCGCTGCGACCGCGCTCACCCTCATCGCCGCTCCAGTGCCGCCCTGTCCCACTTGGCCGCATCAGCGGCAGCGGCGTATGAGCTATCCAGAAACTCCATGACGGCATCCTCTGGCGCCGCCAGTGCTCGTACAGCGTCATATTTGAAGATGAACTCCCCCAATGCTTTATCCCACCCCGCGCTCTCCGGACGAATCTTCGCGCCTGCCAGCCCCTCCGGCACTGGCGCCGAATAGCAATAGAACGCCGCCGCCCCATATCCACCGTTCCCGGGCCAAAAACCCGCAGAGATCACCTCATGCGAGTAGGCCTCCCGCTGAATCGAGTCTGCCCCCGGCCTCGGCGGCGCCACTCGCCCCGAAAACCGTGTCACTGCAAGGTCAAAGCTCCCCCAGAAGAAGTGAACCGGGCTCACCTTCCCTAAAAACCCGGTCCCCCAGCCACGAAACACCTTATCAGCATGCACCAGGACCTCCCAGAACCGGTGCGCATACTCCGGGTCATACGACTTATGCTCCGTGTCGATATCAAACCGCACGGGATTGGCCACCTCTACCGGCATCGGCGTGATCTTCACCGTCACCCCAAGCTCGGCCAGGCACCCCTGGTACTCCTTGTAAAAGTCCGCTACCGTCTGGGCCCGCAAAGGCCTCGACAGGCTCTTGCCCGACCCCATGCGCAGGTGCAGCACATGCGCCACAAAGTCGAACTCAACATCCAGAACATCCTCCCCATACGGCATCGCGGATGTCCCCAGCCCACGCGCCGTCACATACAGAGGCACATTCCACCAGTGGTTCTGCAGTGGAGTCAGCACCAGCCGCGTCTTCCCCACGATCTGCGTCCACATATGCAGCGTATCCGCCGTATCTGCCCACGCATCCCACGGCAACTCGGGCCATCCAATCTCACCCATAACTCCTCCTGATCACTGGCCCAAAGCATACGCCGTCGCACGCCGCACCGATGCTAACTCCCCGTACTTCCAAAACCCTTGGCTCCACGTGGAGCCTCCACCAACTCACTCACTACCTCAAACTCCGCCTCGATCCTCCGCACAATCCGCAGTTGCGCAATCCTGTCTCCTGCCTTGATCTCCACCGCCGCCGCGCTCAGATTCGTCATCACGACCCTGATCTCACCCCGGTACCCCGGGTCGATCACCCCAGCCAGCGTCGTAATCCCACGCACCGCCAGCCCCGATCGGTCCTCCACGAGTGCCCCATGCGTCGACGGAAACTCCAAAGCGATCCCTGTAGCCACCCCAACGGTCGCTCCTGCATCCAACACAACAGGCTCAACTGAGTACAAGTCGGCCGCCAGATCTCCGAACGCTCCCGTATGCGCATACCGCGGCACCTGCGCATCCGGCCTTAGTTTCAGCACCTTTATCCACACAGAACCGGATCTTTCCACATCTTCTGTCATTGCAATCTCCCTCTCGTTCTATTCCTATTGTTACCAAATCGATAGACGAGATTCGACCTGAACACCCGACAGAATGTTTCGACGTGAAATCCCCCGTTTGGGGGAGAACCTCGGGATCATTTTTCGGCTTTTCCTCTGCCTTGCGTCGTCCAATAAGTAGCGAGGGACGTATAGCCATGCAGTGCACAAATCATCAGGAGAGTCATACCGTGGCGTTAAACGTTGACCAGCTGACTGCAACTCCTTTGCGCCGTCCAACCGAACCGTCGCCGACCGTCTGGCTCAAGCGACTGATCGACAACGGCACTCTCTATGTTCCACAAAACTTGACCACTTCTCAGTTTGCCATCCTGCAGGCCATCACTATCCTGCTCTCTCGCCCCGGCTCCAACTACGTCGCATCCCGGATCGACGCAGCTCTCACCAACAACGCCAGCGAAGCCTCGTCCCACGCTTCCCATCCGATCGCATTCGACTACCGGCTCGGCCTCGACGAGCTGGAAACCATCACCCGCACCCGCACCGGCTATGGGTTCACCGAACTCCCCACGGAGCTCCAGGAAGCCATCCTCAGCCTCGTCTCCACCCGTGACCTCACCACCCGCAAACTCGACCTTGCTCTCTGGCTCGAAGACCTCCAGGCTCACACCCTGGCCCTCGCCGCGTAAGGGCAAGCCGAACAATCAAGAGAGCAAGCGGAACAATCAAGCCGACCACCTTGACGAGCAGATAGCAGGATTCAACTACTGCTATCTGCTCTCGTCATTAGTGGACCTCATCCGCACTCGGGCCGTAGATCGCCGGCACCTTCGCCTCGTTCAACCGCAGATACACCGTGAGCTGTCCGCGATGATGAGCCAGATGGCTCAGCGCACCATTTGAAATGGTGACGTACCTCGGCCCCTCCGTGAGCACCTGCTCATCCATCTTCAGGCGCCACGTCTTCATCAGGTGCTCTTCCGTCGTATTCTCCAATGCCCGGCGCGAACCCGTTAGACCCCCTTCGAGCAGCGAAAGCAGCTCCGCTCTCGTGTCTACCGGTTTGGTTCGAAACGTCCTGCCATTCTCGTTCAAGTCCAGTTCGTCGTGGTCGATCATCAGCCCGACCCATCCAGGCATCGTCGCAACCAGCGCAGCCAGATAGCCCAGCTCCATCGACTTCTCGTGTGGCTTCCATCCGTTTTGCCCCTCAGGCACCCGCTTGATCACCTTGCGTGACGCCTCACCTTCGCTCTCCAGCTGTTCCAGGAAATATCTCTTGAACTCCATCGCAACTTCCTCCGGCAAGGCCTCGGGCCTCACAATCGCAAAGGTAGTTGCGCATATATGACATCTGTTGTCATATATCCCTAAATAACTTTAATTTCTGAAGAGGAGAGCCGCCGCCAAATGAAATCCGACCGCCTCCTCTCCGCACTCATGTTGCTTCAGGCTCACGGTCGCCTCTCCACACGAGAGATCGCAGAGCGGCTCGAAGTTTCTCAGCGCACTGCTCATCGCGACATGGAAGCCCTCTGCGTCGCTGGGATTCCTCTCCTTGCCCACCGCGGCGCAGTTGGCGGCTGGGAGCTGCAAAAAGGCTGGCGCACCAAGGTCCCGGGCCTCGACGACGCTGAACTGCAAGGCCTCCTCATGGCGCAGCCCAGCGGCCTGGGAGACCACAAACTCACCGCCGCTGCCCAGCGTGCCTTCGACAAGCTGATGGCCTCCATGCCGGCGTCCATGCGCCTTCACGCAGACTCCATCCGCGCGCGCCTGCACATCGATCCCACCGGCTGGCGACCCTCCAACGAAGATCTCTCCATGCTCCCCATCGCGCAGGACGCGCTCGCCCGCGACTGCAAGCTGACCTTCCTCTACACGCGCTCCGACGGAGACACCAACATCCGCACCGTCGATCCCCTCGGCATCGTCTGCAAACAGACCGTCTGGTACCTCGTCGCGCAAACCCCCGCGGGCACGCGCACCTACAGGGTCTCTCGCATGCGCGATGCCATCGTTCTGGCTCTCCCGTCCGTGCGGCCGTCAAACTTCGACCTCGCCGCCCACTGGAAGCAGAGCACCGCCAAACTTAGAGACCAGCAACAAAACATCACCGCGACCCTGGCGCTCACAGAGGAAGGTGTTGTCGCCATCGAACACTGGTGTCCGATGGTTCCTGCTCCGGATCACCCTGTATCGCGCTCCCTGCGTGCAGGCTGGCGTATCTTCGAAGTCGAATTCGAAAGCTACCAGCAAGCTCGCTTCTTTGTCCTTGGACTTGGGCCCCGCGCGGCCGTCCTCGCTCCCGCCGATCTGTGCAATGAGGTCAAAGCTGACATCCGCGCCATGCTTCGCCCCGCCCATTTGCGCAAAGCGACTCCAAAATCAAAGTAAGGAACTTCGTCAGACGCTACTGCCCATCCGCATTGACCATCCGGTAACCCGCCGGCGGCTCAAATAACTTCGCATCCGGCTCAGCCAGACTGATACTCCCCACCACGAAGTCCTGCATCGCAGAGGCCCGCGGGTCGAACCGCTTCGTAATGATGTTGATCTTCAGCTGCGGCGAATACCAGAACTCCTTCACCACCGGCTCCGGCTTCTCATTCCCCATCACGCCTGCGTTCAGCGTCGTCACCTCGCGCGACCCCACTACGTCGATGTTGTCGATCGTCTTCCGTCCCAGGCTTTCCAGCGTCACCGTGCCCTTGCCGTTTGCCAGCGGGCCGGCCTTCGGTAGATTCACTGTGGCAGGGCCGTTGTACTTATAGATCGTGCAAACCTGCGTCTCCGGCCGGCAGACGCACATCTCGTGTCGTGTCGGGTCCTGATAGTCCCACTCCGAGATCCGCGTCGTCTGCTTGTCCCCATCCGGTGCGAAGTAGCGCCGCTCCTGAAATACCCTCCCCAGGCTGTCGCGCGCCACGGTCCGGTGATTCTTCACCGTCCCCGTGCTTCCATCCGGCATAATCCTCGTCCAATCCGTCGTCACCACCGCGCTGAACGGAGCATTCGCCGCCGAAGGAATATCGATACTCTGCAACCGTTGCATCGTCCCACCATCAGGAGCGTGCATCGCCGCATCCTGCGCCATCACCGGCCCCACAGCCAACCCCAGGATCACCGCAGCAGAAAAAGAGAGCCCATTCATCAGCGCCACCTCAACGCCAATATTTTGCCACGATTCGCCCCTAACCATCATGCAATTTCCATCTCACCGCTTACGCATCCTCAGACTCTGCCAGCTCCCATCCGTCGTCCACCCACCATCGACCGGCAGCGCCTGCCCATTGATGAACCCACTCTGTTCCGGGTCAGCCAGAAACAGAATTGTCCGTGCAATATCCTCCGGCGTCGCAAACCTTCCCATCGGATTCACGCCTTCAATATCCGCATCGTTGTATCCGCCACCCGCCGCCTGGTCCGCGACATCCATCTCCGTCTTCACCCACCCCGGACACACCGCATTGCACCGAACCCCGCGCCCACCCCACTCCGCTGCCAGCGTCCGCGTCAGCCCAATCAATCCATGCTTCGAAGCGTTGTAAGCCGACCTGTCCGCAATCCCCACCAGCCCCGCAATCGAGGCCACATTTACGATGCTCCCGCTCCTCTGCTCCAGCATCATCGCGCCAAACGCCTTCGCCAGCAGAAACGGAGCCAGCAGATTCACCTCCAGCACCCGCAAAAACGCCTTACGCTCCACGGCCTCTGCCGGCGAGATAAAACTGATTCCTGCGTTATTCACTAGCACATCCACACGTCCCCAGCGCGACTTCACCGCCTCGACCGCCCTTTGCACCACAGCCTCGTCCGAGATGTCCCCCAACACCTCCTCAGCCTCAACGCCAGCCGTCCTCACCGCAGCCAGCGTCGCGGTACACGACTGCATATCCATCAGAAGCAATCCATACCCAGCCCCCGCCAACACCTCCGCCGTCTTACGCCCAATCCCCTGTGCCGCTCCGGTAACGATCGCAACTTTCATGCCCAAAGATTACTGCATGGATCGTTTGTGAGAGTGGATGGGTTGCTACCGGCTAGCCGCCTGTCCGCCGAACAGCAAACTCCTCGAAAATTGTGACCTCGCGAGAATGGCTTCAGCAGCTAGGCCTTTTGCTAGTTCTTGTTGTGATGAGCGGTATCTATACTCCTCAGGAGCGAGCAACCGCAGTTGGCAAATCGAGTGAATTGAACTTGTAAATGGCACCCCGAAGCGACCAATGCATTTGGAGAGGACATATGAAATTCAATCAATGTCTTGCCGCCACACTTGCCGGGGCACTTGTCTTGGCCACTGGCTGCAACGAAAAGGCTGGACCTTCATCTGCAACCACGAGCCCGGCGCAGACCCCGCCGAAGATGAAGATGACGACGCCTATCCCGCCGTCCATCACCACGCCGGACACCGTGGACACACGCATAGGGACTCTGAATTTTAAGGACGGCTTCCCAGACGACGCCACCGTTCAGAAGGTTTATGACAACCTTGATTTCTCGCGCGGGGTGCAGGCGTTTATGAGCGGCATGCCAGGGGCTTCCTTGGTCGGTATGCGCACAGGTTTTGAAAAGCTCGGCGCTATCAATGGCAACATTTTGGTCTTCGAAAACCTTCTGGACTCAAAATCACTTTTTCTCACGGGAAACACTGACTCGGTCTATTTCAGCAACTGGCTAAATTTGAAGGATGGCCCGTTGGTGATTGAAGCGCCTCCCAACGTGCTCGCGTTCCTCGATGACTCTTGGTTTCAGTACGTCACCGATATCGGCAACGCCGGACCTGACAAGGGTAAAGGCGGCAAGTATCTCGTGCTCCCTCCAGGCTACACAGGCGAAATGCCGAAGGGTTACTTTGTCGCCCGCTCGCGTACTTATAACCTCTGGCTCATGGGACGGGGATTTAAGGTAAACGGCGATCTCAAGCCCGGCGTGGAGAGCATCAAGAAGAATCTGCGCATCTATCCGCTGTCGCAGGCGAAGAACCCGCCCGCAACAAAGTTCATCAATGGCTCTGGCGTTGAGCTCAACACGGTTCACGCGAATGACTTTAGCTACTTTGAAGAGCTTAACGAGGTCGTGCAGGAGGAGCCCAGCGAGGCGCTGGATCCTGAAAGGCTGGGGCTCTTCGCCTCCATCGGCATCGAGAAGGGCAAGCCCTTTGCGCCCGATGAGCGCATGAAGAAGATTCTGACCGAGGCGGCCGCGGTGGGGAACGCCACTTCTCGGGCCATCCTCTTTCGCACGAGAATGAAGGAAGCGCCCTACTATCCGAACAGCGCGTGGGTCACAACATTCACCGGAGGCTATGAGTTCTTATCTCAGCCTGGCGTGCGGAATCTCGATGCACGAACTATGTTTCATTACTACGCCACCGGTATCACCCCGGCCATGGCCATGAAGATGGTGGGAATCGGCTCACAATACGCCGCCGCGTTCGTGGACTCCGATGGCAAGCCGCTGGATGGCAACAAGACCTACAAGATTCACTTACCGCCATCTATCCCAGCGAAAGACTTCTGGTCGTTCGTTGTCTATGACAATCAAACTCGCTCCATGCTGCAGACCGATCAACAGTTTCCCAGCATCGGCAGCCAGAAGAAGGGCATTGTCGTGAACCCTGACACCTCGGTCGATGTCTGGTTCGGTCCAACAGCGCCCGCTGGGCATGAATCGAACTGGGTGCAGACCGTACCCGGTAAAGGCTGGAATGTTCTGCTGCGTCTCTACGGCCCGTTGCAGCCGTGGTTTGATAAGACTTGGAAGCCCGGCGAGTTTGAACTCGTGAAGTGAAGGACAAATCCTGTCAACCCCCAACCACGCGAAAGCCCGCTCCAGACGCGGGTTTTCGCGTTGCGCATTAGTTTCATTCAGCAAGGTAGAATAGAAAAGTAAAGATCCAAACATACTGGAATGCTCTATCGAAACGCGCTGGACTATAACTCGTTTGATATGAGGAATTTGCCAATAACCCCTTTGAATGCAAAATTTTGGAGGGAGCAATTCTAGTATCTCGTTAGAACGAGGTGATTTAGCGTGGGGTATCCCCCGGGGGGGGGGGTTACCATTCAACCAGGGCCGACTATGGGAGACAACGTTGACCACCCTCGCGGAACGCGATACACTCATTAAGTTTGGCGCTGCAGCCCTTTGTGTCTTCACCTCAAGGGTTGCAGGGACGACAGGCCTAAGCCCGGCGGTCAATACGAGACTGCGATGGCTTGACCCGTTGGCTTACTGAAGTGCTCCTGTATGCGCCCATGCAGCACAATCTATTTTGAAGGAAGCGGCCAGCTCCATGCGACCCGCTTGAGGTTCTAGTCATGTACGCAGTCATCCGCACCGGCGGCAAACAGTATCTGGTCTCTCCTGGCGAGAAGTTGAAGATTGAAACCACCGCCCACGAGAACGGCAATATCGAGTTCTCCGACATCCTCGCCGTCAGCGGCGAAGAGGGCAAGTTCGAGTCCGACCTCACCGGAGCCAAGGTTCTCGCCTCCGTCGTCGGCGAAGGCCGCGGCGAAAAGATCCTCGTCTTCAAGCTCAAGCGCAAGAAGCAGTACAAGAAGATGCAGGGCCACCGCCAGAACTTCGTTGAGGTCAAGATCAACGAGATTCTCGTCAACGGCAAGAGCTTCAAGGAAGCATAAGAAGCTTCTTCATAAAGTTTTTTGATTTCAAGATTCAGTGAGCGCAAAGGCCCAGAGGGCAGCGCGAAAGAGGCAATCGAATGGCACATAAAAAAGGTTTAGGTTCTTCCAAAAACGGCCGCGACTCAAACGCCCAGCGGCTCGGAGTCAAGGTATTCGGTGGTCAGACGATCCTCGGCGGTGGCATCATCGTCCGTCAGCGTGGCACCCCGCTCAAGCCCGGCGCCAACGTCGGCCGTGGCAAGGACGACACCCTCTTTGCCAAGGTAGACGGCATCGTCCGCTTCCAGGACAAGGGACAGCACGGCCGCTTCGTCAACGTCGACCCAGCCGAGCTAACTTCAGTTCCCGTCTAAGCACCACAAAGTCACCATAAGTCACCATAAATTTGCACCAAAAAAACCCTGCCTCGGCAGGGTTTTTTCACGCCCAAAACACCCGAACCTATTCTGTAGCGACCAAAACCGGCTTTCCCTTCGCGTTGATCCCGATCCGTCCCATCGGCGTCTCGTGATCGTGCGTAAACAGCACCAACCAGTTTTCCGGAATGGCGCGGCTGTAAAACCGCTTCCGCTGCGCAATCGTCTCCACCGGATCGAGGTCGTATCCCATCACCCACGTCGGATCCAGGTGGGAACTCGTCGGAATCAGGTCAGAGATGTAGCAGGCGTGCTGTTTTGCTCCAGCATGTGACATCGATTCGATGTGAACCGCCATCAACTGCGCCGTGTGTCCTGGAAATACTTCCACGCTGATTCCAGGACAAACCTCCGGATTCGCCCTGATTCCAGCAGCGTCGAGCAAGGTCATCTGCCCCGACTGGATCAGCGGATCATAGTTCGGCGAGAGATAACTGACGCGGTCGCGATCAAGCTGCAGATGTCCATGTTCCACCTCGCCGCGATGCGCAAAGTAGCGC
The DNA here is from genome assembly GCA_963771625.1 of uncultured Acidobacteriaceae bacterium. Classification (GTDB taxonomy): domain Bacteria; phylum Acidobacteriota; class Terriglobia; order Terriglobales; family Acidobacteriaceae; genus Edaphobacter. The sequence continues at coordinate 214,161 of CAVYUE010000008.1, forward strand.
GCATTTGGGAACGTCGGTGTCACAGAACCATTTGGATGAAGCGTCGTATTCCAGCCGCAATGGTCAAAGTGCAGGTGAGTGTTGATGACAACATCCACCTCCTCCGGCCGAACGCCCGCCGCAGCCAGCGACTGCGGCAGAAGCTCCTGATTGCACTGGATCTCGCGCATCTTCGCCGACTGCTTGTTGCCGATCCCGGTCTCAATCACCACCGTCTGCTTGCCCGTCCGCACCACGACCGTGTTGAGCCCCAGCAGAATGCGGTTTTGAGCGTCCGCAGGAGCCCGCTTCTCCCACAACGGTTTCGGCACGACGCCAAACATCGCACCACCGTCGAGCTTGTAGGTTCCATCCGTACAGACCGTAAGCTCGAACTCGCCGAGCTCCGCCCGGGCCAGCACAAACTCCAAGCTAAGCGCCGAGCGATGGTCGACGTAGTTGTCCTGGTTATCCTGGGTGTCTTCAGAGCGCACCGATATCCTCACCCACATCGTACGTGAGGAGCGGTGATCGAAGCTGGTCTCTTAGTACCGCGGAGCTTGTGCCGCGGCCACCAACAGCTCTGCACTCGGCGTAGGACGCTCGCCTCCCGAGCCGGCAACCATCTCAGCCGTAGCTGCTGCGGTCACCAGTGCCCCCGTCGTCGGAGCACGCTTGCTCTGGAAGCACTGACGACAGAGTACCGGCCGCCCCTGAGTCGGCTTGAACGGGACGGTGGTCTCAATACCGCACTCAGAGCATTCCGTGCGGGTTTCGGTGCGCGACAGGCCAGCCGCAGCTGGGCCCGTACCTGCCTTCATCCCAACACCGGAGCGTTTGGACTTGCACGGTTTACACCGCTTTGGGTCGTTCTTGAATTGTTTATCGAAGAAAAAAAGCTGTTCCCCGGCGGTGAAGATAAACTCTCCACCGCAATCTGCGCAGGTCAATAGCCGATCGAGAAATTCCATGCCGCTTCTCCCGTCTTACGGAAAGGAGAACCCAAGGGGGAAGTGATCTTGATGACATCGCCAAGGGGTCTACCTTTGCTGATGATCGTTACTTCTTGGATCTGAAGGGGGCCCGGAACCGCGTCTTCGTGTATCGATTTGCCAGTCGATGCGAGCCGATGTGCAGGCTCTCTCTTCCGGGGCCAGTCGATGGCGGGAGTCCATCTCTGGCGATTAAGGCGGCCGCCTCTTCAAACTCTGAAGAGAGGAGGAGAACGACCGCCCTGGTTATGGAGCTAACTAATCCTGCTCCTTACGGACCTTCTTGCGATTGCGCTTGCGAGCGAGTGCTTCTTTCACTCGTTTCTTCTCACCTGGTTTCAGATAAAAAGAGTGACGCTTGACTTCCTTGATAATGTCTTCGGTCTGCACCTTGCGCTTAAAGCGTCGCAGGGCATTCTCAAGGGGTTCGCCTTCTTGTACTCGAACCTCTGCCAAGAAAAATACACCTCCAAACAGTCCCAATCGGGATATCTACTAGAATACGCCCGTTTAGGCCGAAAAACATATAAATCGATGGTAACCAACTGGCTGGACAGGAGCTAGAGGTACAAAGCTGAAAACTTTTGCATGTGCAGGGTAGAATCAGGCTTCATGATTCGGACATATCAGGGAATCAAACCGGTTATTCCGCAAAGTTGTTATGTCGACCCGTCTGCGCAGGTGATCGGGGACGTCATTCTGGGCGAACAGGCGAGCATCTGGATGAACGCAGTCGTCCGAGGCGATGTCAACGCTATCCGCATCGGTGCCAAAAGCAATGTGCAGGACTGCGCCGTACTGCACGGCATGCGGCATCTTTATCCTGTGATTGTGGGCGAGATGGTAACGATCGGACACAACGCGACCGTGCACGGATGCGTGCTGGAGGACGCGGTTTTGGTTGGCATCGGCGCAACCATCCTGAACAATGCTCGAATCGGTGAGGGCTCGATTATCGCGGCTGGAGCAGTCATCCCGGAGCAAACAGTGATTCCACCGAACTCGCTGGTTGCCGGCGTTCCGGGCAAGGTGCGGCGCACGCTGGGGGAGGACGATCGGGCGTTGATCCTCAAGTACGCCCAGAATTACCTCGACTACACGGCCATCTATCTGGCGGAGACGGCAGGCACGTAAATCCGGCGCTGTTTCGCTACACTGGTGATGATGGCTACTTTGAAGGCAGTACGCGGGACTCGGGATCTTTTACCTCCGGAGACCGCGCTTTGGAACTATGTAGAAGCGACGGCTCGGGCTGTATTTGCACGCTATGGGTTTGGGGAGATTCGGACACCGATCTTTGAGGATACGGCGCTGTTTGCGCGTGGCGTGGGCGAGGAGACCGATATCGTATCCAAGGAGATGTACACGTGGGAAGATCGGACGCGAGCTGATAGCGATAGTGCTCAGAGCTTGACGTTGCGGCCGGAAAATACGGCTGGAGTCGTACGCGCTTACATCGAGCACAAACTCGCAGACACGGGGATGTTGCAGAAGCTGTTCTACATCGGACCACAGTTCCGGAGGGAGCGGCCCCAGCGTGGCAGGTATCGGCAGTTCTGGCAGATTGGAGCTGAGGTGCTTGGCCCGGCTTGGTCGGGCGCGGATAGCGCTCTGCGCGACGCTGAGGTTCTGGAGATGCTCTCTACCTTCCTGAACGAGTTGGGCGTGAAGGGATGGAAGCTGGAGGTCAACTCGGTTGGTTCGTCGACTGATCGGCCTCGGTATATTGCGGCGCTGCGTGAGGCTTTAGCTCCGGTGAAGGATCGGATGAGCGCCGACAACCAGCGCAGGGCAGAGACGAATCCGCTACGAGTGCTGGACTCGAAAGATGCTGGCGACCAGGAGATCATCAACGGCCTGCCGAAGATCGCGGACTTCCTGGATGACGCAAGCAAGGAACACTTTGCGCAGGTACTTGCGGCGCTCGATGCGTGTGGTGTTGCTTACACGGTGAACCCTCGGCTGGTGCGTGGTTTGGACTACTACACGCGGACAACGTTCGAGTTTACCGTGCCTGATGGAAGCGGTTTGGGGACCCAGAATGCTTTGCTTGGAGGCGGTCGCTACGACGGATTGTCGGAGATGCTCGGCGGACCGAAGGCTCCTGGAATCGGCTTCGCGATTGGGGAGGATCGGTTGATCCTGACGTTACAGGCACAGGAGTCGGCGGCTGCTGCGCAGAAGCTTGATGCGTTCGTTGCTCCGATGGGAGTTGCGCAGAACGCTGCGGCGTTGGCTTTGGCTCAGGAGCTTCGTCGCGCGGGACTTGCTATCGAGGTTGGAGATGGAAGTTTCCGCCTGAAGAAGTCCTTCGAAGCCGCGGATAAGCTGGCTCGACGAATGGTAATTGTGGGTGAAGATGAGGTTTCGTCGGGTATTCTGACGGTTAAAGACTTTAGTGCAGGCGAGCAGACGAAGGTTCCCCGAGCTGAACTTGCGGGCTTTCTACGAGCTTAAGTTTCACTTCTTCTTCTCTCAGAGAAAGCAAATGCGATTTGAAAGTGAATGAGATCATGTTGGATTTTTTAGGGAATTTGCAGCGCACCCAGATGTGTGGCGAGCTTCGCGTGGAGCAGGACGGCCAGGAGGTCGTCCTGATGGGCTGGGTGAACCGTCGACGGGATCATGGAAACCTGATCTTTCTCGATGTGCGGGACCGCACCGGGATCACGCAGGTCGTGCTCGATAAAGAGGTGTCCGGCGAGGCCCACGCAAAGGCTGAAGCGGCGCGCTCGGAGTATGTCGTTGCGGTGAAGGGCAAGGTGCGTCGGCGTGGCGCGGGGCTCGACAACCCAAATATGCCAACCGGGCAGATTGAGGTTGTAGCCAGCGAGTTGCTGCTGCTGAACGAGGCGAAGACTCCACCGTTTTCGCCCGCGGAAGATGCGATCGCGAACGAAGAGGTACGGTTGAAGTATCGCTATCTCGATCTGCGGCGACCGCAGATGCAGCACAACTTCGAACTGCGCAGTAAGGTGGCGCGGGCGATTCGAAACTACCTCTCCGATGAGGGATTTATCGAGGTTGAAACTCCCTTCATGACGCGGTCTACGCCAGAGGGAGCGCGTGATTACCTTGTGCCCAGCCGCGTCCATGCGGGTAGCTTCTATGCGTTGCCGCAGTCACCGCAGATCTTCAAGCAGATCCTGATGATCTCGGGCTTCGACAAGTACTTTCAGATTGCTCGTTGCTTCCGTGATGAGGATCTGCGCGCGGATCGTCAACCGGAGTTTACCCAGATCGACCTCGAGATGAGCTTTCCCCGGCAGGAGATGGTGTTTCGCGTGGTCGAGGGCTTTCTGACGGCCGCGTTCAAAACTGCTGGAATTTCGTTGACGACTCCCTTCGTCCAGATGACCTACGACGACGCGATTCGGAGCTACGGCATCGACAAGCCGGATATGCGACTGCCCGCGATGGTGTCGTTGACCGAAGAGCTTACGCCGGAACTGCGTGATTCTTTGAAGATCGAGAAGGAGCTGCCGATCCTTGGATTTGTGATTCCGAATGCCGGTGCGCTCAGCGGCACTCAGAAGCGCGCTCTGGTGGATGAGATACGAGCGACATTTGGCGACTGCGGTCTCGACTTTCTGGATGTGGCTCGTTTGAAGACGAACGTCGCGTTTGCTCCGCTGGCGGAGACTATCGAGGCGAAGGTGAGCGGAGATGCTTCCGATCTGATCATCGTCGTGACTCCTAAGATTGGCACGCCTGCGAAGTGGAACCACGATCCGCAATGGATCTACAAGCGAGTTGGTGCGTTGCGGTTGCAGCTTGCCACGAAGTTTGCCGACAAGCACAAGTTGTTTGAAAAGACGGGCACTGAGGCGGACTACAAATTTCTCTGGGTCACCGACTTTCCGATGTACGAGTGGGATGAGGAGACCAAGGTCTGGAACGCTGCGCATCATCCGTTTACGTCGCCGCATGAAGAGGACATCAAGGCGGGGCGGCTGACGAACGATAAGGGCGCGGTGCGTGCTTTGGCGTATGACATCGTGCTGAATGGAACGGAGCTTGGTTCGGGCTCGATTCGTATTCACCGGCAGGATGTGCAAGCGGAGATCTTCCGGTCGTTGGGCATGTCGGATGCGGAGGCGAAGGAGCGGTTTGGCTTCTTCCTCGATGCGCTTGAGTACGGCACGCCTCCCCATGGCGGGATCGCGCTGGGGCTGGACCGGATCGTGATGATTCTTGCTGGTGCAACAAGCCTTCGTGAGGTGATCGCGTTTCCGAAGACAGCGAAGGCGATCGATCTGATGGTCGATGCCCCTACCCCAGTAAGCGATCAGCAGATGCGCGAATTGCATTTGAAGACGGTAACGCGGAGCTAGCTTGTAGTCGGGCCTTCGATGGTGTTGCTGACATCGAAGGCTCGCCGCGCTCAGGCCCTACTGCGTCGCCTTGTCTTCGCCAAGGTTCAGCAGGGTGTCCACGTTGCTCTTATCAATCAGCGAAACGCCTGTGTCGATAAACGCGGGAAAGGGTGCAAACGAATCCAGCCCGTAGTCTTGTATCAACGGTTTCACCGGGTAGTGATGGATATCATCCAGAGCCTTCAATCCCAGCAGCGCCATCGTGTACGGCTTTTGCGAGATCGTCGAATCGATCGTTCCATCCCTGATTCCCTGCAGCACCGGTTGGTCAACGTCCATCGCAACCAGCAGACGGTCCTTCACGCCCGAACGGCGAAGCTCCTCGGCCACATCCCGGCCTGATGCTGCCTCGAGGCAGATGATCGCATCAATTTTGTTCGCTCCGGTTCGTGACAAATAGTCCTTTGTCTGGTCCATCGCTACACCGGAGTCTCCCTTCATATCGAAGACATCGACCACCTTGATTCCTGGGTAGTTCGATAAGGTGTCCTTGTAGCCCTTCAACCGCTCATCAATATTGGGCTGCCCTGGAATCGAGAAGAAAACTACGTTCCCCTTGCCGTTCAGCTTTGACGCCACTCGCAGACCGCCCAGCCTTCCAGCTTGCAGGTTGTTGGTCCCAATGAAGTACAACCGCGAACTCTGCGGCGCATCCGAATCCATCGTGATGACAGGAATCCCCGCGTCCATTGCGGCTTTGATCTCGGGCGCCAGCAACTGCGCGCTCGCCACCGAGACCAGGATTCCGGCGGGCTTTCGCGCGACAACCGTACGAAACTCAGCCACTTCACCCTGCGGATCGAACGTCGTCGTACCGCGCATCTCTGCTGAGACTCCATACTGAGTTGCCGCCTTTTGAAACCCCGCGTTGGCTGACTTCCAGTAAGGCAGGTTGATGTTGGTTGCGACCAGATAGTAGTGCTCGTCCTTACCGTGTCGGGTACATCCCGCGAGCAGCGGGAGAAACGTCGCTGTCAAAAGCGCAAAAAGAAATCGCTGCTTCAAAAGACTCATTCTGATCCTCCGGCGAAAATCCCGTCCGAAGCTAAACACGTAGAAACCGGGGCCGAAGCGCAGATGATATTTCGACGGGTGCAGATACTACTCCAAATAACTGAGAGGAGTAAACCGCCCGAAGGACACAACACACCGAATAAATCTGAAATTTTCCTTGGAGTTGGCCGAATATGTCGTGCCGCTGGCCAAGCTCAACTCAAGGAGATGTGCTGAGTTGAGTTCGCCGACGGCACTGAATCATATTTTATTTCTGATGCGAAGCTCTTCCTGCCAGAACTACCTTAGACAACTGTATGAAATTCTTTTGGTAGCGGAACTACTTGTTCGCCTCCCGCTGCTTCCTCAAAACGGCATCCAGATTTGTCTTATCCACCAGTGCGACGCCCGTATTAACAAAGGCAGGGAACGGAGAGTATGGATCAAGCCCGAAGTCTGCGTCCAGCGGTTTCACGGGATAGTGATGGATCTCATCCAGCGCCTTCAGCCCTAGATAGGCCATCGTGTATGGCTTTTGAGAGATCGTCGAATCGATCGTTCCATCTCCCACCAACGTGAGTGTGTCGCGGTCTACGTCCATGGCTACCAGTAGCCGGTCGGTGATATTTCTTCGCTTGAAAGCCTCAGCGACGTTTACACCCGACCTGGAGTCCAGGCAAATGAACGCATCAATCTTGGCCGGACCCGTTCGCGCGAGGTACACACCCGCCTGATCCAAAGCTGTGCCCGGATCTGCCTTGATATCGAAGACCTCCACAACTTTGATCCCCGGATAGGCAGCGAAGATATCCTGATAGCCCTTCAGTCGTTCGTCCAGGTTCGGCTGCCCCGGATTGCTGAAAAACACCACATTCCCTTTGCCATTCAGCTGTGCCGCCACACGCCTCCCACCGAGCCGCCCTGCCTCCAGATTGTTGGTCCCGATAAAGTACAGTCGCTTACTCTCTGGTGAGTCCGAGTCGATCGTAATCACAGGGATGCCCGCCGCGATTGCTGCATCAATCTCAGGCGCCATCAACTGCGAGTTTGCAACTGAGACAAGGATCCCTGCGGGCTTCCTCGCCACCATCGCTTTGAACTCATCTACTTCGGCCTGAGGATTTAATCCTGCGGGACCGCGCGTGTCAACCGAGACTCCATACTGAGCGCCGGCTGCCTCGAATCCAGCTGCAGCCGCCTTCCAGTAAGGAACAGCAGTGTTCGTAGCGATCAGATAATACTGTTCACTTTTGCTGTGCCGGTTGCATCCCGCCGTCAGTGGAAGCACCACCGCCAAAAGCGCAAAGGAAATCCGTTTGTTCACCATCGTCAACCTCCGGAACTTCTCTAATAATCTCGATCCCCGCAGCTAGCGAACGCCCAGTGGCAACTTTCCCATGGGAGCCAGATATTACTCCAACTGTTGAGATGCTGAAAACCTCACTTCAACTAAACTGAATACAGCATGGTTCTTTCCTTCGTCCGCGAGCTCCTCGCTGACCTGGAGCATTCTGAAGCATTCGAGCGTGTGCGCCGCCACTTGAGCGGTGGCACGGGGCGCAGACGTGTCTCTGGACTCACCTTCACCGCTCGCGCGCTTTACCTCCCATTCTTCGTCCGGGCCGCCGCTGCCCCCTGCGTCATCATCGTCGCCGACAATAAGGCCGCCGAAGCCCTCCAGGCTGCCGTCCTGGCCGCCTGCGAGCTTACGGGAGCCCTTCCCGCGGAAACGGTCCTCCGGCTCCCCGCTCACGACGTCCTCCCCTTCGAAAACCTTTCGCCCCACCCAGAGATCCAGGAAACCCGCGCTGCGACGCTCTGGAAGATAGCGACCGGTCAGGCCCGGCTCGTCATCGCCCCCGTCGAAGCCGCCTGTATGAAGCTCTTTTCCCGTGACTACTACCGCGCCCTGACCCTTCATCTCAAGCTCGGCGAAGAATACATGCCCGACATGCTCGTTGAGCACCTCCTATCGGTCGGATATACCAAGGTGGACGTCGTCGAGATGCCCGGTCAGGTCACCCTCCGCGGCGGCATTCTCGACGTCTACTCCCCCGAGATGGACCGCCCCGTCCGCATCGACTTCTTCGGCGACGAGATCGAATCCATCCGCCGCTTCGACCCCGAAACCCAGCGCTCCGCCTCCACGCTCGACAGCGCACTCCTTCTCCCCCTCACCGAGACTCCAGTCACTGAAAAACTCCTCACCGCCATCAACGCTCGTCTCACCCGCGCAGGCACAGCGGGGGCGGCCCTGGAGGGCGGCGAAGAGCCCACCGAACTCCTCACCCACGTCAGCAGCCGCACCGGCGAAGCCACCATCTTCCCCGGCTGGGAGTTCTTCGCGCCAGTCGCCGGTGCCAATCTCACCCTCCTCGATCTCCTAAACGCCAGCAGCACGACCGCCCCACGCGTCTTCATCGAAGAGCCCGCCATGGTCAAGAATCAGGGCGAACGCTGGTGGAACAAGATCGAGCAGCGCCACGAGCGCTCAGGCATAGGAAACCTCGTCCGTCCCGAGGATATCTACCTCTCGCCATGGGATCTCGACGACCGCCTCCACAAATTCTCCGGCGTTGAACTCGACCAGCTAGGCGCGGTAGACGTCCTCGACGCCGACCGGAGCGACCTCTCCGAAGTGGACTTCGCCACGCGCCCCACCCAGCGCTTCCACGGCGCGATTCCAGCACTCATCGACGCCATCAACGCATTGATGAAGCAGGAGGCCCGCATCCTCCTCACTGCGCCAAATCAGGGCGAAGTCGAACGCCTCGCCGGCCTCCTGCAGGAGTATCAGATCCCCTATCGCCTCGGCTCCCGCAGCGAAGCTCCCGGCAGCTCCACCGTCTACACCGAATCCAGCTACCTCGCCGGAAATACGCTCGACCTCCGAACCCCGGTCATCGTAAAAACGCCCATCGCGTCCGGCGTTCAGATCCTCGATCTCGACAGGACCACCGCCCGCCAGATCATCATCTTCGGCGCGCAGGATCTCTCCGACGACGCCGACGTCACCGCCCGCCCCGTCCGTCGCGGCAAATCCAAAGCCTCCGCGTTCATCTCCGACTTCCGCGACCTCGCGGTCGGAGACTACGTCGTTCATGTCGAACACGGCATCGCCCAATACTGCGGCCTCCGCGTCATCGAAGAAAACGACCAGCCGCCGCTCGAACTCATGATCCTCGAGTTCGCCGACGAAGCAAAGCTCTACGTCCCCCTCACTCGCCTCGACCTCATCCAGAAGTATCGCTCCAGCGAAACCGGCCCTCCGCCCGAGCTAAACAAACTCGGCACCCAGGCATGGCAAAAGACCAAGGCCCGCGTAAAAAAAGCGATGGCCGACATGACCGGCGAGCTGCTCAAGCTCTACGCTCAGCGCAAAGCCGCCGTCAAGGCACTCCATTCTCACCCGACACCAACATGCAGCACGAGTTCGAAGATGCCTTCGACTTCAACGAGACCGACGACCAGCTCACCGCCATCGCCGACATCAAGCGCGACATGGAGTCCATCCAGCCCATGGACCGCCTCCTATGCGGCGACGTCGGCTACGGCAAAACCGAGGTCGCCATGCGCGCTGCCTTCAAAGCCGTACAGGATCACAAGCAGGTAGCCGTCCTAACACCGACAACAGTTTTGAGCTTCCAGCACTTCGAGTCCTTCAAAAAGCGCTTCGCCAACTTCCCCGTCAACATCGAGATGATCTCCCGCTTCCGCACGGCTAAAGAGAAAAAGATCATTCTCGAAAAAGCCGAAGCCGGCAAGATCGACATTCTCATCGGCACCCACGCTGTCCTCTCGAAAGACCTTAAAGTTCCAGGACCTTGGACTTCTTATCGTTGACGAAGAGCAGCGCTTCGGCGTCCGCCACAAAGAGCGCCTCAAGCAGATGCGCGCCGCTATCGACGTGCTCTCCATGTCTGCCACGCCCATCCCCCGTACCTTGCATATGTCACTGATCGGGTTACGTGATATGTCGGTCATCGAGACCCCACCCAAAGACCGCATGGCCATCCAGACCATCGTCGCCAAGTTCGACGAGAAACTCATCCGCACAGCAGTCGAGATGGAACTCGAGCGCGGTGGCCAGGTCTACTTCGTTCACAATCGCGTCGAAACCATCTACGACCTCGCATCCAAGATCCGCGAACTGGTCCCGCAAGCCCGCATCGTCATAGGCCACGGCCAGCTCCCCGAAGCCGAACTCGAACGCGTCATGCTCGCCTTCATGAACCACGAGTATGACGTCCTCGTCGCCACCAGCATCATCGAAAACGGCCTCGACATCCCCCTCGCCAACACCATCATCATCAACCGCGCCGACCGCCACGGCCTCTCCGAGCTCTATCAGCTCCGAGGCCGCGTAGGCCGCAGCAACCGCCGCGCCTATTCATACTTACTCAATCCCTCCCGAAACCGAACTCACCGAGATCGCGCGCCGCCGCCTGGCCGCATTGAAAGAATTCTCTGACCTCGGCGCAGGCTTCAAGATCGCCGCTCTGGACCTCGAACTCCGCGGCGCAGGCAACATGCTCGGCGGCGAGCAGTCCGGCCACATTGAAGCCATCGGCTTCGAGATGTACACCACGATGCTCGAAGAAGCCGTTCGCAAAATGAAGGGCGAAGAAGAAGCACCTGCCCATGCCAACACCGTCATCAACCTCGGCATCTCCGTCCGCATCGACTCCGATTACATCCCCGAAGAAAACCAGCGTCTCCGCATGTACAAGCGCATTGCGGGAGCGCAAACCCAGGCTGACCTCGCCGACGTCCGCGCCGAACTCCAGGATCGCTACGGCACCCCGCCCGAGACCGTCCTCAACCTCCTAGCCGCAGGCGAGATCCGCCTCCGCTGTGAGCAACTCGGCATCTCGCAGCTCGACCGCAAGCGCACCCAGGTCGAACTCCCCAATCCGAACGGCAACAAAAAGCAGCCCATCAAAGCATTCGTCGAGATGCTCCACGTCAAATTCGCCGCCGTCAACGCCGATCAAGAGACCCTCGCGCGCGCAGCCATCGACCCATCTATGTTGATGAAGTTAGTTAGTCGAAACGCAAAACGCGGCGCACAGTTCACCCCGCAGGGCACACTTCGCTGGCCTCTCCCCTCGGCTAAAGCCGAAGACGTCCTCAGCGAAACCCGCGCGCTGCTCGACTCTCTTACCACCACTTGATCGAAGCCAGCCCAGACGCTTCAACCGATCTTCAGCGAGCGATCTTCCAGGAGCTGTCCGGGTCATACGCGGTCATAGCCTTCACAGTCGCTTCCGTGTCCTGTCCAAGATCCTTCTGGTACACCATCCCACTTCGTCCAATGACAAACGTCATCACGCCACTGCCACTGGGCCCATACTCCGCTGGCCACGCAACGATGGCGAACCCGCCCGTCATCTTTCCGTCCATGATGTAATCCTTCGCGCCGCCGATCGCATGTGCCCCCTGCGCCTTCAGCACCCGGTAGTAGTACCCATAAAACGGTACCGGCTTCTTACCTTGCTGGATGTCATACCCTTCACTGGTAGCGCCGGCAATCAAGCTGCCAGCCGGACTCTCGTCTTCGCCCTCCTTCGTCTCCCAGTAGAGACCGTTCTGCTTACCCGGCGAACTCACAATCCTCTCCGCGAACGCACCCGCAGGATTCCCGTCATGCCCCGACTGGGCGTACACCTTCTGCGCATCGCGCAAAGCTCGGCACACCTTGATGGCGTCCAGTTCGTTTTGCCCAATCCGCCGATAAGCCAACTCCTGCGCACCCTTCAGCGCATCGAAGTGCCACGCCCCATCCGCCTTCACAATAGGAAATGGCAGTGGCCACGCGCTCGATCCGATCGTCAGCGTCACGGAATCCGGCGAGTTGTGGACAAACGCGTGCGCCTTCTCGTAGCCCTTTAGGAAACCGACTCTGCCATTCTCATCAGCAACCGCATCGCCCGAAGAAAGCAGATCCTGCGCCTGCGCACCCAGGATCTCCTTCAATGCAGCATCATCCTTTGCCTTGACTGCTGACACGAACGCGTCTGCCGCCGCCCGATAGGTCGGAAAAGTCTTGACCTGAGAATCCTGCGCGAACACAGATGCCACACCGACAGCCAGCAGTGTCGCAACAATGGATCGAGACCACCAATCACGTCTGAAAAGCTTCATTTCGGTTTACCTCCCGGACGTCCACCGCCGCCAGCACTGGCTTTGCCGCGATTGCTCGCCTGCCGCGCTGCCGCGCCATTGTTATTCCCCCCAAATCCGCTCGGTCGCGAACCAGTCTGCGGCTGAGGCCGTTGTGCTGGCTTCGCACCACCCTGCGGATGTCCGGAATAAGATCCTCCCGGAGCAGGACGAGGAGCCGGCCGATTAGCAGGCGTTGGAGCAGGACGAGTCGTCGGTGTCGGCCTTGGTGTCGGTGCAGGACGAGTCGTCGGTGTGGGACGGGCCGTGACAGGCGGCCGACCGCCTCCACCATTGCCAGGGGGCCGAGTGCCAGGATTTCCGCCATTGCCAGGCGGTCGAGTTCCTCCTCCATTCCCAGGAGTGCCTCCGTTTCCGGGTGGCCGAGTTCCGCCGCCATTGCCCGGCGGACGGGTCCCGCCTCCATTTCCATTCCCAGGAGGCCGAGTCCCGCTTCCGTTCCCCGGTCGATTCCCGCCGCCATTGCCATTCCCCGGCGGCCTTCCGCCATTTCCAGGATTTGGCGGGCGTCCACCACCGTTGTTCGGGGGCGGTCGATAACCCGGCTTGTTCGGCCCATCAGGCCGATAGCCTGGAGGCGGGGGACGATATCCCGGCCGATTGTTCCAATTGTTAGGTGGTCTCGCGTAAATCGGTCGCCCATAAACCGGCGGCCGCGGGCGATAGGGAGGATAAGGACTGTGGTAGTGATTGTTCACTACCCAAACATTGTTATGGACGATTACGCCCCGTCCGCCCCAACCCCAGCCCCATCCGCCCCACCCGTACGGCTGGTTGTTGTTGATCAGCGCACCAATCGCGATCCCCGCCCCAAAACTAATCAACGACGCAGCCACTATATCGCCGGTGCTCGGCCCACTCGATGCGACATACACCTGTTGCGGCTGATACTGCGGCACATAAACCACCTGCGGATTAGCCGGCTGCACAACCACTACCTTCGTGTTCCCGTCCTGTTGCACTGAAACCGTCTGGTATTCATTGCTATCAAGCGCACCCGAAGCATAAGCCTGCTGTCTCAGCGTCTGTATAGCCGACATCACCGTCTGCTGATTCGCCTTGAACGCCGCTCCCAGTGCCGCATAGTCGTCAATATGCGTCGCCATCATGTCCAACACCTGCGGAAAGGTCACCAGCGACACAAAAGCCGGATCAAACCCGCCCTTCAGAGCAGCGTCCTGCAGTGCCTGCCCTTGCAGCCCTTGGTTCTGTTTCACCCAGTTGTTCGCATCGATGATCTGCTGGGGATCAGTAGACGCCGCGCATATCTGCGCCAGCAGCGTATCCGGGTACAAAGCTATCGGCGCCACCAGTTGGGTCAACTGGTCTCCGGTAGGAACTGCCTGTGCTTGACTCACGCTTCCAGAAACCCAGTGGCACGCAATCAAAGCGGCCAAGACGACCACCATAACCCTACGAAGGCACATCGAGTATCACCTCGAAACTGTCATCTGAAACCTGTACAACGAAAGCAAATTCATGAATTATCGGAGTGCAGCCTACGTAAGCCAGCCAATTATATGTCAACCGCAAAATCATCTATTTGATTCCACTTCAACCAACCGCACTGCGATCTCGAAGGAACCAGAATGCAAAATCACGCCAAGGGTACTTTTGAAGTGAAGACCACTCCGCAACCTGCAGACCCAGACGCCGGAGGCGAAGCTCTGGGCCGGCTCCTTCTCGACAAGCAGTTCCACGGCGACCTCGAAGCCACGAGCAAAGGCACCATGCTGGCCGCAGGAACCGCAGTCAAAGGATCCGCAGGCTACGTCGCCATCGAGATCGTAACCGGCTCCCTCCAAGGCCACACCGGGACCTTCGTCCTCCAGCACACCGGCATCATGACACGCGGCAACCCTCAGCTCAGCATCACCGTCGTCCCCGACTCCGGCACCGGCCAGCTCGTCGGCCTGTCTGGCAAGATGTCCATCGACCGTTCCGACGGCAAGCACTCCTACGACTTCGAATACACTCTCACAGAAGCCAACTGATCAGCTTCACTCCAACCCACTTTTCGCCTCGCAACTAACCCAGGCCATCGGTGTCTTATCAGGTGTCGTTTGTTTTCAGCTCCGAAAGGGAGAGCATCATGCATCATCCCATCAAAATCGGAAAAATCAGCATCACCTTTCTCAAAAGCCGCCACGAAACAGATGGCGCCTTTGATCTCTTCGAGCTGATCGTTCCCCCCAACGCTTTCCTCAACGTTCCGCATTTACATCGCGACTACGACGAAACCATCCTCGGGATGAACGGCATCGCCACCTGGACCATCAACGGCGAGCAGATCCAGGTTCACCCCGGCCAGCAGTTGAACATCCCCCGCGGCACCGTACACTCTTACTCCAACCTCCACACCACTACCTGCCGTATGATGTGCCTCCTCACCCCCGGCCTTGTCGGCCCCGAATACTTCCGCGAACTTGCAGCCGCCATCCAGCCCGACAGTCCTCCTGATATCGCCGAAATCAGCAGTGTCATGGCGCGTTACGGCGTCATCCCCATCACACCGTAGCTACTCCGACACTGATAGCGCATCCTGCCGTAAACTCATTGCAATGCCCATGAGCCGCTATCTCTTCGCCGCTGTCCTTGCACCCTTCCTTCTCGCACCGTCCGCCCACACTGCATCGGCACAGCACCTCTCCGCCGACGGCGGCGTCCAGACCTTCAACTTCCTCTCTGACCAGTACTTCACCGACGTCTACTTTCACTTCTCCCCCACAAGCGGCACCGCTGCCGGCCTGCACCAATACGACACCCAGCTTGAGGACTACTCCGCCGCGAGCGTGCAGAAGGAGATCGCCGCCCTCCACACCTACGAGAAGAAGGTTGAAGCCATCGACTCCGGCTCCCTCGACGCCTCCGTCGCTGGCGACCGCGCCATCCTCCTCAATAACATCCGTAGCAGCCTCCTTACCCTCGAAGTCATCCGCCCTTGGGAGAAGAATCCCGACAACTACTCATCTGGCGTCACCAACTCCATCTTCGTCATCATGGAGCGCCCGTATGCCTCCGCCGATGTCCGCCTGCGCGCCGCCGTCGAGCGTGAAAAGCAGATTCCCCAGGCACTCCTCGAAGCTCGCAAAAATCTGAAGAACCCACCAAAGATCTACACCGAGATCGCCCTCGAACAGATCGGCGACATCGTCAGCTTCTTCCAGACCGACGTCCCCTCCGCCTTTACTGAGGCCACCGACGCCGACACCAAAGCCGCCTTCGCCAAATCCAACGCTGCCGTCATCGAAGCCCTCAAGTCCTATGGCGCCTGGATGAAGTCTGACCTGCTCCCTCGCTCCAATGGCGACTACAAGCTCGGCGCTGACACATTCGCCAAAAAGCTTAGCTATGACGAGATGGTCGACATCTCCCTTGACCACCTCCTCGAGATCGCCTACGCCGACCTGCACAAGAATCAAGCTGAGTTCGCCCGCATCGCCAAGGAAGTTGACCCCAGCAAAACCCCGCAGGAGGTCCTCGCCGAACTAGCCACCATCCACCCTGCACCCGACAAGCTACTCAGCACTTTCAGCGATACCTTCGCCAGCCTCATCGACTTCATCAACACCCACCACATCATCACCATCCCCTCCAAGGTCGAGCCCACCTTAGAGGAGACCCCGCCCTTCATGCGCGCAACCACGTCAGCCTCCATGGACCCTCCAGGCCCCTTCGAAACCCACTCCACCAAGGCTTATTTCAACGTCACGCTTCCTGAAAAAGATTGGACACCCGAGCACATCGCCGAACATATGGCTGAGTTCAACGTCGGTACCGTTATCAGCACCAGCGTCCACGAAGCCTACCCCGGCCACTACGTCCAGTTTCTCTGGGAGCCGCAGTTCTCCAGCAAGATCCGCCAGCTCCTCGGCGCCAACACCAACATCGAAGGCTGGGCCCACTACACCGAGCAGATGATGCTCGACCAGGGCTACGGTCAGCCCGGTACTGGAGCGAAAGACGAGCGCGAAGCGAAGCTCATCCGTCTCGGCCAAATCCAGGACGCACTCCTCCGCGATGCCCGCTTCGTCAACTCCATCAAGCTCCACAACGGCGCAATTCACATTCGATCAAGCGGTCAACTTCTTCGTCACCGACGGCTACCAATCCCACTCCGTCGCTCTCGTCGAAACCAAGCGCGGCACCGCCGACGCCACCTACCTCTACTACACACTGGGCAAACTTGAGATCATGAAGCTTCGCGCCGACATGATGCAGAAACAAGGCGCTGCCTTCAACCTCCAGACCTTCCACGACAACCTCATGCGCCAGGGCTTCGCACCTATCAAAATCGTCCGCAAAGCCATGCTCCACGACGACTCCCCCGTTCTCTAGCACCGAGAACATCAATCAAAGGTCTGGCGGAAGATAGAAGCTCATGCTTGCTTGATCAACAGAACCAGCAACGCTCATCATGACGGCTCGTGCACTCTCCAGTGTGCCGCCGCTCTCCTCAAGAATTACCGCAGCGTGACAGCCGGTCTCTCTCATCAGGACGAACAGAAGATGCTCGGTCCGCACCACTTTGCAATTGCTGGCTATCGCTTCCGTAGAAGCATCCTCCAGAATTCGCTGCGCATCGTCGCTCAGCTTCATGTCGACGGAGGTTGCAATTCCGGCTTCATCCTTATGCCATCTCTGCGATAGGGCCTTGATCTCATCGATCGACACAACGGCGCCGGTTTTGCTTACGCTCTCGGGATCAACCCGCACCAGGCCCAGTAGCAGGTGCTCTGTGTCGATTGCAGGACTCCCCACCGCCCCCGCTTCAAATCGGGCCACGAATACAACCCGACGGCTCGCTTCAGACCATAGCTCGAACAAGTTTCCCAGCCTCGCGAATCTATGAGATTGAATGAACCATACGACACTAAAATAACAACTAAGACCGACATCCGAGGAATCGCGAAGTCTCAGAGATCTGCAAAATCGCTATCCTTCGATTCATCACACCCTGCTAGCATTTTCCAAAGCAAATCCGCATCCAAGGAGCTTATGACTCAGAACGCGACTCCACTTAGAATCCGCAAAGCTGTGTTCCCCGCCGCAGGCATGGGCACTCGCTTCCTCCCCGCCACCAAAGCCACTCCCAAAGAGATGCTCTGCCTCGTCGATAAGCCCCTCATTCAGTACGGCGTTGAAGAAGCCGTTGCAGCCGGCTGCACTGAGATCATCATCGTCACCGGCCGCGGTAAGTCCACGATGGAGGATCACTTCGATCGCAACCCAGAGCTCGAAGCCTCTCTCGCTGCCAAAAATAAAACGGCACTCCTCGAAGTAGCACGTTCCGTCTCCAAGCTCGCCAAGATCACCTACACCCGCCAGCCTGAGCCACTCGGCCTCGGCCACGCCGTCCTCATGGCTAAAGAGCTCGTCGGCAACGAGCCCTTCGCCGTCCTCCTTCCTGACGACATCGTCGACGCCACCATCCCCTGCATGAAGCAGATGGTCGAAGCCTTCAACGAAACCCAATCCAGCATCCTCGGCTCCGAGGTCGTCGAAGGCCCCGCCATCCAGAACTACGGCTGCCTCGACTGCACCCCCGACCCCAAAAACCCTCGCCTTCTCGCTGTCAAAAGCATGGTCGAAAAGCCCAAACCCGAAGAGGCGCCCTCGCAGAACGCCATCATCGGCCGCTACATCCTCACCCCACGCATCTTCGACATGCTCGAGCACATCACCCCTGGTGCCGGTGGCGAACTCCAACTCACCGACGGCATCATGGCCCTTCTCCAGCACGAAAAAGTCTACGGATTCAGCTACCAGGGCAAGCGCCACGACGCCGGCGACAAGCAAGGCTTCCTCCGCGCCACCGTAGAGTTGGCCCTCAAGCACCCACAACTAGGCGCTGACTTCCGCACCTGGCTCAAAGCCTTCCCGCTGTAATCATCTGCCTCAAAACGCCGTTATCTCCACCCAAAGCGGCTCACAGCATGTGAGCCGCCGCCTTTGTCTTTGCCCTTTGCTTGTCATTCCGCAGAGCAGCGGGGAAAGAGCAGCGGCGAATCTGCTTTTGTCATCACCCACCCTTCACAAACTCCTCTTATAGTTTCTGCATCTCAAAACGAAGACAAAAGCTGCAGAAAGCATCGGAGAAGATAGAAGACATGCCTACCGCAAAAGAAACTGCACCACCCGCCGCCCTAACCCGCGAAAAACTCATCGACCTTCTCAACGAAGATCTCTCCCGCGAATATCAGGCCATCATCGCCTACGTTAACTACTCGCAGGTCCTCAAAGGGGCGCAGTACATGAACATCGCCGACGAGCTCGCCGTCCACGCCACCGAGGAGCTTGCCCACGCCATCGCCATCGCAAACCACATCGACTATCTCGGCGGTATGCCCACCGTCGTCCCCAAGCCTGTCAAAACCTCAGACAAAAACGAAGATATGCTCCGTTTCGACCTCGAAAACGAAAAGGAGACCATCGCCAACTATCGCCGCCGCGTCAAGCAGTGCGACGAGCTCAACGAGTTCGCCATCGGCGAGTCGATCCGCGAGATTCTCATGCAGGAGCAGGACCACCTCATCGCCCTGGCCACGGCCCTCGGCGTCGATCCACCCAACCCCGGCATAGCTGACTAGTCCCTCTCGCAGGGATCTACCTGCCCACAACAAAAGCGATGGCGCCAGATTCTGGATCCGGCGCCATCGCTTCTTACGAAAGCCGCGAGTTACTTATCGATCTTCAGATTGATATAAAACTGGTTTTTGCTGTCGAACGAACTGATCGTCTTTACCGAGCTCTTCTTGCCATTGCTCTCAGCCCAGATCTCATAGTCTGTATTCTGTGCCAGCTGGCCAAAGCGGTAGGTTCCATCATCGTCGGAAAAAAAACTCTTCACCGAAAGACTATGGTCGTCTTTCAGATAAACAACCGCGCCTTTTATACCCCCACCGGCCCCATCGACCACCTTACCCTGGACGACGCGTTGAGTCGGCCCGCGCTGTTCTGCGTGGGCAAGGATTCCGCGCGAAGCCGCGGAGACAACCAAAAACATACAAGAGGCAAGAATCACCCTACCGGCTAAAGAACGGAGCAAGAGATCGGTGCGCTTCATAGGCTTAGTATACGGCTATCTCCATCCAGACTCGCCGTTTACTCCTCTTCCTCGTCGCCGATGTGCGTCGTTTCTTCATCGTCATAACCACCATCATCGACCGCAGCCAACTCCAGTGGGTCTACTGAGACGATCTCCAGATCCATGCCGCACTCGTCGCACTGCACCGTCTCGCCCTCTTCCACCTCATCCACATCAACGACTATCGGGCTATCGCATTCGGGACAAACTACTGCCATGATCATGCCTCCAAGGGTCTTTGGGTCCGCTCGTTCGTCTATAGGATCACAGGACGACATCCGCGGACGCTTCAATATTTATTTAGCGGCCATCCAGCCTGTTCGTCAAGCATACGATTTTCATTGCGCTTCGGTTTCCACATAAGGAGAAATTTAGTGACCGCCGCACCAGCCCGCCTGCTCCGCCTGACTGCCCCCATCTTGAGCATCTGCACGATATCCCTTCTCACGGCTAGTCTTCTTCACGCGCAACAGCCTCTCCCCACAGGAGCGCCCATCACTCCCGCACCAGCCGATCCCGCGATCGCCGCCGCGTTACAGCAGGTCTCCCCCGACAGCATTCAGGCGGTCATCGCCAAGCTCGTCACCTTCAACAACCGCAGCACCCTCTCCAGCATGGACACGGACCTTCCCCCGGGCACCGGAGTCTCTGCCGCCGCCGATTGGATCGAGTCCGAGTTCAAACGCATCTCCTCTGCCTGCAACAACTGCCTCGAAGTAAAGCGCGACGACTTCATCGAACCGGCCAGCACCGCTCCCAACGCCCGCATCACGAAACCCACCAAAATCACCAACGTCTACGCCATCCTCCACGGCACCGACCCCGCCCAGGCCGCCCGCATGGTCCTCGTCACCGGCCACTACGACTCCCGCAACACACTGAACGCAAACACCCACGACCCAGCTCCCGGCGCCAATGACGACGCTAGCGGTGTTGCTGTCTCCATCGAATCTGCCCGAGTCCTCAGTAAGCTTAAATTCCCCAGCACCATCGTCTTCGCCGCAGTTGCCGGCGAAGAACAAGGTCTCAACGGGAGCGCCCACCTCGCCAAGCTCGCAAAATCCGAAAACTGGCAGCTTGAAGCCGTCCTCAACAACGACATAGTCGGCGGCGATACTACCCCCGGCAACACCACTCCACCCAACATTCAGGACAAGACCGCCGTCCGTGTCTTTTCGGAAGGTGTCCCCGCAAACGCCACCCCCGAACAGATTCGCGCTATCCAGAACCTTGGAGCAGAAGGCGATTCCGCCTCTCGCGAACTCGCCCGCGCCATCGTCGACATCGATTTCACCTACTTCCGCACCACCTCACAGCGCCTCGGCGGTGGCGCCTTACCCGGGCGTCCTCACAACATGGCCATGCACTTGGTTCCCGCCTTCCATCCCGTCCTCATCTTCCGTCGCGACCGCTTCCTCCGCGGCGGCGACCATACCAGCTTCAATCAAGAGGGCTTTGCCGCCGTCCGCTTCACCGAGTGGACTGAAAACTTCGACCATCAGCACCAAAATGTCCGTGTAGAAAACGGCATCCAGTACGGCGACCTCCTGCAGTACGTCGATTTCAACTACGTCGCCAACGTCACACGCCTCAATGCCGCCACACTAGCTACGCTCGCCTCCGCACCCGGTATCCCGCAAAACGTCCGCATCCTCACGACCGCCCTCGATAACAACTCCGAGCTCACCTGGGACGCCCCCATCGGCGCTCCAGCAAACACCACCTACGAGGTCGTTTGGCGCGCTGCCGACCAGCCCACCTGGACCGACTTCGCCAGCGCCGGCTCCGCCCACAGCCTCAAACTCGCCGTCTCCAAGGACAACGTAGTCTTTGGCGTCCGCTCCGTCGACCCCGCAGGCCACCGCAGCATCGCCGTCCTGCCAATACCCGACCGCGGCCAGCGTCCCACAGCGCCACGGCCCGCGAATCAGTGATGTCGCCCAACAACCATGGCTCCTGGACTAAGATTGCTGCAAGGCAACGGGAGCTCATGGCCGCATAACAGGAGGTCGTACGCCAATGCTAAACAAGACTTTCACCGCCACCCTGCAGAAGAGTCAAGCCAAGGGCGGTTGGACCTACGTGGTCTGGCCCGACTCAGCAAAATTCTTTGGCACGCGTGGTCTCGTCAAGGTCACAGGAAAGATCGATGGCCATCCGTTCCGCAGCTCCTTCATGGCTCTTGGAGACGGCACTCATAAGCTGCCTGTAAAAGCAGATATACGCCGAACAATAGGGAAGCAGTCAGGCGATAAAGTGAATGTGCTGCTGGAAGAGCGCATCTAAACCCGGAGAAGTCCGAGCTAACGATGGAGCATGTTGCCGTATTTCGATGAATGTCGTCTAAAGATCGGTGTCGTTCGCGCAAATCGGTGTTAACCCTCCCCGCCACCGAACCGGGGGAACCTATGATGAAATAAGAAAGCGCCCATGCCCCGATCCGGCCCCATCTCGCTCAGCCTCCCAGCCTTCCAAGGCACCACCCGCAAGCTCATCCTCCTGAATGTCGGAACATTCTTCGGACTGCTTCTCCTGCGCTGGCTCGCCCCGCAACTCGAAGCTGTCCTCTTCAGCCACATTTTGCTCGAACCCCTCGCCGTCGCGCACGGCGAAGTCTGGCAGCTCCTTACCTACTCTTTCGTGGAGCAGGGAATCATCGGCATCCTCTTCGGCATGCTCACCCTCTGGTTCACCGGGTCACTCCTGGAACCCTCCTTCGGCGGCCGTTGGCTCGGCGAGCTCTACCTCACCTCCGTCATCGGCGGCGCGCTCATTGCCTCTGCCTTCTCCTTCTCCCACCTGCTCGGCCTCCGTCCCGACGTTGTCGCCACCGGAGCCTGGGCCGGCATCTTCGGCCTCCTCGTCGCCATCGCCATGATCTTCGGCGACCAGGAGTTTCTCCTTTGGTTCGTCCTCCGCATCAAGGCCAAATACATGGTCGCGATCTACATCCTCATAGCGATCGCCATGTTGCTCAAGCAGGCAGATACCTTCAACGCCCTCCTTCAGCTCTCTGGAGCCGTCTGCGGTGCTCTCTACGTCAAATTCGCCCCACGCCGCGGCTTCGCCTTCGGATTCAGCGAACGCTACTTCAGCATCCGCAACAACTACTACCGTTGGAAGCGCCGCCGCGCCGCGCGCAAATTCGAGGTCTACATGCGCAAGCAGAACCGCGAGGTCCACTTCGACAAAGACGGCCGCTACGTCGATCCCGACGAGCTCCGCAAGAACCCCAACGACAAGCGCTGGATGAACTAATCCAAAGCCCGTCACTCTTCCTGCCTAAGAAACTCGAAGCTACTTCGTGACCGCCACAGTCGCAGCAACAGCCTCTGCGCTCTGTCCCTGCCCCAGCCTGATCGCAATTCGCTCGACGTCCCGCTCGGCAAGATTCTCCGCCTCAAAAGCACCATTCGCCTGAATAATCCGGGCAATGCATCCCGTCCATCCAGTCTGGTGGCTTGCCCCGATGCCGGCGCCCGTATCACCATGGAAGTACTCATAGAAAAGAACATTGTCACGCCAATACGGATCCGTCTGAAACTTCTCCGCGTTCCCAAACACCGGCCGCCGGCCCGAGCTGTCCTTGGTGAACGTCCCAATCAGCCGCTCTCCCAGTACCTTCGCTACTTCAAACAGATTCATCACATTCCCCGAGCCTGTCGGGCACTCGATCTTGAAGTTATCCCCGTAGTAAGCCCCCAGCCGCATCAGTGACGTGTACAGCAGGAAGTTCACCGGCATCCACACCGGTCCCCTCCAGTTCGAGTTCCCTCCAAACATTCCGCTATCCGAATCCCCCGGCACATACCCAACCTGCGACTCCTGCCCGGCCAGAGTGAACACGAACGGATGTTCCTTGTGATAAAGCGACAACGCCCGAATCCCATGCGGACCAAAAAACTCGTTCTCGTCCAGCATCTTCGTCAGAATGCGCCTTAGCTTGTCCTCGTTCACCGTAGCCAGCAGCCGTCTTCCCGCCAGCCCCTGCTCCGACGGCATATGCAGGTTGGAGGCCAGCTCAGGATGCCGCATCAAAAACTCCCTCGCCTGTTTTCGGAACGTCGGCAACTTCTCCATGATGTCGTCTTCGAAGATCGCCACGGCAGTCAACGGCAGCAGCCCTACCATCGATCGAACCTTCATGCGAAAGGACTCGCCATCCGGCAGACGCAGCACATCGTAGAAGAACCCATCTTCATCATCCCACATCGTGTCGTTTTGTTTCCCCATCCGATCCATTGCGCCGGCGATCCACATCGTGTGTTCAAAGAACTTCCCGACGAACTCCTCGTAGACCGGGTAGCTCAGCGCCAGTTCCACAGAAATCCGCAGCATCTGCTGGCTGTAAAACACCATCCATGCTGTCCCGTCTGCCTGCTCTAAATGGCCGCCGCTCGGCAATGGCGCGCTTCTATCGAACACCCCAATATTGTCCAGCCCAAGAAATCCACCTTCGAACAGATTATTTCCCGACCGGTCCTTCCGATTCAGCCACCACGTAAAGTTCACCAGCAACTTCGAGAATGCATACGATAAAAATTCCAGGTCTCCCTGACCGCCATTGCGCTCCTTGTCGCTCAGGTAGATCTGCATCGTCGCATAGGCGTGCACCGGCGGGTTGGTATCGCTGAAGTTCCATTCATACGCAGGTATCTGCCCATTCGGGTGCAGATAGTCGTTTCGCAAGATCATCTGAAGCTGCGACTTCGCAAAGTCGGAATCAATCGGCTGAAACGCCAGCATATGAAACGCCAGATCCCACGCCGCGTACCACGGATACTCCCACTTATCCGGCATCGAGATGATGTCGTTGTTATACATGTGAAACCACTCGCCGTTCCTCACCCGCAGTCGAGTCTCCGGAGAGCTCCACGGCCCCACCTTGTGCTCCCTCAACCACAGATTCAGGTCGTAGTAAAAATATTGTTTGCTCCACAGCATGCCCGCCATCGCCTGCCGCATCACCATCGCGCGGTCTGCATCAGCCTTCACCTTCCGCGGCATCACCTCCGCGTAGAACTCATCCGCCTCTTTCAGGCGCGTCGCGAAAATCCCGTCAAACTTCTCAAACGGCTTCGTCTCCTTCGTGTCGGTTCGAGTCAGACGCAGACGCACAGCCTTCGTCTCACCCGGCCCAACCGTCAGCACATAATGCGGAGCTGCCTTCGTTCCTTCCAGGGCCGGATTGACTGCCTCCTTCTGACCATGAACCAGAAGGTTGTGAAACGCATCCTTCACATGCGGCGACGCGTTCTTCGTTCCAAACAGCTTCTCGTTATTGCTCTCGTTCTCTGTAAACAGCAGCGGTACATCGCCCTCGCAGTACAGGCTGTAGTCAGCCAGCGACTCCTGAAAGATCGGGTCCGTATGATGTGCCGAAATCACGCCAAAACCCTTCTTCTGCTGCCCCTTCAACGTCGGCTTGCTGCCCGCATCCGACCACATCCACGTATTGCGAAACCACACCGTCGGCAAAAGATGCAGCGTCGCCGCCTCTGGCCCGCGGTTCGCCACGCTGATCTTGATTGCAATATCCTCGGGACCACCCTTGGCATACTCCACAAACACATCGAAGTACTTGTCCTCGTTGAACACGCCCGTATCTAGCAGCTCGTACTCCGCTCCACCGCGGCCTCGCTCCCGATTGGTCTTCACCAGATCGTCATACGGATAAGCAGCCTGCGGATACTTGTACAGATACTTCATGTAAGAGTGCGTCGGCGTGCTGTCCAGGTAGAAGTAGTACTCCTTCACATCCTCGCCGTGATTGCCCTCGCTATTAGTCAGCCCGAACAGCCGCTCCTTTACAATCGGATCTTTTCCATTCCACAGCGCTAAAGCAAAGCACAGTACCTGGTGGTCGTCGCTAATCCCTGCCAGGCCATCCTCCCCCCACCGGTACGCCCGCGACCTCGCCTGGTCATGCGTAAAGTAACTCCACGCATTACCGTCCTCGCTGTAGTCCTCGCGCACGGTCCCCCACTGCCGTTCGCTTAGGTAAGGTCCCCACTTCTTCCAGGGAGCAAGCTTTGTGCGTTCTTCCTCAAGTCGCCGCTTCTCTTCAGTCATCATCCCCTCCACGACCGCAGGCCCGAACCCGAAGCGCCGCATCACGCTTTCAAAACATCCTACCCCCGCGACATGATTAGCGGCGACTACGGGCCTCGTTTCATCTTTCCCGATTGCAGCTCGGCCCAAAGCTTTCTCCGGCAAAAATCTTGTCAAGCCCCTGCGTGGCAAAAACCCGCGTCAATCAAGACGATTCGCGTGGCGTATTAGTTTGGTTGCATCCTCTATACTTGAAAACAGAGAGAAAATTTCAGGAAGCCCCGGCCACCTGCTGGGGCTTTCTCCTTTCGATTGACGAATTTAGCAATAAACCCAATGGTTGCACGAATTTAGCGACATCAATTTCGCTATATCGTTGCAGCCATTGAACTTTTAAGGGGTAACCCCCCGGGGGGGTACCCCAAGGAGACGACCATGCAATATCCGATCTGTCGGCACATCAAGACCAATGGAACTCAGTGCCAGGCTCCCGCACTCACCGACGGACAGTGGTGCTATTTCCACTCGCGCCTCCATCAACGCCACGCCACCTATCGCCATACCGAAGCCACACGCGGGTATCTTATGCGCAGCCAACATGTACAACTCACCGCTCTCGAAGACCGCGAGTCCGTCCAGGTCGCCCTGTCCGTCGTAATCAACGCTCTTGCCACTGGCAATCTCGACCCGCGACGCGCTACTACCCTGCTCTACGGTCTGCAGCTCGCCTCCAGCAACGCCGCCAAACTCAACACAGAGCCAAGCGCACACAAGGCAATCCGCGACGTCGAATCCACTCCCGATGGACTGGACCTCGCCGAACCCGGAGCCTTAATCGATGTCATAGACCCCTACGACTTCTACGATGAAGACGCTGAGGAAGAAGAGGAGGACATCGTCTGGCGGAAGAATCTTGCTCTCTTGATATCAGGTGCTCCCCAGCCTGAGACCAGCTCCGAGGCAGACCCTGCTGGCGAATCCAGGCAAGACGCACCCATCTCCGATACTCTTCCGTGACGATGAACGTCATCATCGGGTGGCCCATCCTTTGTGTTTCAACACAAGGATGGGCAATTCCCGCCACGCGCGAACCACTCTTCATTCGTCTCGCAATCCGTCATCTTGTCTAAAGCTTCGACCAATCTCAAGCAAGAGGGAAGCGACAGGCCAGATGAGAAGAAATGCGGCGACTTGTATCTGCCCCGCTTCTAACTAGACCGTAACAACAATCTTGCCGATCTGCGCATTCGACTCCAGGTAACGGTGGGCTTCGACGATCTGGGAGAAGGGAAAGGTCTTGTCGATGCGAGGCTTGAAGTTGCCGGCGACGATTTTGTCGAAGACATACTTTCTAGCGTTCTGTGATTTGACGGGGTCTGCCAGAATGTCGCGCAGGGTGTAGCCCTGGATGATGAGCCGCTTGTTCAGCGCGGTGAACAGCGGATAGGGAGTTGGTTCCATAGCCAGCGCGCCGTACTCGAAGATGGTGCCCTGGACTGCCGTGGCCTTGGCAAGTGCTTCGAGCCCTTTGCCGCCGATAGGATCGAAGACGATGCGGGCTCCGTGGCCGCCTGTAATTTCGTTGACGCGCGCAACGAGATCCTCTTCTTCTGTGGCGATGACATGATCAGCACCGAGCGAGAGTAGCTCCGCTTTCTTGGCTGAGGTGCGCGTAGCAGCGATGCTGATGGCGCCCTCCGCCTTGGCGATCTCGATTGCGGCGAGGCCGACGCTGCTGCTGGCGGCGGTGATGATCACGTAGTCGCCCTTAGCGAGGTGGCCGTAATAGATAAGCGCGCCGTACGCAGTGATGTACTGCATCCAGATGCTGGTGGCCTCTTCGTAGGACAGCTTCGCGGGGTACTCAGCAACAGCATGGATCGGGACGATGGCAACTTCGCCATATACGCCGTAGTGATTCAGTGAGAAGGCTGGGGTGGTGCTGGCGTTCTTGCCGATCCAACTGGTGTCGACGCCTGGGCCGACCGCTTCGACAATGCCAGAAGCTTCGTAGCCGTTGGTGGAGGGGAGAACTGGCGTTTCGAGATAGCGGTCATGAAAGAACATGCTCTCGGCGCGATTGAGACCAATGGCTTTGACGCGAAGGCGGACTTCGCCTTTGCCGGGCTCGGGAATAGGCAGCTCGTCGAACTGCAGAACCTCTGGGCCACCAATCTTGTGAAAGCGGACGATCTTTACAGTGTCGGACATGTCAAATTCACTCCTGAGGCTTGCTCAGCCTGCGT
Organism: uncultured Acidobacteriaceae bacterium; assembly: GCA_963771625.1. Lineage (GTDB taxonomy): Bacteria > Acidobacteriota > Terriglobia > Terriglobales > Acidobacteriaceae > Edaphobacter. The sequence goes on from CAVYUE010000008.1 coordinate 242,068, forward strand.
TTTTGATGTGCAGGGAGAACAAAGGGAGCGGATTTCAGGTTTGGAGGCTCAGACCTTAGCAGACTCTTCGGACTTGGCCTCTTCCTTCGGGTGAGGAGCGATAGCTTCCGCTTCAGCATCGCCGCCGTAGATGACCTGGCCGTACTCAAGGAGCGTGACCATGCCCACTCCACCGCAGATGTTGCCCGCAACAGCAGGCAGAAGCCAGGTGGGATAACTTGTCCACGCTGCCTTGCCAATGAGGATGGCGGTAAGGATCTCGCCGCTGGTCGCAATGCAGTGAGCGAAGTTGCCAAGGCCGACGACGAAGGTCAGCATCCAGATAATCATGACCGAGCCGGTGATGGAGTGGGAGCCAGAGACGAGCCAGGCGACGGTCGCGATGATCCATCCGCCCATGACGCCGCTCCAGAAGATGGTTGATGCGGGGTTATGGATGGCTTCGAGGCCGAGGCCTGAGATGGCTTGAACGATCTCTGGCTTCAGCGCAGTAGTGAGGGCGGCGATCGCAGCGAAGGAGAGAGCGCCGAGCACGTTGGCAGGCAGAACAGTTGCCCAGAGTTTGAGGGTCTTCCAGAAGTGCTTCTTTTCAGCAAGAACCAGTGCGACCGGATAGAGAGTGTTTTCGGTAAAGAGCTGTGAGCGGCCGAGAATGACGACGATGAAGCCAAGAGGATAGAACATCTTGCCGACGAAGAAGATCGTGTGGGATGGAACGGTGCCTGGAGTAGTGAGTAGAGCGATGGCAATGGCGTTGCCAAGCGCAGAGAGGCCCATGAAGATGCCTCCGGCCAGTCCGGAGATGGCGAGTGAGACGCTGGAACGACCCAGTTCCTGACGGGCGTTGTTAGCGACCTGCTCGTAGATGTCCTGGGCGCTGGGACGCTCGAGGTTCTTCTGCGCGTCCTGCGAGGAAGGGGCGGCGGCCTGAACGGGATAGCGGCGGAGGCGAAAGGGCATAGGCTTTGAGATGCAGAAGAGGACTGCCGTGAAGTATAGGCCTAAAGCAGATAAGTAGTGTCAACAAAGACAGTTCGCGGCGATGAGCAGGTTGCCGGTTGCTTACCGAACGAGGAGGAATATGTTGGGCGGCTACTCTCTATAATTCTGCCTATGCCGTCCGTACTGACACCCGATCAAGAGATACAGGAGCTGCGCGATCAGCTTCGCCACCACGAATATCTGTACTACGTCGAAGATTCGCCGGAGCTGACCGATGCGCAGTATGACGCGCTGATGAACCGGCTGAAGAAGCTGGAGGCCCAGCATCCCGAGCTCGTGACGACGGACTCTCCCTCGCAGCGTGTGGGCGGCAAACCGAAGGACGGGTTTGTGAAGATGCCGCATTCGCGGCCGATGTTGTCGCTGGACAATGCGTACAACGAAGAGGAGCTGAGGGCTTGGGACCAGAGAGTTCGCGATGCGCTGCCGAGTTCCGAGGCAGTGAGGTATGTGTGCGAGCTGAAGCTCGATGGGCTGTCGCTGGCGCTGCACTACCAACCTGGAGCGCATGGGTCGGCACATCTGGAGCGCGGATTGACGCGTGGTGATGGGTCGATTGGCGAGGATGTGACGAGCAATGTGCGGACGATTCGGTCAGTGCCGCTGAGTGTTTCTGCTGCGAAGCTGAAGGCGGCGGGGCTGCCGCAGAGCTTTGAGGTGCGGGGTGAGGTGGTGCTTCCTCAGGCTGCGTTTGTGAAGATGAATGAGGAGCGTGAGGCTGCGGGGATGGCGCCTGCGGCGAATCCGAGGAATGCAGCGGCGGGAACGATTCGCACGCTGGAACCGAATATTGTCGCGCAGAGGAGGCTGGATTTCTACGCTTACTTCCTGCTGAAGGATGGAGAGTTTTTGTTGCCGCAGCAATCGACGACTCTGGAGGCTTTGAGGACTTCGGGCTTTCGGGTGAACAAGTATGCAAAGGCGTTGAAGAGTATTGATGAGGTGGTGAAGTTTATCGCCGATGCAGAGCCGTTGCGCGACTCGCTGGGTTATGAGATCGACGGTGTCGTCATCAAGGTGGATGCGGCGGCGCAGCAGCGGCGGCTGGGCTTTACGGGGAAGGCTCCGCGGTGGGCGATTGCGTACAAGTTCGCGGCGCGGGCGGGGATTACGAAGCTGGAGGATGTGCTGTTTCAGGTGGGACGCACAGGCAAGGTAACTCCCGTGGCGGCGTTGACTCCGGTATTGATTGGTGGGACGACGGTGTCGCGGGCGACGCTGCACAATGCGGACGAGATTGCTCGGCTGGGTGTTCGTATTGGTGATTTTGTTTCGGTGGAGCGCGGCGGCGATGTGATTCCGAAGATCGTCGAGATGGTGGACGATAAAGTGCATCCTCGAGGCAAGAAGGAGATTGTGTTTCCGAAGAACTGCCCGGTTTGTGCAAGCGAACTGCAGAAGATTGAGGGCGAGGTGGATTGGCGCTGCGTCAATAACTCATGCCCGGCGCGGCGTGCGGGAGGAGCTGCTGCACTGGTCGGCGCGAGGCGTGATGAATATTGAAGGGATTCGGCGATGCGATGGTGGCGCAGTTGCTCGGTCAGAGCGCGGAATTGCGGGGTGAGGCTGAGGATGTGGTGACGGAGGAGGGCGCGCCAGTGATGACGCGCAAACCGGTGATCCACACGATTGGGGATTTGTATCGGCTGAAGCGCGAGGATCTGCTGGGGCTGGAGCGGGTGGGAGAGAAGACCGCAGATGCTCTTCTGGCTCAGATTGAGCGCTCCAAGAGCGCCGGGTTGGCGCGTGTGCTCCTGGGGTTGGGAATGCGGTTTGTGGGTGAGCGGACGGCGCAGCTGCTGGCCGAGCACTTCGGCTCGATGAATGCATTGATGAGTGCGACGGCGGAGCAGTTAGAGGCAGTGAACGAGGTAGGGCCGAAGGTCTCGCAGGCGATCGTCGAGTTCTTCGCTGTGGAGAAAAACGTGGAGCTGGTGAAAGATCTTGCTTCGCAGGGGCTGGAGATGACGGCGGAGAAGCGAGTGACGACTTCGACGCTGGAGGGACTGACGTTCGTATTGACAGGTACGCTGCCGAACCTCACGCGTGAGTTGGCGAAGGAGAAGATCGAGTCCGCAGGGGGACGTGTCTCGGGCAGCGTAAGTAAGAAGACGAACTATCTGGTGGCGGGGGAAGAGGCGGGGTCGAAGCTGGATAAGGCGACTTCGCTGGGTGTCGCGGTGCTCGATGAGGCGGGGTTGCTGGAGTTGCTGGAGAGCGGGCCGGCTAAGGCTTAGAGGGGCGGACGGTGCTTGGTGTGGCTGGCTGCTGATTTGGGCTTGGGACGGGGCCGGTGTTCTGGGCGGGGGGATTGACCTGGCGGCTGCTGTGGAAGCCGCAGGCCTTCATGGCAGCAACAGGTTCGGGATTCTGCATGAAGGTGTCCCATACGAAGGCGGTGCGGAGGTTTTCTGCCATGAGGACGCTGATGCCGAGGTCGATGCCGAGGACGTCGGGGTCGAACCAGTGGAGTTCGGGGTGGAAGGCGTCGCAGAAGCCGTAGCGACCCCATGCGTCGGCGCCGAAGTTGTCGCGGAGGGCGCGGAGGACGCGGACACATTCGCGAGGCAGGAATGGCAGGGAGCCAGCGGCAGCGCAAGGCACAACTGAGCCGTCGACCGGGCCCATGAGCGGAGGGCCTCCCCAGGCGGTGTAGCCGTGCTGCCAGTCGGAGGCGGAGACGCCCCAGTAGTCGTCTGTGTAGCCGCGCTTGAGACCGAGACAGAAGGCTTTGTGGGCGCGGGTCGCGGTAATGGAGTTGGCGAAGTAGTCGGTGTAGGCGTCGCGCTGACGGGCGAAGTCGAACCATGCGTGGGAGTACTGGTGGACGAAGAGGGGATCGCGCGCGCTGATGTAGGAATAGGGGCCAAAGGTCATGGGAGGGCGGGTGAAGGCGCTCCACGAGTCAGGTGAGACAGGGTGGGTGGGTGAGCCGATGGCGAGGAGGTAGAGCATCATGAGCTCGCAGTAGTGATCCCAGCGGGTGGAGATGAAGCCGGTCTCAGGACGCCAGCCCATGGAGAAGGTCTTGCCGCCGTTGAGCATCCAGGGAAAGTCGACTCGGTTGTAAAGCTGAGTTGCGAGGTCGGTGATCTTCGGGTCGTTGAAGTAGGCGCGGACGGTGAGGACTCCGCAGAGGAAGATGGCCGTGTCGATAGAAGAGACTTCGACGTTGATAAGAGGCTTCCCGGTTTTGACGTCGTTGAAGTGGTAGAAGAAGCCGTGCTCGTTAGGCATCTTGTTGAGATGGAAGTCGAGCGTAGTGATGACCCGTTTTTTTATGCGATCGGTCGGAAGGTAGCCTCGTTTGTCGGCGATGCACAGCGCGGTGAGGCCGAAGCCAGTCGCGGCGATGCTGGAGGCGAAATGAGTATCAAGCTCGCCGGTAGAGGTCTTGTTGGTGGCACGGTCGAGGACCTGTCCTGATGCCGGATCGGCCTGCTCGGAGAAGTAGAGACAGCCTGCGCGCTCCATCTCTTCGAGGAAGGCGAGGTCTTCGTCGCTTAGCAGCCGCGAGTAAGTCGGTTGTGTGGGAGCAGCCTGCTGCGCGATAAGAGGCGAAGCAGTCAGGCTGGTGACGATGGCCCCGCCGAGCAGCTTTGTGGCACTGCGTCGCGTGATTTTAGGCGGGGCAGAAGGGCTGAAACTCATTCTCTCTATATCGTACGTTTTTGTCAGTACAGATTTATCTGACTCTTTTGTTTGATAAAAGGTTTAACTGCCTCCGGAATTGCTGCAGCTTTTGGATCGCCATCTCCATTGTGGCATATTCAGGCAATCGATTGCCTCAGTGACGGGACCTGTTGACGAAAGCGACGTGTTACGACTATCTCTTTATTCTTTTATGACAGATTTTGTGACAGACTGCATGGATGCCTCGAAGTCCAAGGATTTCCGTAGCTGCAAAATCGGTGTCGCCGAGGGTCGAGCCAAAGACAACAAGTTTGAAGGTGGTAGCCGATCATCTTGGACTTTCAGTGGCTGCAATCTCCCGTGTTCTCAGTGGAGCGCCTGCTGCACGTTCGATTCCGAAGGTAACGCAAGATCGCATCTTTGCCGCAGCAGAGATGCTGAACTACAGGCCGAATCTGTTTGCTCGCTCACTGCGCAACCGGCGAAGCCAGACGATTGGTGTGATTGTGCCCGAGGTGAGCGAGGGCTACGCAACCCTTGTGCTGAGTGGGATTGAAGACGCCCTGATGCAAGCGGATTATTTTTATTTCCTGATCAGTCATCATCATCGCGAGGAAATGATAGCGAGAAGCGAGCAGCTGTTTCGGGACCGGGCAGTCGAGGGGGTTATTGCGGTGGACACGCTACTGCGGGACCGTTGGGCGATTCCGACCGTATCTGTGTCGGGGCACCATGAGCCTAAGGGCGTGACAAACATTGTGTTGAATCACCGAATGGCGGCGGAGCTTGCGATTGAACACCTTAGCAAGCTGGGACACCGTCGAATGGCATTCATCAAGGGACAGAGGTTCAGCTCCGATACGGAGTCGCGTTGGCGCGGGATTCGCTATGCAATGGAGATGAAGGGAATAACCATTTCTCCGAAGTTGGTTGCTCAACTGGAGGGAGACCAGCCAACGCATGAGCCGGGTTATCTTGCGACGCAGAGGTTGCTGGAGGGTGGTGAGCCCTTTACTGCCTTGTTTGCTTTCAATGACGTGTCGGCTATTGGGGCGATCAAAGCTTTGCGAGAGGTGGGCTTGCGCGTCCCGCAGGATGTTTCGGTGGTTGGCTTCGACGATGTGCAGTCGGCGGCTTTCCAGAATCCGGCGCTGACAACGGTGCGTCAGCCATTACGGACGATGGGGACGTTGGCCGCACAGACGGTTTTACAGCAGATTGGGGCCTCTGCGTCTGTGGTGCACGCGCAACAGATCGTCGTCGACCCTGAACTGGTGTTGCGGGAGTCTACGTGCCCTGCGGCGGCCGTTAAGGGATAGGCGCGGAAAGAGATCTTTCCCATAAAAAGCTCACCGCCTTGACACCTCCTGGCAGGTAAATTGCGAGAGGGAAGCGCACGTTGGTTTGTGATAGCATCCGTGCTCCTCGAGATATAGACCTCGGAACGGTCTGAACTTGAGGGCCGCGACGGTAGCTCCACCTCTCAGAGATATCAGCAGAGAAGCGCTGGGAAGGGTCGCCCATTTGTAACTAAAATTGGTACATTCAGATTTTCGGAAGGAGTCTGAGTATGAAGGTTTACTTGGGAGGCGATATTCGCAATGTGGCCGTGGTGGGTCACGCGCATTGTGGAAAGACAACGCTCATCTGCGCGCTACTGCATGCCGCGAAGATGACCGCGACCCGCGGCCGGGTGGAGGATGGCTCGGCTGTGACGTGTTATGACGAAGAGGACGTGGCGCGCAGGACGACCATGTCAAATGCAGTGGCGTTTGCGGAATGGAGTGGCGTTAAGATCAACCTGATCGATACGCCTGGTTTCCATATGTTCGTGCATGAGACGCGTGCGGCGATGTTGCCGGTGGAGGTGGCGCTGGTGGTTGTGAATGCACAGACGGGCGCCGAGGCCGTGACCGACAGGGTGTGGAAGTATGCTGCAGAGGTCAACTTACCGCGAGTGGTCGTAATCAACCAGGTAGACCATCCGAAGGCTGATAGTCGCTTGGGTCGCCAACGAATGGTCGAGGTTTTACAGGAGAAGTGGGGGCGCCAGATTGTGCCTGTGCAGTTGCCGATCGTGGACCAGCATGGATTTCATGGGGTGGTAGATCTGGTGACGATGAAGGCTTATCTCTATAAGCCGGACGGCGACGGCCGAGGTGAGGTTGGGCCCATTCCTGAGGCGGTGAAGGCGGACGCGAAGATTGCGCACGAGGCGTTGGTTGAGCTTGTTGCTGAGGGGAAGGACGAACTTATGGAGGAGTTCTTCCGCGAGGGGACGATTCCCGAGCAACACCTTATTGTCGCGTTGCATGAGGCAATTCGGGAAGATCGGATCTTTCCCGTACTTTATGTGAGCGGTTTAAGGAATGTGGGAACCGACCACCTACTCGACTTTTTGAAGATGTATGCACCGGCGCCTACGGAACGCGAACCGGTGGCGACGCGGGGGGTGTTACACGCGGTTGGGGCGAATGGCAGTGGCGCAAGTGCAGCGGATCAGGACGAGATTGTGATGCGCAAGGTGGATGATAAAGAGCCGCTTGCGCTGTATGTGTATAAAACGATGACCGATCCTTTTGCGGGGAGAATCTCCTTTTTCAAGGTCGTCAGCGGCATGATGTCGACGGATAAGACAGTGCAGAACTTTACGCGACATGAGCCGGAGAGGCTAGCGCACCTGTCGATCATGCAGGGACGAAAGGCAGTCGAGGTGCAGGAATTGCATGCCGGAGATATCGGTGCTGTTGCTAAGTTGCGAGTTACCTTGACGGGCGATACGCTGGGCGATAAGGCGCATGAGGTGTATCTCGAGCCGGTGCCGATGCCCGAGCCCGCGATGACGTACGCGATCGAACCGAAGTCGCGCGCGGACGAGGATAAGCTTGCGCCCGCGCTGCATAAAGTGATGGAAGATGATCCGATGGTGAAGTTCTTCCGCGATCCGCAGACGAATGAGTTTCTGGTGGCAGGTGCGGGGCAGCAACATATTGAGGCGGTGGTGTCGAGGTTGAAGCGGCGATATCACACGGATGTGACCTTGAAGGCGCCGAAGATTCCGTATCGGGAGACGATTCGTGGCAGGGCGGAGGCGCAGGGGCGATATAAAAAGCAGACTGGCGGCCATGGGCAGTATGGCGACTGCAAGATTCGGATGGAGGCACTGCCGCGTGGGGGCGGAGTGGTATTTGCGAACGAGATCTTCGGTGGGTCGATTCCACGTCAGTATGTGCCTGCGGTGGAGAAGGGTGTTCGTGAGTCGGCGGGTCGCGGTTTTTTGGCGGGGTATCCCGTGGTGGATTTGAAGGTGACGGTCTTCGATGGGAGCTATCATGATGTGGACTCGAGCGAGATGTCGTTCAAGATGGCAGCGCGGCTGGCGTTTCGCAAGTGCATGGAGCAAGCAAAGCCCGCTCTGCTGGAGCCAGTGATGCGAGTGGAGATCGAGGCCCCGGACGAGTTCGCGGGTGCTCTGCTGGGAGACTTAAATGGGCGGCGCGGCCGCGTGCAGGGCATGGAGAGCGGCAGCGCGGGGACTATCGTTCGTGCTGAGGTCCCGATGGCGGAGATGCTGAGTTATGCTGCGACGCTGACTTCTCTTACGCAAGGGAGAGGAAGTTTCCGGATGGAGATGGACCACTATGACGTGGTGCCACAGTTGCTGGCCGATAAGATTCTGGCGAGTGCGAAGCAGCCGGTTCACGACGACGCGGAGGAGTAACTCTAGTCTGTGGCGGGGCATCATGGAAGATGCATCGGGGCCGTTGTGCTGATAAGACTGTGTCGCTGCCCCAAAAGCGCACGGCAGTCGTCTAAATATTAGACAGGTTTTCCGAACGAGATATGAGCTTCGGCACTATTGGCGCATTGGATCTTCCGGCAAAGGACCTGCCTGAGTCTGCGCGTTGGAGACGAAGTACGTTGCTCGATCTAACAGGGGGATATGGTCTGATCCTCATTGTTATCTGGACTCCGGTGCCGCTTCGGAGTGTGCTGTACTTCGTTACAGTGGGTTGGATCGGGTTCGCGACATGGCGGTCGTTCGATGGCTGGGATGTGATGGGAGTGCGCGTCCAGGGCTTCTTTTCATCGCTGTGGATGGTGGGCGTGGCGTTTTCTGTCTCGGTGGGCGCTGTTCTGTTAGGGAAACGACTGCAGACGTTGCATGCGCCGCATGGTCTGCTTCGGTTTGTGCAAACTTTCTGGGGCTACGCGATCTGGGCGCTCTTCCAGCAGTTTCTCTTGCAGGATTTTATGCTGCGTCGTCTACAGCGACTGATGGTGGACAAGCGCGCGGCGGTAATGATGGCGGCTGGGCTGTTTTCACTTGCCCACCTGCCGAACCCGGCGCTGACGGTGATGACGCTGGTTTGGGGTGTGATGTCTTGCCTGGCTTTTCTGCGCTATCGTAATTTGTTTACGCTGGGGATGGCGCATGCGATTCTTGGCATCTGTGTTGCGATTACGTTGCCGGCGAATATGCAACACAATATGAGGGTGGGGCTTGGTTATTTGAGATATCGGCCACACGGCCGGCATCATCTCAACCAGATGGACCATAAGGTGTCGACGGTTGCGTGTGTAACGGCGGGGGCGCCGATGCGGCGGTTCTGACGCCAGGCCCTGCCGTAGAAGACTCCGGCGATAGCAGCTAGGAGAACGTAGCGCCAGTTGAAGTGAAGCGCACGCTTGTTGAAGTGGGAGAGACCGAAGAGGCAGGCGGTCAGAAGAAGAGCTGCACGGCGACCGATACGGCGCTCGAGCAGGTTCTGCATCCAGCCGCGGAAGAAGAGCTCTTCTGGGACTGCGATAAAAAAGAAGGTAAAAAGATAAGCTGCGGCGAACTGCGAGAGGTGCGGCCAGTGCGGGTGAAAGTGCAGGAACCCGAGGCTGAGGCCAAGTATGAGAGCGATGGGGATGAAGAGGGCGCACTCGCGCAGGCCGGTGAGGATGTCGCGGAGACGGAGGCGGAGATCGAAGCCCGCGCCGTCGAGCTGGCGGATGTAGAGGATGCCGTAGATGCCGGCGTCGAGGAGAAGGATCTTGTTGATGACGGCGAGGTGTGGGGGCCAAGCGGGTTCGAACCAGCGGAGATCGACAGCGAGGCCGACAGTGAGAAGGACGAGTAGGTCGCGCCAGTTGCCGGTTTGGTTGGGGTCGACTTGCGCGGCTTGATGCATGAGTGTGGCGACTGCGACGGGCAGGAGAGCGTAAAGGAGAAGCCAGGGCCAGCGGAAGTTGCCTGCGGAGAGGCTCACTATTGCGTAGGGGGCGCACAGGATGATGGGCCTGAGGAGCCTTATCGCTGTGGGCAGGGCTTGGGTTTGCGCGAGGAGGGTTTGTCCAAAGAAGGCTGCGGCGAGAAAAGGGAGCAGGGTGAGGATGGCCGCGATTATGTTGGGTGGAGTGAGCATGCGCTGGGCTCCAGTATAGGTTTGCGCTCGCGGATTTGCGGAGAGTGCTGGGTAGTTAGCGCGTTAGACTAGCTTGCGTTGATGAAAGGCATCTTGGAAACGCAAATCTGCTTCCAACCTCTTGGAGAACCCCATATGCTACGCCCTTATTGGTCAGGTCAGATACAAATCTCTCTCGTTTCGTTCGGGGTGAAGCTCTTTCCCGCGACCGAGGCGAAGAGCGAGATTCATTTTCATCAGCTGAGCCGCAAGAGTGGAGAGCGGATCAAACATCAGAAGGTGTCGGGCGATGAGGAGCCGGTCGAGAATAACGGATATCGTGAAGGGCTACGAGTATCGCAAGGGCGAGTACGTGATGATCGAGCCGGAGGAGATCGAGCATCTGCGGATTCCGTCGAGGCATACGTTGGAGGTGACGCAGTTCGTCGATGAGGAGGAGCTGGACCCCGAGTTCTTCGAGAAGCCCTACTTTGTTGTGCCGGAGAGTGACGCGCAGGCAGAGGCGTTCGCGGTGGTGCGGAAGGCGCTTCAGATGACGAAGAAGGTTGCGCTGGGAAAGATTGCATTTGGGGGGCGTGAGCATCTGGTGGCGGTATCGGCACCGAGTGATGACAAGCTTGCGGGGATGATGGCCTACACGATGCGTTATGCCGAGGAACTGCGGGATCCGGCGGCGTACTTTGGGGAGATCAAGAGGGTTGCTGTGGATGAGGATCAACTGTCGCTGGCGAAGGAGTTGATCAAGCGTAAGGCGGCGAAGTTTGCGCCGGAGAAGTTCAAGGACGAGTACGAGGCTGCGTTGCGGGAGATGGTTGAGGCAAAAATCAAGCATGCGCCGATCCCGCAGGATGAACCAGCTTCGAAGTCGGCGAAGGTGATCAATTTGATGGATGCGTTGCGGAAGAGCGTGCGCGGTGATGAGGCTCCTGCAGCGAAGAAGAAGGTGGCGGGGAAGACTGCCGCGGCGAAGAAGGGCATTACGCTGGTGAAGCCGGCCGACCTCTAAGGCGAGTAAAACGCGGAAGTCGGCGTAACGCTATGGCTACGAAGAAAATGACCGCGAAGAAGTCGGCGCCGAAGTCAATGGTGTCAGCGGCTGACGCTGTCGATGAGCAGCTTGAGCTCTACCGTTCAATGCGGGACTTTGAGATTACTGGGGAGCCTAGTGGGTCGGCAAAGAAGAAGTTTTTAACGATCAGCCTTTGCCCTTTGTGATCCAAAAACACGCGGCTACTCGCTTGCATTACGACTTTCGACTGGGCTGGAATGGCGTGCTCAAGAGCTGGGCTGTGGCGAAAGGGCCGAGCTACTTTACAGGAGACAAGCGGCTTGCGGTGCAGGTGGAGGATCATCCGATCGACTATGGCGGGTTTGAAGGGATTATTCCGAAGGGCCAATATGGCGGCGGCACGGTGATGGTGTGGGATCAGGGGACTTGGGAACCGCAGGGGGGGCATACCGATGTAGATGAGGGACTGCGGACGGGTTCGCTGAAGTTCATCATGCATGGGACGAAGATGAATGGGAAGTGGGCGCTGATTCGCATGGGCGGCAAGGCTGCAAATGAGAGCAAACCGAACTGGCTCCTGATTAAAGAGCATGATAACTTTGAGAAGACCAAGGATGATGCGGCAATTACGGATGCTGAGCCTAACAGCGTTGTGACGGGGAGAAGCCTCGAGGAGATTGCGCGCAACGAGGACCATGTTTGGAACTCAAAGGAAACGGCGAAGGGGAATGCTTGGTATCGCAACGACTCGATTGGTGCGGGGACAAAAGGTGTCGGCGATGGTCAGGCTGTGGTGGCTAGGAACGGTGCTTCTCGCGGAGTTGTGGGGAAGGTAAAGCATCTCTCGTTGCCGTCGGGTGCGCCTAAGGAGAAGTTGCCGGATTTTGTTGCTCCGGAGCTGGCGCTGCAGGCGGCTAGTCCGCCGAGTGACGCGGGTTGGCTGCATGAGCTGAAGCTCGATGGGTATCGGATTCAGGCGCGCAAGGATGGGGATAAGGTTCAACTGCTGACGCGGACAGGTTTGGACTGGACGCATCGGATGAAGACGATTGCGAAGCTGGTAGGGAGCCTGCCAGTGGAGCAGGCGATTCTAGACGGTGAGGTTGTTGTGCTTGCCGAGAACGGCAAGACAAGCTTTGCCGATCTGCAGGCTGCGTTTCAAGAGGGAGTGAAGAAGCCGCTTACATATTTTGTCTTCGATCTGCTGCATGTGAATGGGCACGACGTGCGGAGGTTGCCTTTGGTGGAGCGAAAGGCTCTGCTGGCGACGCTGCTTGAAGGTAGCGATGAGTTTGTGCGGTTAAGCGAGCACATCGAGACCAATGGTGACGTGATGTTTCGGAAAGCTTGCGAGTTGGGTGTTGAAGGAATCATCTCGAAACGTGCGGCCAGCAAGTATGCGAGTGGGCGAAGCGGCGACTGGTTGAAGCTGAAGTGTGTTCATGAGCAGGAGTTTGTGATCGGCGGGTTTACTCTGCCGTCTAATGGAACTCATGGTGTCGGGGCGCTGTTGCTTGGGTACTACGACGGGAAGAAGCTGATCTATGCGGGGCGCACGGGCACGGGATTTACGCAGAAGACGCATAAAGTTCTTCGCGATCAGCTGGATGAGCTGCGGCAGAGTGCGATGCCGTTCGAGAGGCCTCCGGCTGATGCTCGGCGGGGGGCGATCTGGGTGAAGCCGGAGTTGGTGGCGCAGGTTAATTTTACGACGTGGACGGCGGATAACCTGGTGCGGCAGGCATCGTTCAAGGGATTGAGAGACGATAAGCCGGCCAAGGAGGTGCGGCGGGAGGAGCCGAGTGTTGTGCCGCAATCTGAGGGAGGCAAGCGGGCTTCTCACTCGGCATCCGCGTCATCGTCTGGTATTGCGGCGAAGGCTATTGCTGCGGAGGGTGTGAAGGCGAAGGATGCTCACGTGAAGGCGAGGAAGAAGGCTGCCAGCGAAAGCGCTCCGGTTCGGCTGACACATCCGGAGAAGATTCTCGATCGGGAGACGCAGCTTACCAAGCAGCAGCTGGCGGACTATTACTGGGCGATTGCGCCGCATATGTTGCCGCATATTGCGGGGCGGCCTTTGTCGCTGGTGCGGTGTCCTGAAGGGAGCGAGAAGCAGTGCTTCTATCAGAAGCATGTGAACCATACGCTTCCGCCGGGAATTACTGCGGTGGATGTGCCGGACAAGAAGACGGGCAAAGTCGAGCCCTACATTACGCTGTCGTCCGTGGAGGCGTTGGTGGGACTGGCGCAGTTGGGTGTGTTGGAGGTGCATCCGTGGGGTTCGCGCAATGAGGATCTGGAGCATCCCGACCGAATCATCATCGATCTCGATCCTGACGCGGGGATATCTTGGCAGAGGCTGGCGGCCAGCGCCGGTGAGGTTCGCAAAGAGCTTAAAAAGATTGGGTTGGAGAGCTTTTTGAAGAGCACGGGTGGCAAGGGGCTGCATGTCGTTGTACCGATTGTGCCGAAGTATGATTGGCTGGTGATCAAGCAGTTTGCCCATGCGTTTGTGTTGCAGATGGAGAAGGAGCAGCAAGGGCTGTACCTGACGAAGATGAGTAAGGCGGCGCGGAAGGATAGGATTTTCCTCGACTATCTGCGGAATGAGCGGGGTGCGACGGCGGTGGCGGCGTTTTCCCCTCGGGCGAGGATAGGGGTACCAGTATCACTGCCGCTGAGCTGGAGCGATTTGAAGTTGGAGGAGCGACCGGTGGTGCATGTCGCCGACTTTGGCGAGTGGAAGGGCAAGCTGAGCCGCGATCCATGGAGGGAGTTCTTCAAGACGCGGCAGAGTATTTCGTCGAAGTTGCTGGAGCAGTACAAGATCACTCCATCGGAGTAGCTCGAAGGCTTGGGTGTTCGGAAGTGGACAGTTCTTTTCGTTAGCGGACGGTTGGGGTTCGGCGACGTTCGTAAGTGGTTGAAAATGGAAGGCTGAGATTGGCTATGCGCGTGCAATTACATCCCGCGCAATGGACATTTCTAGACCAGATATCAAGAAGAAGAAGATGCGTCGGCAGTGGATCGTTGGCGGATGCGCTGTTATTGCTCTCGCGGTGATTGCGTTTTTTGTGACGCGGCTGAAGCCCGCCGCGCCCGAGGTGGACCGGGCAACGGTGTGGACCGATACGGTGAAGCGGGGACCGTTACTGAGGCAGGTGCGTGGGCCGGGGTCGCTGGTGCCGCGAGAGGATAAGATCCGGCTGATTCCTGCGGAGACTGAGGCGACGGTGGTGCGGATTCGCGTGCTGCCGGGGGCGAAGGTTGTGCCGGATACGGTGTTGATGGATCTGGTCGATCCGCAGCTGCAGCAGGAGTTGCTGGATGCGCAGCTGCAGTTGAAGGGAGCGCAGGCGGACTATATCAATACACGCGCCAAGGTTCAGAGCGATTTGATGGATCAGAAAGCTGCGGCGGCGACGGTGGGGGCGGATCATAGTCAGGCTCAGTTGCAGGCGCAGACGGATAAATCGTTGTTCGACCTGGGGGTCATCAGTGGGCTGACGTATAGCGCTTCCAAGGGCAAGGCGGATGAGTTGACGACCCGCAACGATTTGGAGAAGCAGCGGCTGACCCTGAATGAGAAGGCGATTGAAACGCAGCTTGCAGTGCAGCAGACGAAGGTGGACCAGGCGAAGGCGCTGCTGGGTTTGAAGCAGAAGCAGCTGGATGCGCTGAGCGTGAAGGCGGGGATCGCCGGGGTGCTGGCGGAGTTGCCGCACCAGGTGGGCGAACATGTGGCTCCGGGAACGACGCTGGCGAAGGTGGTGCAGCTGGATCAGCTGAAGGCGAGTTTGAAGATTGCGGAGACGCAGGCTAGGGATATTCAGATCGGCCAACCGGCTGAAATTGATACGCATAATGGCGTGATCGACGGCAAGGTAATGAGAATTGATCCGGCGGTATTGAACGGAACGGTGACCGTTGACGTAGAGCTAGCTGGAGCGTTGCCACAGGGCGCGCGCCCAGACCTCAGCGTGGACGGAACGATCGACCTGGATCGGATGTCTGACGTGTTGTATGTCGGACGGCCGGCGTTTGGAAACGAGAACAGTACGATCAGCTTGTTCAAACTGGGAGCAGATGGAAAGACGGCGGTGCGGGTTCCGGTGAAGGTGGGACGTGCGTCGGTGAACAGCATTCAGGTACTGGAAGGACTGCAGGAAGGCGACACAGTCATCCTCTCGGATATGAGTCGCTGGGACAACACGGATAAGATTCGCCTGAATTAGATATAGCCGCGGAATCAACGACAAAGGAGAGAAAGACGATGGCAGCAGAGACGATGATTCAGATCGAGGACCTGAAGAAGATCTTTTACACGGACGAGATTGAGACGCATGCGTTGTCGGGCGTGCATTTGAATATCAACCGCGGTGAGTATGTGGCGATGTCGGGACCTTCGGGATGCGGGAAGTCTACGCTGCTGTCAATCATTGGACTGCTCGATACGCCGACTGCTGGACGCTACACTCTGAACGGCAAGGAGGTTGCGAATCTGAACTTTGCGGACCGTTCGCGGATTCGCAACCAGGAGATCGGGTTTATCTTTCAGAGCTTCAACTTGATTGGCGATCTGACGGTTGCCGAGAACGTTGAGCTGCCGCTGACGTATCGGGCAGGGATGCCGGCCGCGGAGCGGAAGAAGCGCGTGCAGGAGTCGCTGGAGCGCGTGAATATGGCGCACAGGATGCGGCACTATCCGGCGCAGCTCTCGGGCGGTCAGCAGCAGAGGGTTGCTGTAGCCAGAGCGTTGGCGGGTTCCCCATCGATTCTGCTGGCGGACGAGCCGACGGGAAACCTTGATTCGAAGAATGGCGAAGCCGTGATGAAGCTGCTCCAGGAGCTTCATGCGGAGGGCGCGACGATCTGTATGGTGACTCACGATCCTCGGTTTGCGGCGCATGCGGAGCGCCAGGTGCACCTGTTCGACGGCAAGGTGGTGGCGGAGGGCGAGCTCAATCAGTTATTAGCGGAGGTAGAGGCATGACGACGTTGCTAGAAGACTTAAGAGTGGAGTTACGGCAGATGTGCCAGGCGGTTGGACTATCAGGCACTGCGGCGAGTGTCGTTCCGCTGGTTGTGTTGGGCATCGCGCTGAATGTTATGGCACTGAGTGTGGTCGGTGGCGTTCGGCCGGCACATGCCGCGGCCTGCGATAGGCCTGCGTTGCGCAGCGCGGCTCGGACGGAGCTGAAGGTCGTGCGCGCGGTGGTGGTTTCGACGCTGAAGACGGTCAGCGACGGCCGGAAGAGATGGTGTTCTGCGCAGCAGCAGGAACCAGATCAACGGTTCGGGATCACGGATTGGCATATATAG
This sequence comes from uncultured Acidobacteriaceae bacterium, assembly GCA_963771625.1. Classification (GTDB taxonomy): domain Bacteria; phylum Acidobacteriota; class Terriglobia; order Terriglobales; family Acidobacteriaceae; genus Edaphobacter. The sequence continues at coordinate 258,448 of CAVYUE010000008.1, forward strand.
AGCCGGTGACTGAGTTTGTAACTTTGTTTCAGTAGTCGGCGCAGTCGCGGTGCAACGAGTGAGCAGAGGCCACGGCTGTCATGCAGAGTGGTGGCCGCAGGTAGAGTGCGTCGGTCTAGGAGAGAGATGAGCGGCTTGATTCAGGACGTGCAGTATGCGCTGCGGCAGTTGCGAAAGGCGCCGGGATTTGCGTTGACGGCAATTGTGACGCTTGCTCTGGGGATCGGTGCCAATGCTGCGATCTTTACGCTGGTGCATGCGGTGCTGCTGCAGAATCTGCCGGTGGGCGACCCAAAAACGTTGATTCGAGTGGGCGACAAGGGTGATTGCTGCGTACTGGGTGGACCGCCTGAAAATGATGACTACTCCCTCTTTTCATATGACTTCTACAAGAATCTGCGAGATACCACGCCGGAGTTTGGAAATCTCGCCGCGATGCAGGCGGGCAGTGGACAGGGCTCAATTACGGCACGTCGAAGTACAGGCGGGGCGCTGGCGAAGCCTTCGCAGGGTGAGTTTGTCTCTGGAAACTACTTCCAGACACTTGGGCTGCAACCATTTGCTGGACGCATGATGGTGCCCTCTGATGACATTGAGGGTGCGCCTATGGTGGCAGTGCTGTCGTATCAGGCGTGGCATCGCGATTATGCCGCGGACCCGTCGGTGGTGGGAAGCACCTTCGTCTTGAATACGCACGCAGTCACGATTATTGGCGTTACACCGCCGCCATTTTATGGCGACAGGATGAGTGATACTCCGCCGGATTTTTTTATTCCGATAGTGATGGAGCCGCTGCTTGATAGCGGAGCGTTTTTGCATCGGCCTGACCTGAACTGGGTCTATCTGCTGGGACGCGTGAAGCCTGGTACCGATCTGGGGCCTTTGCAGGAGAAGATGAACGCCAATCTGCGGCAGTGGTTGTCGACGTTGGCTATATATCAGACAGAGGATGGGAAGAAGGCGCTGGCAAGGACGCATCTAGGATTGACGCCGGGTGGAATGGGGATCGCGAATCTGCAGGAGCAGTATAGGAGCGGGTTGAATCTGCTGATGGGGATCTCTGCTCTGGTCTTGCTGATCGCGTGTGCCAATATTGCCAACCTGGTGCTGGTGCGTGGAATGGCGAGGCGCGCGGAAACGTCACTGCGAATGGCACTGGGGGCGCAGAGAAAACGGATCATCCGGCAGATGCTCACCGAAAGCATTGTGCTTGCGTGTCTGGGTGGGGCTGCGGGGATTGCGGTGGCGTACGGGGGGACTAGGATTCTGCTGTCGTTGGCGTTTCCCGATTCACCCAATTTGCCAATCCATGCGAGTCCGTCTCTTACCGTGCTGGGGTTTGCGTTTGCGCTGTCGTTGGCTACGGGGCTGTTGTTCGGCATGGCGCCCGCCTGGATTACATCACACTCGGAGCCAGCGGAGGCGTTGCGTGGATCGAACCGGTCGACACGGGATGGCTCTTCGCTACTGCAGCGATCACTGGTGGTGGTGCAGGCGGCGTTGTCGCTGGTGCTGTTGGTGGGGGCAGGTTTGCTGACACGGAGTTTGAATAAGCTGGAGCACCAGAGCTTTGGGGTTCAGACGGAGAACCGGGTGGTGATCCATATCAGCCCGAATAACGCAGGCTATAAACCTGCGCAGTTGCAGTCGATCTATGACCAGATCCAGCAGAGTTTTGCAGCGTTGCCGGGGGTCGAGAAGGTGGGGGTGGCGTCTTACGCGCCATTGGACGGTGATAATTGGGGTGAAGGTGTTTTTCTTCAAGGCAGGCCAGAGCCGGGACCGAACGATCACATTGGGGCCTCGTGGGCTAGAGTGAGCCCGGATTTCTTTCAGACTATCGGGCAGAAGGTCTTACGAGGACGGGGTATCGGCCAACAAGATACGGCAGCTTCGACGCTGGTTGCCGTGGTGAACCAGGCGTTTCTCAAGAAGTTCTTCCCGACTGGAGTCGATCCAATCGGAGCACACTTTGGCTTGGATGGGGTGAAGAGTTCTGGCGAGATTGAGATTGTTGGCGTGGTGTCCGATGTGAAGTATATGAATCCACGTGAAGATGTGCGGGCGATGTATTTCCGTCCGCTATTGCAGCGGGCGCCGATCTCAGATGGAGTTGAGGTCCGATCGCTGTATGCGGGGGCGATCACGCTGCAAATGAAGGCGTCGTCGGCGGGGCTAGAGTCACGGGTGCGGCGAACGCTCGCAAAGATCGATCCAAATCTGACTGTGGTTAGTTTCGCTACCTTCAGCGATCAGATTGATGGGCAGTTCAGCCAGGAGAAGTTGATTGCGTGGCTGACGCTGATGTTTGGGGTGTTGGCGCTAGTGCTGGCTTCTGTTGGCCTATACGGTGTTACGGCCTACACAGTCGCACGCAGGACACCGGAGATCGGCGTACGTATGGCGCTTGGTGCAGGGCGCGGTAGTGTGGTGAGTATGGTGCTTCGAGAAGCAATGCTACAAGCCGGTATTGGGCTGGCGCTCGGGATCCCAATTGCTTTGTTGTGCGTGCGCTTCTTGAAGACGCAGCTGTATGGAACCGCTGGGCAGGATCCGCTGGTTCTCGCCGGGGCGATGGCGGTACTTCTTATTTCCGCTGGTGTTGCGGGACTGATACCAGCGCGGCGTGCGGCTTCGACCGATCCGGTGAAGGCGTTGCGGACGGAATAATGACTAACTACTGGAACGGCCAGGAGCAATGAACGGGGGAGTAGGCAGTCGCCAGGAGTTGCGTTCTTGTTGCAGGTAAGCCTGATCCCGTACGAATGCTGCATGTCGATCTGATGAAGGCGTTGCGTTTGGCGTAGCGGCTTGATATCGGATGAAAGTTTTGAGGATGGAGTCTAACAATGATTGAACTGAAGCAACTAGAGCGAAGCTACAAAACAGGCCATACGGAGACGTGGGTACTACGGCGCATTAACCTTACCATTCGCGAGGGTGAGTTCGTAACCGTGATGGGGCCGTCGGGTGCAGGGAAGTCTTCGCTGTTGAATGTGCTTGCGATGCTGGACGACCAGTGGAAGGGGGAGTTCCACTTTGCGGGCGAGCCGGTTCATGCGATGAATCGCAAGCAGCGGGCGGAGCTAGCACGACGGAGGATTGGTATGGTTTTTCAGAGTTACCATCTGCTGGATGATCTGACGGTCGCCGAGAACATCGATCTTCCGCTGTCGTACAAAGACATACCGAAATCGGAACGTCAGGCGTTGGTCGCGGACACGCTGGATCGCTTCAATATCGTGGGTAAGAAAGATCTGTTTCCGAGTCAGTTGTCCGGCGGTCAGCAGCAGTTGGTGGGCATTGCGCGGGCGGTTATTCATAATCCGGATCTCCTGCTGGCCGATGAGCCGACAGGAAATCTGCACTCCGAACAGGCTAAGGAGATCATGCAACTTTTTCGAAAGTTGAACGAAGAGGGTACGACGGTGGTGCAGGTGACGCACTCTGAGGTGAATGCGGAGTATGGGACGCGGACGATTGAGTTGAGGGATGGTTGGCTGTCCCGGGATACCGCAGGACTGGTCGCGGCTGATGGGACGGGGGTGCGGGCGTGAGAGATAGTCGGTCTAGTCGGTCTAGTCGGTCTTTGCTTCGTTGCTTCGGACTGGTGGTGTTGATGGAGGTGCCATTGCTGGCCCAGGTGCAGCAAGCGACGGTGGCGCAAGTGCCGTCCGCGCCGGCTCAGCCTGCATTGCGCCTCGACATTCCTCATTCAGACAATCCGGTGAACGCCTATCGAGCGACGTTGGTGCCACAACCAAATCTTGCGAACTCATCTCGATTTGATTCCTTGATTAAGGATGGTGTCCTTGAACTCAGTTTGAAGGATGCGATCTCACTGGCACTGGAGAACAATCTTGATATTGCGATTGCTCGGTACAACATACCGATTGCGGCTGCCGACGTTCTGCGTACGCAGGCAGGCGGATCGTTTCGCGGTGTGAATACGGGTGTTGTGCAAAATACGCCAGGCGGCGGTGTGGGCGGCTTTGGAACTGCGGCCAGTGGCGCTGGCGCGGGCGGAACATCGGGCGGCGCGGGCGGTGCGGGTTCGGGTGCGTCTGGGTTGGTTTCGTCGACACTCGGTACGGGAACTGCTGTCTCTTCCTATGATCCGACGATCTCGGGAACATTCAGTCTCGAGCACTATGCAGAGCCGTTTTCGAACCTCATCGTCTATGGTGTTCCGACGCTGCTGCAGAATACGATTGTCGGAAACGTAGGCTTCTCGCAGGCGTTTCCAACAGGTACGACGCTGACTGCGATATTTGAGAACAACCGTCAGACGACGAACAGTACCTTCAGTTTTTTAAACCCGGCGTTGAATTCTTACTATCACGTCGAGTTCCAGCAGCAGCTGCTGGCGGGGTTCGGGTTAGGACCAAATCTGCGTTTTTTGAGAATTGCAAAGAACAATCAAAAGATCTCGGATGAGGCGTTCAAGCTACAGATTGTGACCACCGTGACGCAGATTGCGAATATGTATTGGGATCTGGTGGCAGCTTATGAAGATGAAGGGGTGAAGAGCCGGTCGCTGGAGTTCGCACGGCAGACGTTGGAGAGTGGACGAAAGCAGCTAGCGTTGCAGGCGATTCCGGCGATGGATGTGATGAAGGATGAGGCCGAAGAGGCGAGTCGCGAGCAGGATTTGACAATCGCCAAGACGACGCTGCAGTTTACCGAGTTGCTGATGAAGAACGCACTGACAAAGAATTTGGACGATCCGATTCTGGAGGCGATGCCGGTTCGACCAACCGATTTGAGCTCGATGGCGGACGCGACTCCGCAGGGACCAACGGAAGACATGATTTCGCGGGCACTGAGGGATCGTTTGGAGCTTGATGAGTCGGGGATCGATCTTGAGAATCGGCGCATAAGCCACGATGCTGCGAGGAATGCTCTGCTGCCTTCGGTTGCGTTGACAGGTTACTACGGTGGTTCGGGGCTGGCTGGTTTGCCTGTCCCTGAATCGGGTACGCCGTCAACTTCTCCGACGAACTTTGGCGGGGCTTTGCGCACGATGTTTAATAATAGTGCTCCCGACTATTATGTTGGCCTGGCAGTGAATGTGCCGATCCGAAATAGAGTGGCGAAGTCCGACCAGTATCGTGCGGAGCTGGAGACGAGACAGTCGGAGCTGCGACTACAGCAGTTGAAGAAGCAGATTCGCATTGAGGTGCGGAACGCTCAATATACTTTGGAGCAGAGTGAGGCGAGGGTAGTTTCAGCGCGCAAGGGAAGGGACCTGGCGCAGAAGACCTTTGACATTACTGCGAAGGAGCAAGAGCTTGGCGCGGGGTCGAATTATCAGACTCTGACGGCGCGGCGCGACTTGGCGGCAGCGGAGTCTACTCTCGTTGCAGCGATGACGGCGTATCAGAAGGCTAAGATTGAGTTGGATCGCTCGGTCGGGTCCACGCTGGATGCAAATGGTATTTCGATAGAATCAGCAAAGACGGGCATAGCGCCAAGTGGCCAATAGGGCTCAGGAGCAGGTTGACGATGTTGGCGGAGCAGATCAGCAAGGGCGAGTTGGGTAAGGAGAAGGCAGAGTCGTCGTGCCGGTTGCTGATTGCGGACGACCAACCGCACATCTTGGAGGCGCTGCATCTATTGTTGAAGCCTGAGGGCTATCAGCTGGAGATGGTGCGGACTCCTGCGCTGGTGCTTGACGCGCTGGCGCATGAGAGCTTCGATGGAGTGCTGATCGACCTCAACTATACCCGGGATACGACTTCCGGCCAGGAGGGGCTGGATCTGGTCGCTCGTGTGAAGGAGATCGATGCGCAACTGCCGGTTGTGGTGATGACGGCATGGGGCAATATCGATCTCGCGGTGGAGGCGATGCGCCGAGGAGCGGGGGATTTCATTCAAAAGCCATGGGAGAATGCGCGGCTATTAAGTATTTTGCGCACTCAGATGGAGTTGCATCGGAGCCAACGAAAGATGCAGTGGCTGGAGGCGGAGAACCGGATTCTGCGAGCCTCGGGAGCGCCAGACTTCATTGCGTCGGCGCCTTCGATGCGCCAAGTATTGGAGACGATGGCGCGGGTTGGGCCTTCGGACGCGAACGTTTTGATTACGGGGGAGCATGGCACCGGCAAGGAAGTTGTGGCACAGACACTTCACCGTTTGTCCTCGCGGGCGGAGCGGACGCTGGTAGCCGTGAACACAGGTGCCCTGCCGGAGGGGACCTTTGAGAGCGAGTTGTTCGGCCATGTGAAGGGCGCTTTTACCGACGCTCGCGCTGATCGCATCGGACGCTTCGAGCTGGCAAGCGGCGGCACGCTCTTTCTGGATGAGATTGCAAATATTCCGGTGCGTCAACAGGCTAAGTTGTTAAGGGTGCTGGAGACGGGCGAGTTGGAGCGTGTTGGATCGTCGAAGACGCAGAAGGTGGATGTACGGATGCTCTCGGCGACGAATGCGGATCTGCGGTCTGAGTCAATGGCCGGCCGGTTTCGCGAAGACCTTTTGTTCCGGCTGAACACGGTTGAGATCGCTCTGCCGCCGCTGCGTGAGCGGCGTGAGGATATTCCTGCACTCGCTGGGCATTTTATGGCTCGCTATGCGGAGCGGTATCGCAGACAGATTGAGGGTCTCGAGCCGACGACGATGCAGATGATGCTGCAGTATGGTTGGCCGGGGAATGTTCGAGAGCTTGACCACACGATTGAACGTGCAGTTTTGATGGCACGAGGGCAAAGGATCGAACCTGCGGACCTGGGGTTGAATACGCAGCGCGGGGCAGCGCAGAGCATGGATGATATGAGCCTGGAGGCGGTGGAGGCGATTTTGATTCGTAAGGCACTGTCTCGTGCGGGTGGCAATGTGAGTCATGCTGCCGATGCGCTGGGACTGAGCCGAGGCGCTCTTTACCGCCGCATTGAAAAATATGGCCTCTGAGGATGGAATGGATGCGGGGCCGGGAGCCAGCCCGCGGCGGAAGCGTGTGCCACTGGGTAGATCCCGCAGGCGGCTAAGCTTCGAGCGGGGGCTGCGGCTCTGGCTTTATCTTCTTGGGCTGCCGATGTTCGTGCTGTGCTGGCTGGTGTTGCAGCAGCACGCGGTCGAAGCCACTTTAGAGACGATCACGTTGCTTGGTCTGGCTTTGTCGTGGATCTTTGCTGTTTCTATATTGATGGAGCAGATCCTTCGTCCTTTGCAGACGCTTGCGAATGTTGTTGCAGCGTTGCGTGAGGACGACTTCTCTTTTCGCGCGCGAGGAGGACGAAGAAACGATGCCATGGGAGACCTGGCGCTGGAGATCAATCGCCTTGCCGGAACGCTTCAGGGACAACGTGCCGGTGCCCTGGAGGCAATGGCACTTGTCGAACATGTCATGCGATCGATGCAGTCGCCGGTTTTGGCCTTTGACCTTGAAGGAAGATTGAAACTATTGAACGCTGCGGCAGAGCGTTCGTTCGGATTACGTGTTCAAGGGGCACTTGGTCAGTCCGCAACGCAGCTAAAGCTAGAACAGCTTCTCAATGTGGGGGATGAGGAGGTGATCTCGTTAGGTAGCGGGCAGCAGGCGGTAAGGTGTGTGGTCAAAAAAACGGGTTTCCGGTTGCGCGGCGTTCCTCATACCCTTCTGGTGCTATCGGATGTGAGCGCGGCGCTGCGGGAGGAGGAACGGCTGGCCTGGGAAAGATTGATCCGCGTGCTAGGACACGAGATTAACAACTCCTTGACCCCGATCAAATCGATTGCAGGGAGTCTGCGCGGACGGCTTGCAACGTTGAATTACAGCGCTGACTTCGAACGTGGACTCGAGGTAATTGAGAACCGATCAGAGTCACTCAACCGTTTTCTGCAGGCGTACCGGCAGTTGATGGGACTTCCTGCGCCGAGGCTGGCACCGGTATCGTTGGTGGCTCTAGTGCAAAGGGTGGCGTTACTGGAGAGACGAGTCGGTGTCGCTGTTGCAGGAACGGCGGACGTGGTGCTGCAGGTCGATGCGGACCATATCGAGCAGGCGTTGATCAATCTGATTCGCAATGCGGCTGATGCCGCGCTTAGTCCGGATGCCATTGACAAGGCTGAGCCGCGGGTGGAGATAGAGTGGGAGACGATTGGGGCCGAGGTGATCATCGAGATCCGTGACAATGGTCCCGGTCTGACTAATGCAAGCAACCTTTTCGTGCCGTTCTATACGACCAAGCCCGGTGGAACAGGGATTGGTCTTGTGCTGGCTCAGCAGATTGCCCAGGCGCATCGAGGGTCCGTGCAGCTGTCTAATCGTACGGACGGCCAGATTGGATGCAAAGCTGATCTTAGATTGCCGATCGCTGGATAGAGGTTTTAGATACAATCTCGATTCTAATAGCTTTATATTGAGCTACGATCCTCTCGCCTGCGACGAGACTACGCCAACCGCAACTTTGCGTTGGATACCAAGTGTCCCGTTATTTAACATTGGCAGCCGAGGAAATGTACCAAATACATCGTCTACCGTGCAAAATAGCTGGAGACTAAAGCGAGGTGAACGAATGGCTTGTAAGGCAGAAGAGCTGAGACAGATTCCGCTATTTGCGTTGCTTGATGGCGAAGAGATAGCGGTGTTGGCGGCACAAGTCGAGATCAAGAAATTTGCACCACGCCAACGTATCTATAAGTTGGGTGAACCGGGTAAACACGCTTATGTGATGATGTCAGGTGCGGTGCGAGTGACGACAGTTGACCAGGACCATCAGGAGGTTCTGGTGGATGAGCCGCGCGACGGCGAGTTCTTCGGCTTCGCCTCAATGCTTGAGGACACGCCACACCAAACCACGGCGCTTGCGATAGAAGAAACGACTTGCGTTGAGGTTAGCCGAGACGACATCGCAGCTCTACTACTGCAGAAACCGATGGCTGGTATGGACATGTTGACCGTAGTGAGCCGCCAGTTTCACGCTTCTCAACAACTAGTGCGGATTCGTGCCAGCCGTAACTCCAATGACGTAATCGAAGAGGAGATGAGCTTCGGTGATCGCATTGCCGACACCGTCGCCCGGTTCGGTGGGTCGTGGACCTTCATAATTTTGTTCGGGGTCGTACTGGCGGTGTACGCGACGGTGAACATCGTGTTGAAGGGCAGAGCATGGGATCCCTATCCATTTATCCTTCTGAACCTATTTCTTTCCATGCTTGCTGCGATCCAGGCACCGGTTATTATGATGAGCCAGAATCGCCAGGACACCAAGGACCGCGTGCGGGGTGAACTCGACTACGACGTAAATCTTCGCGCCGAGGCGGAGATTCAAGCACTATCGGGCAAGCTAAATATGCTCACGGAGAAGATTGGGGATGTCGACGATCTTCTCCGTGAACAGCTGAAGCTAAACGAAGGGCGTGTCCGCTAGTGGGGTGACCTAGCGTACGATCTTTCTTTTCAAAGGACTGCGTCACCCAAGATTTTGTGTGAGTGAGCGTACATCGTTGCGCTAGAGGACAATAACAACTCTCATCGGATGAGCCAGGACTTACAGAGAACAGTTTAGAAGCTGCACCGACCTGTAACCGCCAAGATGAATAAATCCTCATGTCTCACTGTCTCTGAACTGTCAGCTGATCTAGATCCAAATTTAGAAGTAGGACGTTGACACGCGGCTCTCCTAGGAACCCAAGCTGCCGCCCTTCAGTGTGCCGTGATACCAGCTCTCGGATAACGTTCTCCGATAGGTGACGCTGCTTGGCTATGCGGCCCACTTGAAACTCAGCCGCCGCAGGCGTGATGTCCGGGTCAAGACCGGAGGCCGAAGCAGTGACTAGATCAATAGGGATATCACTGTTGCGATGCTCGCTTTGCAGTATTGCGACGTCTCCTGCAACTCGGTCGATCAGTTTCTTGTTCGTCGGAGCGTAGTTAGACCCACCAGAGTTGGCTGCGTCGTACCCGGTGCCAGCCGCCGACGGGCGCGAATGAAAATATTGAGGAGCAGTAAAAGTTTGTCCGATGATGCGCGATCCAACTAGCTGGCCATTTCTGCGAACTAGCTGCCCATTTGCTTTGTAACGAAACAGCAACTGTGCCAGGCCGGTTACGACAAGCGGATAAACAAGACCGAAGATAATGGTTGTTACGGCGGTATAGAGGACAGCTGTGATTATATTGCGACGCATAAAGTCCTTATGCTAGGTGAATAGCAGTGATGATGATGTCAATGAGCTTGATTCCTAGAAAGGGTGCGACAATACCGCCGAACCCATACAAGATTAAGTTACGTCGCAACAGCGCCGCAGCTGACATAGCCTTGTATCCGACTCCTCTTAGTGCTAGCGGAATAAGTCCTACAATGATTAGCGCATTGAAGATTACGGCCGACAAGATCGCCGACTGTGGCGTCTGCAGATGCATGATGTTAAGCGAATTCAGCACCGGGAAGGTTGCAGCGAACATGGCCGGAATGATGGCAAAGTATTTTGCGACATCATTGGCAATTGAAAAGGTCGTCAACGCCCCGCGCGTCATCAGCAACTGCTTGCCGATCTCAACGATCTCAATCAACTTGGTCGGGTTAGAGTCGAGATCTACCATATTGCCGGCCTCCTTTGCGGCCTGGGTACCAGTGTTCATGGCAACGCCAACATCGGCTTGCGCTAGCGCTGGAGCATCGTTGGTTCCATCACCAGTCATCGCGACCAGCTTACCTTCTGCCTGTTCGCGACGGATCAGATCCATCTTGTCTTTTGGCTTCGCTTCGGCAAGAAAGTCGTCGACGCCTGCCTCTCGGGCGATAGCGGCCGCCGTCAGCGGATTATCCCCCGTAATCATGATCGTCCGAATGCCCATTGAACGGAGCTGAGCAAAACGCTCCTTCATTCCACCCTTGACAATGTCTTTGAGGTGAATCACACCAAGCGCCTGACGATTCTCGGCCACCACAAGCGGGGTTCCCCCGTTGCGTGCGACCATCTCGACAGCGGCACGCACCTCATCAGGCAAGCTGCCACCGTTCTCCTTCAGGAACGCGGCGATAGCGTCCGTAGAACCTTTGCGGATGATCCGGCCATCGAGATTCACACCGGACATTCGCGTAATAGCACTGAATGGAACAAACTCCGCCTGCAACTCACTCAACTCACGTCCGCGAAGACCGTACATCTCCTTAGCCAGTACAACAATGCTGCGGCCTTCGGGAGTCTCATCAGGAAGCGAGGACAACTGCGCAGCATCGGCAAGCTGGTCTTTGCTCACTCCTGGCGCAGGAATAAACTCCGCTGCTTGACGATTCCCGAGCGTGATGGTGCCCGTTTTATCAAGCAGCAAAGTATTGACATCTCCTGCAGCCTCAACAGCACGGCCCGACATCGCCAGTACGTTGTGCTGAACCAGTCGATCCATACCGGCAATTCCAATCGCCGACAACAATCCGCCAATGGTCGTTGGAATCAAACACACAAGCAACGAAATCAAGACAAACACAGACTGCGGTGCCGTCGAGTAGATAGCGATCGGCTGCAGGGTAACTACAGCAAGTAGAAAGATGATAGTTAGCCCAGCGAGTAGAATATTCAGTGCTATCTCATTCGGCGTCTTCTGTCTCTCGGCACCCTCAACCAAAGCAATCATGCGGTCCAGAAACGTCTCGCCAGGATTTGAAGTAATCCGCACCTTGATCTGGTCTGACAATACCCGAGTTCCGCCCGTTACCGCTGACCGGTCACCGCCAGCCTCGCGAATAACAGGTGCAGACTCACCCGTAATCGCTGACTCATCCACCGAGGCGACACCTTCGATCACCTCGCCATCGCCAGGAATCATAGCTCCTGCAATAACGAAGACGATATCACCCGCTCGCAGATCCGAGCTTGGCACTTCTTCAGTGGTGCCATCGACACGCAACCGCACAGCAGTCGTCTCGGACTTTGCACGGCGCAGAGCGTCCGCCTGGGCCTTACCTCGACCCTCCGCCATCGCTTCGGCAAAGTTCGCAAACAGTACTGTGAACCAAAGCCACAACGTAATCTGCAAATTGAATTGGAAAGAGCCGTGATGTATTGAGATGTCGCGCAGTAGGTAGATGGTGGTAATGATGCTGCCTATTTCAACGACGAACATGACCGGGTTCTTCATCATCGTGCGGGGGGTCAGTTTGACCAATGCATCGATCAGCGCGCGACGTACGATCTTTGTATCCCAGAGGGAGCGTTTTCGGGTGTTTACCATTTGTTTGTCTGCTTTTTTTTGTTCGATTAGAAGGTTTTACCAGCGTGCATCAGTAGGTGCTCGAGGATAGGGCCGAGCGAGAGCGCTGGGAAGAACGTGAGTGCACCAACGATAAGAATCACGCCAACCAACAACACCGTGAAGAGCGGAGTATGCACCGGAAAAGTTCCTGGTGACGGTGGCACTAACTTCTTCTTCGCTAGACTTCCTGCGATGGCTAGCATGGGGACGATCATTAGGAATCGCCCTATCAGCATCGAGGCTGTCAGTGAAAGGTTGTACCAGTGCGTATTCGCATTCAGCCCCGCGAAGGCTGAGCCATTGTTTCCGGTTGTTGACGTATACGCGTAGAGAATCTCGGAAAGTCCATGTGGGCCACCATTCGCCAGAGAAGACAGCCCAAGATTCGGCATCATCAACGCCACAGCTGAGAATCCTAGAATCGACAACGGAAAGATGAGCACATACAACATTGCCATCTTTACGTCATACGACTCGATCTTCTTGCCAAGGTACTCTGGCGTCCGTCCAACCATCAGCCCAGCGATAAAAACTGCCAGAACGACAAAGATGAGCATTCCGTAAAGTCCAGCGCCTACGCCACCAAAGATCACCTCGCCCAACATGATATTCACCAGCGGAACCAGACCTCCGAGAGGCATGAACGAATCATGCATCGAGTTGACGGCGCCGCAACTCGCGTCAGTCGTAACCGTAGCGAAGAGTACCGAGTTTGCGATACCGAACCGCACCTCTTTGCCCTCCATGTTGCCACCCGCTTGTGTCGCTGAAACATGTTGATTTACTGAATGCAGCAGCGGATTCGGCTGAGCCTCCGCGTAGTAAGCAACAAACACGCCAACGAAAAACAGCGTCGCCATGGCAGCAAACACTGCCCAACCATGCTTTGGTGCGCGCGTCATCCGGCCCAGCGTCACCGTTAGCGCCGCAGGAATCAGAAAGATGGAGAACATTTGCATCAGGTTGGATAGCGGCGTTGGATTTTCAAACGGATGCGCGCTGTTGGCGTTGAAAAAACCTCCGCCATTCGTGCCGAGCATCTTGATGGCCTCTTGTGAGGCCACCGGTCCCTGCGCAATGCTCTGCGTAGTGACGATTTGAGTCGTCGCCCTACCATCCGTGCCCGTCGTGGCTACGATCTGTGGCTGCAGCAGGGCAACCTGATCATAGGAGCGGAAGTTCTGCACAACGCCCTGTGACACCAGTAGCAACGCGTAGATCAGACAGCCCGGCAGCAGCACCCACAACGAAGCACGAGTCGTATCAACCCAGAAGTTGCCAAGCGTCTTAGACTCCCGACGCGAGATCCCACGTATCAATGCAACTGCCAACGCCATTCCAACCGCGGCTGAGAAAAAGTTATGGTAAGCCAACGTGAGCATCTGTGTCAGATAGCTCATTGTCGCCTCAGGCACATAAGATTGCCAGTTTGTATTCGTCGTAAAGGAAGCAGCCGTGTTCAACGCAAGATCAGGAGCCACTGCTACCAGATGCTGCGGGTTTAGTGGAAGTACATGTTGAAGTCGTTCAATCGCATACGTCGCCAGCATCGAAACCAGGCTGAAGATCAACATCACAATTGCGTACTCGGTCCACGCCATCTCGCGTGTCTCATCGATTCCCGTTAACCGATAGATAAGCCGCTCGAGAGGACGAAAGATCCCATCGGCCCAGGTACGCTCCCGTTCAAAAACGCGAGCCATATATACGCCCAGTGGCTTCGCGCAGATTAGCACCAATGCAAAAAAGAAAAAAACTTGAAACCAGCCATTCGCCGTCATGATAACTACTTCCTCTTAGAACTTCTCTGGGCGCAGCAGCGCATAAACCAGATAAACCAGTAACAGTACGGTCACAAGGCCAAGCAACAGCGTCTCGATCATCCCTGTTTCTCCTTAGTGCCTAACTGCTCACACCCCATCGTGTAGGCAATCGCAATTAGAAAAAACACCGCGCTCGCAACTGCACATCCCAAATCCCACATAGTTCGTCTCCGACCGCACACGCAGATTCCATTTCTCGCGGCTCATCTCATTTGAGCGATCAGACTGTCTAACCCCTTATGCATGGCGGCGACTCAGTTCTGAACACAACCTCACCCATTCAAGCAGTCGGTCCGTAAAAGGTGTGTAGAAACTGTATAAAGAAGTCGTAAGTACCATCGAGGATTTTCGACTGGAAAACTCCGAATCTCTTCTCCTCGAAATGCCCCTAAGAGACCAGAAGGGGCCTCCATGCCGAACCGACGGACACACTTCCGAAACGGTGCGGGTCTGCCGTCTTTTTTTGAACTGCTCCGGCCGTATCAAGTAGCCTTAGTGATCGCTTCCGAAGGTTTGGCCACGTCGTTCCCGGCCGACTGCCGCCATGATCGAGGCTAGAATGAAAACGCTCACCGCGGTCAAAGCCATCGCAGTTGCGTAGCTGGTCTTTTGCGCATAAGCGGCTTCAATGTAGACAACGGTGCTGGCGATAATGCCCGCGGTCTGATAAGCAAACCCGGGAAGCAGGCCTCGTACTGAGTCAGGGGACAACTCAGCGAGATGGGCAGGAATTACTCCCCAGGCACCCTGCACCATGAACTGCATAAGGAATGCGCCTGTGATTAGCAATGCATGATTGGGTGCATACGCCCAGAGCGGAACGATAAGGATGCCGAGAATAAAGGCGGTAATAATGGTGCGCCGGCGACCGAGTCTGTCTGAGAAGTGGCCGAAGATTATGCCGCCGATGATCGCTCCAACGCCCGAGATGCCCGTGACAACCGCGCGATGCGCTGGCGTGAAGTGCCACTCTCGCTGCAGGAAGGTAGGGTACATATCCTGCGTGCCATGCGAAGCGAAGAGCATCATCGTCATAAACCCAACGAGATAGAGAAAAAGCTTCCAGTGAGAGACGATCTCGCGGCCCTGCTCGGCCCAACTGCCAGTCCGAGCCTTCTGCCAAACCTTCGACTCCTCCACGCGAAAGCGGATAAACAGAACAAGGAGAATTGCGGGCAGACTGCCGAGGAAGAAAAGCGGCCTCCAGCCGATGCGTCCATAAAGAAAGAAATAGCAGACCGCAGCGAGCACGTTACCGGCCGCGTAGCCCTCCTGAAGTAGCCCCGAGAGCATCCCCCGCTTGCCAACTGGCGCTCCCTCCATCGCCAGCGACGTGCCAACACCCCAGTTGCCGCCCATCACAACTCCGAAGAGTGCGCGGACAATAAGCAAGACGGTGTAGCTTGGCGCTAGGCCGGTCAGAATCTCAGCGAACGCAAAAAATCCTATGTTGATCATCAGCGGCAGGCGGCGACCATACCGATCCGCCATTAGGCCGAAGACGAATCCTCCGACTGGGCGGAAGAGAAGAGTCATCGTGATAACCAACGCAATCTGTGCGTCAGTTTTGTGAAACTCCTTCGCCATCGCTGTAAGGCAGAACGTTACAAGAAAAAAATCAAAGGCATCCAGCAACCATCCCGTGAAACCCGCAATGACTGGCGCGCGATGGCTAGTAGTCGCTTCGACCTGGCGCGACGGAACACTTCCCTGATCCAGCGACGGCTGCTCTTTGGACATTCTCGCCCCTTGAAAAAGTCGAACTAAGACTCGCTAAGCATATCTAGTAAATCAATCCGGTGTAGCAAATCAAAACGTGGAGCTAGACTCAAGCCGTCACCCTCCGTCTCGTGCGCTACAAGAGCTATCTATTTTCCGCTTTGGTTTTGTCCGTCGGTTCAACAGAAGCATCCTGACGAAGATGATCGAAGTTGAGGATCGCGTTGAACACCAGATCGTAGTTGCCGATAGTTTCACCGCGGTACACCGGGTTATTCGCGAAGAGAAGTACGTTGCCAGAGCCTAGATGAGCGTTGACCACGATGGCACGCTCGGCAATGGAGGCCGATTTGTCGAGCAGACCGGAGAGCAGAAGCGTCTTCTGATCTGTGAAGCGCAGAATCACCTCGGGACGAAGCGGCACAGGAATAGCCTGCGGATTGTTCCGAAGCTGATCTTCATTAAGCGGCTTGGCCTGCCACGGTTGTACCTTCGGCAGAACCTCTGCCTCCGCGAGTTGGCGTCCTTGCACGATGTCGCTCTCCTCCGGCCCGCCACGTCCAGTAGGACGATGTTCGTAGGGATCCATCAGCGTGCGGCCACTCTGACGACCAAGCGTATTGCTGACATTAAAAGCCATGCCGTTGGCGCTCATGACAGGTAAGTTGGAGCCGTAACCATTTGCGATCGGGCTTGCCGGGTTCACAAAGACACTATTCAGAATCGTGCCCACCACGCGAGCATCATCGTGAGTTGCGACGTTGACGCCAGGAGCAAGACCTGTCTCGATAGCAAATTGCGCCGTGTCTTCGCAAGTAATCAGCAACCCTCCCTTTTCGACGAAGGATTTGAGATGAGTGAGGCCACCGTATCCCAAACCAGGGCGCATGTCTGCGGTCGAATCGATTGAACCCAGGTTAGGGGTAAGATCGCTCTTCTCCCAGGGCAATGCATTGCCCCACATCGGCATACCGTTGATGATCTCCTGCGAGGAGCCGCGACCCACCGGCGCAAAGACGATGACGTCATACTTGCTTCGAAGATCGTCCTCTGAAGCGACTGCCTGCGTACTGATGTAGCTGTAAGGTACGCCGGCTTTGTCGAATGCAAGGCGCCACCAACCCTCAGTCTGCGTGCCCAGCCACGTATGCATGAAGGCAATGCGCGGAGCAGGGGCAGGGTGCTTGGGAACATCGGGCGCAGCGACTAAACGAACAGCGTCAAGCGAAGACCTTCGCAGTGCAGCGGTAAGTGATGGCTCATCGACTTGTGTAACAAGCAGAGATCCTGATGCGTAGTGGCGTCCGTCCACATCGAACGACTTCTCCGTTGTCTCAATGTGCGCCTGCTTAAGCGTGTACACAAGCGAAAGAAGGGAAGTTTGGCCATTGTTGGCGATAGCGTAGGTTGTGCCTGTCCCGGTCACCTTTCCGGAAGCTTCGCTGAAGTCGGTTGCGATGGCCATCGGCACCTTCAGGATCGCCGGATCTGTGATGCGAACCGCTCTGACGTTAAAAAGTTGGCTGAAGCACCAGCCCGTATCGTCGTAAGGATGCTTCTGTGGGTCGTCGGGTGCCCAGTACTGTTTGTCCAACAGTGCATCAGCAACTCGAGAGTATGGTTGATCGAGACGAATGACATAGCTTCCCGCCGGAAAGGTCTGGTTCGTCGGCTTGTCGCCGCGCTTCAACGCGGGAACAGCGCTGTTTGCAGCAGCAGATAACTGTTGCACTTCAACGTGCTGGAGCTTGAGAACATTCAGTAGTTGAATCTGGCGGTTAGACTCGGCTGAATCTGCAGGCAAAATGTAAGCGGCAGGCCCGTCAAGTGTCGGCTTCTGAATGGCCCGTTTGCTCTTGAGGTAGTAATTCTCTAGAAAGTGGTGAGTATTTCGCGAAAAATAGGCGAGAGTGGAAAGAAGCGCACTCTCCTCGTAGTTGTTGTTGTCTCGTTGCGACCATATGACGGTAGATAGAGGCGGATTCTGGCGATACCAGGTGCGAGAGTACTCCTCGGGCTGCAAGATCCGCTTCTCGGTATCGGCACCTCCATTACCAAACGTCTCGTAGAGGCGGCTGATGCCATTATGCAAACCGGCGAGGAACATAAGATAGCCGGGACTCCACGTATCGAAGTCGCCGTGAGTGAAGACCCCAGGCATACCGAATGTCTGCATCTGCGCAACGTTATTCCAACCAAGCTCCGCCCACTCATCGGCAAGCGTGGGATCAATCCAAGCGTTGTATGGACCGTCGCCAACAGTGTTGTCATAAAGAAAAGGCACGGACTCGTGTAGATCGTGCAGCACCTGGGCGTGCCAATCGATATAGGTGTTCAGCACGTTCTTGGTGAGGTTGAGCGTCATGCCCATCGCGTCGCGATTGTTGTCGTGTGCGACGTAATGGCCCCAGTACGCAAGACGCGGCCAATCTTGGCCGGGGTGCGCCTTGTGCCATCGATAGATATCGACCATGCGGTCGCGGCCATCGACTTCGACGACAGGTGTGATGAGCACGATCATGTGGGACCGGATGTATTTGATATAAGGTGCATCGTCCACGGCCAGCCGATAAGCCAACTCCATCAACGCAGTTGGAGAGCCAGTCTCTGTCGAATGGATGGTCCCGGTGATGTAATAGATAGGATAGGACTGGTCAATCAAAGGCTGGGCCTTGCTGTCGTCAAGGCCGATCGTGCGCGGATCCGCAAGCTTTCCCAGTCGGGCGTCGTTCTCCTTTTGTGTCTTCAGCAGAGACTCGTCCGCGATGGCGACGGCGATCATCTCGCGGCCCTCCTCGGAGTGGCCGATAGAAACAACCTTCACCCGCGGCGAAGCGGCCTGAAGCTGACGAAAATACTTGTAGACGTCCTCTGCATAGGGCAGCGTGTCTGGAGCTCCTGCCACATCTCCCAACGCCTTCGCCGGTGTAGGAACAGTGGACGAGGCGGGCAGGTAGTCGACTAGATGTGAGGAGAAGTGCGGATCGGTGGTGTACTTCCGAATGTGATCGGTATAGGGCTGATCGATCGGCTGATGGCTATCTCTGGCAAACGTCTCATTCAAAGAGCTCTGAGCCGTAGCGCCGTACGTGGCTAGACAGAGGATCGTCGCAGGTATCAGAGCAGACAGTAAGTGGGTTCGTCTCATGGTCTCGGAGTGGGGTTGGAAGGATTTTATGGCGCATCTCAAGATGAGTGCTGAGAAAAGAGTTAGCTTTGCCGCCGTTGTTGAGAGTCTAGCAAGGACGGTTTCCTTCTATCAGAATGCCATGATGCTGTATTAAAAAGACTGCAATATGTCGAATTGCTTCCACCGGTCTGGCGAAGCGCAGTCTGATAAGGCCTTGTTCGTTTATCTGTAGCGCGCGGGAACGTTGTCCTATGTTCGAAGACTCTCCTTTTCTTAGCGCATATGACTAGAAAAGTGAACGAGGAATCCTTACATTTGCACCTAGGATCATACAGAAAGGGCGCTATGTAGCAGAATGGTGAGCGCACTCCAGACCGTGCTGGCGAATAAGGCCTCAAGGTCTTCGATCAATGTTTATTTCACAATGAGTTTTTCGTTAATAAGGTCGATCATGTCGCCCACATTCTTCAGCTCTTGCAACTCGCCGAGCGCGAATCGAATTTTGTATTTCTTCTCGATAGCGGTCACCAAGTTTACGTGCGCTAGCGAATCCCAATCCTCAACCGTCGATGCGTTTGAGTCACGTGTGATCACCAAATTCGAATCGTCGAACACATCACGGAAGATCTGTTGAATCTCGGGTAACAGGTCATACATCGGTTCTCTCCAGAATTTTGATATGGCGGCTGCGAGCCTGATATGCAGTTACGTCAAGCGTCCAAGTCGTACATATTGCACTGTCGGTGTAAACAGGTGAGAAGCCAAGTTTTTCGTAGTGATCGGCAACCATCCCATTTCTGGCTGTTGGATGATAATACCCGACTAGTCTCTTCACACCTCTCTGCCGCGTTCGTTCCACGAGGCCATCTAGCATCGCAAGCTCCATGTCGCGCTTTAGAACCCGACAACTCATCAACCATAATTCAAGATGCAAATCAGTCTCATCCAGACGCCCAAGCACGATTGAGATAAGACCGTTATCTCCGAACCGATCTGTCAGCTTTCCGTATATGCCGATATGGTTGCCATCTGCTGCGGCCGCCTCAATCTCCGCTAGAGTATACCGCCGCGTCGTCAAGTTGAATTGGTTTGTCTTGTTCGTCAGTTGTGCAATACGCTCCATGTAGGTTGGCTTGAAGATATCGATCTCTGCCATCATCGCCAGGGAGTCGAGATACTCACCATAGTTCGCGAACTTTTGCTCCAGCTTCGCCCGCTGCGAATTTTCCGCATAAAGCTGCGCTCGAGAAACATCTTCGTTTCCTAAAGACACAAGCTCAAAGTATCGTCCGGCATCCAAAATCGACGAATACTTCGCAACTTCATTTCCTACCGCTGGTACTGCGATGCCCGGAATCTGCGCTTCCACGATCGCTCTCTCCGCTGGGTTGTCGTCAACGAACACAAAACTCTCCACGCCCAGATTCAACTCCTGTGCTATTGCCAGGATGTTCTCGTGCTTCGGTTCCCAGTTGGCTTTGAAGGCCGAAAAGTGCTCCAGTTTCAAAACGGAATCTGGATGAGCAAACCCAGACTTCGCTACGTCCTCATTGTTCTTCGAGCACACAGCCAGGAGAATGCCACGATCTCGAAGCTGCAGGCAATATTCTTGGAACGCTGTGTATGCTTCGGCTATGGGCGTTTCTCGACCGATCAGTATCTTGTCTACACCATCGTCTCCGATCACGCCGCCCCATAATGTATTGTCCAAATCCAGCACCAGCACTTTATGGCTACGTCCGTAGATTGCGCCCACTAATGCATTGAGGGAAGTCGCTACAGCAAACGTTCCCTCTACGGTGTTTGCGATCTTATAGCTGAACCATCGCTCGGGATCGAACCACTGGCTCATGCCGATCCTCGCGGCGATCGCGCTAAGGTCCTGCATTACCATTCGTGGATTCGCTGCAGCCTCGGCCGCAACCTGCCGGTTCAGTTCGCTTACGAACCGGGTTGCGCCACCCGCGCTGACTGCATCCAGATTGCCAAGGATGGCATATGCTGGCAGTTCGAAGTTATTTTGGATTATCTGACAGCCGATCCGCTCATCCAACGACCTCCACATGGCCCGGAATCGGGCTAACTCGGCCTCGATATATTCGGGCAGTTGATTCTCGGTGCAGGAAACTGGTGGGAACGTTTGTATATTCAGCGAGCAGGTATGAACATAAACGACATCTGGCTTGAATGCGATGATCTCGTCTGGCTGCATAACAGCGTCCTCATAATATCGCCCATACTCGGACTGATAGAACGTCGGTCGAAACCCGCTTTGCAATAACAATATTTCGAACAAATCGACTAGCTCGTTTGTCGTTGTGCCGCCGAGAATGGCAATTCGTATGTCCTTCAATCCGTGAAGTTCCAGAAGCTGTCGCCGCAATCCGCGTCTTTTTATCAGGAGCTCATCTAGGGAGTAGATCGATGGATTCATAGTCGGAGTAGTCGCCACCTAAGCAAATTTGACCTGCAGCTTTGAGCGAAATCAACGCAAGATCGCTGCTATTTCAAAAATAACATCCAGGACTTTAGGAGCTACGTCACCAATGAAAATGAGTTCAAATGAGCGTCGGCACCTTGCTTGATTTGCGATGAGCGACAACACGCCAGCGGCTATGAAGCCGCAGCTGTTATGGCATACTCAACTAAGTGTTAGTGAAACCTCAAAGCGTGGTGAAAATTCGCAAGGATACAGGGAAAAAGATTAATGGTTGCATCATCTGGTGTTGACGAAAGAACCGGGGTGCCCCGAGCTCCGGTTCCTGCTGCGATACGCCTCCGGCTCTACCTTTATCTCTTGCCTTTGATTGGCACCCCCTTTCTGCTTTTGACGGCGGCAATCCTCATCTTGCCGTCACAGTGGTTTGCACTGCATTCGCAAAATACATACCTTGTTAATCTCGCCTATGGGGCCAAGCTGAATGGCGCTGACTGCCAGGTTCTTGTTTACGGGGACTCGAGCGCGATGGTGGGCATAGACCCTTCCGTGATTCGCGCACGTACCGGACTCAGCACTTGTAATATCGCTGAGTTTCAACCCATGACCATGCTGAATGGCACAATGCTTCTCGATACATATCTCGAGCATAACGCCCCACCTCGCTTTCTCGTTTTTTTCTTCGCGCCGGAAGACCTCGACCCTCAGAGTCAGCACAGTAACGGGCCTTTCGAGGCTATCGTATACCGAATGCGCCAACCCCACAGGTTGACAAGCCTTGTCGACTTAGCTGCAGATCATCCGAACGAACTTATGGCATGGGTTGAGCAAGGTCTGCGTTTTACTTTAGTGAATCTTTTCAGCAAATCGGCTTCTCTTGAGACTCAGCATCTACGCGATCGAACTCACGGGCAACTTCCGATGAATTCCCCGACCCGCACCGCCTGCGACAGTCTTCTTCGGAATGCACCGCCCGATAAATCTTGGATTGCGGGTCTGCGTACAAAATATGGGCACGGTGTTACAACCGTCTTTGTGGATGCTACCCCCTTGGCTACCTGCGATCCAAGCCTGCCTTTTTTCCGGCAGCAACTGCGAGGGGTCATCGACAATCAGATGAGTGCGTTGCCGGTGTCGTCTTACAACGTCGACGGTCGACTGCATGTAAATGCTCAAGGCTCGATGCTGCTCTCGAATATGCTTGCGGATCAGATTGCGGAACACTTGGACCCAGCACCGCTCGAAGGGGTGCATTGATCCATGCTCTTTTCATCCAATTACTTTATCTTTCTCTTTCTTCCAGCTAGCCTACTCGGCTATCAGTTCCTTAGTAGGCTGGGTCGGACTACTCTTCTAACATGGCTTGCACTGGTCTCACTTTTCTTTTACGCCTGGTGGAATCCCACCTATCTGATTCTTTTGATAGCTTCAATCTTTCTTAACTTTCTCTTCTCCCGTCGCGTTGGTCCAGAGAGCGGTGCGAATGTCCGCAGCCGTTGGCTGTTTGCTGCGATCGCCGCCAATCTGCTGCTACTGATTTGGTTCAAGTATCTCTTTCCACTACTAAATTTCTTCCATCGCCATGGTCTCATCCATCATGGCTTCGCAGATGTCGTTCTCCCGCTCGGAATCTCGTTTTTCACTTTTACCCAGATCGCATATCTAATTGATTTGCGACAGGGGATAGCCAAACAGCAAGGGCTGCTTCCCTATACTGTCTTCGTCACATTTTTCCCTCATCTCATTGCGGGTCCCATCATTCATCCACGCGAGATCATGCCGCAATTAGAGCCAGAACGGCTAGGAAGCCTTCGTTCCGATGATATGGCACTTGGGCTCTCCTGGTTCATTATGGGACTGGGGAAGAAGGTTCTCGTCGCCGATCGCATGGCGCCGCTTGCCGATGTTCTGTACGGGCATCCGGCCAGTTTTGGCTTCACTGCCTCCTGGTTCGGCGTCATTTGCTACAGCATGCAGCTGTACTTCGATTTCTCAGGCTACTCCGATATGGCCCTCGGTCTCGCACGGATGTTCTCGATTGAGTTCCCAATCAACTTCGACTCACCATACAAGGCGCCAAGCATAATCGAGTTCTGGCAGCGCTGGCATATGACCCTCTCACGTTATATTGCCGAATATCTTTACACTCCAATTCTCCGGACGGTAAACAGTCGTCGCATGGATGCAGGGAAGAAGGTTAGCCGCAAAGCCCAAGCTACGTTCGAAGGCTTTGTGCAAATGATCTTCTTTCCGACAATGACTGCTATGTTCATCGCCGGTATCTGGCATGGTGCAGGCGCTCAGTTTCTCATCTTCGGCTTGCTTCACGGCTTCTATCTAGTCGTCAACCATGCCTGGCGTCTACTGACACCTAAAGGCAGCAGTCTCCATGCAAAACTTCCCGTCCCCTTCTCGGTTTTGATCACTTTTCTTTGTGTCGTTGTTAGCGAGATCTTCTTTCGTGCCAATGGCGTTCGCGATGCGGTATACATCATTGGGACGATAGTCGGTGCGCACGGCTTTGGCCCCCAATTCGATGGCAATGTTCTACTGCGGGAGATTCCACGCACCTCAGTGTTTCTCACCAAATTCTCAACTGCCGTGGCTGCCATTGCGGCGTGCTTTGTCATTATCTGGGGGATGCCCAACACACAAGAGATTCTTGGCCAGCTTACGAGAGACACGATTCGGCTTCCCAGCTTACTGTCGCGTCTCATGTGGCGTCCAAGCGCTTCCTGGAGCCTTGCGCTTATGGTCCTATTCTGCCTCTCCATCCTCATGCTTGATACAAGCACACGTTTTCTTTACTTCCAGTTCTAATTTTTGTCGCTATATGTCTCACTAAGCAAGGAACATTAGAAGTTATTCAAAAGACCGGAGACTTGTTTTCTTTCCAACGGCGTCGAAAGCACCATGCTCGTCGTAGGGCTTCCATAGAGAAGCAATTTCTCTATCAGTTCCTCGAGTTGCATGATTGATGGAAAAACAACCTTCAGCAGGAAGGCATCCCCGCCCGTTAGGTGATGACATTCCTGAACAGATTCAAGGGTCGGAAGGATCTTCAGGAACTGCCTATATCGACTGCCATCGCAAGTGAGCCGCACAAAGGCAGTGACCGAATAACCGAGCGCCTGCAGGTTGATCTCGGCCCGATATCCTCGGATAAACTCCAGACTCTCAAGCTGGCGGACGCGTTCTGCGGCAGCTGAAGGAGACAACCCTACTCTCCGGCCAAGTTCCGCGAAGGGAACGCGAGCATCAACGGCGAGTTCCTGAAGTATCTTCCTATCAATCTGATCAAGCTCGTTCGTGGACGACATGTGTTTCTCTCTTAGGATTTACGTTTTGCTGAGGACGATCGTGCGTGATGCCCAGATATTACCGCGCATTATCCTCATTAGAGGAAGTATAACCATTGAATCCACTGTCATTGCGTTGACAAGAGCGGAATCTGCATTCCATTTGACGTTTCATTTGCGTAGCATCGACAACATGATCGACCTCGATGGCATAACGCTCAGGCTTGAAGACGTTATTGAAGTGGCAAAGACACGGGAGCGCGTTCGGATAGCGCCTGCAGCACTGAAAAGGATGGATGATTCACGCCGTCGAGTAGAGGAGGCGATGTCGGGCTCGAAGCCGGTATATGCCCTAAATACCGGGGTCGGCCTGTTGGCCAATATCCGCCTCGATGAAACCGAGATCGAGGCGATGCAGGTCAACCTGATACGCTCCCACTGCTGCGGAGTAGGCGCTCCCCTGGATGCCGAGGTCGTCCGAGGCATGATGTTGATCCGCGCCAATGTCCTGGCTAAGGGATTCTCTGGAATTCGCCCTGTTGTCGCTGAACGAATCTGCGACCTGTTGAACCATGGGATCACTCCAATCATCCCGTCGCGTGGGAGTGTGGGTGCAAGTGGAGATCTTGCGCCTCTGGCTCATATGGCGCTTGTGCTCATCGGTGAGGGTAGAGCCGAATACCAGGGTGAGATAATGCCGGCCTCAGTTTGCTTTACACGAGCTGGCCTGAGGCCGCTGGTTCTTCTGGGTAAAGAGGGAATATCGCTCCTTAATGGAACCCAAGCCATGTTATCGATCGGGTGTTTGCGTTTGCATGAACTGGAAGAACTGTTCTTCTCCGCACAAACGACGTCTGCGCTCAGCATTGAGGCGCTTCGAGGGACAGATGCGGCCTTTGATCCGCGTCTGCATGAGGCTCGACCGCAGACCGGGCAACTGTTGAGCGCGGCAAACCTTGCTGAACTTCTTCGGGGAAGTTCGATCCCCAGGACTCATGGCGAGGGTAGTCGAATTCAGGATGCCTACTGCCTTCGCTGCATTCCTCAGGTACACGGTGCAGTCTGGGATACGCTATCGCATGCTCGCAGGATCTTTGAGATTGAACTGAACAGTGCAACAGACAATCCGCTGGTCTTCGATGACGCGATTATCTCGGGGGGAAATTTTCATGGGGCTCCGCTTGCCTTGGCTTTGGATTTCTTAACGATCGCTCTCTGCCAGCTAGCAGGTATCTCGGAGCGTCGTACGGAACGGTTATTGAATCCCAGTCTCAACGAAGGACTTCCAGCTTTCCTGGCATCCAGTCCGGGGCTTGAGTCTGGATTGATGATGGCTCAGGTTACGGCTGCGGCGCTGGTCGCTGAGTTGCGTGTACTTGCTTCGCCAGCGTCGACGGGATCCATTCCTACCAGCGGAAATCAGGAAGACTTCGTCAGTATGGGAATGACTGCTGCGCTCAAACTGGATCAGGCCGTTACACTTGCGAGGATGGTGATCGCAATCGAGTTGCTCGCAGCAACACGTGCTCTAGATCTTCGTGGAGATGTCTCCACAACGGTTCTAGAGGAGGCCCGGGCGCGGTTCAGAGCTCGCATTCCGGCATGGGAGGAAGATTGCGTGCTCTCGATCTGGATGGAAGAGGCGGCAAGTTTTCTGGCGGGTGCGGCCTTTCAGATCAAGGTAGAGGATGTTGAGAGTAGGGAGGCTATTCGGTGACAGAGGGTTACTCTCCAATTCATGCGTCGCGTGGCAATGTGAGGACGGCAAAAGGGTGGATACAGGAAGCAGCCAAGCGGATGCTGATGAACAATCTGGATCCCGAGGTTGCAGAAAAACCGGAGGAGTTGATCGTTTATGGCGGTCGCGGTAAGGCGGCACGCAATTGGGAGTGCTACCACAAGATTGTTGAGACCCTCGACCGTCTCGAAAATAACCAGACGCTTCTAGTTCAGTCCGGCAAAGCAGTGGGTGTGCTGGAGACGCATCGGCTTGCTCCTCGCGTACTGATCGCGAATTCGAATCTCGTTCCTCGCTGGGCGACATGGGAGGAGTTCGATCGTCTCGATGCTGCGGGCCTAATGATGTACGGCCAGATGACGGCGGGCTCGTGGATCTACATCGGCACTCAAGGAATTCTGCAGGGTACTTACGAGACTTTTCGGGGTGCCGCGAAGCTTCACTTCAACGACACTCTTGCGGGTACTATCACCGTAACTGCGGGTCTTGGCGGAATGGGAGGAGCGCAACCGCTTGCTGTAAAACTTGCAGGTGGTGTGAGTGTCTGCGTTGAGATCGATTCGGGCCGTATTCAACGACGGATTGAGACACGCTACCTGGACAAAGCAACTGAGTCTCTCGACGAAGCAATTCGGTGGGCTCAAGCGGCAAAGAGTCGCGGAGAGGCACTTTCGATCGGGTTGTTGGGAAATGCTGCAGAGTTATTGCCAAAGATGATTCAACTGGGGTTTACACCTGATCTCGTTACCGATCAGACGAGTTCACATGATCCAATGTGGGGATACGTCCCTATTGCTCGGGCCGATGAAGATTTTAATGCGTTGCGCACTCAGCGCCCAGATGTCTACAAAGAGCGTGTGCAGGCCTCTATTGCTCAGCATGTTCAAGCGATTATTGAAATGCAACGACGAGGTGCTGTCGCCTTCGATTATGGCAACAACCTGCGCACCCAGGCGAAGCTCGCGGGCGTGGCGGATGCTTTCTGTTATCCCGGCTTTGTTCCCGCATTCATTCGCGATTCGTTTTGCGAAGGACGTGGACCATTTCGGTGGGTTGCGCTCTCAGGAGATCCCTCCGATATTGCAGCAACCGATCAAGCATTACTTGATCTCTTTCCGGAAGACAAGCGTCTTCAGGAATGGCTCACCTTTGCATCAAGCCAAGTGGCTTTTCAAGGGTTGCCTGCACGCATCTGCTGGCTCGGATACCGAGAACGGGATCGTGCTGGACTACTGTTTAACCAGATGGTGCGTGACGGTCGACTCAAAGCACCAATTGTTATCGGCCGCGATCATCTTGACGCGGGATCTGTTGCGAGCCCTTTTCGCGAGACGGAGGCGATGCTGGATGGTTCCGATGCTGTCTCTGACTGGGCTCTTCTCAACTTCGCTACCGGCATTGCCAGCGGTGCAGCCTGGATGAGCTTTCATCATGGCGGTGGCGTGGGAATGGGTTACAGTCAGCATTCGGGCTTAGTCGCGGTAGCGGATGGAAGCGATGAAGCAGAAGAGCGGCTGCGACTTTGCTTGAAGAACGATCCTGCCATGGGTGTCATTCGGCATGCAGATGCGGGCTATGACAAGGCGCTGACCACTGCACGGGAACGTGGTCTCGACCTACCGAGCATTCCATGAATGCCGATCTTCTCATCACAGGAATCTCGCAGCTAGTAACGGCTCGAGGGCGTGGCCCGAAGCATGGTGCCGCGATGCGTGAGCTAGAGGTACTGCACGGAGCCTCAATGGCCATCTCAGGGGGTCGCATTGCATGGACCGGAATGTCCAACGACTGGGCAGGCCATGCCGCGACGATGGTCGATGTGGAAGGGCGTGCCGTTGTTCCTGCACTCGTCGATCCACACACTCACGCAGTTTGGGCTGGTGACAGACTTGCAGATTTCGATGGCAGAACATCGGGGAAGAGCTATGAAGACATCCTCAAGGCCGGCGGCGGCATACGGAGCAGTGTCCGTGCTACTGCTGCCGCGACGCAAGAGGAGTTGACTCGTTTGGCCACGCCGCGAATTAACAGTTTGTTGCGCTCTGGCGCCACGACGATCGAGGTTAAATCCGGCTACGGCTTCATAGCATCGGCTGAGATCTCTATGCTCGAAGTAATACAAGTACTTCGTGCAACAACCCCAGCGCGACTTCTATCGACACTGCTCATTCATATCCCACCTTCCGGTGCAGTGGAGCGAGCACAGAGCGTCGCCAACACATGTAATGATTTGATCCCGGAGGTCGCGAGGCGAAAGCTGGCTTCTGCCGTTGACGTCTTCGTCGAGCAGGAAGCATGGCATGTCGACGAAGCGGCACAGATACTACAGTGCGCAAAGCTGCACGGCATGGCGACCAAACTCCATAGCGAGCAGTTCCAGCGAATAGGCGGGTTGGAGCTAGGCGTGCGGATGGGAGCATTGAGCGTCGATCATCTCGAAGCGTGCGCGCCAGAGCAACTCGCACTGCTTGCTTCGAGTTCCACTATTGCGACCATCCTTCCTGGTGTCACGCTTCATCTCGGAATACCCGCGTCTCCCGGAAGGCAACTTATCGATGCGGGTGCTGCAGTTGCGGTTGGGACGGATCTGAACCCCGGCTCGAGTCCTCTATTTTCCACGTCTGCTGCGTTGGCGCTGGCGGTTCGGTTGAACGGCCTCACTGCGGGAGAGGCGTTGGTAGCTGGCACGGTGAATGCCGCTTGTGCACTCGGACTCACGGATACTGGCCGTCTTGAAGTGGGTCTGGACGCGGACTTTCTGGTGTTGGAAGGAAGCGACTGGCGTGAGTTGGTGTATACCCTTGGTGCTAATCCTGTGCGTGATGTGTGGGTACGCGGACAAAGGGTTGAGCCGTGACGGGTTCTATCGAAAGAGTGTCTTCCAATTTCTGTTTTATGCCAGCATCACAACTGGAGGTCTCATGAGCACGTTCTATTGTCCGGAGCTGTTGTATCTTGATGGCGAGTTTGTGACGGATAGAGGGCTTCTTGTCGATGATGCAGGGCGAGTCGAGCGCGTAACTCCGAAGCGAGATAGCGGAAGCTTTACGAATGTCGATCTTCCTCGGAAGGCGCTCCTGCCTGGCTTCGTCAACTCACACTCTCACTCCTTTCAACGTCTTATTCGGGGTAAGTCGGAGTCCAGGATTGTGAGCGGGAGAGATTTCTGGAGTTGGCGCGGGACGATGTATCATGCAGCTGCTCAACTCACTCCCGAGGATGTCTACGACGTAGCCCGAATGGTCTTTCTCGAGATGCTTCTTGCGGGAACGACTACAGTTGGAGAGTTTCACTACCTGCACACAGATGCTTCAGGCCGGGCCTATGAAGACCCTAATCTTCTCAGTAAGCAGGTTATCGCAGCCGCTCAGTCGGTCGGCCTACGTATCGTATTACTCCGGACAGCATATCTTCGATCAGGATTTGGGCTGCCGAATGATCCAGGTCAAACGCGCTTCTTCGAGTCAACGAGTGAGTTCCTGACGAATATGAGTGATCTTGTCTCTCAATATCCGACCGGGTTAAGCGATGTTCAATTCGGCGTGGCTCCCCATAGCATTCGTGCTGTG
The DNA here is from genome assembly GCA_963771625.1 of uncultured Acidobacteriaceae bacterium. GTDB lineage: Bacteria > Acidobacteriota > Terriglobia > Terriglobales > Acidobacteriaceae > Edaphobacter. The sequence continues at coordinate 288,341 of CAVYUE010000008.1, forward strand.
CCACTCGATGATCTGCAAGAGATTACAGCTTGGGCTCGTGGCAGGGAACTTCCGCTCCATATGCATGTGGCCGAGCAAGTCGCTGAAAACGAAGCTTGCATACGCGAATATGGATGTACGCCAGTTGAACTTTTGAGCACCAACCGTATTTTGAGCCCGACGTTCACTGCCATTCATTCCATTCATATTCGGCCGGATGAAGTGCAGGAGCTTGCCCAGTCCCGCTCCACGATTTGTTCTTGTCCAACAACCGAAAGAAATCTCGGGGATGGAATTCTTGCTGCGGATGAAGTAATGGTGGCTGGTATTCGTGTTGCATTCGGATCGGACAGCCAAGCTCAAATCGATCCGTTGGAAGACGCTCGCGAACTCGACTATCACCTCAGACTCAGGAACCAGCAGCGTGCCATTCTCGACATGATCGACCAGAGAACACTTTCAGAACTGTTGTTCTCGTGTGCTACTCGCAACGGCGCCGAATCGCTGTCGGTACAGGCGGGCGAGTTCGTCCCGGGGTCACTCGCTGACGGCTTTACCGTGGATCTCGATGATCTTTCGATTGCAGGTCATTCCCACGAGGATTTGCTTCCGATCCTCGTGTTCTCCCTAAATAGATCCGCAATTAAGGACTTGATCGTAAATGGAAGATTTGTAGTTCGCGACCAAGTGCATCCATTGCACGGTGAGATCGTCGCACGTTACCGAGAGGTCCATCATAGGGTTTGGGGCGGCGGATACGTTGCTAGGAACGCATCATGAAGTCTGTCGTCGAACATCTCCTGGAACTCATTCGCATCCCGTCGGTTTCTTCAATATCGAACCGCGGCGTGGTCGAATATGCTTCAGAGGTCTTTCGAGAAGTGGGATGGAACATCGCTACAAGAATCCACGTTGATGCGAATGGCGTCGAAAAACTGAATCTGATTGCAGCTCCCCGAGGTCAAAGTGTTGACGAAATTGCAACGGAGCTAGTGTTTCTGTGTCACACGGACACTGTTCCATTCGCGCCCGACTGGCGCGGGGCACTTAACCCATTCGTTCAAGACGACGTTGTCTATGGTTGCGGTGCATGCGATGTGAAAGGATTTCTCGCATGTCTACTGACCGCCGTTGGCGAAGCCGCTGAGATCGATCTCAAGCGTGGATTGCGAATCGCTTTGACTGCCGATGAAGAGATAGGATGCCTCGGGGCGAATCGTCTAGTCACTTCAGATCTCATGCATCCTCGCTGCCTTGTCATTGGGGAACCCACTTCTTTGCATCCCGCTCGAGCAGGTAAAGGGTATTTCTTGGCAGAGATTACTGTATATGGCAAGGAGGCCCATAGCGCGCATCCCCTTCAGGGAAGTTCTGCCATCTATGGTGCGGCTCGGATGATTCGTGAGATTGAGTCATTTGCTGAACTACTCGCTGAAGAGCGAAACGAGTTTTTCGATCCAGCATTTACGACGATTAATATTGGCACAATCCATGGAGGCGTTGCGAAGAACATCGTTCCAGGGATATGTCGTTTTCTAATTGAGTGGCGACCTATTCCGGGAAATGCCGATGAGATCGTATCTGGTGCCATTGTAAAGATAGGAAATCAGATTTCGGAATTGAACCCCAGCTTTCGATTTGAGTTGAAAGCGCTACGCCAGCAGGCGGGTTTCGAGACTGCTCCAAAATCGCATCTCGTCCGTACCATGGAGCAACTTACCGGCAGGCAATCCATTTCAATTCCTTTCGGCTCTGAAGCGAATGTGTTCGCTTCGATAGCGGAGGAGATTGTTGTTTTTGGGCCCGGAGACATGCGCACTGCCCACAGTCCGCGGGAATGCGTTTCGATTTCCGAGTTGAGTGAGGCTGTGTTTTGTATCAAGAAACTGATGCAGAACTCTGGGGAGTAAATATAGTTCCTGCGCCTTTACGAACAGTGCGGGAATTAATCGACCATATTGCAGTTACTTATGTCGTCGTGAATATCTTAGGCAACTTTGGAATGCTCGCCTCCGTAAGCGCCGAATTATTGCACTGGGAGCTTCCTCGAGGATGTGGCAACTTCGGTCAAGGCTGCTGGTATTGAGATGACTGTTCGTGCTGCGACCGACCTTCCAAGAGGGCCTGGATCAAACGTCATATCCCTGGAAGATTCCCCTAACCTGTGTATAACAAACGATGTAGCACCGCAAATGCATCGTGTTGACACGGATGCAGACGATATATAGGGTGGAGCAACGTAATCGCTTACGGTGAACGATTCTGGGGAGAGAGGCGACTTGAACTTTAGAGAATGGATTAGATCAATTATTACTGATAGCCACTTTCTGGTTCCCCTCTTTGTACTGGTGGCTGGTGTGGCCTTATTGGTGATCTTGCACTGATAAGTAAGAGCCAACCTTCAGAAGGAAAAGCTGGGAAAACAGATGGCAGGTGCGGTACAGAGATTGGATAGAGCGCGCTTCTCGCTGCATGGGTTGGGCGTTGTTTGTGGACTTACCGCAGGCGTTTGGCTTGGGGCGGCGGAAGCGCCGACAAAGCTCGTTAATTCGGGATTCTCCCCGTTCGCAATATCTCTTTGCATGGTGGCAGGAGTTTTCACGGCTCGGTGGACCTTTCCCACGCTGCTGAAGGGTACCAGATATGTCTTTGCCGACCTAGCTGACAAGAAGCACTTGATCGTCTGGGCTCTCCTCGCCGGTGCGCTGTGGGCTGTGGCCAATACATTGACGGTCTTTGCGATTCGTGACGTGGGCCTGGCGGTCGCGTTCCCAATGTGGAATGCGAACTCGCTGATTGGATTGCTCTGGGGCCGCGTACTTTTCCGGGAACTTGAGGGCGCAAGCAAAAAGAACATCAGCAAGGTGGTTGTGGGCGCGGTCGCTATTGTGATTGCCGCCGTCATGCTCGGCTTCAGCACGATCCACGGCGGTTCGATAGGACAGCACGCATTTCGAGGAATTGTTGCTGCGTTGGGCGCGAGCCTGATGTGGGGAACAATGTATGTTCCTTATCGCAAGGCATATCTAAGCGGGATGAATCCGCTCTCATTTGTGACTGCATTCACGGTAGGAGAACTGGGCACGGTGTTGGTGTTGACGCTTGCTCTTGATGGCGGAATCCATTCTTCTGCGTTCCAGCTGTTTCGAATGCCGGGGGTGCTGTTCTGGCTCTTCCTCGGAGGCTTTGTTTGGGTAATTGGTGATCTATTTCAGCAGTTCGCCGCGAAGTATCTAGGAATCGGGCGTGGAATTCCGCTTTCGAATTCGAATCAACTTTGGGGGCTAGCGTGGGGAGCGCTCGTATTCGGCGAACTGGCAACAGCCGACCGGCAACACATGCTATTGGTGGTGGGTGGATCGATCCTGATGATTCTAGGCGCACTGGCGATAAGCACCGCGGTCGCATCAGCAAAAGAGCAGAGTTCGACAAATGAAGCCGTTCTGCGCGAGTGCAACCGGTACGGACTGGACTATCACCGGACGATAATGGCTCAGGTCGGAGATGAGTTTGGCAGGAGAGATGAGCGGAGAGCTTGGTGGGATTACGTTATCGTTCTTACAGCGACGGGAATCTTTGTTGCTTTAGGTGTTCGAGCGGTAGTGCCCCCTCTGACGATGAATCTCAAGTGGGTAGCAGCGTTAGGAATCTTGATGATGCTGAGTTTGGCCGCGGGCGGTTGGAGTCTGTGGCGCCGAACACGGTTCTCTTAGCTGAATATTGGCTCGGATGCGCATTCCGCATAGCTTGAACAAACTTGTAGAGTCATTCAACAAGGAAGTTACGCCTCATTTGCCATGCGACATTCTTACTACTCTTCTAATTGCGTAACGGAAGTGCGGTCAAAACATCTGGAGGAAAATCTCATGGCACCATCCTAGAGCGAGCCGCAGTGGGGTGTGGTGGCAAATACCTTTCCAGTAGGTTGCGCCTATTCGAAGGACATTGTTTTCTGGAATACTTTGCAGCTAACCCGGACATCACAATTCGCATTACCAGACCACATACGGTATCTACGAGCCAAGCTGCGGACTCGAAAACGTACATCGTGAGTTCTTCCCTCCTAGGATTGCTTTGGTAAGAGCTCAATCTACGTGCTGAATCGAACCAAAATGCAATGTCCTTTTAGGCGTTGCCCTGCCTGTATGACATTAGCCTACGCGGATGAGCGAGTGGCTTAATCCGCCTCTCCTGCGGCCTGGCAGTTCACAAGTCATTAAAAGTCAGTCATATACACTTCGCTAATATCGCAGAGATTAACACTCCATTTACAGTAGTCATATGACGAAATTGTCGAAGGTCGACCTTGTTGGTGTTGGACTGAACGCCACGGATACGGTAATCCCGCTCTCGAAATATCCGCTACGTGGTTCCAAGGTCGAGTACCGTAACGCAACTGTCTTGCCTGGAGGACAAGTTGCATCTACTGTCGTTGCCTGTCAGCGCTGGGGCCTCCGTACGCGCTACGTGGGTAAACTGGGCGACGACGCCGCTGCCAAGCTTCATTGCGATGCCTTCTCTTATGCGGGCGTGGAGACGAAACTTATCGCCGTTCCGGGAGGCGCCAGCCCACAGTCGCTGATACTCGTCGATGACGAAGGCGAACGAACTGTACTTTGCCGACGCGACGAGCGGCTCATCCTTCAGCCCAACGAGCTCGAACGCGAATGGATCGTCAACGCGCGCGCCCTTCATGTGGATGGTTACGATACTGCCGCAGCCACCGTAGCTGCGGGCTGGGCCCGCGCTGCAGGAATACCGGTAATCGCAGATTTGGATGAGATCTACCCTGGCGTCGAAGAGCTTCTCAAAAATATCGACTACCTCATTGTGAGTCGAGATTTTCCTCGTCGGCTTATGGTAGAGGACAACTTAGAGGAAGCATTGCAACAAATGCAGCGCCGTTATGGATGTCTTCTCGCCGCTGCGACGTTAGGCGAAGAGGGCGTGCTGGCTTGGAATGGTAAGCAGTTCCACCACACCTCTGCTTACTCCGTGCCGGTGGTCGACACAACCGGCGCCGGCGATATCTTTCACGCAGGCTTTATCTACGGGTTGCTACAGGATTGGTCGCTGGAACGACAACTTGATTTTGCTTGCGCTGCTGCTGCATTGAACTGCACGGCAGTCGGCGCCAGAGGTGGTATTCAAAGCATCGAAACAATTGAAAATTTAATTACAACAGGATCTCGACATTCTGCTGCCCACTTTATTCAGAGTTCGGACGGCGTAATACGCTAGCCTGAGCCCTGTAGCATCCAGTGGCTGTTGATATTGATATTCAATATCTAAGCTGGTCTTGTCTTCCGGTGAACGAGCTTTCAGTTCGCCAACGAGCGTACCTGTCCGCTGATATTTGGTGAGCATGGTCAAATCACGAAGCCAGTTGACGGCGCCGATAAGCCACGTAGATCATGCGCCCACAATCCATCCTCGCAACACCAATCTAACTCCAGACCAAAAAAGCTAAGAACCGTCCGTAATCCTAGGTCGGCTTCTACTCCTTCGCCTCTCCCTCAGTTCTCAACAGTGCTGCTGCGTAAGTGAGGCATCGATCACCTCTGTCTATTAGGCGAGTGATCCATTAGTTAACGACTCCTCCGAAGAGGTATTCCCTCACACTTCAGTGTCATGCCCATCGTGCTGATCACATGTCTAACGCGAAATTCCCTGTGTTTTGCGTAATTCTGCTGACACCTTAGGACTATGGCTGGGTAACGGCAACTAGGGGATTCTTGTAACTGTCGAACAGTCATCAACTTTTCCATTTATCCGTTCTTAGTCGGCGACCATGTAGGCCGGCTGGAAAGCGGCTCGGAATGATGTGCTTTTTACCAACACTAGTCAACGCCGGCCCAGTTCACACCTCAAGAAGCCTTAGGTAAAGACGATGCAGGAGATCGAACGGTTGACCGTTCTCAAGAACTCTTTCAAAGACGCTACTCGTTCACCTGAAGGCTCGTTTATCGGGCTATTCGAAGTTATGGAGATGTGCATGTCGTTATACTGCGTCACTTTCAAAAGCTGCATTGGTCTAAGGTCTAGAACCCGTTCTTTCTTAAAGATCGTTCTTACTTTGGCGGCTCTCATGACAGTGATGTCGTGCGCGGTGGCCAACGCGCAGACAGCGACGACTACCAACCTTCTGGTGACCCCGACTAGCACAACCAACGGATCCGTATTCGCTATGACAGCGACGGTCACGACCGGTACACCGGCAATCCCCCTTACCAGCGGGACTGTCACCTTCCGCGATACATACAACGGCATCACCCAGGTACTTGGCACTGTCCAGGTCCAATCTGCGCACGGAATCAAAGGCAATGCAGTCCTTCAGCAGCCGCTAGGTGGAATAGGCACGCACTCTGTTGTAGCAACTTTCAATGCACCTAAGACATTTTCAAGCAGTTCCTCTGTGGCCGAAGGTGCGACCGTCACAGGCCTCTACGCAACGACGGCGAGTCTAGTTAACTCTGGAGGATCGGCGGGTAACTGGTCACTGACCACGACCATTGTTGGAATCGGGAGCACGATCCTATCACCTACCGGAACAGTGTCTCTACTTGATACCAGCAACGCCAACTTGGTTGTGGGCACAGGAGGACTGGGCACAGGTACCGTCGGACATCAGATCGTAGGAGGTAGTAATTCTCCGGTTGCGGTCGGAAATAAGCCGCAAAGTGTCGTCGCGGGAGACTTTAACGGTGACGGGTTTATTGATCTCGCCGTTCTCAATGCCAGCGACAAAAACATAAGCATCTTGACGGGAAATGGGACAGGCAAATTTACAGCCTCAGCGACAAAGTATGCCACAGGGAATGGCCCGGTTGCCCTTGTCGTCGCGGACTTTGATGGCGACGGTAACCTTGATCTGGCCGTCGCGAACTCCACTGACGGTACTGTCAGCATACTGCTCGGAAACGGGGATGGCACGTTCAATACGCGGGTCTCCTATTCGGTTACGCCGCTCAATAGCTCTACTTCCCTCGCTGTAGCCGATTTCAACACGGATGGCATCCCCGACCTCGCTGTCGCTGGAAGTCCGGCGAGCGGCGGCGCAGTGGTTATCTTGAAGGGCGACGGAAATGGTGCCTTCACAAATATCACATCGTCTGGAATCGCAGTAGGTAATGCGCCATCCTCCATTGCAGTGGGAGATTTCAACGGAGACGGAAGCCTCGATTTTGCGGTCGCAAACAAAAACGACAATTCGGTCAGTGTCATGCGTGGCGATGGCAGTGGCACAAACTTTACTGCCTCCTCATTCAGCATAACGAGTGGAGCAAGTCCGACCGCGATCATCGCGGTCGATCTTAATGCCGACGGACATCTTGATCTAGTAGTTTCTGAAAGCAATAACAGCAAGGTCGATATCTATAAGGGGAGTGGTACAGGAACCTTCTCTCTGCAGGGATCGCCTGCCACCGGCAGTACGCCGATGTCCATCGTTGCGGGAGACTTTAACGCGGATGGTAATGTCGACCTCGCAGTAGCCAATTACAACTCGGCAACGGCGAGCGTATTGTTTGGCAATGGCGACCTAACCTTTCAGGGTCAGGTAACATCCACGGTTGGAACTAGCCCGATCTCAATAACCACGGGGGACTTCAACGGAGACGGTAGCTTTGATCTTGCAGTTGCAAATAACAACAGCAAAAACGTAAGCATCCTTCTAAACCAGGTAACGGATACCGCCAGCGTACTAATCACTGGAATATCGATTCCCGGCAGTGGCAATCATAAAGTTGAAGCCTCTTACCCAGGAGATTCCAACTTCAATGGAAGTACGTCCGGCACTGTTTCGTTGGCGGCAACGAAAGTTACGACGACCACGCTTGTGAGTGCGAGCACCTCACCAATCTACGGACAGCAGGTCGTACTTACTGCAACGTTACAGACTACTCCTCCGCTGGTAGGCGGCCTGAACCCAACAGGAAACGTAACCTTTAAAGACGGAACCACGACACTCTCGACGGTGGCTATTTCGGGCGGAGTGGCGACTCTGAACGTCTCGAGTCTTACAGCCGGCACTCACAGCATCACCGCGATCTACGCTGGTGATGGCAACTTCGTTGGCAGTACCTCATCTGTGCTGCCCGTCACGGTGAGCAAGGCAACACCTGTCATCACCTGGGCCAATCCCGCTCCAATCTCCTATGGGATGCTGCTGTCGAGCACTCAGCTAAACGCAACGGCATCGACGCCGGGAACTTTTTCGTACAGCTCGGCATTATTCACGTCGTTTACGGTCGGCACGTATAGCCTCGGCACAGTCTTCACTCCAACCGACTCGACTGACTATAATACCGCCACAGCCAGCGTATCTCTCACTGTCAATCCGGCAACTCCGCAGATAAGCTGGGCGACCCCGGCGCCAATCACCTACGGCACGGCGCTGACCACAGCCCAACTCAATGCCACTGTGGCCGTCTACAACATGGTTCCCCTGACTTCGTTCTACAACGTCTACGGAATCTACACAGATGGAACGAGCTACAGCACCGGAGGATTTGATGCAGGAGGGAGCGCTTACTCATCGAATTTGTTGGGAACTTCTGTCACCTGGAACAACATCACCTTCCCGTTAGGCCCCACAAACGCGCCTGACGCGGTTAGCAGTACTACCATCAGTCTTCCTCCGGGCCGCTATACCGGTCTCGCGATGCTCGGCGCGCTCGTAAATAACGCTACCCCCCCTACGGGAACATTCGTTGTTACATATACCGATGGGACAACATCTTCTACAACTCAAAGCCTGAGCGACTGGGTCTACCCGCTCAACTACGCCGGCGAGACTAACGTAACGTGTGTCCCTTACCGCAATGAGTCCAATGGCACTAAAGACGGGCACCTTACATGCGTCTATGGCTATCAAATTACACTCGATAACTCGAGAATAGTTCAAAGCGTTACGCTTCCGGCAAATCGAGATATAGTGATGCTCGCCATGGCGCTTGTTGCTCCCGTGCCGGGCTCGCCGCTGGTCTACACGCCTCCTTTGGGCACTGTTCTCCCTACCGGAGAAAATACTCTTTCCGTCGCATTCACTCCGACTGACCAGGTAGATTACACGTCGGCAACCGGGAGCGTCTTGCTTCTCGTCAATCCGGCGAACGCGACAACCCTGACCTGGCCTACGCCCGCACCTATCACCTATGGGACCGCCCTCACGGCGACACAGCTAAACGCACAGGCTTTCACGATTCCAGGAACGACCTCCGTTTCGCTCTCGTCTTACTACCGCGTGAATGCGTTTCAAAGCGATGGATCAACCTACGCAACCGGGGGCTTCGATAATGGCGGAAATTCCTACTCGTCCAATCTCGTAGGTTCTTCGGTCGTTTGGAGTGGGCAAACATTTTCACTTGGGCCCGCGAACCTTCCAGATGCCGTCACGAGTACAACGATTGCACTGCCACAGGGAAACTTTGCCGGGCTGTCCCTGATTGGCGGGGCGACTACGACTGGACAGATCACGCAGCCCTTCATCATTACCTACACTGATGGCACCACTGCAACCGTCAATGTCAGCCTTAGCAGTTGGATCCAATCAGCAGGCTATACCGGCGAGACCATCGTTTCGACGACTGCCTACCGAAATAACGGTGGCGGTGGCCGAACAACCGGCAATACCTACTTATACGGGTATCAAATACCCCTCGATAGCACGAGGATCGTTCAAAGCGTAACCCTTCCGAACAATCGCAACATCGTAATTGTGGCGATGTCGCTCAGCACATCGACTACCCCAACCGCAGTACCAGGCAGTTACGTCTACACTCCGCCTGCCGCAACCGTTCTCCCCGCAGGTACCGCTTCTCTCAGCGTATTATTTACCCCTACCAACCCTAGCTTTGGCACAGCGACAAAGACTGTTACCCTTCAGGTCAACAAAGCCCCCCTCACTGTCGTAGCCAATAATGAAACTGTCGTTTATGGCAGTGCTGTACCCGCTTATACCTCTTCGATCTCGGGCTTTGTCAACGGCGATACCCAATCCAGCGCTGTCACCGGTTCGCCCACATTGACGACCACTCCCGCAGCGCCGACCGCCGCCGGCGTTTACCCGATCACTGCAAGTCTTGGGACGCTTGCCTCCAGTAACTACAGTTTTACCTTCCCCACACCCCTCGGAGCCCTCACTATTAGTCAGGGCACCCCGACCATCGCTTTCACGGTCGCCAACCAGACCTACGGCGCCGCACCCTTCACAGTCACTGCCACTTCCAATTCAGCGGGGGCCTTCACCTACTCGGTAGTCTCGGGCCCGGCGACGATCTCAGGCAACACCGTTACCCTCATTGGCGCGGGCATGGTGGTCCTCCAGGCGGCCGAAGCCGCCGCCGGTAACTACGCCGCGGCCACCAAGACAGCCACCTTCACCGTCGCCGCGGCCATCCCCGGTATCGTCTTCGCAGTGCCGAACCAGACCTACGGAGTGGCGCCCTTCACTGTCTCTGCCACCTCCAACTCGACCGGTGCCTTCACCTACTCGGTAGTCTCGGGACCGGCAACGATCTCAGGCAACACCGTCACCATAACCGGCGCCGGCACGGTCGTCCTGCAGGCCTCTGAAGCTGCTGACAGCAACTACATCGCGGCCACCAAGAACGCCACCTTCACCATCGCCAAGAACACCCCGACCATCGCTTTCACAGTGTCGAACCAGACCTATGGAGTCGCACCCTTCGCTGTTACTGCCACCTCCAACTCGACCGGCGCCTTCACCTACTCGGTGGTGTCGGGACCGGCGACGATCTCTGGCAACACCGTCACCATAACCGGCGCCGGCACTGTCATCCTTAGGGCGTCTGAAGCCGCAGACAGCAACTACGTCGCTGGCACCCAGACCGCGACCTTCACTGTTGGCAAGAACACCCCGACGATCGCCTTCACAGTCTCGAACCAGACCTACGGGGCGGCACCCTTCACGGTGGCTGCGACGTCGAACTCGACCGGCGCCTTCACCTACTCGGTAGTCTCGGGCCCGGCGACCATCTCAGGCAACACCGTTACCTTGACCGGCGCCGGCACGGTGGTCCTGCAGGCCTCGGAGGCGGCAGACAGCAACTACGTCGCCGGCACCCAGACCGCCACCTTCACTGTTGGCAAGAATACCCCGACGATCGCCTTCACGGTCTCGAACCAGACCTACGGGGCAGCACCGTTCACGGTGGCAGCGACCTCGAACTCGACCGGTGCCTTCACCTACTCGGTGGTCTCGGGCCCGGCGACGATCTCTGGCAACACTGTTACCCTGACCGGGGCGGGCACGGTGGTCCTGCAGGCCTCGGAGGCGGCTGACAGCAACTACATTGCGGCCACCAAGACCGCCACCTTCACCGTTGCCGCGGCCACCCCGACGATCGCCTTCACGGTCTCGAACCAGACCTACGGGGCCGCACCGTTCGCGGTAGCAGCGACGTCGAACTCGACCGGTGCCTTCACCTACTCGGTGGTGTCGGGCCCAGCGACGATCTCCGGCAACACCGTTACCTTGACCGGCGCCGGTACAGTGGTCCTGAAGGCGTCTGAGGCGGCTGACAGCAACTACGTCGCGGCCACCCAGACCGCGACCTTCACTGTTGGCAAGAATACCCCGACGATCGGCTTCACGGTCTCGAACCAGACCTACGGGGCGGCACCCGTTCGCGGTGGCAGCGACGTCGAACTCGACCGGGGCCTTCACCTACTCGGTGGTCTCGGGCCCGGCGACGATCTCAGGCAACACCGTTACCCTGACTGGCGCGGGCACGGTGGTCCTGCAGGCCTCGGAAGCTGCTGACAGCAACTACGTCGCGGCCACCCAGACCGCCACCTTCACTGTTGGCAAGAATACCCCGACGATCGCCTTCACGGTGTCGAACCAGACCTACGGGGCAGCCCCGTTCACAGTGGCAGCGACCTCGAACTCGACCGGGGCCTTCACCTACTCGGTGGTCTCGGGCCCAGCGACGATCTCGGGCGCAACGGTTACCCTGACCGGGGCGGGCACGGTGGTCCTGCAGGCCTCGGAAGCGGCTGACAGCAACTACATTGCGGCCACCAAGACCGCCACCTTCACCGTTGCCGCGGCCACCCCGACGATCGCCTTCACGGTCTCGAACCAGACCTATGGGGCCGCACCGTTCACGGTGGCAGCGACCTCGAACTCGACCGGGGCCTTCACCTACTCGGTGGTGTCGGGCCCAGCGACGATCTTCGGCAACACCGTTACCTTGACCGGCGCCGGTACAGTGGTCCTGAAGGCGTCTGAGGCGGCTGACAGCAACTACGTCGCTGGAACCAAGACCGCCACCTTCACCGTTGCCGCGGCCACCCCGACGATCGCCTTCACGGTCTCGAACCAGACCTATGGGGCCGCACCGTTCGCGGTGGCAGCGACCTCGAACTCGACTGGGGCCTTCACCTACTCGGTGGTGTCGGGCCCAGCGACGATCTCCGGCAACACCGTTACCTTGACCGGCGCCGGTACAGTGGTCCTGAAGGCGTCTGAGGCGGCTGACAGCAACTACGTCGCTGGAACCCAGACCGCGACCTTCACTGTTGGCAAGAACACCCCGACGATCGGCTTCACGGTCTCGAACCAGACCTACGGGGCAGCCCCGTTCACGGTGGCAGCAACCTCGAACTCGACCGGGGCCTTCACCTACTCGGTGGTCTCGGGCCCGGCCACGATCTCAGGCGCAACCGTCACCCTGACCGGTGCGGGCACGGTGGTCCTGCAGGCGTCGGAGGCGGCTGACAGCAACTACGCCGCCGCCACCAAGACCGCCAGCTTCAGCGTGAGCAAGGCGGTGCTGACGGTAACTGCGGCCAGCCAGTCGATCGCCTACGGGGGCACGGTCGCTCCCTACACCGCGACCCTCACCGGCTTCGTGGGCACCGACACCCAGGCCACTGCGGTGACCGGGACCCCGAGCCTCTCGACCAGCCCGGCCACCCCGGTCAACGCCGGGACCTACACCATCACGGCAGCCCCGGGGACTCTGGCGGCCGCCAACTACAGCTTCAGCTACGTCAACGGCACCCTGACCATCGGTTCGGGCACCCCGGCGATCGCCTTCACGGTCTCGAACCAGACCTACGGGGCAGCCCCGTTCACGGTGGCGGCAACCTCGAACTCGACCGGGGCCTTCACCTACTCGGTGGTCTCGGGCCCAGCGACGATCTCAGGCGCAACCGTCACCCTGACCGGGGCGGGCACGGTGGTCCTGCAGGCGTCGGAGGCGGCTGACAGCAACTACGCCGCCGCCACCAAGACCGCCAGCTTCAGCGTGAGCAAGGCGGTGCTGACGGTAACTGCGGCCAGCCAGTCGATCGCCTACGGGGGCACGGTCGCTCCCTACACCGCGACCCTCACCGGCTTCGTGGGCACCGACACCCAGGCCACTGCGGTGACCGGGACCCCGAGCCTCTCGACCAGCCCGGCCACCCCGGTCAACGCCGGGACCTACACCATCACCGCAGCCCCGGGGACTCTGGCGGCCGCCAACTACAGCTTCAGCTACGTCAACGGCACCCTGACCATCGGTTCGGGCACCCCGGCGATCGCCTTCACGGTCTCGAACCAGACCTACGGGGCAGCCCCGTTCACGGTGGCAGCGACCTCGAACTCGACCGGGGCCTTCACCTACTCGGTGGTCTCGGGTCCAGCCACGATCTCAGGCGCAACCGTCACCCTGACCGGGGCGGGCACGGTGGTCCTGCAGGCGTCGGAGGCGGCGGACAGCAACTACGCCGCTGCCACCAAGACGGCCAGCTTCAGCGTAGGACTGGGCACCCCGGCGATCGCCTTCACGGTGTCGAACCAGACCTACGGGGCAGCCCCGTTCACGGTGGCAGCGACCTCGAACTCGACCGGTGCCTTCACCTACTCGGTGGTCTCCGGACCGGCGACCATCTCAGGCGCAACCGTCACCCTGACCGGTGCGGGCACGGTGGTCCTGCAGGCCTCGGAGGCTGCCGACAGCAACTACGCCGCCGCCACCAAGACCGCCAGCTTCAGCGTGGGCAAGGGCACTCCGACGATCGCTTTCACGGTCTCGAACCAGACCTACGGGGCTGCACCGTTCACGGTTGCAGCGACGTCGAACTCGACCGGGGCCTTCACCTACTCGGTGGTCTCCGGACCAGCGACGATCTCAGGCGCAACCGTCACCTTGACCGGGGCCGGCACGGTCGTCCTGCAGGCGTCTGAGGCCGCCGACAGCAACTACGCCGCGGCGACACAGACCACTACCTTCACCATCGGGCTGGGCACCCCAACGATCGCCTTCACGGTCTCGAACCAGATCTACGGCGCCGCGCCGTTCACGGTGGCGGCGACCTCGAACTCGACCGGTGCCTTCACCTACTCGGTGGTCTCGGGCCCGGCGACGATCTCAGGCGCCACGGTCACCCTGACCGGTGCGGGCACAGTCGTCCTGCAGGCGTCCGAAGCAACGGACAGCAACTACGCTGCCGGAACCAAGACCGCCAGCTTCAGCGTTGGACTGGGCACCCCGGCGATCGCCTTCACGGTGTCGAACCAGACCTACGGGGCAGCGCCCTTCGCGGTGGCAGCGACCTCGAACTCGACCGGCGCCTTCACCTACTCGGTGGTCTCCGGCCCAGCGACGATCTCAGGCGCAACCGTTACCCTGACCGGGGCGGGCACGGTGGTCCTGCAGGCCTCGGAGGCGGCAGACAGCAACTACGCCGCCGCCACCAAGACCGCCAGCTTTACCGTGGGCAAGGGCACCCCAGCCATCGCCTTCACGGTCTCGAACCAGACCTACGGGGCCGCACCCTTCGCGGTGGCAGCGACCTCGAACTCGACCGGTGCCTTCACTTACTCGGTGGTCTCCGGACCAGCGACGATCTCGGGCGCCACCGTCACCCTGACCGGGGCGGGCACGGTGGTCCTGCAGGCGTCGGAGGCGGCCGACAGCAACTATATCGCCGCTACCCAGACTACCGCCTTCATCGTTGGCAAGGGCACCCCGGCGATCGGCTTCACAGTGTCGAACCAGACCTACGGGGCTGCACCGTTCACGGTGGCAGCGACGTCGAACTCGACCGGCGCCTTCACCTACTCGGTGGTCTCCGGTCCGGCGACGATCTCAGGCTCGACGGTCACCCTGACCGGTGCGGGCACAGTGGTCCTGCAGGCCTCCGAGGCTGCAGACAGCAACTATGCCGCGGCGACACAGACCGCCACCTTCACCGTCGGCAAGGCTACACTCAACGTCACCGCGGGTAACTCAAGCCGCATCTACGGAGCGGCCAACCCCACCTTCTCTGCCACTGCGATGGGCGCCGTCAATGGCGACACCTTCACCTTCACAGAAAGCACCATCGCAATCACTACCTCGCCAGTGGGCACCTACCCCATCGTGCCTGTCGCGACCGGCGCCAACCTCGCCGACTACAACGTGGTCTATACCAACGGCACACTCACCGTGAGCCAAGCCACTCTTAACGTCACTGCAGGTGACTCGAACCGCACCTACGGAGCGGCCAACCCCACCTTCTCAGCAACTGCGACGGGCGCCGTCAATGGCGACACCTTCACCTTCACCGAAACCACCACCGCCACCGCTACCTCTCCCATCGGTACTTACCCCATTGTGCCTGTAGCCGCCGGTACCAACCTCGCCGACTACAACGTGGTCTACACCAACGGCACACTCACCATCGGCAAGGCTGCCCTCACCGTCACCGCAGCCGACGCTAACCGCGTATATGGAGCACCGAACCCGACCTTCTCGGCTACGCCATTGGGTACGGAAAATAGCGACATCTTCACCTTTACCGAAAGCACCACTGCCACCGTCGCCTCACCCGTCGGCACCTACCCCATCGTGCCCGTCGCGACAGGAGCAAATCTCAGTAACTATACCGTTACCTATGTCAACGGAACCCTCACCGTCGGCCAGGCCACTCTGACCGTCACAGCAGGCAGCGTCAACCGAATCTACGGCGCAGCAAATCCCGTCTTCTCAGCCTCATCTATCGGCGCAGCCAACGGAGATACCTTTAGCT
Source organism: uncultured Acidobacteriaceae bacterium (assembly GCA_963771625.1). Lineage (GTDB taxonomy): Bacteria > Acidobacteriota > Terriglobia > Terriglobales > Acidobacteriaceae > Edaphobacter. The sequence continues at coordinate 304,346 of CAVYUE010000008.1, forward strand.
TTACCGAGACCACTCCCGCCACCTCGGCATCTCCGGTTGGCACTTATCCCATCGTGCCCATCGCAACTGGACTGAACCTCACCGACTACAACGTCATCTACATCAACGGCACCCTCACGGTCGGCCAGGCAACCCTCACCGTCACTGCCGCTAACGCCAGCCGCGAATACGGCACCGATAACCCAACCTTCTCAGCTACCTCAGTCGGCGCGGTCAACAATGACACTTTCACGTTAACCGAGACGACCCCAGCTACGATCGCCTCACAGATTGGCACCTATCCGATTGTGCCACTCGCAACCGGAACGAACCTCAGCGACTACAACGTCATCTACGTCAACGGCACCCTCACCATCGGTCAGGCCACCCTCAACGTGACAGCTGACAACTTCACGAAGCTCTATGGCACTCCGAACCCGACTTTCACCGGCACCATTACTGGCGCCCTTGACGGAGATACCTTCACCGAGATCTTCTCCAACTCCGCCAGCGTCCCCTCTCAGCCAGGGCAGTATCCAATCATTCCTGCCGCCACCGGCGTCAATGTGACCGATTACCTTCAGGTTGTTCAGAACGGAATGCTCACCGTTACCAAGGCACCCGCCATTACGACCTTGAGCCTCAGCACGAACAACATCGCCTACGACCTACCGGTGACCTTTACCGCCAACGTTGCAACAACAACAACCGGCCAGCCAACAGGAACTGTCAACTTCTTCGATAACGGGAGCCTACTCTCCACGGCAACCCTCACGAGCGGAGTCGCTACCTACTCAACCACAGCACTCTCCGTCGGCACCCACGTCATCACTGCTGTATATAGCGGCGACGTCGACTTCAACTCCAGCATCGCGTCCGCAAACTCCAGCGCAAACACCATCACCATCGCACCGTTGGACTTCAGCATCGTGCTCACCAGTGCCTCGACCGTCGAAGGGATCTACGGCACGACTCGGCAATACACCTTCCACATCATGCCCATCGGAGGAACTTACCCAGGCACCGTTCAGCTCTCCGCTAGCCCCACCGGTCCGATTCTCGCCACCTATACCTTCTCTCCTGCAGAGATCGACAAGATGGGCGGACCAACCGACATCACCCTCACAGTAGCGACACGAAAGCTCGCCTCCGCCGAATCACCCAAGGACTTGTCAAGCAGACTCTCCCATGTCGCGCTCGGCTTGTTCCTGCTGCCGCTCCTGGGCTTGCGCTACTCTCGCCGCTCAGCCGGAAAGCTGACTCGGATGATCACCTATTGCCTCCTCATCCTGTCGTCCCTCGGAGCTATCAGCACTCTTACAGGTTGCGGCAGCGGATACTTCGACCGCACCTATCCCATCACCGTCACCGCTGTCAGCAACGGTATCCAACACTCCGTAGACGTCAAGTACCACATCGATCAGTCACCGCAGTAGAAATCGCAGTCTCAAGAAAGACCATTAGCATGATGATCCGCACAACTTCAAAAAGGTTCGCGAAGCTCGAAAGAGCAAAGGATAGCTTGATGCGAGGACAGATCCTACTCTTGATCAGTCTCGTCGGCCTCTTTGGGACTCGCCTTCACGCCCAGGCAATCCCCACCGCTAGCGCCGCAGGAATCCTTCAGGTCGGCGGGATGTTCAATCTGGCCGATTCTGATTACGTTCCGCAAAAGATCAAGGGCGGGGGCTTCTACACAACCTTCGACTTTAAGTATCACTTTGGAATCGAGGGAGAGTTTCACCAAATTAATGATTCCAATCCGCTCCAAGGCATCTACGAGCGGACGTACGAGATTGGACCTCGATATGTGCGTCGCTATGGCCGCCTAGCTCCTTACGCCAAGCTCATGTACGGACGAGGAGTATTCAACTACCCTCCCGTCTTCGGTGACCCGCAAGGTGGTGCCGCAGCAAATCTTGCATATAACCTGTTTGCTGTCGGTGTTGGAGCGGACTATCGCGTGTTACGTTTCATGAATGTAAGAGGAGAGTACGAATTTCAGAGGTGGCTCGGCTTCCCACCAAATGGCTTAACTCCGAGTATCCTCAGTATCGGCGTTGCATATCAATTTCATTGATTTTTCGCTCGGTTTTCGCGCTTTATGGGTACGAGCGATCCGCTCCAATTCGAGTTTCATCTCCACGATCTATTGTCCAGTCCCTTTGGGACAGTTCATCCCGAGTCAAGAGTCCCGCATCTAGTCAATGCTTTGTTGGACTCGGCGTTGGCTCGTCAACTGTAAGGGTCTGATCAGCACGAACGTTGGTCAGTGTTTGGATAATCCCGCTGGGCCAATGAATTTCAATCGATTTCACTACGATATCTTTCCCAAGACCGAAGTGCGCGCGTTTGTCGTTAGAAGATAAATAGCTGCCTGCAGTCGTGACCGTGACATACTGTGGGCCAGCAGTCGTATCAAGCTTAATCGTAGCGCCGATTCCGTCGCGATTGCTGCGGTGACCTACAAGCGAAAGAGTAAGCCAGTGGTTTCCGGTCACTAATTCGTTATGCAGAATATATGCAGGACCATCGTTGGTTGTGACGATGGCGTCGACGCGCCCATCGTTGTCGATGTCTCCAATGGCCATCCCGCGTCCCACCCAGGCTTGGTGAAAAACTTCCCCTGACTCCGCTGAGACATCGACAAATCCCTTGTCGGTGTTGTGTGCCAAAAGCATCGGCTCTTTATATTTGAGCTGAGGGAAGTTCAGTTCAATTGTGTCCAGATCGTGGCCCTGAGCGACGATCAGATCCTTGCGCCCATCATTGTCATAATCAAGAAACCGGACCCCCCAGCCGGAGTGCAACAGGGTCATGCCTCCGATGCCACTCATATAGCTGTCATAAGTAAAGCTGGAATCTCCGTTGTTTCGATAAAGAGCGTACTTCTGGTTCGCAAGATTGGTGATGATCAGATCTGGTAGACCGTCGTTGTCGTAATCCTGAAAGTCAACCCCCATGCCGGCATAGGTTTTTCCATCCCCGTCAACCGCGATCTCTGCAGGCAGGCCGACTTCTTCGAATGTCCCATCACCTTTGTTGTGGTAGAGAAACTCGAGCATGGAGTCATTTGCCACCACAATGTCGATCTTGCCGTCGTGGTCGTAGTCGGCGATCGCGATACCAAGCCCCTTGCCTGGCTTATCAAGGCCAGTTTTCGCCGACACTTCAGTGAAATGTCCGTTACCGTCGTTGTGGTAAACGAGAGGGGAAATAGCAGGGAAGATGTCTGGGTGGCAGTAGGAACGATAACCTTCTCGGTGTTCTCCACACCATACGTCATCGAAATCCCATCGCACATAACGCAAGACAACAAGATCGAGAAGTCCGTCGTTGTCTAGATCAACCCACGCGGCGGAGGTGGACCATCCGCCGCCGCCGGTACCAGATTTTTCGGTTACATCCGTAAAGGTGCCATTGCCATTGTTGTGATAAAGGCGATTCCCGCCGTAAGCCGTAACGTAGAGATCTTCATAGCCGTCATTGTCGTAATCACCTGCTGCAACACCCATGCCATAGCCGACCCCTTGTAGACCGGACTTCTCAGTAACGTCTTCAAATGTGCCATCCTTCTTTTGATGGAAGAGACGATTCCAATATTTATTTGTGGTCTTCTGGGGAATAGTTCCTTTCGGCGTTGAGTCTGCGAGCGGAGCTCCGTTTACCAGGAAGATATCGAGAAGCCCATCGTTGTCGTAGTCTAAAAGGGCGACTCCAGATCCCATTGTCTCGAGAAGATACTTCTTCGATGTGTGTGACGCTTGTCCTACGAAAGCAAGATGACTCTTGTTCGTAATATCGACAAAGCGACCCGGCGTGGAAGTGACTTGCGAAGGCGTCGAAAGAGAGTTCGACGTTGAGCTGGCTTTGAGTTGCGTCTGTGCTGAAGCTGTTATGGCAGGGGTCAAGAGACCTAAAAGTAGGCTGCTTGTTATGAAGACGTGGAATGGCGAAGCGAAAGAGATTTTGTATTCCATTAGCCTTTATCAACTGACGAACCGAAGAAAATGGTGAAGTATATTGGAGCATTGCACTTAAATAACACTGCTAGTGACCGGCGTAAATGTCTAGTGGGGCGTGTTCTGGCTCCCACCCAACACTTTCCCATAGACAGGATCGTTAACGCCGTGGGAGTCACTGTGATATTACCCTCAAAGTTCCTTCAAACTTACTGGCTGAGTTCTGTCGGTTTTAATGACTCGATTAACGCTTAAATTTGGCCATTGGGAATCATCGAGAGTACCGATGTAACCGATTTCAGCATGCCCCTTACCGCCGAGAATTTTAGATGAGCTTTGCAATATCCGCAATTATTTACTGCGAAAGAGAACGGGCTGCCGACCCATTGATCCGCAAGTTGAGTTTTAGGTAGGTGTGTCGGTTTCGAAGGTAAGGTTTGTAGTGTGCCGTTCCTAATGGGAACCCAAGTTGGAACGAACTGCTGTCACTCGGACCACTGCAAGAGTCCCCGCCTTAGATCTCGTCGTTGCATCTTGTATTGCACTATCAGCTTTTGACTGAGCCGGTCGACTGACGAATGACAAGTTCGGTTGAGATTCGGTACTCCGTCCCATTGTTTGCATGCTTGTGGCTGGCTGCGTAAAGAGCAGTAAACGCACTCACTGCAATCTCTGCGCGCGGGACACGAATGGTGCTCAAGGGAGGCTGCAGAAAAGTGCTCATTTCGATATCGTCAAAGCCCATCACTGAGATATCTTTTGGTACATCTAGGCCCGCGGCGTGAATTGCGCGCATCATGCCGATTGCCGTTAAATCGTTCGAAGCCATCACCGCCGTCGGAGGTCGACGCAATTTCAGCAACTGGGCCATTGCGCTCTGTCCTCCATCAATTCGATGGTTGCCTATTTGCATATAGTCGGCACTGTAACCAAGCCCCTTTTTTTAAGAGAATTTATAAAAGCGTTGCTGCGGGTCTTGGCAGACGAGAGGGTAGGAGGACCACTCACGAAACCAATTCTCTCGTGTCCCAGCGAAACTAGATGCTCGACGGCCTGTTGGATGCCACTAACATAGTCTATGAAGATGTTGCTGATATTGTGTCCTACACGTCCGGTGTCAAGAAAAACAATCGGGACGCCACGCTTATTCAGTAACTGCACTAATTTGAGATCCATCTCAGATGTCATGATGGCGACACCATCTACCTTGCGCTCGAGCATCCGCCGGACGCATACCTGCATTCGCTGTGGCTGATAATCAGTATTCGCAATCAGAAGTTCTTGCCCGTGCTCGACCGCGATACGCTCGAAGAACTTCGCAATGTCAGGGAAGAATGGATTAGCAATATCCGAGATAATGAGGCCATACATATGACTCCTGCCGGAGCCTAGGGTGCGTGCATGTGTATTGGGATAATATCCGAGTGACTTTATAGCGCTGCGTACTTGGCGCTCAATTTGGGTGCTGACAGGAACGGTTCCATTTACCACTCGGGACACAGTGGCGGTGGAAACCCCAGCTTTTTTTGCTACTTCTCGAATGTTCACGTGTGGTTAGGCTCCGTCACCCTTTTGTACTCGATTGATGGCGAATGCGATTTTGAGTCGAATCGACGCGCCATTGCCATCTCGATCCAAGCTCGCACGCGATCACAGTCACTATAGCTGATCATTGAACGTCCATTTTGCGGCAAGGTGATTTCATCTGGTAGGTACACATCGAAAGTTGCTGCCAACGGTCAATTTAGACTGCAAGCTAGTTTAGTTTCAACGCCAATGATGATCTTGCTGTGTCTTTGAAACCGATTGCATTCAGGCGGATTCGTCGAGTCGCTCTAAAAAAATAGCGTAAATGATCGAGGCGGCCTGCCATAGCTCATGGCAGCATCGTCCTCCAAGGAACGTCTCTGACCCTTTATGTCGACACACCAGCCGTCAAGCGGTACCCTTGTCTGGCTCCAGCTAGTGTGTACGGAGTTTTACGGTTAAATAGAAGGCTGCCGTTGCCTCAGGAGAGTGTAATCCTTGGAAGAGGAGGCAGCAGCGGTGACGATGTGTAGTGGGATTTACAAAAGAGGCAAGTCCGTTCAATGAACGCCGTCAGTAAAGTCGATTCCAGCGTGTACGGTTCAAACAAATTGGCGCTTTCTTCTCAGTCCAGAAACTTTAGCTGCCTTTGGGGAGCGTTTTCGCTTATCGTGGCCCTGCTCGGCATGTTCAACCCAGCACTGCTTGCTCAGCAAAATCATCCTCAAGGGTCGGATGGAGTCGTGATCAGTGGCAGGGTCCTCAACTTAGCGGGCCGGTCCGTTGGCGGCGCGTCTGTAAGGCTCGAGCAAAAGGGAGTTCTCAAGCCTGTGGAGATGAAAACGAATGCTGCAGGCGTCTTTGCATTTACAAGCCTCCAATCTGGCCACTATTCTCTCAGCGCAGAAAAATCAGGACAGAGGAGTCATGATACTGCTGTTCTCGAACTGTCACCTGGAGATCGAAAAAATATCGATTTGATTCTCGACATCCCTACAGATACTCAGGCAAACGCCAATACGTCTTCAGCGTCTCCCTCCCGAGCTATGGAGTTTTCCGATAAGCCGAATTTCGCCATCGCGGGAGTTGTCGACTGGACGGCTGTAGGAGGACATGGATCGGATTCCACCTTAAGAACAAGCGAAGACCTCGCGAGGAAAACCCTGACTCTTAAATCTGACGGTTCGAGCCAAAGCGAGACGGCTCTACCGAGTGTCGAAAGTAATGCGAATGAATCTGAAAGCGAACTACGCGCCACTCTCACCAAAGCTCCTGGGAGTTTCGAGGGAAATCATCAGCTTGGTGATTTCTATCTGCGTGCTGGCAGATCCAAGGAATCTATTCCTTTTCTGAAAGCTGCATATCAGATCGATCCCACGATGGATGCTAATTCATACGATTTGGCGCGAGCTTATAAAGAATCGGGCGATTTATTGCAGGCCCGTGAGCACGTTCAGAAACTACTAAAGCGCAATGACTCTGCTGAACTGCACCGCCTTGAGGGTGAGCTTAACGAGAAACTGGGTGATCCGTTGGCTGCCGTCAGGGAAGAGGAGCGTGCCGTCCAATTGGATCCAAGCGAACAAAATTACTTTGAATGGGGCTCGGAGTTGTTACTACATCGGGCCGTGTGGCAAGCTGCAGAGGTTTTCAGGAACGGAGCGAAGGCGTATCCAAAATCATCCAGAATGCTAACTGCCCTCGGCGCCTCTCTCTTTGCTGGCGCGCTGTACGATGAGGCAGCTCTCCGACTCTGCGATGCTTCCGATCTGAATCCGGTAGACCCTGAGCCCTACATTTTCATGGGCAAGATAGAGAAAGAAGCGCCCACCCAACTGCCCTGTATTGAACAGAGGTTGGCGCGGTTTGTGCAGATCAAGCCCGAAAGCCCTATCGCGAATTACTTTTACGCGATGGCCCTCTGGAAACGGCAGATTCAACCAGTAGATCAGAAGGCCCTTGAACAGGTGGAAGCTCTTCTTGCAAAGGCCATCACAATTGACCCTACTTGCAGTGACGCATACCTACAGCTTGGGATTATTTATTCCTCCCAGCACAATTATGAGAAGGCAATCCTTTTTTATAAGAAGGCACTCGAAGCGGATCCGCAGTTAGGGGAGGCTCACTATAGACTCGGCGTGGCCTATGATCAGACCGGTGACTCAGCAAAAGCCGGTAAAGAATTTGTGCTTCATGATGAGCTGGAGAAGCAACAGGCGGCTGCTGTTGAACGCCAGAGGCGCGAGATCAAGCAGTTCTTAGTCGTTCTCCAGGGACAGCCGAATCATTACACGGCCCAATAAAGATGGTTGAAGCAGTTTTTCTCGACGAGCGTCAATATCGGACGCGTGTCTCCATTTAGCGTGGCTTGAGGTCTTCCTGTCGCGCCGGCATGACGAAAAACATTTAGGTTAGCTTAAAGGTGCCTACTATCCCATCCCCCTCGCGAATGGTGACTATCTGATTTGCTTTGAGTTGAGTGAATCTTTCTATCTTCTGCGTGGTCGGCCACTTTACCTCCACTACATCCACGGTCTCAACCTTCCCCAGGCCAAAGTGAAGGCGCAGGTCACTTTGTGACATAACGCTTGTACCGCTGTTGACTTCATCCATCTGAATATGTTTTCCCGTGATAACCCGCACCCTGGCTCCAATGGCTGTGCGATTACACTTAGTCCCCACAAGCTTAACCTTGATCCAATTCTGTTTGTTGCCCCCGTCATTGCGAAGGAGAGACGGCAGTTCGTTCATATTCAAAATCAACGCATCCATATCGCCGTCGTTGTCATAGTCTCCAAAGGCCGCACCCCGACTTGAAAAATGTTCGGTGATGCCTGGCCCCATCTCTGACGAAACATCCTTAAAGCGTCCATTGCCGAGATTCTTGTAGACTAGGCGCGGATTTTTGAAAGTCTGATCGAAATGGTAATTATCAATCTCCGGGTAGACATGTCCATTCACCTGAAGGATGTCCTGCCAGCCATCGTTGTCATAATCAATAAACCCGCATCCCCACGCGACATAGCGGTTGTTCACTCCGACACCTGAAGAAAACGTAACGTCGCTAAAAGTACCGTCGCCGTTGTTGTGGTACAGGTTGCAGGTGTCATCTGCGAAGTTGGTCTTGAAGATGTCGAACCATCCGTCGCAATCATAGTCAGCAACTGCCACACCCATCCCGGCCTGCTCATGGCCGCCATCGCTATAGGCGCAGCCGGCCATGACGGCGACATCGGTGAATGTGCCGTCATGATTGTTCTGGAAGAGAATGCTCGGTTGAGAGTCCACAGCAACATAGATATCTGGCCACCCATCGTTATCGAAATCGTAAGAGACCGACGTGATGGAGTAACGTGGACCGGGTTTCAGAATGCCTGCTTTTTGTGAAACATCGGTAAAAGTGCCATCTCCATTGTTGTGATAAAGAATGTTCGTATCGCCAGGAAGGCCCCGCGGGCCGCACATAATTGGGACGCCCTTCCACTGACAAAAGTGCGTATCATCTGCGGATGGAATCTTCTCTGAGTCCAGTTTGATGTAATTGCATACAAAGAGATCAAGGTGACCATCTCTGTCGTAATCGAGAAAACTACAGCCTGCGCCCCACCGAACCTGTTCTTGATAGAGACCGGCTTTGCGGGTCACATCTGTGAAGGTCCCATTTCCATTGTTGTGAAACAGTATGTTGTGCCCCCAGAATGTGCAAAACAGATCGTCCCATCCGTCGTTGTCATAGTCGCCGACGCACACGCCGGTCTGCCAACCGGTAACACCTAGTCCTGATCTATCGGTGACATCGGTAAAAGTCCCATCCCGGTTGTTTTTATACAGATGAGATGTCGGTGCTTTTCCCGCAGGCCAATGCGCATCCAGCCTATTTCCATTTGTGAGATAGATATCCAGCCACCCGTCATGGTCATAATCAAAAAAGGCCAGTCCGCTACCCTTAGCCTCAATAATGGATCGCTTGTGGTCAACACCGCCCCACACATTGGGGATGTTCAATCCGGCTTGCTTCGAGACATCGACAAACTGCACCGGGGACGGCACGGGATTCGAGGTTGCGGCTTTGACGAGAGCTGGATCTCTCCACTGCCACAATGGAGTTGTTAGAACTTCCGTCAGCGCACTGCCAAACACAAAAAGCGATGAGCCGATGAAGCGCCGACGGGGAAGATTCATAAGCTGTGATTATAAAGGCACAGCTGGCTCGACTTCGCCATCTATAGTGCACATCAAGGCACTGTGTTCAGCATCTCCAAGGCTTGTTTCGCGCTGGCGTTCTGAGGTTGTATGCGTAACAGATCCTGCAGAGCTTCTAGTGCTTTTTCCTTATCGTTCTGCAACGCATACAGCCGGGCAAGATTGAGGTAAGACTGGTCGAAACTCGGGACAAGGCGAATGCAGGTCTTGAACTGCTCCTCTGCCTTCGCATAATCCTGCTCTCGCACGAAGAGTACGCCAAGATTGTTTAAGGCTTCGGGATAATCCGCACGCAGTTCGACTGCTTTCTGCAAATAGTTTGATGCGCTCTGCATCTCACTTTGCTGGGCGTAGAACATCCCGAGACTGTAGTTGACCTCAGGGTTGTCAGGTTCAATTGCGAGGGCACGATTCAAGCAGTCGAGTGCCTTCTGAGAGGTCCCTTGCCGCCGATATACATTCCCCAGATTCAGAAGTGCTATCGCATAGGTTGGTCTCAGAACTAACGACTGTTGAAAGTCTTGGATGGCTTCATCCGCATTGCCCTCCTGGGCTGCCATCATGCCAAGATTGTTCCAGGCCTCAGGGTAATTTGGACGCAGCTTTAGGGTCTGTTGCAGATATTGGCGTGCTTGCTTGAAGTCGTTTCTCCGCAGGTTGAGTGTTCCTAGGTTGTAATAGCCTTCTGGATCATCCGGTTTTGCGGCGATGACCTGTTGAAATGACTCCGCGGCCTGTTCCAGATAGCCATGCTGAAAGAGCGCAACCCCGTAGGTGAAGTCATTCCGCTGGAACCCTCCCTGGTAGAGCACTCCACTCAGAGGGATCGCCTTTTGCATCCTACCGGCATCCGTAGTTGGGATAGACTTCACATCCTCGAGCAGACGCTCAGGGCTGATCGATCCCTGATACACCTTAACAATCATGCCCTTCCGATCCAGCAAAAATGAGGTAGGAATAGCAAGGTCCCTGCGCCGATCAAACAAGTAGCGGTAGATGATGTTATAGATTCCCGCCACATCTTCTGTTGCAAAGACGACTGGAAAGGAAAACTTTTCCTGCGCGGCGAAGGAGCGGGCTTTACCGAGATCGCCCGGCTCGTCAACGCTCACAGCAAGAATCCCCAGTTGACTCGCAGCGAACTCGGACTGGTGACGATGAAGAAGTTTCAGCTGATCGCTACAGTGCGGCGCAGTAGTTGCCCAGAAGTTGAGAAGCACAAAACGACCCCGCAGCGATCGCAGCTCCAGCATGCTACCCGCAAGATCAGGCAGAGAAAACGCTGGCGCCATCAGGGGATCAATGAGCCATGTATCCACCTGAGAAGGTAGCGGTTCTAACTTCGGCGGCAGACCCGCTTGCGCGTAAGCAGAGTTTGGCGCGGCAAAGGGCTTGGCGGTAAAGGTAACGGCGCCCTCCTCGATTTCAATTCGATGATTTACCGGTACACCATCGAACTTCTGAGAGAGTCCGTTGGGCCAGCGAATCGAAACTCGGATCGCTCCCTCCGGCTTTCCCACACCGAAGAACACTTCCTTAGAATGTTGAGCCAAAAAACCGGAGCCTGCTTGCAAGTACTTCGTCTGGCGCAGAGTTCCCGCCTCGACTGTAACGGCCGCGCCGATAGCATCGCGATTGCTTTTACTCCCGCGCAATCGGAAAGCGACCGAATCGCCGATCTCCTTCAACCCGTTATGAAGAATTCGCAACTGAGGCGCATTGCGATTTTTGAGGATGAGTTCCAAGCGTCCGTCGTGGTCGATATCTGCAAGGACAAAGGAGCGGCTGTCCTCCGGAAAATCCAATCCAAGCGCACCCGAAACCTCAGAAAAAGTACCATCGCGGTTGTTCGCGTAGGCTACATTTCTCTCATGACCGCTCCATGAGTTGTCTGCCCGAATCAATTCGTTGAGAGCATTCCATCCGTGTTCGTAAGCCAACGATGGCGTCGCGTCTTCTGGAGATTTCGCGACTACCTGCCGCCAGAAAAAGCTGCCGAGATCAGTCTTCTCCAATCGCCGCTCAGGTGCAGTAATGTACCCATTGGCGACGTAGAGGTCGGGGTAGCCGTCATGATCGAAGTCCCAAAGATCGGAGCACCACGCCCAGCGGCCCATCTCAACCCTAGCCTGCTGGCTGACGTTTTGAAACGTCCCATCCCCTTGATTTAAATAAAGCGCATTGCCTCGAGCATGCTTCCGATAGAGTGCCCGGATGTCCCCCGGAGCTTTCTCCTGAAAGCGCTTTTGCGTGGACACTCTTTGTCCCGCCGCTGACCACATATTCGCGACGTAGATATCCTGATTTCCGTCGTTGTTAAAGTCCGACCAACAGGCACTCATCCCGGCACCAACGTCTTCAACATGAGCCGAGTTCGAAACTGTTTTGAATGTCCCATCGCCATTGTTGCGGTACAAGTTATTGCGCCCGAAGTCATTGGCTACGTAAAGATCAGGCAGGCCGTTCGAAGTGGATACTCCCCATGCGCACGCGAAACTGTATCGATTGTTATCCACATTCAATCCCGCCGCGTCGGTCCTCTCCACAAATGTCGCGTTGCCTTCGTTGTGCAACAGGCAATTTGCTGGGCCATTGCGGGCGTCGAAGTAGGGAATTGGATAGTGATACTGATCGAGGCCTAGATAGTAGCTGTACAGGCAAAAATAGATATCGAGTCGCCCGTCGCGATCGTAGTCGGCGACTGCCGCATGCGTGAAGGATCCTTGAGGAGGGTTTGCAAACTGGAAGGCATCACGTTTGATCGCGAACGTTCCATCCCCCTTATTCAAAAAGAGTAGTGGCCCGCTGCCGCAAACCACCAGAAGATCCTGACGCCCGCTATTCTGAAAGTCGGCGAAGAGAGCGCACGCGGTATTGTCCAGCACTCCGACCCCCGACTTCTCCGTTACGTCTTCAAAGGTCCCGTCGCCCCTGTTGCGGTAGAGCCGGTTCGGCAACCCCGCTGGCTGGCAGACGTAGAGATCGTCGAATCCATCGTTGTCGAAGTCGCCCGCGGCTACACCATTGTTGCCGTAAACGTCAATGCCGCAAGCTCCGTCCAAAACCGTACGCCAATAGTCAGATCCGCGAAGCATCTGTTTTGCGTACGATTCTGTTCCGCCGAGAGCTTGAGACGTAACGTCGATAAACACAGGCCCGTCCGTGATGCTTAGGGTCTCTTCGATGGCCTGCCACCGATGTGCCTTCCAGGCCTCCAGTGCGGTGCGGGATTCATCGTATGACCACTCGGTACGCCAGGATCCAACCCGCTCCTCACGGTGCTGATCTCGACTCGCCACAATGTCGTATCGGATCTCGAGGCGAACCGTGAGCGGAGCGTTCGCGATCTCTTCGATGCCAATAACTTCAAACTCTGCGGTCTCCACCCGTGAGACCTGCCCCAGCCAGCTTTGAACCTCCTGTAAAAATCGCTCGCGTCCAGGAACAACATCGGCGGCAAACTGCCTCCTCACGACATGAATCCCTTCCCCAGAGCGCAACGTTGTCTCCTTGGCATGTGCCAGCGACGAGGCTTGAAACGACGAATCCAGTGATTTAGCTAAGGCTGAAAGGTCGCGGACAGATGTTTCGAGCGCGCGGCTCCATTGGTCGAGCTGCGACCCGATTTCAAAGGCATATCTCTCCGTAACGTACTCATCCGAACCGGGCGCTACCAGCTTCAGGACATCTTCCAGAGGAGATTTTGTAGGGTAATGGGGTGTCAGACGGACGTCATCAAAGGCGAAGCTCGAAGCCTGATTCAGGACGGTCCCCCGGGGTTCAAACAGAAACGAGGAGGCATAGAAAGGCGCTGGACGGAAGAGAATGGGTGCTAACCCTATACTCTTCAGGACCCTCCGTCGGGAAATAAATTGATTTTCAGTCTTGTGATGCGACATTTCAAAGGAGTTCCGTGTAGCGGCAATGTTAGCATCCAGTCTCGATTCAGCCCAAAACCACGCCGGTCGACCGCCTCACCCTGCCTTTTGTGGCGTTTATCTAGGCGGAACATAATTTCAACCTTTTGATTGACAAAAGTTGTTTCATTGTTCTAGATTCCTCCCGGCAGTGATGTAACCGGTTACTTCGCCGGGAAAGCCGCTCAGATCCCAAATCAGCGCAACGAGTTTCAACGAAGCGGACGACCATAGAACGAAAAGTTGAGGTTATTCGGATGGCTATTGATCGCAATGTTACGAAGTGGTTTCGACGTTTTGGCTGCATAACCGTTACCTGCTTGCTTTTTCTCCTGTTGCAAGCCACGGCAGTATTCGGCCAAGTCGACCAGGGGTCGGTCGCCGGCAACGTGCAGGACCCTTCCGGCGCCTTTGTCCCAAATGCAAAGGTGACCCTCCTGAACAAGGACGTCGGCTTGTCTCTCGAGACCACTACGAACAGTAGCGGCGAGTACATCTTTACGCCCGTCAGAATCGGAAACTACTCCCTCTCGGTCACCTCTCCGGGATTCTCCACGACGACGCAGCAGAACGTGAAGGTGGAAGTCGGCCAGCACCTGCAGGTAAACGTCCAGTTGAAGACGGGCGCCTCGGCTGAAACCGTTGAAGTGACCACCGCACCGCCTCAACTGCAGGCTGATGAAGGATCGGTTGGACAGGTCATCGGTGAAAAGACAGTCAACGACCTTCCCTTGAACGGTCGTAACTTTACCTTCCTGGCGCAGCTTGGTGCCGGCGTGAACACACCACAGGCAGATACCAGAGGCAATGCTGCGAACGGCGCCTTCTCGGCCAATGGTCTCCGCCCCTCGCAAAACAACTACCTGTTGGACGGTATCGACAATAACTCTGACACCGTCGACTTCCTGAACGGAACGAACTTCATCGTTCTGCCTCCGGTGGACGCAATTCAGGAGTTCAAAGTTCAGACCGCTGACTTCAGCGCCGACCTCGGCCGCGCCGCAGGCGCCGTTCTCAACGCAACCATCAAGTCCGGTACGAACAGCATTCACGGCAGCGTCTGGGAGTTCTTTCGCAACGACGTGCTCGATGCAGCGGACTGGTTTTCAAATAACACTGGAACTCCAAAAGCAGAGCTACGCCAGAATCAATTCGGAGCCTCCATCGGTGGGCCGATCATAAAAAACAAGCTCTTTTTCTTCGGTGACTACGAAGGTCTACGAGTCGTACAAGGCGTTACTTCAACTGCCAGTGTGCCAACTTTGACGGAGCGCAACAGCGGTTACTCCAACCTTTCGGATCGCCTTCAGACAAAGACACAACCGGACGCTCTGGGTCGGATCATACCGCTCGGCACAGTCCTGGATCCGGCAACAACGCGGCCGGTCGGCACCGGCTTTGTTCGTGACCCTTTTCTCGGTCCTGGGTCGGCCTGCTCCGTTGCAACCACTACCGACTTTTCAGTCGGCTGCAACCTCAATCAGATTCCTACTGCTCGAATCGATCCGAACGCCGTTGCCTTGTTGAACCTGTATCCCTTACCGACCAGCGGAGGGGTCACCACCAACTTTTCATCATCGCCGAAGTCGACCCAGAACCGCAATGCCTTCGACGTCCGGGCGGACTTCAATCCCAGCGACAAAAATCAGGTATTCTTCCGCTTCAGCTACGTGGATAATCCGCAATTTATCCCCGGCCCCTTTGGCGGTATCGCAGACGGCGGCGCCTTCCAGCAAGGCATCCAGACCGCGAAGGCCGATCAGGCAGCGTTAGGATTCACCCATGCGTTTTCGCCGAGTGCGGTCAATGTGGCCCGCGCTGGATTTAATCACCTTCACACCACACGATTTGGCCCCGAGGGCAACACCTTGGGCATTCCTGCTCAATTCGGGATTCAAGGCATCCCGCAGGTGCCTGAAAACGGCGGTCTTCCCGGCTTTACGTTCGGTGGATTGTCTAACTTGGGCGGCAATAACTTCCTGCCCTCCGACGAAGTCAGCCAGACGCTCCAGATCACCGACGACTTCACGAAAATCTACGGCAAGCACAGCTTCAAAACGGGTATCGAATACCAGCACGTAAAGTTCTCGACTCTGCAGCCGGCATATTCCCGCGGCCAGTTCGACTACAACGGTACCTACACGGACGTTCCCAGCAGCAACCAAAACCTCACCGGCATAGCGCAGTTTCTCCTGCAGCCAATGCTGTCAACCGTTCCGGGTGGAGTCGACTACTCAGGAGGCTCCGATCAGGTTCAGGCCTCCAATATCAACAAGACCTACGACACGAAAAACTACTTCGCGGCGTACTTCCAGGATGACTGGAAGGTAACTCCCAAGATGACTCTCAACCTTGGTCTGCGTTTTGACTACTTCGGACCGCTCGGCGAATCCAATGGCGGCCAGGCCAACTTCATCCAGGACGGCCCGCCCAACGGCAAGCCTACCTTCCTTATCCCGGCCACCGGCAAGGACGACAGAGCCTTATCGACGAGCTTCGTCAATCTATTGGCTCAGGATGGTATTGCTCTCGAGTTGACCAACAAATACGGTAATGGACTGACGCAGACACAAAAGAATAACTTCTCCCCACGCGTAGGATTTGCGTATCAAGCCTCTCCAAAGGCCGTAATACGCGGTGGCGTGGGCTTGTTCTACAACGCATTTGAGAACCAGGGATATGGACCGAACATCGGTGAAAACTATCCCTTCGTCTACAACTTCAACTACAACATCCAGGGACCGGTCAATCCTGTTAGTGCCGGTACACCGTATGCCGGGTGCGCCACGGCGGGCCCAGGTGGAACTGCGACCTTTGAGTCTGGTTTCTCTTGCCTCTCTTTTACCCCCACTCAGGTCAATGGATCGCAACTTAATCTGCAGGGACTTCAGTTCAACTACCAAACCCCCGTCACGTTGAGTTCGAACCTTACTGTTCAATATGCGATAACCCCCACACTAAGTGCGACCGTGGGTTATGTATTGACGAATGCTTGGAATCTTCAGACAGGTATTGGCAACAACAACCCCTCTCAGCTCTTTCCGGCCGGTATAAACCTAAACCAAACCCCAGGCGCACTGCCCTTTCCCGACTTCGCACGCAATGGCAGTTATCAGCGAACGATAGGAAGCAGCGACTACAACGGTTTGCAAACCAAGCTGGAACAGTCGAACTGGAAGGGGCTAAGCTTCCTCGCTACGTACACCTATTCCAAGACACTCTCTGATGCTGGCGATCTGTTGAATGGAGGAAGCGTAGGCGGATTCCGCGCACCGGCAGTACCGGGGCTCGGTATTAGTTTCGACAACGCCCTCGCGGCCTTCGATATCCGCAATGTATTCCACTTCAGCGGCGGATATAGCCTTCCATTCGGCAAGGACAAGCAATTCCTTGCCAACTCAGGGAAGCTTACTAACGCTGTCATTGGAGGTTGGAGTGCTAACTGGATCGTAACTCTTCAGGGCGGTCAACCGATCACTCTCAGCTGCCCGACCGCGACTACTTCAGGAACAAACTGCGACGATATCAATGTTCCCGGGGAGAGTCAGAAACTCGGCCTGCATCTCGACGGGAACAATAAGTTGAGTTGGTTTGGCAATCCAAACGCGTTCCAGCAGCCTTGCCCGCTGGGCCAACCGGCTACACCCGGATGCATTCCTGCAACTGGTGCTGCTCTATTGGGAGGCAACCCGGCAACTACTACTGGACCGCCAATCAAGACCTTCGACTTCTCGGCGTTCAAAGCCTTCCAGCTTACCGAACGGTTCTCGATGCAGTTCCGATCTGAGTTCTTCAACATCTTCAACCACCCGAACTTCAATGCTCCTAACTTCGGCGGCAACGGTGTAGTCGGTATCTCTGGCTCCGGCAACTTCACCAGTAACACCTTCGGTGAAATTGGATCCACTCGTACTGCTCCGAGACAGGTTCAGTTTGCTCTAAAACTGTACTTCTGAGCTAAGATGGAAGACACCCTTGAAGTCACAGTATCAAGTGACTTCGAGGGTGTTCTTCTGCGTGACGCTTTGCCCACGCACCTATAACAGAGGTGAAGTATGAGCACGGGGGCTCGGTTTTGTGTGCTGGTCTTTTGTTCTGTGCTGGTTTGCGCGAGGTCTACGACAGCTCAGGACAAGCCCAACCAGAAACTGGATCGCCAGTTCCAGTCTGCGGAAGCGCAATACGACGCAGGTCACTTCGCGGAAGCGGCGGCTCAACTAGAACAGCTTTTACCATCTGCGCCCCAGAGCTTTGAGCTCCATGAGCTTTTGGGACTCGTCTACGCCGCTGAGTCGGAGGATGCGAAAGCTCTAAAGCACCTCGAGATAGCGGTCAGATTGAAACCGGATTCAGCAGTCGCTAGAACGAATCTGGCGGCGAACCTCACCCACTCAGGAAAGCTGGATCAGGCCGAAGCACAACTCCGTAAAGCGCTCGCTCTCGCGCCTCAAGACTTCGATGCCAACCATAACTTGGCTGATTTCTATCTTCAGTCCAATAAGATTGCGGAGGCCCTCCCTCTCCTCGAACAGGCGCAGAGGGTCAACCCCTCTTCCTACAACAACAGTTACGATCTGGCGTTGGCATTTTTTCTAACTGGAAGATCAGGCGATGCGAGGCAGCTTATCCAGAGCATCATGGCGCAGAAGAACACTGGAGAGTTGCACAACCTGCTGGGTCAGATCGAAGAGAAGGATGGAAGATATCTGCAAGCGGCCAACGAGTTCCAAGTCGCAGCTCAAATGGATCCGAGCGAGGACAACCTCTTCACCTTGGGTAGCGAACTTCTTCTTCACAGGACGTACGAGCCAGCCATCGAGGTCTTCCAACTCGCGAGCCAACGCTATCCGAAGTCGCCCCGCCTATTGATCGGACTCGGCATGGCTCTGTACTCACGAGGCAAATATGAGGACTCGATCAAGTCCCTCCTCGAAGCAGCAGATCTGGACCCTACAGATCCCCGTTGTTATCTGTTTCTGTCCAAGTCCTACCTCAGCTCTCCGAATCAGGCGGATGAAGTAATCCATAGGTTTCGGCGCTATTCGGAGTTACAGCCGAACAACGCGCTGGCCCAGTATTATTACGCCGTGAGCTTATGGAAGGGAAAACGTTTGGAAGACACTAGTGTAGATTTTCGGACGGTGGAATCTCTCCTGCAAAAGTCGATAGCATTGGATGGAACACTTGCCGACGCACATTTGCAACTGGGTATCCTCTACGCAGACCAGCATGAGCTAGCTAAATCGCTTCCAGAGTACCAGCGGGCGCTTGAACTGGATCCTGATCTTCCAGACGCGCACTATCGCCTGGGCCAGTATTATGTCCGCGCTGGACAAAAAGACCATGCGCAGCAGGAGTTCGCCGTTTATCAGAAACTTCAGGCCCAGCATATGGCCGCAGTCGACAAGGAAAGGGCCGAGGTCCAGCAATTTGTGCTTTCCGCCAAGCCCGGCTCTGTCACAAAACCTTGAGTGCCGCGTTTTGGGGATGACAAGAGATATGCAATTGGCGTACGAAGAGTAGAAGAAGTAAGTACAGGATCAAGAGCGAAGAATCATAAGGCGGATTAAGTTGACGGCTTCATCATCATTCAGCAAGACGCCTCCTGCACGACATGAACTTGCCAGACATCTTGGTCGCAGCAGGCGCGATTTTCTTCGCAGCACAGCTGGACTAGCGATCGGAAGCGCACTGATGAGCGGCAGCTCCTTTGTGCACGGACAAGCTGCGGCAAAGAAGCGGAAAGTCATCGTCGTTACGTTTGGTGGAGGCGCTCGAGATCAAGAGACGTTCGCTCCCGAAGGGCAGGAAAACATCCCGCATATGCTCCACGAGCTGGCTCCTCAGTCCAGCTTCTTCACTCAGGTGATGAATCAGGGCATCTTGGGCCATTACGTGGCGACTGCAAGCTTGGCGACCGGC
Source organism: uncultured Acidobacteriaceae bacterium (assembly GCA_963771625.1). Classification (GTDB taxonomy): domain Bacteria; phylum Acidobacteriota; class Terriglobia; order Terriglobales; family Acidobacteriaceae; genus Edaphobacter. The sequence continues at coordinate 323,856 of CAVYUE010000008.1, forward strand.
GTCTACGAAACCCTCAACAACTTTTCGGCAGTTCCACCCGAACATCCCACCGTGTTCGAGTACTTCCGCAAGGATCTTAATCGGCCATCATCAAGCACGTGGGTCGTCGCTCCCAGCAACGGCTTCAACCGGATTGGTGAAAGCGACTATCGTTCGTATGGACCTGGCCTTGGGGCTAAAGTCATCTTGCCAAAACATCTGCTAAGCGCAGCAACCTCAGGAACAACTGCGGACTACAACCACCTGCTACGTGACAACTACGAAACGCCGCTTTACACACCTCAAATCGGAGGCGGAGAGTTCGAACTCCAGCAGATGGAAAAGATATTGAAGCTCTCCGTCGATGACTTCAAGGCTCATGCACGAACTGTCTCAAGCCCGGATGAGCTATCCATCTACATTACGAAGCGCTTGATGAAGCTGGAGTCTCCCAGTCTGCTTTGGATCACAATGCACGACATCGATATCGCTCACTCCGGAGCTTACTCGCTATACATTGAAGCAATTCGGCGCACCGACCGTCTCTGTGCGGAGCTCTGGCAGGCGGTCCAGGCTGAGCCCGAATATGTCGGCAACACAACGATGTTTATCCTCCCGGACTTTGGCCGTGACGCCGACGAAGATGCAGGCGGCAACGGATTTCAGCATCATCGGACAGGTGACCCAGCGTCACGCACAACCTGGATGATGACCCTGGGCGCAGGCGTCCGTCAGGGAATGGTGTATGACCGTCCCTTGCAATCGATTGATCTTGTCCCTACTCTCGGTTCAATCATGGGGTTCTCGCCTAAGTTGTCACAAGGCACACCGATCCACGAGTTGTTGTAATCATGTTGCCAAGCAATCTCAAAGCCGAACAGTTTGCGAGATATCCTCCCAAGGCTAGGGAGCTCGCCGTGGCTCACCTTGGAACGCTGCAACAACTTCCACTCAGCTTCGTTCCGAGCCTGCTGCGGGAGGTTATTGACTACGATTTCAAGTTTCCTGCAGAGCGCGTCTCAATCGATCGGGAACTTGCCACGCTTAGCTCTCTTACGCCGGTGCAACTCCAAGAATGGTTTAAACCGTTCTCACAGCTTTCGCTCTCGCCCAAGCTCGAGAATCTTGATTGGATTAACCAGCCAGCTCAGTTCGTCGAACAGCTATCCGCATACCTTTGGACAACTCACCAGCTGGATGCGTTCCGCGACGCAGCAATAACATACGGAAACCGCACCCAGATGGAGGCCCCGTCAGAGCCAATTGCCATACGCAGGCTCGGAATCGTGGTCATAGGGCAGGGCGTTGAGTCGTACGAAGGGCCGCTATTTCGTAATCTGCGCAAGCACGGTACCTACTTCAAACAAGTCAAGCCGGAAAACGGAGTTGAGCTGCTGCTAGCCGGCGTCGAAACCAGGGCGAAAGCACATCCCGTTCCTTATGGACACTGGTATATCGATGGAGGTCAGGCAGTCGATCACAGCCAGTTGCTCAGTTGCGTGTCGTTTCAGAAGCTGGAACCTGTTCGCACCGCATTGCTGAAAAATATCCAGGCAGAAATTGCAAAACCTGGGATGGGCCCTGAGGAACTGCGCACATATATGGCACGTCTATCTCCTTCGGACCTCGGGATGGACAAAGGGGGAGACGAAGTGTTGGAGCGCTTTGAGGTCAAGCTCTTCACAGAGGGCTCTGGGACCCAGATATTCAGCACGACCTTTGCCCAGTGGGGAGCGCGTGAGGCATTAAGAAGGGCGCAGCCGCTTACCTTGTTGGTGCGCTTTGCCCCCCGGCAACGACAGAGACCAATGAATGAACTGATGGCCATCAGCGACAGCAAACCTGAATACGATCCAATCGGCTCTCTAATCGATGGGGACATGGGTGCCTACTATCATTGGATCAACCAGCGGCGACTCCCGCAATCTGAACAGTCTTCATTTTTAGTGTGGTTTGAAGGCCATAGTCAGGCTCTTGCTATCGCACCGTCCCTGCCTCGGGGCATAGAGTCAAACTCGCCTCTTGATCTTGGAGAGTTGCTTTCACTTGCTCGATAATCCAGTCACAGCAGGCTTTCCGGCCGGTCTGGTTTGATCCTCCCATGAAGTGTAGGTCTATCGCGATAATTATCTCGAGAATCATGCAGCTGCGAAATACAATCGTTTGGCCATTTGAAGCTCTACTGCGGAGAGTGGTCCCACATCTTCTCTTTCTCGTCCTTTTCATGTTGCTCGAAGTTTGTCTTTTCCCCCGCACTCATAAACTCCGGTCCCACCGGCCAGACCGAAAAGTCCCGCATCGCAACGCGCCTTGGCGCTCCGCGCATCGATTGCAGCGCATCCTCGAGTTCCAGTAAAGAGCCACGAGAAAGAGCGAGTTCATGTTCGTTCGGCTGGTACATCGTGCCCACCGGATAGTCTAGAAACGGCGTACTTGACTGCTCGATATGGTTGCCCAGTATCTGCGCCACTGGCTTGCCCTCTGTGAACCGGATCATTCGCTCGATGCTATCTTGGAAACCCGAAAAGTCCCTGACGTAAAGCCTGCCCGGATAGAGGCTGTCTCCGGCAAGGAGAATGGCTGTATTCCGGTCGTAAAAGGCAACGCTCGCTGCGCTGTGACCTGGAATTGGAATCACATCGATCACACGCGCACCCAGATCCACATGCCCAATGTCCGTCGGCCAGTGCTCGATCCCGTAGAAGCGCTTCGTCGCTTCAACCTCCGACGGAACAAACGTTACGGGCATCGCCGGATCCTTGATCGCTTGTATCTCAGCATCGCCCCAAGTGTGGTCCTCGTGTTCATGCGAGTGCACGACTATTAATGGGATGTTGCTGCGACCATTCCGAGACAGCCAGTTTTTAATCGTTCTCAGAAGGGTTGGTGCGAGGTTGCCATTTCTTGAACCCGTGTCCATCAGCAACGCCTTGTCTTTACCAAAGAGCAGATAGATAAAAGGCTTCTCGAAGTCCGTACAAGGAGATTGCCTCAGAATATAAAAGTTCGGATTGTATTCATGTACCTGCCATTCAGGAATCTCCATGCACTTCGTTCCTTGGGAGAGCCACCGTTCAGGAAGACTACCTCTCTCAATCGTTCCACCATTCGGTTGAGGAAGCTGTGCAAAGGAGGAGTAGAAAGACAGACAAAAAACGACAGCAAGGCTGGCGGAGGTCCGAGATGCACTAAGCATAATTACATCGATCCTTGAATTTGATTACAGTGTGCTTTAGATCAGGTTGAAAGAGGAATGGCGCACATCCCGGCAGGGTTGCGCGCCATTCCCTTTAGGGCAAAGCCTAGAAGATGTACTTGCCCGAGAACTGCATCTGCCGCGGCTGCAGCAATAAGGAACTCGGAGCACTATTGATGTTGTTGTTTATGCTGTTCTGGTACACCCCAAAGTTTCCGCTTGTACCATCATTCTGCACAGTTGCGAAACGGTTTGTATTAATTACGTTGAAGACTTCAACGGATAGCCGCAACTGTTGTTCGCGGAATGTATGGATTGATTTTGATAAACCATCATCAACGGAAAGATAGCCATCGGATCGAAAGTTGTTCCGCTGTCCGCTCTCTCCAACGTAGGCGAATCGCAGGTTTCCGTGCGCTTCGGCAGACGTGATTCCCTTCAGAGCAGTCTCTTCTAGATTGGCCGCGTCGTAGTGATGACCCCCGGTTGGGATTGGACCAGTCTGCACCATGTTGCTGTTGAAGGCGAAGTTGGTCCCCCAGTTGCCGCTGGCCACTGCGCTGAAGGGAAAGCCGGTGCTGTAGTGAACAACTCCATTCAACTGAAATCCACCAACGAGCCGGTCGAGGAATCCGCCACCGTTCAGGAATGGAGTGCCTCTGCCGAAGGGAAACGGGATGGTGTAGTTTGCGGTAATGTTGTGGCGCACATCAAAGTCTGATGGTCCATACCACTGATGCGGAGAAAAAGCGTTAATGATTGTGCTGCCGCTTACTCCGTTGCGCTCCGGATCCGAGCCCTCGTCCATTGACTTCGCATAGGTGTAGTTCACGTCATACTCCAAGCCATACCGGAGGGCTTGGCGGACCGAGAGTTGCAATGCGTTGTAGTTGCTGACGCCGGTTGTGGACTGTGCATAGATCGAAGAGGTCTGCGGGTAGAAGAAGCGGAAGCTCTGTCCAGCCGGCGACGCAGTAGGATCTGTATCTGCAGCGAAGAGTGCATTCGTCTCGTTGCCACGGTTGGCAGAGAAGTAAGCATAGTAGGCCTGGGCGCCTGTATAGCCGTTGAAGCTAAAGTTTGGGAAGACGTTGTGAAAGTAGCCGCTATCCGGAACTGTTCCTGCATCTATCCCAGCATCGACCATCTTGTCGTAGGTAGTGGCTGCTTGAAAGTAGTTCTGGCCGCTTGTTGGATCGTAAAGATTGGTGGGCATGGCAACGTCGAGATTTTGGATAAGGTGGCGCCCGAGGCGGCCGACGTAGGATGCCGTTAGAGCCAGATTATGTGGGAACTCATGCTGGAGAGTGAGGTTGAAAGTCTCTCCGTAAGGTGTCTTTTGCTTGTCGTTGATGCTGTAGTCAAAGGTAAAGGCGCTATCAGCAGGAGTATAAGGAAGCTGCAACGGCGTTGTAGCGCCCGCGACTGCTGGAACATCATGATAGCCGGTGAAACGGGGATTCGAGTTGATATCGGTGAAGGTACCGAGGTTGACCTGAGAGAGCGATAACAGAGACTGTGGGTTCGACTGGTAAGAATCGATCAAACCAGAGCCAAAGTGATCATATGCGATGCCAAAACCGCCGCGCACTACCGTCTTGTTATCGTTCGTGGAATAGGCGAAGGCGATTCGAGGAGCGAAGTTAAGTTTCTGAGCCGCCCAGAAGTTCGGCTGACCATTCGGCGATCCGGAGGCACGGAAGGAGACGCGATCTGTGTAAGCATTTCCTGCTGCCGCGGCCGATGCACGATCGTTAAGGAAGGTATCAAGCGGGATGGCAGGAGCGATCTGCTGCCCATTCTTCTCGTACGGGACACCGAGGTAGACATAGCGCAAACCAAATGTCAGTGTCAGCTGCGATGTAGCCTTCCATTGATCCTGAATGTAATACTCTTGTTCGAGGTTGCGAAAGGTGTGGGTCGGAACGACGCCTGCGCCTTGGGGCACGAGCGTGTTGTTCTGGACTAGAAATTCAGTTCCGGTCTGAGCCGTTTCAATGGCACCTACGTTCGAGATGATTGCATTGTTGTAGAAGTTCGAGAACGAGGCCGAAACCGTTCCGCAGTCAGGGCAACTGAAGGCAGCCGGGTCGAGGCTGCCGCCTTGATTCGCAATGGCTGCCGTTGCCAACAGGTTCGGGCTTACGTTTGCATAGGAGAGCAAGGGCGAATCGAAGTACTGCCCGTTCGAAACCCAGTACAGGTTAGCGCCGCCCTGGATCGTATGTCTGCCTTTTACGTAGGTAAAGTCATCTGCAAAGTTGTTGGTCGTAAGGTTATAGATAGTTGTTGTTGTAGTAGCTGTAATGGTACTGAAGGCGCCGAATGCAACATAGGGTTCGCTACCTGTGCCGCGAGAGGCATTGCCTAGACGAACCAGGCCATAACGAGCATTATTCGTCATGTGGTCGTTGATGGTCCAGATATGACCAGCAGCGATGCCTTTGTTATTGGAGAAGATGTTCGAAGCTGCGGGCAGCCCGGGAAACTGGAGGGCAGTCGACTGGTTGTCGCTCTGCAGATTACCGCGCACGAAGAGAGTCTGTCGTGAGTTGATGTTGTAATCGAGGCGGGCGATATTTGTAATCTGGTGGATCGGTGCCGGCGAAGTGAAGTTGTAGCCGCCCGTGTTATATCCATCGCCTGCTCCGTTTGAGTTAGATAGTGGGAAGGTCTTGAAATAAGCAATCGCCGCGTCATTCGTGCTGGGAGCGAAACAGGTCGTCGTCGCGCAGGTTGGGTCAGACGATCTTCCATCCATCTGGGCGATTTCGGCTGGCGTCAGCGTTTTATGTTGGGTTCCGTTCTGACAGGTCGCTGGTGTTGGACAAGCCTCGTACGTTACGTTACCAGTGACGAGACCACCCCCACCTAAGGTAGAGGGCACAGTCTGACCCACCGAGATGTCGCTTGCTTGCTTGAATGCCTCATAAGCGCCAAAGAAAAACAGCTTATCCTTCTTGATCGGAAGCCCAAGCGATGCACCGTAAGTGTGCTCCAATACCTTGGCCGCGATATTGGGCTCTCCAGAGTTCAACTGTGCCTGTTTGTTGAACCAGTTGTTGGATGTGGTGCCGGGGTCACGATAATATTCGTAGGCACTGCCATGAATTGCATTGGTGCCGCTTCTGGTAACGAGCGAAACCTGCGCTCCGGAAGCTCTGCCGGCGTCCGCATTGGCATTAGTCGTCGTAACCCGGAACTCTTCAACCGACTCGCGTGTGGAGCGTAGCGCACCGTTGAAGGCGAATCCGAAAATCTGATCGTTGTTATCCACTCCATCGAGCGTAAGGTTGGACTGGTCCTGCCGCGCTCCGTTGACGATCCCCGTGCGGGGATCTGTATTCAGCCCGCCGGACTGCGCACCACTGTCAAGCGCAAGTACTCCCGGTTGTAGTGAGAGCAGGTAGGTGACATTGTTGGCGAGGTACGGAAGATTCTGCACCTGCGCGCTGTTGAAAGCTTTTCCTAGCGTCCCGTCAGTCGTATTCAGTTCTGCCAGATTCGTCTCGACGTTCACAATTTCGTTCGTACCACCGAGGGTCAACTTAAAGGTAAGACTCAACGGCGTCGACACCAGCAGCTGCACCCTCTCAACCAGTTCGGAGAAGCCTGCTGCGACAACCTTCACTTCATATGTACCTGGTGGTATCTGCTCAAACGAAAACTCGCCATTCGATTTTGTCTGCGTACTCTGCGTGCTGCCCGAGGCCGTGTTCGAGATACTAACGGTCACTCTTGGAACGGACGCGCCTGTAGGATCGGTTACGACACCGCTCAGTGATGATGTGTTCGTTTGAGCGAACAGAAAAGAAGATAAGAACAGAACTGGAAATAGGGCTAGAACGATGCGTTTCAAGAAGACCTCCTGAAGTGTATAGCTCATGATTTCGAATCTGAGGTTCGATGACTTCTGTGGACAGTATTTTTAGTAAGGACTCCAGCGCCGGAGATTCACTCCGAAGCGGATGTATAAGACGGATCGCCTGCCGTGATCTGCGAAAGCAGTCTCATTGAATTTGCTTCAATGGAACTTCGGCAAACCTGAAGAATAATGTTTGTGATCGATGAAGCGATTATGCGCAGCAGTTGTGCGGAAATCAATCAGTGCGGCATCCATCTATGCCGCTGATAGAAGATCGTGATATATGACCTTCTTGCCGCCTACTTCCGCAAGGTGCGCTACCACGCTGGCCTCTTGCAGTTTCAACAGAGCGAGCGCTTAGTTCCAAAGGACGTCTCTCATAGAGGTCCTTTGTCCAGGTTGATCACCTATAATTTGCTACACGCCGCTTAATATCGAGCTAAATCGATTTGTTACACATCCTCGGGTTGAGATCGAACGGTCCCCGTCGCAAACGTAAAAAATGCATTTCCCGCGCGAGTCAAAACCTGGTCTTTGCGACTGATCAGTGCCAACTCCCGAGAGATGTTTACATTCTCAATCGGGACGATCTTCAAAGTCCCATTGCGCTCTTCATCGAGCACATTGATCTTTGGTAGAAACCCTATTCCCATCTCTTTCAAGATAAGCCGTTTCAGTAGCTCATTTGAATCCAGCTCCATCGCAATGCGTGGACACAGCTTTTCCTGTGCAAACAGTTCGTCCAAATGTTCACGCCTCCGTCCCTGCTTTAGCAAAAGCAGCCGGTGCTGAGCTACCTGCTTTAGTGAGACGCTCTCAAATGCCGCCAATGGGTGGTTAGCTGGCACGACGAGAACAAATTCGTCCGTATGTATCACTTCCACATGCAGCCGCTTATCTTTTAGAGGCAGAGAAACAACTCCAAACTCGACCTCACGATCCAGCACAAGTTCTAGCGATTTAGACCGCTCCGCACGAACGATGTTCAGCGCCACTCGCGGGTACTGTCTTCGAAACTTGCTAAAGAACACCGGCAGCACATAAAGTGCGGTCGAATCGTTTGCGCTAACAGTCAGTGCTCCACGCGGCAACCGCTCCAGATCGGCCAGTGTCATCACCATATGGTTAAGCCGCGACAAACAGTTTTCGGCGAAAGGTTCAAAGACTCGCCCAGCGGCCGTCAGTGTCACTTTGCCGCCTCCGCGCTCTAATAGCCTATGTCCAAGGTAGTTCTCAAGAGATCTGATCTGCGCTGAGATTGACGGCTGTGTCACGTGAATCTTCTCCGCAGCGCGAGAAAAGCTCTTCTGCCGGGAGACTTCCAGAAACGTCTTTAGCTGATCAATATCCATATGGCCTGTCTGTACGAGCAGTCTGTTAGCCCATTGGAGGATGGCAAATCGTCACGGGCCTGCCGCCTGATTTACCCGTTACTCCTGTTATAAGGCTGTTGTGTTGTAGGAAAACACAGTGCAACGTTATGTCATAGAAAAAAACGATTCACTCGATACAAAAAGTCGTCAGTGAGCCTTTTATCTATGAGCTAAATAGGGAAAGCGAATACTTCTTTTACTTCACCTGACAACGCGTTAGGCTTCGCTCATACTTCTGCAATATGACTTCATCCGATTCAGGCCTTCCCGGCCTGTGCCACGCTCAAAAACCGTCATAAATACTAGAAAAGGTGCGAGTGACCGTTCAGGAATTTCTCGTTCATCGATTTATGGCTTATCTATCTGCACGAATCGTGAGCGCTCCATTGTCAAATCGGTTGGTGGGGCAACTTCGGTTGCTCGCTCTATCCGTCATGTTTTTGTTGAGTTTTTTCACCACACACTCAGCATTTGCTTATCGACCGGAGTCAATGGCCAAGGCAGGCAAGCAAAAGCCCGCTGCAACTTCTACAGAAGAAGGTAAGAAGGCGAAGCCTGAGAAGACTGCCTATGACTACAACCTTCCAGGCGCGAACGGAAAAGATGTTCCTTTGGCAAACTTCAAGGGCAAGTACATCCTCGTTGTGAACCTCGCTCGCAAATCGAGCTACAACGCTCAACTGCCCGCTTTAATAAAGGCCTCCGAGATGTACAAAGATAAAGAGCTCATCGTTATTGGAGTTCCTTCCAACGACTTTGGTGCATCCGAACCCGGCACAGATTCTGAGATCCAAAAAGCCTATGCAGACGCAAAGGTTAGCTTCCCCGTTATGGCTGTTTCCAAGTTGACCGGAGACCAGGAAATACCCTTTTACCACTACCTTACTAAGAGCGATGGTGCGCCCACCGGAGGAAACGTTCATTGGAATTACACCAAGTTCGTCATAGACAAAAGCGGTAAGGTGATCGCACGCTTTGAGCCGGATGTCACGCCCGATTCTCCCGAGATGATCTCCACTATCCGCCAAATCGTGGACGGAAGATATAAGCCGAAGAAGAACGCCAAGAAAGACGCATCGACATCATCAGACGATGAAGACGATACCGACTAACTTGTCTCTACCTCTCGCAACCCTCTGCTCTTATGAAGCAGTCCCGTCGTGTCGAGCCGAAGCAATGAGCCTACTTTAGAGTCTCCAGATATCGTCTCCACGACCCGAGCTCTGTAATTTCAAGCGCCCCGTCCGTCCCAGTAGGCTCCACGAGAAAGCCCTTGACTAGACTCCCATCTTCTAGCTCGAGTGTGCCGATGGAGAGCGGCTGCGGAACGCCATCCACAAAGCTGCCGACGGTATCAGCGGGGAGTGCCCAGACCTCGACTTCAATCCCAGGGCCTTGGAAGCCAGGCGTCCGTACCAGCCCAGGTTTTGGCGGAACCGTGTTCTTCAGCGCATAGAACTTGTACTGAGCGCTTGTCTTGCAAGTCTTCATCAACCTCCCACCCCTTTGCATAAGCTGCCAGTTCAGCGGCTGCCCGCTAAGGTGAGCGCCCACCACAGCCATCAACAGACAACCATGCGGCGGTTGCGACGCAGGAAGCTTCGGCGTGAGGGCGAGCTGCCTGCTGGAGCCGCCAAGAGTAGTTGCTAGCTTACGGTGCAGTGTGTCTGCGACCGCTAAAAGGGCAGTCTCGGTAAATGCCTGTCCTATGATGCTCACGCCAAACGGCAGCCCATCGGGACGCATCCCCGCTGGCAGTGCAATTGCCGCGAGATCGAGCAAGTTGACGAAGTTCGTGTATTGTCCGAGCGCACTGTTTCGCTCAATTGGGCTCTCTGCAATTTCATCGATCGTGAATGTACGGGGAGACGTAGGCAGAAGCATGAAGTCGAACGCTTGCCAAGCCGCACCGGTCGAACGTTTGATCGACTCGAGTTCGTAAGTCGCGCTGAATGCATCGACTGCAGAGTAGTTTGACGCGCCGGAGATGATCTGGACGACCGTAGGATCCATGTCAGCTATGTGTTCTCTGATGAAGGTCGAGATGGCAGCATACCGCTCGGCAACCCACGGCCCCTTATAGAGGAGCTGCGCGGCTTGAAGAAATGGACTGAGGTCGAACTCCACTGCGATTCCGCCCAGCGATGCAAGCTGTTGAGCCGCAGCCTTATACAGTGCTGGGTTATAGGTATCGCCGTAGAAGTTCAAATGACGTTCCGCTGGTACGCCGAAACGAAACGACTTCTCCCCACTCCAGGGCGCAGCACCGGCTCCGACTTGGGGCTGCCGCGAGTATGGATCGTTGGCGTCGAAGCCTGCCGCCGCTGAAAACACCACGCTTGCATCTCGAGCGGTCTCCGTGAAGATGGAGACGCAATCGAGTGTTCGGCAAGCCGGCACAACCCCATGAGTGCTCAACGCTCCTCGCGTCGACTTGAGTCCGATGAGATTGTTGAACATAGCAGGCACGCGGCCAGAACCTGCCGTGTCTGTGCCGAGGGCAAATGAGACTAATCCGCTTGCGACGGCTACCGCGGAGCCTGCGCTCGATCCACCGGAGATGTATCGCGAATCGAATACGCTAGAACAGATGCCATATGGTGTTCGAGTTCCGACGAGGCCAGTGGCAAACTGATCCATGTTCGTCTTGCCGATCAGGATTGCGCCTGCCTGCTCAAGTCTCGTGACCACCGTCGCAGACTCTTTAGGGGTGTAAGAGAATGCAGGGCAGCCCGCTGTCGTGGGCATTCCCGCAACATCAATGTTGTCCTTTACCGCAAAGGGAATTCCATAAAGTGGTAGCTTGTGCCTGTCCACTGTGGATAGGCCGAGAGCAACGTCCATTGCGTGCCCTCGAGGAACAATTGAGATCCACACCGGACGAAGGCCCTCCGCCTCGATCCTGTTGTAGATTGTCTCAACTACTCCTTCAGGACTCTCTTGTCCGGCCGCGTAGGCTGCGTGAAGCGCTGCAATATCCATCGCTCTCCTGGTCTGCCTTTCGAATCTATTGCTGGGTAGGACATACAGAGAGCAGTAGCTGACCACCTTGTACTAATGCTCCTTGCGCGCAGAATATATCTTCAATCACGCCGTTTATATGCGACGCTACGACAACCTCAGTCTTCATTGCATCGAGCACGACGAGCTTCTGTCCATCCGTAACTGCTTGCCCCTTCTCAACCGCGATCTGGAAGACGCTTGCTGTCATTGGTGAAGAGACTCCCTCGCAGCCTTCGGTCACAACCGTAGCTGTTTCGAGTTCGGGAGCAGTCACCGGTTCGACCACGGTCATGAGTCCCGCTTGTCGCCAGCGCTCCCGCTCCGCATTAAAGGCTTCCTTCTGATGCTTTTTGAAGGTTGCGGCCTCAACGCTGATGGAGTCGAGAAAACTTGTGTACTCTTTCAAGTTGAACGTCGTCTCTTCAATCCGCAACTCGTAGCGCCCATGCGGAAACTTATCTCTCGCCTCCAACAGTTCGTCCGCGCTTACCGGATAAAACCGTATTTGATCGAAGAATCGCAGCGACCAGGGACTTCCCTCAACAAACACAGGTGTCGACTTCCATGTGTTCCATACCTGAACGGTCCGTCCAACGAGTTGATAACCGCCCGGACCTTCCATTCCATATACGCACATGTACGCGCCCCCAATACCTACAGCGTTCTCGGGTGTCCATGTTCGTGCTGGGTTGTACTTCGTCGTCACCAGACGATGTCGTGGGTCGACGGGCGTCGCAACTGGTGCCCCCAGATAAACGTCTCCAAGTCCTAGCACCAAATAGCTTGCAGCATGCACAATGCGATATACCTCCTCGATCGAATCCAGCCCATTAATGCGGCGGATGAACTCAATATTCGAAGGACACCACGGCGCATCCGGCCGCACAGCCTGCATATACTTCTGCTGCGCCAGCTTCGCCTGCGGGTCATCCCAAGAAAGGGGCAGATGTACGATGCGCGAAGGAACGGTGATATCTGTGAGCTCTGGCATCATCCGGTCAATTTCTTCCAGTAGGTCGATCAGCTTCGCGCGTGCAATCTTCCGGCTGTCATAGTGGACATGAAGTGACCGAACACCAGGTGTGATGTCGATGATGCCTGCAGGGCCAATTTCACGAAGTTTTTGCTCCAGAATATGAACCCGAAACCTCAGGTACAGGTCCAATTCAAGTTCGCCATATTCGACGAGCAAATACTTATCGCCGTCCGCGCGGAAGACCATCTTCTGAGGCCTGTCGATAAACGAGGCTATCACCGCTGGTTCAAAACCCGAAGCCTTGGGCAGGGAAGCAGGCGCCGTGGCAAAATCTTCTAGAAACGCGTCTTGTGCGAGCTCTAACGCCTCGGCTTCTTCCAACGTAACCCGCCGAAAGAGGACGGAATCACCTGCCTTCAGTTGACCCAGCTTCCAGAGCTCCGCCTGCACTATCGTTGCCGGACAAACAAATCCACCCAGACTGGGCCCATCCGGGCCGAGCAGAATCGGCATATCTCCAGTAAAGTCAATCGTTCCGATTGCGTACGCATTGTCGTGGATATTCGAGGGATGCAAACCGGCTTCGCCGCCGTCGGTTCTAGCCCACTTGGGTTTTGGGCCAACTAGTCTTACACCAGTGCGGTCGCTCTGGTAATGAACCTTCCACTGAGTCGAGAACAACATCTCGATATCTTCTTCGGTAAAGAAGTCAGGCGCCGTATGCGGCCCAAACAGCACGCCAATCTCCCATGATCGAGTGAGCGTTGGTATAAGCTCTGGTGGTAAAACCACCGGACTAAGCAGTTCAGTGTTGTTCGCACCCAGATGTAAAACGTCGCCTGCGCGCAGAGAACGCCCTGCGTGTCCGCCAAAACCACCCAACATAAACGTGCTGCGGCTATCAAGGTAAGGCTGCGTGTCGATTCCGCCTCGTATCGCCAGGTAAGATCGTATTCCTTCTTTAGCAGCGGCCCCGAGCGACAGCACGCTGCCAGCCTTCACCTCAACAACTGTCCAGTAATTGATCGCTTTACCATTCAACTTGGCGGCCATATCCGCGCCTGTAAGCGCAATTAATACATCGGAATGGAAACGGATACGTCCGCCGATGGTTGCAAATTCTATGCCCGCCGTGCCTTCGCAATTCCCAACGAGCCGGTTCGCGATTCGAAACGACAGATGATCCATCGGCCCCGAAGGCGGCACGCCAACATTCCAGTAGCCTGTCCTTCCTGGGTAATCCTGAATTGTCGTCTGCGTTCCACCTTCTAAAACTTCAATAGCATTGCGGGCAACTTCAAACGTACCAAGAAATGCGGTTGTAATGGTCCCTGACATAAATTCCGGTGTCGCTACTACCTTTCGTAAATAGCGCAGGTTGGTCTCAGTTCCGTCAATCGAACTCGCTGCCAGCGCTGCATCGAGCTTTGTCAGCGCCTCCGTGCGATCCTTACCCGTCACAATAATCTTCGCAATCATCGGATCGTAGTACGGCGTAATTGTCGAACCAGATTCGATCCACGTCTCCACACGAGCGAGCTCCGGTGAAGGAAAACGCACCATTGTCAGCTTGCCCGGAGATGGCTGAAAGTTCTGTGCCGGATCTTCCGCGTACACACGAGCTTCAATCGAGGAACCCACTGGATTGATCGTGAATGATTTGAGTGGGGCCAGGTCTCCAGAAGCCTGCAAAACCATCCATTCCACCAGATCAACACCCGTGACCTGTTCGGTCACACCATGTTCCACCTGTAATCGAGTGTTGACTTCAAGGAAATAGAACTCACCGGTATCGTCGTCGTAGATAAATTCAACGGTACCAGCCGACGCGTAGTTCACTGCCTTGCCCAGCAGTATCGCAGCAGAATAAAGTTGTTCCCGCGTTGCGTCCGTTAGTCCGGGTGCTGGCGTCTCCTCCAATACCTTCTGATGTCGTCGCTGTGCCGAGCAGTCTCGTTCCCCGAGAGCGATTACGCCACCCTCGCCATCCCCGAAGATCTGCACCTCAATATGCCGCGCCCTCGAAACGTACTTCTCGAGATACACTCCGCTGTCGCCGAAGTTTGCTTGGCTTAGCCGTAGCACCGAATCATATGTCTCGCGCAACTGCTCGGCGGATTGGCAAACCCTCATGCCGATGCCGCCACCGCCGCCTGAGCTCTTCAGCATCACCGGATATTTCAGCGTCTCGGCCTGCGCCAGCGCGTCGACAAGGTCCTTCAGTAAACCCGTTCCAGGCAATAAGAGAACTCCGCATCGCTTGGCGGTCTCCCTCGCCGTATGCTTCAGTGCAAACGCCTCGATGTGATTTGGCTCAGGCCCAATAAACCGTATCCCCCGCGCAGCACACTCTCGTGCAAACTGCACATTCTCGCTAAGGAAGCCATATCCAGGATGAATCGCCTCGGCTCCAGTTTGCGTTGCGGCTCCGAAAATCGCGTCGAACGAAAGATAACTCTGCGCGGCCGGTGCCGCCCCGATTGCCACTGCCTCATCGGCCTCAAACACGTGGATCGAATTAGAGTCCGCAGTTGAATAAACCGCGACGGATCCAATTCCCATTCGACGCAGCGTTCGCTCAATACGGCAAGCGATAGCTCCGCGATTCGCAATCAAGACCTTCTTAAACATCTCGCTCCCGCTCTAACGTGTAAGTTTTGCTTTTGCAGTGTCGTTAACTGTTGCTCGCTATGTCCCAGATCAGCACTCGTACTGGCGTTGGGTTATAGGCATTGCAAGGATTATTCAGCTGAGGACAATTTGATATCACGATGAGGGTGTCCATCTCTGCACGAAGTTCGACATACTTACCCGCGTCCGACACTCCGTCCTCGAAGGTTAACTTGCCTGCCGGCGTCACCGGAACGTTCATAAAGAAGTTAATATTCGCTGTGAGATCCCTCTTGCCGAACTCACGGCCCGTCTTATCGGACCAATCAATCGCACCTTTAAGGAAGCTCTGTCGGCATGCATGCATAAAACGCTTCTCAATTGCGTACCGGACCATATTGCTCTCCGTCGAACACGCTCCGCCCAAAGTGTCGTGGCGTCCACATGTATCGGCGACGATTGTTAGTAGTACGTTCCGAGCACTTGATATCAGCTTGGTCCCTGTCGTTAGGTAGATGTTTTGTTGCTCTCGAATTGTGTCCTGTGCGCTGTACCGATCCGAATAATCTTGCGAGTTATAAAACAGTGTGTCCACAGCCTGGTTGCCCTCAAGGTCGACGATCCTGACAAACTGTCCCTGCTTTATCTCATACACAAATGAATCGCCGGCTCGCACGTCCTCCGCAAAGATCGCCTGCTCGGGGACACGCGGACTTGTTACTAATCCTGCTTCTGGCATGTCAAAACTCCTAAATAAAAAACTTTGTTCAGAGTCTTTAGAGGAAGTAGCGCTCAGTCAAAATAAAACCGCGCTCGTTCTCGGGTCGGAACGTCCGGCAGACATCATCGGCTCCCGGAGGCTGAACGCGCTTCACCGTAAGCCTCACGGGTATCTGCCTATACTCGCGATCAGGACTCATCGGATGTTGGCAGGTATTCAAAATGACCAGCGTGTTCATTTCTGCTCTTAACTCCACCGCACCACCAGCTTTGGAGTGACCTTCGACGAAATGCATGCTGCCATCTTCGTCTACCTCTACTCTGCTGAAAAAGTTCACGTTCATAGTCAGATCGCGGCGATCCAGTCCATACTTCGCCAGCTCGATCAAAAATCCGTCTAGTGCATTCCGATGCCAGTCGTTGCGCGCCTCTTGGTAACTTAGAAGTCCATACTTCTGCTCAACCAGCACAGCATCCGAGCAGCCTCCCAAAGGGTCGTGCCACCCCAACGTATCGTCTGTAATCGAGCAGAGAATCCGCCCCATATCCGAGTAGAGCGCCACTCCAGTGGTCAGGCGCGCGATATGCTGTGCTTTCAGTGTGTCAGGTAGGTTCAGCCGCTCCGACGGATTGTCAGCATTCAGAAACAACGCGCCGACGTTCGCATGATCCGCCTCTGTAGTAATGCGCAATGCCGTCCCACGCTTCAGCACAAGCGACCAAGTCGAAGACCCGTGAAGCGTTTCCTCCCAAAGAACCTCGGAACTCAAACTGACCAACCTTCTCGGCAACCATAGCCGTTTCTCTGTGCTGAAAATCAAGCTGCTAGCCTACTGCTGTGTCGGTAAAATCCTCCAGACGTTACCTTGCATCAGGTTCGAAAGCCACACCGAATCGAAACCAAAACGCACGCCATCTCCACCTTTGCCGACCCATTGCTTTACCGGTAGATTTGTCTTCACGTCCACTTGTGTCAAAGGAAAATCGAACAGCGCCACCCAAACGTAGCCTGCTCCGAACGTGATCTCGCCACCTTCTCCCTGAAGACCGCACTTAATAGTCGCAACTAGTTTGCCGTTCTTCATATCCACGCGTGATATCGTTCCATCCCCTTGGTTTAGCGTCCAAACGGAGTCCGCGCCAACTGTAAGGAAACGAGGTTTTGGTCCAACCGGTATTGTGGCAACGATCTTGTTCAGCTTTGGGTCCACTTTGAGCAACTGATCATGTCCAAATGACGACACCCAAACAAAACCATCGCCAAACGTAGGGTTCTCCGAGCCCGTCGGCAGATCGAGCGTCGAGACCACGGCATTTGACTTTGGATCGATGCGTACAAGCGTGCTTGGCTTGACGACCATCCATATCGCACCGTCTCCAACCGTGATGCCGCCCTCCGAGTTCGCTGGATCCGCCGCGATCTCTACCGTTACCTTCCCTGTGGCTTCATCTAGTCGGAGAAGCTTATGCGCTCCGCAACTTGGTACCCAAACAGAATCCCATCCATACGCCAGACCCGAACAGGGCTTCGCGACCTCGGCCGTTAGGCCGACCTTACCCGTCGAAGGTAGTAATTGCACGACGTGATTCACTCGCGCACTGGACACCCAGACTGCGTCCTTCGTTATTACCGACCAGTCCGGCGAACCCTCAACTGGGTACACCGTCGTAGGCTTCAACTCACTCAAAGGGTGAACCACGCCAGTCGTCTTAATCCCTGTGGGCGACATTCTCGGCGGCCGTACATGAACCGCGTTCGGCGTGGACGAGGCTGTAGCCTGTGCGCCTGCTGGGATTCCAGCCATCAGGATAGTCGCGAATGCGAATCGACCCAAATGGTGGCCTAAACGGTTGATCGGAGACATGAACGTCCTACGCTCTTGCGCTGCAATCACTGGGTCTCAGTGACAGAGGCTAGTTTTGGATGAAGTGAACTAGCTTCTAATAGAACAAAAAACTGTACTTCCTCATTTGAATATTCGAGTTCTCTATTGCGCCTATAGAAATTCTTACTGCGATAACACTTATCTATAGTCCCAATCGACGACTTCCATAGACCGTTGATTTCAAGAGGGCCCGATCTAAACTTTGAACACTACAGCTGTCGATGACAGCTCTCTAACCAAAAACAAGTCGCTCTTTGCAGTTACGAGTTACCACCACGTTGAAATGGTCAATGAACCATTGACATATCAGGAGCCAATGCGAGCCACGAAATATGGTCCGATCTCCCTCGTCTGTGCGATTTTTCTACTCCTCGGGGGATGCTTTCCTGCAGGTGCACTGGCGGATACTCCGACGTTCACCGTAGGCTGGTCGGTCTATGCCGGTTGGAATCCCTACTTCTATATGCAGAAGTCCGGCATCCTCAAGAAATGGGCTGACAAGTACGGTATCGTCATCAAGGTTCAGCGATTCGACTACGCAGCCTCCCTCGATTCCTTTGTGGCCAAGAATATCGATGCCTGCACCATGACCAACATGGAGGCGCTCGATATGCCCGCCGCCGCCGGCGTGGACTCCACGGCCATCATTGTCGGCGACTACTCCAATGGCAACGATGTCGTCCTTGTCCGCAACGGTCTGACCTTCGATAAGCTTGCCGGGCAGCGGGTCATGCTCGTCCAGAAGACGGTCTCTGAATACCTGCTTGAGCGAGGGATGGTTCTTAACGGACAGCAGTCTCAACTGTCGAAACTCCACCTCATCAATACCTCGGACTCCGACATCGTCGCCGCCTTCCTAAACAACGCCTCTAATCCAGCCGTCGTAACCTGGAAGCCTCTTGTCTCGCAGATTCTTGTAGACAAAAGCATCCACTCCATATTCGATTCTTCGAAGATTCCTGGCGAAATCTTGGACCTGCTTGTAGTTCGCAGCGAAGTACTCAACCGATCAGATGGTTCCGGGCAGAAGTTTGCCAAGGCCATCAGTGGAGCCTGGTATGAGACGGTGCAACAGTTGGCCGCTGGTCAACCTCAGGCCATCAAGGTCTCAGCCGCCGCATCGGGCGATTCTATCGACTCATACAAGGAGCAGTTGAAGACCACCTCATTATTCGCTACTCCCCAGTCCGCCGCCGACTTTACTACAGGTCCTACGATCAAGCAGAAGATGGATCTCGTGCGCCAATTCTGCTTCGCACACGGATTGCTAGGGCGAGGTATTAAGTCGGTTGATGATGTTGCGATCGGTTATCCAGATGGATCTATTCAAGGTCACAAAGACCGAGTCCGTCTTCGCTTCGACGCTGCCTACATGCAGGCGGCACAAAAAGGGAAGCTCTAACGTTCTATGGCAAACTCCTTCCCATTCGATATTCAGGCAAAGCCCAATCGGCTGCTAACTAACTCTTTGTCTTGCCTGCTCTTCTTGGTCTGCATCGGCCTCTACATGCAGACTTCGGTCAGCCGTCACCGTGAAAATATCGAAGACCGCGTAGTTCCAAACGCACGGCAGCTCGTTCAGGGAATTCATTCTTCGGTCTTTGAGCCTGCCGAAGAAGACGACTACGTCCCAGCCGACAACGCCTCACGTTGGGAGCGGTTCCATCACTCCATGATCTGGAAGGATACGGTCTCGAGCGGTCGCCGATTTTTTATCAGCCTATGTCTGCTGATACCGGCAGTACTTCTTGCGCTCCACATAGGCCTCTTTCCATGGTTCGGAGCAGGATTTTTGCGTTTTGTTCTCTTCTTCGACAAGATTGTGGCCCTATCGCTCTTGCCAATCCTCTTCATCGTCTTCGGCATCGATGAGTGGTCAAAGATTGCTCTTATCGTCATCGGTGTCGCTCCCACGATGATCCTGGACGTGACGCAGATGGTAAAGGCAGTTCCACGAGAGCAGATCATCAAAGCGTTCACCCTCGACGCCAATAACTTCGACGTGGCCTACAGTGTCGTCTTTCGCCAGATCATGCCGCAGGTTATCAACAGCCTTCGTCTCAATTTAAAGCCAATGATGCTCTTCCTCTTCGCTGGCGAGATGATCGCCGCATCCGACGGTCTCGCATATCGCATTGCCATCATGCGCCGCCACATGGGGATGGACGTTATTTTGCCTTACGTCCTTTGGGTAGCCTTTTTGCTCTTTGTTATTGATCTCTCGCTGCGAATGCTAAACAGGAGGTTGCATCCATGGTTTCAAGCTTGAATGCGCCTCAAAAGCTAAATCAGACCCAAGTTCCGAAGTCGCTCCCGGACGGCGCAGCCGAGGTATCCAACTCGCAGCTACCTCCTGCCGGCACTGCCATTCATGTCGATGGTGTTTCAGTCTCCTACCCTGTCGGCAAGCAGAATCGCCGGACTGTTCTCGAAGCCATCGACCTCAAGATTGAAGATGGCGAATTTGTTGTTCTACTTGGCGAGACGGGATGCGGAAAGAGTACTCTGCTTCGCCTGATCCTCGGTCAGGAGCGGCCTACTGTTGGCCGCATCTCTGTATCAGGTAGTCTCGTCGAGCGCGTGGATGCACGCTCAGGCTACGTTCCTCAGAAATATTCTCTCTTCCCCGACCGAACAGTTCTCGGCAACCTCGCTATAGGACCAGAAACCTCGAAATACCACATCCTTGGAAGGTTGCGGCCGAGTTTCCGTGCTTTTCGTAAACAAGTACGCGAAGAAGCACTCCGCCAGCTTCAGCATATGGGGCTTCAAGCATCGGACGCTGGCAAATACCCTCATCAGTTATCCGGAGGCATGCAGCAACGTGTTGCGATCGCTCAGGCTCTGATGATGAAGTACCGCGTCCTGCTAATGGATGAAGCTTTCAGCGCGCTTGATCCCGCCACTCGCGCTAGCCTGCAACGCTCGCTGCGGTCTGTATGGGAAGAACTCAAGCCAACAGTCGTTTTTGTAACTCACAATACGGCCGAGGCGCTCTTTCTCGGCACCCGGCTCATCGTTCTCGCGCGCTCCAGTCAGGAAGACCACTGCGGCTCTCGAGTAGCTCTTGACATCAAGCTGCCTGGCTCTGGCATGAGCCTCAACAGCAACGGTCAAGAGTTCCTTGATCTCGTCGACTACGTAGAACAGTTCTTCCGCGGTGACCATCATGCCACATCCTCACACGCTGACGGAGAAGAGGCTCTATGAAGCGTCTTTTGACTTCCAGGCGGATTGCCGGCGTTTGTACGTTTGTCATGTTCGCTATCGCCGTCGGCCAAACAGCGAGTGTGCATGGCCAAGACAAGGCGCCAGAGAAAAAAACGATAGAAGCCTCGCCGACTCCTTCGGAAGAAGACAGCACCCAGTTCTTTACCCAGAAGGTGAGGCCCGTCCTCGCTCAGAACTGTTATAAGTGCCACACTACGGAATCCGCAGGTGGTCTTCGCCTTGACTCCCACGCGGCTGTTCTTAAGGGAGGCGAGTCTGGTCCCGCCATCGTTCCCGGTGACCCTGAGAAGAGTCTGCTCATCGAAGCGGTCCGCCAGACAGGCGACCTCAAAATGCCGCCCAAGGGCGAAAAGCTCCCTGACAGCGAGATTGCAAATCTCGTCGAGTGGGTTCGCCGCGGCGGAGTATGGGACGGTGCCGAGCCCACAAAACCTGTCGTTGCATTACTTACTTCGGCTCAAGCAAAAGGCACGCCGGGCGATGACTTCTTCGAAAATAAAGTTCGGCCCATCTTTGCGACACAATGCGGTAGCTGCCATCAGGATAAAGAAGCAGGCGGGCTGAGTCTCTCCTCTCGCGAAGCCGTTCTCAAGGGCGGCAGCTCCGGCCCCGCTATCATTCCTGGCGATCCAGAAAAAAGCCTCCTTCTTATCGCTGTCCACCAGTCGGGCTCGCTCAAGATGCCGAAGGGCGGTGCCAAGCTCTCCGCGGGTGATGTCGAAGTTCTATCGGAATGGGTCAAAATGGGCGCGCCCTGGCCCCAGCCCACCACTCCCGTTCGCGTTGCCGGCAAGCAGATCACCCCCGACATGCGCAAGTTCTGGTCTTTCCAACCGCTTAAGGACTATCCCGTACCGCCGATCAAAGATCCAGCGTTCAAATCCTGGGCAAAGACAGATATCGATCATTTCGTACTCGCAAAGCTCGAAGAGAAGGGCCTCCAACCCGCGCCGATGGCCGACAAGCGCACTCTCATTCGCAGGGCAACGCTCGATCTCACGGGCCTGCCTCCTACTCCGGAAGAAGTTGCCGCCTTTGAGAAAGACTCTTCGCCCGAAGCCTTTGCTAAGGTCGTCGACCGTCTCCTTGCGTCACGCAGCTATGGTGAGCGCTGGGGCCGCCACTGGCTCGACGTTGCGCGCTACGCCGACGACGACATTCGCGGTCTCGATCCACGTGGTCGCGGCTATATGCCCTTCGACGGTGCGTGGGTCTATCGCGACTGGGTCATCAAAGCCATCAACGACGACGTAACCTACGACAAGTTCGTTAAGATGCAGCTCGCTGGCGACTTGATGTCGAAGCAACCAACAGCGGAAGATCTCAAGGCTACTGGCTTCCTCGGAGGTGCTCCATGGATATGGGATCAGGCTGAACCTATTCAAGGCCGCGCCGACGAGCGCAACGAGCGTATCGACGCCGTCACACGAGGCTTTCTTGGTCTTACCGTCGCCTGTGCTCGCTGCCATGACCACAAATACGATCCCATCCTCGCGAAGGATTACTATGCACTGGGCGGCATCTTCGCCAGCTCCACTTATAAGGAGTACAACTTTGTCCCCGAATCCGAGGTCGACTTCTGGCGCGAGAAGTTCAAGAAGGCCAACGATGAGGATAAAGCCGCTGAAGATTACACAAAGACTGTCACCGACGAACTAGCCACAGCACTCGCAGCCCAGAGTTCCGCTTACATGGTCGCGGCCTGGCAAGTCACCGGGAAGCCTAAAAAGAAATTGGAAGACGCAGCCAATACCGCGCGTCTTGATCCCGATCTTCTCGATCGGTGGGTCAAGTTCCTCGCCAAGAAGCCAACGTTCTACCCTTACCTTGAAGATTGGCAACTCATGGTCGCGCAGGGCGGCACAGAGGATCAGGCCAAATTCCTCGCCGACTCCTTTCAGCGACGCATCATCGATTTAGAAATCGAGAATAAAGCGATCGATGACGAGAACGACAAGATCAAGGCAAAGGCTGGCGTGCCCACCGAGCGAGAGAAGGACGTCAAGCCGTCTGACTTCGACACCTACGATCAGTTTTGTCCAGGCTGCACTCTGGAGCTCAAAGTACTGCCTCCGGAGAAAGCAAATCTTTATGAAGACCTCTTTGTCCGCCAGCTAGGTACCGGCATCTTCGACGAGCGCGGCCTACCAGGTCTCTTCGTCTTTCGTGGCTTTGAGCTCATCCGCCGCCTTGGGCCTGCTGAGCAGGCATACCTCACAGCCCTCCAGGCCGAGGGCGAACATGGTGGCCGCATCAAGGCGGTTGGCCAAATCTATCCCTTCGCTCACGGAATGGCGGACAAACCTCAAGCCGTAAACATCGCTCTTGATTTACGCGGCAACCCCCACGCTCATGGCGATGTCATCCCTCGCGCTTTCGTCACTGTCCTTGGTACTCCGGACAAGAAACCTTATACGCAGGGCAGCGGCCGCCTCGAATTGGCCGACGATATCGTCGCGAGCCCCATCGCCTCTCGCGTTTGGGTCAATCGAGTTTGGAAGTGGCACTTCGGCACCGGAATCGTCAACACAGCCGACAACTTCGGTGCTGTCGGCGATCCACCCTCCAACCCCGAACTGCTCGACTATCTGGCCGTTCAGTTCCAAAAGAACGGCATGTCGCTCAAGAAGTTGCAGCGCATGATCATGCTCTCTGCCGTCTACCAGCAAAGCAGCAAAGAAACCCCAGAAGAGCACGTCAAAGATCCACTCAACCGCTACTACTCTCACTTCTCACTGCAGCGACTGGATGCCGAGCAGCTCCGCGACTCCATGCTCTTCGTCGCTGGTGATCTTGACGCCAAAGACGCCGGCGGACCTTCCACCGAACTCGGACTGGACAACGACCTCCGCACCGTCTACGCCAAAGTCAGTCGCTTCCGTATCGACTCCTTCCTGCAGGCGTTCGACTTTCCAAATCCCACCTTCACTGCCGAACAGCGGTTCTCGACCAACGTTCCGGTGCAGCGCCTCTATTTCATGAATAACTCTTGGGTCTACGCGCAAGCGGGCAAGTTGGCTGAACGTGTCTATCCCAAGGGTGATGACGCAGCCCGCATCACCGAAGCCTACAATCTGCTGTTTGGCCGCTCTCCCACACCAGCCGAACTCCAGGCCGGTCTCGACTTCCTGAAAAACACTCCGGAAAAGCCCGGCTACCTCGTAAACCAGGAGCCTTTAACCGCGTGGAAGCAGTACTCCCGCGCGCTCTTCAGCTCGAACGAATTTGAATTTTTGAACTGACGCACCCGGAACACCAGTTACACTCAGCCTGACGCGCTCGTAGACAGGTCTCAGGCACTTCGAAATAGGAGATTAGCCAAATGCCGTGTCAGAAGCCGAAACCCATCAATCGTC
The DNA here is from genome assembly GCA_963771625.1 of uncultured Acidobacteriaceae bacterium. GTDB lineage: Bacteria > Acidobacteriota > Terriglobia > Terriglobales > Acidobacteriaceae > Edaphobacter. The sequence continues at coordinate 348,051 of CAVYUE010000008.1, forward strand.
GTGACGCCCTCCGGCGCATTGGCGGCGGATTCGCCATGATGAGCTTTGCCAGCATGATCGGCGAGTCGCTCGCCCAGGCCGAAGCCCTTGATACAGCCAATCCAGGCGCAGTAGCTGCAACCGCTGCGACTGAAAAACCCTGGATGCTTCGCGATCCCAACTTCAAGCCAAAAGCCAAGCATGTCATCTTTCTCTTCATGAATGGCGGCCTCTCTCACATCGACAGCTTTGACAATAAGCCGATGTTGGCCAAATACCACGGTCAGCCCATGCCTGGCGGCGACCTCGGTCACGAGCGCAAGACAGGCACACTCATGAAGTCGCCCTTCGAGTTCAAGCGCTATGGCAAGAGCGGCCTCGAGGTCTCCGAACTCTTCCCCAATGTGGGCGCCTGCGCCGACGACATCTGCGTCGTACGCTCTGTTTATACCGAGATCCCCAACCACGAACCTGCGCTCATCATGATGAACACGGGAGCCAACATCATCGGGCGGCCCTCTATGGGCTCCTGGCTAACCTACGGCCTCGGCACCGAGAATAAAAATCTTCCTGGCTTTGTCGTCCTCTGTCCGCAGGTCCCTAGCACGGTCGGCCCCCCGCTCTGGAGCTCGGGCTTCCTCCCCGCAGTCAATCAGGCGACCTATGTCTCCACCGACACTCGTCAAAAGGACTTCGATCCTTACAAGCTCATCCCCAACATTCACAACGATCGTTTCGATATCCAGCAGCAGCGTCACGAGCTTGACCTCGTCAAGAAGCTCGACCAGCTCGACGAATCCGAAGTATACGGTCAGGGACCGGCCGACCCCCAACTCGAGGCCACTATCGGCTCTATGGAGACTGCCTACAGGATGCAGACCGAAGCCCCTGATGTCTTCGACGTTCGCAAGGCAAGCGAAGCGACCATCAAAATGTACGGAGAGGGCTCAACCGCCCGCGGTTGTCTTACCGCGGCTCGTCTCATCGAGCGCGGCGTCCGTATGGTTCAGGTCTACTACTCCATGGGCGATCCATGGGATGCCCATCAAGACATTCAGTCCCACCGCAAGAATGCCAAAGACTCTGACCAGCCCTTCGCTGCTCTCATCAAGGACCTTAAAGCCCGTGGCCTATTCGACGAAACTATCATCGTCTGCGGGTCGGAGTTCGGCCGCACCCCGGTCGTCGAACTTGGTGGCTCAGGCACTCACGCTGGTCGAGATCACAATCCCCACGGCTTCAGTATGTGGCTCGCCGGCGGCGGGATCAAAGGCGGCATCACCTATGGCGCCACAGACGACTTCGGCTGGAAGGTCGTAGACAAGCCTGTCCACGTGCATGACATCCATGCCACAATTCTTTATCTCATGGGCATCGACCATACGAAACTCACGTTCAGCTCCAGCGGTCGCAACTTCCGTCTCACCGACGTCTCAGGAAACGTAATTCACGACATCATCGCATAGTGACCTCGTGTGCCATCAAACTCACGGATTGATCCAACTGGTACTTGCTGCGATGAGTCATCTCGGCAGCAAGTACCGTCCCATAATCGACGAAGCACACTCAAGACATACTGATCCGGGAATGAACATATGAAACTCATTAAGTGGTTTGCCCCCTCTAGTCTCGCTGTCTTCTCCATGCTTGCCTTCACAACCGGAGCGAACGCAGAAGACGCAGCGACTCAGGTCATTGAGATCCACTCCAAAAAATTCACCTACGAGCCTGCCGAAATCACTTTGCACAAGGGCGTTACCTACAAACTCCACGTCACCTCGGATGATGTCCCTCACAGCCTCCGGATCAAGGATCTGAATCTGAACGCCAAGATGACAGCAGGCGAGTTCAACGATGTTCTCTTCACTCCTGATCAAGTGGGCGATTTCAAAGCCGACTGTGGACTTTACTGCGGCAGCGGCCACAAGACGATGTCCATGACCGTCCATGTGGTCCAATAAGCAGGAATGCGACTGGTCAACATTTCACGACTTATATTGCTCTCTGTGTTTTCGTGTGCTCTTGCGGGCTGCAGTGCCAGACCACCGTCGCGCGCCGAGACTAGAGTCGCCTACTGGACCAAGCATCACATTACGATTCGCGGCAAGAAGGATCTAAACCCTGTCCCAGCGATCCCCGAGAATATTGAAGATGGCAAGCAGATCTTCACGTCCTACTGCATGGTGTGCCACGGTCTGGACGGTCAGAACACCGGGGTACCGTTCGCCGCATCAGTCTCGCCGCCTATCCCTTCATTAGCAAGCCCCGAAGTGCAGTCATACACTGATGGTCAACTCAAGTGGATCATCAAAAACGGTATTTATCCCTCTGGTATGCCACCCTCGAAGGGCGACTTCTCCGATGACGACATGTGGCGCATGGTTCTTTACATCCGCCATCTTCCGAAAGCAGGCAGCCTGGGAGAACCCAGTGTCTACGGTGGCGCCACAAAATAGCGCTCGCCACATTTCAGAGAACCAGACGGCGACAGCAGTCGGTTTTCTCCCAGCGAGGGAGTATGCACTGCCCGGCGCACCGCTCCACACACAGCCATTACCACATCGTCATTCGTGAACGTATTCAGACGACAGGTCGTGCGCGATTGCCTTGGTGAAGGTCATGCGGATTCCGTGCTTCGGGCGCAGGATGACCATAGGACGCGCTTCGATCGTCTGGCCGGGAGTCAGCTGAAAATCGTATCGTCTAAGCAGATCACTCAGAATCATGAGGATTTGCAGCATAGCGTATTGGTTGCCAATACAGACCCGTGGTCCGCCTCCGAAGGGCAGATAGGTGAATGGCGTGCGCTGCTTCTCGCTCCCCTTGATAAAACGCTCCGGAACAAAACTCTCCGGACTCTCCCAGTAGCCCGGTGCATGGTGCGCGCCATAAACATAAACAATGACCGTCGATCCTCGGGGTATGTCGATATCGCCCACCCGATCGTCCGCTACAGCCTCGCGGTCGATCATCCAAAACGGCGGGTAGAGTCGCAGCCCCTCCTGAATGACCTGAGTGGTGAACTCGAACTTGGGAACGTCCGCGTGACTCAGAGGTGCTTCCCCCAGCACTGAATCGAACTCCTGCCGTACTCTTTCGAGACAATCCGGACGCGAGCTCAAGAGGTAGAGGAGCCACGACAGACCATTCGACGATGTTTCATGGCCGGCCACGAGGAGCTGCATGCTCTCGCTCAGGACCATCTCATCGCTCATGCCTTCGCCGTCGCTGTAACGGGCATCCATCAAGTTCTGCAGCAGATCGTTGCCGGGCGGCTGATTGCGGCGCTGTTTGATGTACTCCATCAGAACGCCGTCTGCGCGGGCTCGCATCTCTTCGTGCCGGCGCAGCTCTCCAGACGCCTCAAACCAGGGATTCAGATAAGGCTGAATGGTCTGCCGAACGATAAACTCCTGCACCGTGCAGATCGTGTTGCTCACGAGGTCGATGTCCTCGTCCTTCAGCCGTGCGCCAAACAGCGATCGCGCCACCATCGCGAAGGTCATCTTCATCAGGTGGGGGTAGATATCGACGGGGCCGATACGGATTTGCCTGTCGAAATCCTGCAGCGACTCGGCGAGGGAGTCCTGCATAATCGAGGACAGAGCATCAAGTTGCTTTCGATCAAAACCCTTCTGGATAAGACGCCGCTGTGTGCGCCAGGCCTCCCCGTGGGTAGTAAGTAGTCCCTTGCCAAGGAAGTGCCCCATCCGCTTCACTTGAATTTCGGATTTTTGATAATTTTCCGCATTAGTCTTCAACACGTGCTGAATGACGGCGGGATTGATCGTAACGATGGCCTCTTTAATGCCACCTAGATAAAAGCGGAATGTATCGCCGAACTGTTCGTTGTACTTTGACAACACGTGCACGGGATTGGCGGCCATAGCGCGCGAATCCGTAAAGGATCGAAATCGGGAAACAACTGGGATAGGTGGTGGCAACGTCACACCTCGCTGTACGGATGCTTGCGTAGAACCGTGTGGAGTTTCATGTAGTCGGCGCGAAGCGGTTGGATAGCAATAGTTAGTGGATAAGCGCTCAAAATAAGTCTTCGTTCCCCAGCTGCTTCAAAAGTATCAGATGATGCCAGATCGCCCGCGTCATAGTCGGATGTTGCCGATAGGGAATACCAAACTCTTTGGCGGTCTCCTTCACAATCCGGGTCAGCGGAGCATAGTGGGTGTGGCACACGAAAGGGCACAGATGATGGGCGATGTGATGATTGAGCCCGCCTGCGAGCCAGCCTACCAGCGGGTTGCTCGTCGCATAATCGGCAGTTGTCGCGAAGATGTGATACACGCTGTTATCGAACTCATTGCGGTCCAAAGGAAAATACGTGCTGTCGATCGTGTGTGTCGTCTGAAATACCAGCGATACGCTCAACCCAATGATCAAATGGACCAGCACGAATGCCCCAATAACCAGCAGAGGCGATCTCCCCAGCACGGCCACCGGCAAGATGAGCATATAGGTAAGGTAGAACGCCTTCCCCCCAAACAGGATGACGTACTCTCGCGCCGAATGCTTGGCGCTTTTCAGATAGTCGTGGGTCGGGAAGAAGAACGCCTCAAAATCCCTCACGAAAACATAGTCGAGGGAGAACATCGCGTAAAAGAATAGCGCATAGACGTGCTGAAACCGATGCCAGCGCGCACGGGGTTCATGGGGCGTAAACCGAAAGATACCGCGGCCTGTAAGCGCGTCGTCTTCGCCGTGAAGATTGATGCAGGAGTGGTGCCCTCGATGATGCAGGATCCGCCACATATAGGAGCTGATTCCGCAAAGATCAAAGACGTAGTTCAGGGTTTTGTTTACGGACGGCACAGACGAGATGGCGTTGTGGTTGCTGTCGTGGGCGATGTTTAACAAGAGGAATGTCTGCGCGAGGCCGCCTAAAACATAGAGGCCAACAAACTTCCATGAACCGGGCCTGAACGCGTAGAGAGCAATCCAGCTGCCCGCCAGTACTGCCAAACCTGCCGCGATCTTGACCCACATCGCACGGTCGGCCTTCGGAGAGATATTCTCGTCGGCAAAGAACTTATCGAGGCGCCGCCGCAACACCTTCGGGAAGGAAGACGAACCTGCCGGGTCGCCGACCGACTGTTGCCGCATGGCCTCAGATGGCGCAAGATCATACATATCCAACTTTAGAGTAACACCGCCTCGCCTCGGTGGCCTTGGCTGACACCGTCGTAAGTCGCTGCTAGACAGCGTCAAAGGTCGTATTAGCGCGAGAGTTGGAGAATCAAGGAAATTCGGATCACAGGAAGCCGGCAAGATACGCTTCGTTCTGAAAGCGAAGATAACTCGCAGTGCTTCCTGGCTCTGCTAACATAAACTAACCGACCGATGCATCGGCACAGAATATTTTAGTCTTTCCTTTCTCAAATCCGGCCTACACTGTAACTCTGTACTCCGAGACAGTCGCATTTTAACTGAACAGGACACTGGGAGCAGCGAGACGTTTAGTGATTTTGCGTACTGTGTTTTGCTATTCAACCCTGAGGGCATCCCTGATAGATGACGGCTTCAATTTTAGACCAACTGGATAGGCTGGGAGACGAACACCCCCACAAACTCCTTTATTCGTATCTTGATCTGAACGGCAATTCAATCGAGAGTTACACCTACTCGTCGTTTCTCCGGCGAACGAAGGCGATCGCACGACACCTGCGAAAACAGCATCGTTTCGCCGCGCAGGATCGTCTTCTGCTCGCTTACCCGCCGGGCCTCGAAATGATCTGCGCGTTTTTCGGTTGCGTGCGCGCAGGATTGATCCCCGTCCCCGTCTATCCCCCGAGTTCTCGTGGCTTCCAGAGCGCTCTCTACAAAATGGTGCACATCGCGAAGGACTGCCAGGCCGCCGGGATTTTAACCAGCAAAGACTATCACGCTTCTCTGAAGACCAATCTCACCAGAAGCGGAGTCTCCGCGTCCGGCGTCGACGTCGACTATATCTCCGCTCTCCCATGGATCGTCACCGAAGACTTTACCGACGACAACGCGGACCACCGCGCAGATACGAGCTCGGAAGAAACCTCTACCGGCGATTCGAACCTTCTCTTTCTCCAGTACACCTCTGGGTCGACGATGGAGCCCAAGGGCGTGATGGTCACGCACGAAAACATCCTGCAGACCTGTCCCCTCGTGATCGACCATCCCAACCCGGTCGTCGTATCCTGGCTCCCGCAGTATCACGATATGGGCCTGATCGGGTGCTACCTGTATCCCGCACTGCGAGGCGGCACGACCTATGGCTTCGCTTCCATCGACTTCATTCAGCGGCCGATCTTGTGGTTCGATACGATAACAACCTATAAGGCTACCGCGACTGCAGCGCCTAACTTCGCCTATGACTATTGCCTGCGCGCCGGCAGGCTCGCCAAGGAGAAACTGGAAGATTGCGATCTCAGCTCCCTTCGGGTGTTGATGTGCGCTGCTGAACCCGTAAAGGCAGATACGTTCACACGCTTCTTGGAGATGTTCCAGCCGTTCGGACTGAAGTCAGAGAGCTTTTATGCTGCCTTCGGATTGGCCGAGAACACTCTTGCGGTTTCACTCGGCGGCCGCAATATCGTTGCCGTAAACAAGCGTGCCCTCGCGCTCGGGAAGGCGCGCACGATCACCGAGGTCTCTGAAATCGACGGGGCCACGCAGGTTGTAAGCTGTGGCACTCCTCTCGCTGGCATGGACGTTAAGATCGTGGACCCGGAACTGCACATCGCTCTGAAGCCTGGTCACGTCGGTGAGATCTGGATCGCCGGAAGCGGCAAGTGTCTCGGTTACTGGAACAATCCGGAGCTGACGCTGAAGCAGTTTCGCGCGCGGCTCGTCGACGACAGCCCTTATGACGATGGCTACCTTCGCACCGGCGATATGGGATTCTTCCACGACGGCGAACTCTTCGTTTGCGGCCGCATCAAGGACATGATTATCCTCCGCGGGCAAAACCACTACCCGCAGGATATCGAGAGCGTTGTCGAGAGAGCATCCGGCATGGTCCGGAACAACTGTGTTGCCGCATTCCAAATTAATGAGGACAGCGAACCGGCACTGGCGATCGTGGCTGAAGTGAAGAATCCTAAGGCTGTTCCTGATGCGCGAAAGATTGCAGCCGCGGTCCGTAACTATCTGAACGTGGAAGTGGCGTTGATCTCCTTCATCGCGCCTCGTGCGATCCCAAGAACGAGTTCGGGCAAGATCATGCGCCATAAGGCTAAGCACATGTGGCTCGCAGGGGAGTTCAACGTTCTCTCCGAGTTTTCGCGCGAGAAGGACGCTGGCTGCTCCGAGGCTGTTTCTGGCGTGCAGTCGTCCTTCGATGAATTGAAGACCCGCTACAACCTCACAGGCAATGAATCGTACAACCTCGTGGAAGCCGGGTTGGATTCTCTGGATCTTGTCGTATTCATGCATGAGCTGAAAGAACTTTTGAAGGACAAAGGCGCCGACATGCTGGCGCGGCAGGTCGATATCGGTGTCATTCAGCAGGTTAGCGTAGCTGATCTCTTTCGACTTGCCGAGCAGTTGGAACGTGCGCCTCAGGAAGCACTTATTCAGCTACGTCATTCCCTGGCAGCCTTCCGTGATGGACAGCGGGCAGCCGAGAAGGAGATGATGAGCACCGATAAGAATCTCGTTTTCGACCCTCCGGCACCTCCGCCTCTGCGCGAGGTAGTTGTCCCGAATCATGTCCTGCTGACCGGTGGCACCGGTTTCATTGGGCCGTTCCTCATGAAGAGCCTGCTCGAACAGACTCGGGCGAAGATCTACGTTCTCGTCCGGGCGTCCAACGACGTCCAGGGCCGCCAGCGGCTGCGTGCGGCGATGGAATCAATGGGTCCTTGCCCGGCCAGGCTCATGCAGCTGTTTGAGGCGCGCGTCATTCCCATCTGCGGCGATCTCGGCCAGCCAATGCTGGGCCTGACTCAGGATGTGTGGGACTTCCTGGCAAGTGAAGTCGATACAGTTTTCCATAACGGCGCAACCGTGAACTACCTCTTCAACTACGAGCGCATGCGTGATGCGAACGTGATGGGAACCAATGAGGTCTTGAGACTGGCGTTCGAAGGCCGGTCCAAGGAATTCAACTATGTCTCGACCACCTTTGTGTTTGGCTGGGCTGTCAAATCAGTCCTGTATGAGACCGACTTCAACAAGAATATGGAGCTTCTTGATTTCGGGTACAGCCAGTCCAAATGGGTAGCGGAGCAAGTCGTTGCAGACGCGCGCAGCCGCGGACTCTCCACCCGGATCTTCCGTCCGGCTCTCGTAAGTCCCTCCGTCACCGGCGGTGGCAACAACTTCGATATCGCCGTTCGCTTGGTGGCGTTCATGGTCAATCACGGCATTGGAGTCGATGCTCTGAACCAAGTTAGCTTCGTTCCTGCGGACATTGTTGCGAACAATATCGTTGCGATCTCCACTACTCCCGGCACGGCGAATAAGACGTACCACGTGGTGCGGGACGATTATGCGAACATGCTGGATATTACCGGGCTCATTACCAAATCGACCGGGCGGCAATTCGAAATATTCAGCATCTCGGAGTTCGTTCCCGAGCTGATCCGTAGATGCCGGAAGGAAGATCTACTCTTTCCGCTTCTGGATTTTCTGGTGGGTTCGGTGGACAACATCTCCGCGATGGAGTTCAAGCGTTATGAGAGTTCCTCGTATCAAGAGGCTCGTGATGCCTCGAAGTGGGGCATCGCGGATCCGTCGCTCGAGGATACCGTCGGCGGCATTCTAAAGTTCATGCACCGCAAGGGGATCATTTCGGTTGCGCCCCGCGAGTTCAGCACTGAGACATCAAGCGCTGAGTCATCCCTGGCTGAGCCTCTTGCCTTCACGGATGCAGAATCCGCTACTGCTTTTTGAACACCAGCTTCTCGGTTAGGTGCTGGCCGGTCTCCAACGTGCCTGTAGTAGTCAGCGTCATCTGCTGCCCATCTGCGGAGACCGCCCACCTGTCCTTTTGAGTCACCTGATCGTCCCGACGGTAGATCGAATCCACTGTGTGAGGATCGGCTAGCTCAAGTGTCACCGTATCGTTGCGGGAGTTTTTCAGATCATATGGCTTACCGTCGAAACGGGCAGTGTAGCTGAACTCGCCAGAAAAACGGACTCCGCCACTCCCGTCTGGCTCGATCTTCAGCACCAATCCTTGCCGCAAACGAGTCTTGCTGAGATCCTGCGTCCATTCGCCGGCAAGTGGGTCAGCGGCGACCTTCGTGCCTCCGCTTCGCGCCCACACGGTGATCTGGTCGGCATGGCCGCTACTCGCAGTCGTGATTGTTAGCTCATTCCCATCCTTCGAAAGCTTCTCGCGAACCGTCGCCACGACAGCTCCGTCCTTCTTCTCCTTCACCTCAGCCGAACTCTTACTGACCCTGTGCAACTCGACTTGATTGAACGCCGGATTGCCTGGTACAGGCGTGCCATGTCCATTCGACTTCGCGGTGAAGTCGAGGTGGGTTTCGCCTGACATGACGACATGGACTCCATCAGGTAGATCTGTGACGGAGAGTTTGTTGGGAGGATTCAACGTGGACTGGGCAGAGGTGAGCGTCCAGGAGCCAATGCGGGGATCTGAGGCTCCAAGTTGAAAAGCGGCGACTAGTGCGAACAACGCGAATTTAAGAATCGGTCCTCCTACAGTGGAACCAATTTAACAGATTAAGATAGCCATGTTTAAGATAACCATGTCTGTGAGCGCCGATTCGGTCTCCTGACCCACGGTACGAAGCGCCGCCCTAATAAACGGGTTCCGGGTCGCCGAATATTAGGCCTCTGAATTCTTTTGATGCGGCCGAACGGGTCAATATCACTCAACTGACGACGATTTTGTGTGACATCATGGGTTTCATGCATGTGCGTCGTTTTTGGGGGGCCGGGCTGGTCCTCGCCGCTGTCGTTGCGCTTCTACCATTTTCTTTTCACGCCGAGCGCCATCTGGAGACGGCGACCCGTGTCGAAGGTAGTGAAGCGGAAAGCGTCCGGCAGGAGTTGGCCAGTCGTTTCCGTTCGCCATTTGTTGACCGCGTGGTCCTGGTGATCCAGGGACTTCCACCCGCAGATTCAGAGAAAGGCGAGCAGGCGTTAGTAACCATTGTGGCGAGATTGAAAGAGGAACCCGGCGTGTCCGGAGTCGCTTCCTATCTCGAATTGCGCGATCCGATCTTCCTTGGCAAGGGAGGCGGAACGTTTGTCCTGGTGGGACTATCGTCGGCCCAGGGTCCAGTGGAGTCGCTCGTCCCTAAGCTTCACGAACTCGCAAGCTCTCTTGAAAAGCAACTGCGGAGCAGTTATCCCGACGTGAAGCTCGAACTGACGGGCGAAATTCCACTGAATTTCGACATCCGGAAGGCGAGTGCCGATGATGTGCATCGCGGCGAAAGTCTGGTGATTCCCGGCACCCTTGCACTCTTGCTGGTGGCTTTCGGGAGCTTAGTCGCTGCCCTAATTCCTTTGGCCGTTGGCCAGCTTGCCATCGCGGCCACTCTGGCAATTACTGGATTCCTGGCCCAGCGCTGGCACCTGTCCATTCTGGTTCAGAATTTGGCCACTATGCTTGGGCTAGGCTTGGGAATCGACTATGCGCTCCTCATGATCAGCCGCTTCCGGGAAGCGATCTCCGCCGGACACAAAGGGCCCGCGGCCTCGGTCATCGCGGCACGTCAGGCAGGTCGTACGCTTTTGATTTCGGCCTCGACTGTAGCCATCGGATTTCTAGCCCTCTTGACGGTTCCCATCAGCGAAATCCGTTCCATTGGCATTGCGGGATTCCTGGTGGCAGGAATCAGTGTGTTGCTTACAAATACCCTCGTTCCGGCTGTGCTAGCGTTGCTCGGCCCACGGATTGATGCTGGCCGGATGCCATTTACTCCAACGCTGGACGGGCAGCGGGCCGCACGTACGGGAACCCGCTGGAGAAAATGGGGAAAGGTGGTTGTCGCCCATCCTTGGCTTGCCCTGTCTCTGGCAGGCGCTCCGTTGCTTCTGCTCGCCTGGCAGGCCACGCGGCTCGATACCAGAGTCCCCAAGGGGAATTGGCTTCCGGAGTCGGCGGAATCAGTTCATGCCCTCCATACCCTGGAACAGATGGATCGGGCTGGCGTTGTTTATTCGATGCGCGTTATTGTCGAACTGCCAGATTCTATTGCGCAAACGGACGCCGGATGGAATGCGCTCGATAGCCTCAGCAAGCGCCTTGCGAGCGATCCCCGCTGCGCCCGCATCATTTCCATCACGACGATTGCGGAAGGGAACCGTGCCTCCCTTACTGACCTCTCGCGAGAGACGCGACGCACATTTCTGAGTAGTGACGGAAGGGCAGCGTTGCTTGAGGTCTTACCTGCGACTTCAGTCTCCCTGCGCGATCAAGTCGACTGGGTGCGTGAGCTCCGGAAGACCGGAGCGGCAGCTCTCACCGGAGTGCCCGGAGCAACCCTGCAAATTGGGGGAATCCCAGCACTTAATGCCGATTATCAGATGATCGTCGCGGACCACTTTGTGCCAGTAATGGCGATGGTCGTGGTGGCGACGCTCTTGGCGCTTCTGGCCGGCTTCCGATCGCTTTTCGCCGCCGTGAAGGCTATCCTGCTGAATCTACTCTCTGTTGCGGCTTCGTTTGGAGCCCTAGTTTTAGTCTTCCAGGATGGACACGGAAGTAGCCTGCTGGGGGTTCCTGGAGGAACGGGAAGCGTGTTCCCGCTCGTTCCTATTGTCGCCTTTGCCATCGTCTTCGGACTCAGCATGGACTATGAAGTGTTTTTGGTCGCGCGGGTTCTCGAAGCGAGGAGGAGCGGGCTAAGTGAATTGGAAGCAATCCCGGAGGGGTTGGCTAGAACCGCAGGCCTGATAACGAGCGCTGCCGCAATCATGATCGTGGTATTTGCGGCGTTTACCTTCGGGAATTTTCTGGTGGTCAAGATGATCGGATTCACGCTGGCTGGAGCCGTGTTTATTGACGCGACACTTGTTCGGATTGTGATCGGTCCTGCCCTACTTCGCATCGCGGGCGATTGGAACTGGTGGCCTGGGGGACTCGCCACGGCACGCAGGGTGTCCACGGAGCCGAACGGCGAGTGATCCGTATCGTTCTGCGATTCAACGAATCCTCCGCCGTCGCGATCAATTAGCGGCACTATTTTCTCAAGACCGGCGAAGCTCTTGCAGGCTCGTCTTCGTGCAAAAGGTTCAGCTTATGGAAGCATGGCCCAGTTCGTTCAGCTTCTCCAGGATCTCCTCAGGCAGCTGCAACGACACTGCGGAGATATTCTCGCGCAGGTGCGCCACAGACGATGTTCCAGGAATCAGAAGTATGTTGGGTGAGCGTTGCAGCAGCCACGCGAGGGCCACAACCATAGGTGTTGTCTGGAGTGTGGAAGCTGCATCGTCCAGAGTCGACGAATGCAGCGGAGTGAAGCCTCCCAGCGGGAAGAAAGGAACGTAAGCCACGCCCTCGGTGTGGAGACGATCCAGGAAGCCGTCATCTTCCCGATGTGCCACATTGTAGTAATTCTGCACGCATACGATCTTTGCGATCGTTCTCGCTTCATCGAACTGCTTCTGCGACACGTTGCTAAGGCCGATGTGCTGGATCAATCTTTGCTGTTGCAATTCGGCCAGCGTGGTGAGAGGCTCCGAAATCGAAGCATCGCTAGGCGCAGAGACTCCGCCGACTCGCAAATTCACGATCGGCAGCACATCTAGTCCGAGGTTGCGAAGGTTATCGTGCACGGACTCTTTCAGGAATTCTGCAGAGGTATCCATAATCCAAGAACTATCTTGTCCACGCCGAGCCCCTACCTTAGTGACGATCGTCAACTCCTTTGTATACGGGTGCAGCGCCTCCCTAATAATTTGATTCGTTATATGCGGCCCATAGAAGTCGCTGGTGTCGATGTGATTGACGCCGCTCTCGATGGACTCGCGAAGGACCGCTAGCGCACTATTGATATCTTTGGGCGGACCGAAAACGTGAGGCCCTGCAAGTTGCATAGCTCCATAACCCATACGATTCACAGTGATCGAGGTTTCTGGAAACGTGAATGTGCCACCAAGGTTGTTTTGCACGGTCATAAATTATCTCTCCTCCATACATCTCGTGATTAGATGAAGGAAGCTTCAGATTCGGAGTTCGCATTTGAACAAAGCAGCGACAACACGATTAGAGCCAAGAAAGACGCCACGTCAGGCACGTTCGACGTCGAGCGTCGAAGCCATCTTGCAGGCAACTGTTCAGGTTCTACTGAAAGACGGCAAGTCGAAGTTGACAACCACTCGTATCGCTAAGCGGGCCGGTGTCTCGATTGGAACGCTGTACCAGTACTTTCCAAATAAAAGCTCTCTTTTGCAAGCGCTCCTGAAGGAACATCTGGACAGCGTCGCTCTTGCAGTCGAAACCGCGTGTGAAAACGCCCAGGCAGTGCCTCTTGCGAGGATGGCCGCGACAATCACATCCGCCTTTGTGCAGGCTAAGTTTCGCAATATCGATGCCAGTGTAGCGCTCTACGCTGTCAGCGACGACGTCGAAGGCAAGCGGATCGCGCGCGGAATGCATACGCGAGCCATAAAGGCAATGACTGCCATGTTTCAGACAGCAAGTGATAAAACAATCGCGCATCCCGACGTCGTGGCAGCAACCCTGTTGAGCGCGATGGCAGGAGTAAGCCGAGCGATGCTGGAGATGGGAGCGACGCAAGACAAAATGGCGACCATGGAGAAAGAATTAACCGTGATGGTTCGCGCCTACTTGGAGGCTTCGGCTGAGTAATCCAAGGATACCCGCCCGGTCGTAGGCGTTATGCCCATCGGAACTGCCATTCCCCGCGCGTATGGAATCTCATGAAAGCAATCAGATTTGTTTTGCTCTCGCTCGAAACGCAGCCACCTTTGCACGATTTCCGCAACCTGTCGACGTGCACCATCTTCGGCGATGGCCTTTAGTACGGTCATAGAACCACATGACACAAGCGTTGCCTTCGCAATGCCGGACAAGATCGAAGTTACCATTCGCTAGAAGTTCTGCAATTGATACCGCGACCGGAGCCAGGAAAGCCTCGACGGTCTCTTTGCCGAAAACACGAGTCACACGAATGCTCCGCGTGCTATCTGTCGTAAGCGCCACATGACTCGGAGCGTCTCCCAGAAATCTGTTGAGCGCGACCAGCGATGGCTTCTTTCCGAACTTTTGATCCTTGACGGTCGCGAGCGCGATCTCACGAAGCTCTCTTGCTCTTTGAACGAGCATGCCGTCGTTGAAGGGGAGTGTCCCTTTCGCAACGGGGACCTCGAGCCTCTTGAGCCAAGCTTTCACGTCGCTATCGCTCTGCAATGTATCTGTCAGTTGCCCTTCGACCATTCGACGAGTGTTGATGAAGTTGATAGCCAGGTTGTCGCCCACAAAATCGAGATGGTTGTCGTTCACGATGTCTTTCGAGATGTTGTTCGTCATGGCTTTCTCCTGCTGTAACCGCAGCCTATAGCTTTATACGTTACAACAATCCTTTTATGATGGAACCCGGCCTTCTTCCTCTCTGGGCAAGACAGAGCGTCAATCTGTCGAGTTGCACAGATGTGAATGCACTACTCGACACGCTTGGAAACGAAGTTTCTAAGATTCATCCACCATCGTCCACCCAGAGAACGAGACTCAAATCAACCCTTCGGACGAAGACAACTTCTGTCATCGCCTGTAATGTGGAGCCGACATAAATTCATCTTGAATTTGAGCAGCCAAAGGCTTGGAAGCGCAGGTTTTTTATGCGATTCAAAACCGAAGGCTCGACGTGGAATGGGCGAAAATGCGAAAGATCTTTGCAACACTTCTTTGGATGGCAGTGAGCACGCTGGCTTTTGGACAACTTCCCGGTACGACAATCAATGGCAAAGTCACCGACTCACAAGGTGCTAGTGTGGCAGCGGCAAAAGTTACCCTTACGAATGATGCCCAGGGAACTTCGCGGCAGGCGTTAACGAATTCAGCCGGTTTCTTTGTCTTCTCATCGCTCGATGCGGGTACCTATCGCCTCCGCGTTGAGAGCCTAACGTTTGCGCCAACTGAGACCCCCAGCCTGTTGCTAGCGGCGGGAAAAGTCCATACAGTCGATGTCGAACTAAAACCTGCGGGCGCAAATGCTGTCGTCAACGTAGCCAGCGTTATCGAGTCAGTCGATATTTCGCAGTCGATGATTCAAGGACAAATCACCTCAAGTGTGATCGAAAACATCCCCTTGAATGGTAGAAATTTCCTGGAACTTGCCTTTCTCGTACCGGGAAATCGTCCCGCTCCAACCTTCGACCCCACAAAGACCAACACCCTCGAGGTAAGCTCTGCCGGTAGCTTTGGGAGGGGCGGCAATATCACCGTGGACGGCGGTGACAATAACGACGAGGTGGTCGGAGGCACGCTGGCCAATTTTCCCGCAGACTCCATTCAGGAGTTTCAAATCGCTACTGCAAGATTCACCTCCGAGGTCGGACGCTCGGGCAATAGCATCATTAATATCGTCACCAAGTCAGGAACCAACGACTTTCACGGCTCGCTCTTCTTCTTCGAACGAAACCGCAATCTGCAGGCCCTCCCTGCAACCTTCGATCGCGCCTTGCCAACGCCGCCCTTCGATCGTGAGCAGTATGGTGGATCTCTCGGTGGACCGTTGCGCAAAGACCGTGCCTGGTTCTTTACCTCCGTTGAATACCGTGATCAGAATGCGTCTCTCCAGACTGGCGCCCGAGACTTCACAACCTCCGAGATACTGAACACTTCGGCTCCATCACCCCTTCGAGATGCGCTATGGTCCACCCGTTATGATCAGAAGCTCAATAACAGCAACAATCTCATGGCGCGTTACTCCTTCAACCGCTCCACCGACATAGGCGAGGCCACACCCTCGCAGGCGACTCCCGCCTTCACCGCTGCTGAGCGACAAAACTCTCTCAATCGTTTCAATTCAATTGAAACCAGCGTCACGACCACTCTTGGTCCGAATCGCGTTAATGTCTTCTCGTTCCACTACGACAACTTCTACAACAACATTCCACCCTTTCCCCAGAACGCTCCGACTACCGATCCGGATCTCGGCCTTACCAACGAGCTGATATTCCCAAGTCTGGCAGACGGCGCCAACTTCAACCTTCCTCAGGCAACTCACCTCAATCGCGTGCAGTTCGGAGATGGCTTTTCATGGAGCTTGGGGAAGCATTCGCTTCGGTTCGGAGCGGAGTTTCAACACTACACAGCTCATGGTCTAATTAACGTCTTCGGCACCGGCACAGTAATTTTAACCTCCAACTTTGGCTTCGCCGACCTCAACGGAGATGGTTTAGTCAACGATCTCGACATCCCAGTCGCCGTTGCGCTCAAAAGCAGTGCTCCGGTCGTTCCGGTTCCGATCCCCACGGTATTCAATAGCTACGCCGCCGGCTATATACAAGACGACTGGCACATCCTTCCCGGTCTCACGCTCAACCTCGGCCTGCGGTATGAGTACGATTCGAATCTCACTGGAACCTCCAGCGCACATCAGCCGTGCCCAAACCTCACGTCGATCCCTCCGAATCCTTGCACCTGGATGGCAAACGTCATCGACCTCAAAAAGTCTCCTGACACTAAAGATTTCAGCCCTCGCATTGGCTTCGCCTATGACCCATACGGCAGTGGCAAAACCGTCTTCCGCGGAGGGTACGGAATCTACTACGACCGGATCATTCTCGAAAGCGGTTCCGAAGAATTGGTACAGAACGACCGTGCTCTTACTGTGACGCAATTTGGCGGCTCGTCCTGCACCTCGCTATTTGTTCCAGGACCTCCCAGTCTAGGGGCTTGCTTTGCCCCACATGCGAGCTTCGCTCCATCGAGCCCCAGTCTTGCTGCTCCCTTTACCGGTCCTCATCAGGTCGGAGGAGTAGGCATGATCGCGATGGGGCCAGACTCGCATCATCCCCTTGTTCAGCAATTCTCAATTGGGTTGCAGCAGCAGTTCGGCACGAATTGGATCCTATCCGCCGATGGCTTGCACGTCTTTGCAAATCGCCAACTAATCGGGCACCTGCTCCGCACGACCAACTCCACTTCGCCTTACGTACACTGCCCCGGCGATAACATTCCCTGCACGCTCACGGATCCCACCAGCGGCATCACCGACAACATCACCATCATCGAGTCGACAGCGAGGTCTTTTTACGATGGCTTCCTCTTCAGTCTGCAGCATCGAAACGCCAAGCTGGGACCCATCGGATGGGAGTACAACATCAGCTACACGCTCTCCAAAACGCTCGACTACTCCGATGACGATCAACTCACCAACGGGAATGCCAACGAGCAGGTCAACCTGGTAGAAGGAATCGACGAGCCGCAGCTCGAAAAAGGATATGCGGTCACCGACGAACGCAGCCGCCTCACGCTCTACGGAGAGGCGCACTTCCCGTGGCGAATCTCGTTCGCGCCCATCTACACCTTTGGCTCCGGCGTGCCCGCGGATACCTTCCTTCCCGGCACCGCCATCAATGGAGCAAGTGGCTCACGTCTACCACTGATCTCACGTAACTCTCTCGGTCGCGAAGTCAAGAATAGCGATCAATTGAATACCTTCATCGACCAGTGGAATCGTCTTCCCCTGTGCCCGGCGCCTTTTCCATGTCTCGCCGGTGGGCCTCTTCAACACGTTCCCGGCGGGATTAATTTCTTTAGTCCCTTCAGCTCATTAGATTTTCGCCTGCAGAAAGACTTTCTGTTCAAAGAGCGTGTGACTCTGAGTCTGATTGGAGACGCCTTCAACATCTTCAACGAGACCAACATTCGCGGCACAAGCAATAACAACTATGCCGGGCGTAATATTGCCATCAGCCCTTACCAGCCAGCGCAAGACGGGGCGCCAGCGCAGGCTGTGCAAAGCAATTTCTATTCAGCCGTAACGACTGCAGGCGGATTTTTCGGCTCGGGTGGTCCCAGGGCCTTCCAGTTTGCCGCACGACTTGCTTTCTAATCTCCTGTGGGGCCGGCATTCGTGGCGCAGTCGCGCTTGCCGGCTCTTCACAGAAGGGAAGAGCCTTTGAACACACCGGAACTCGCCATCCTCGAACGATCAAATCAGACCACACCCGATACGAACATCCCCATTGTTGAAGAAAAAGCTGCAACTGGTGCTGTTGCCGAGGCCTACGCCGACTACCGCACCCGCTTCGGGCGCGAACATGTGCCGGGCATTCTAAAATGCTTCGCCACGCACCCACCACTGCTCAAACAGATGATCGATCTGGCATCCAGCCTTCTCTTCGCAGAAAGCCTCCTCACACAAACAACCAAGGAGATGATTGCAACCTACGTCTCTCGCCTCAACGCGTGTGCATATTGCCTCGATAGCCACGCTAACTCCCTGCATCAATCTGGTGGAAGCGACGAGCTGCTGCTCGCCATCCTTCAGGGAAACTTGGACAGTCCATCTATTAATCCGAAGGATCGTGTCTTACTGGCTTTTATCGCCAAAGTAACGGAAGAATCCTATAAAGTCTCCGCTACGGATATTCAGTCGCTGCAAATGGTTGGTTGGCATCAGCAGCAGATCGCGGAGGCTGTCCACATCGCCGCGCTCTTCGCATGTTTCAATCGCGTTGCGAATGCTTTCGGTCTATCATCGCAGAATCTCTTCAGCCCAACCCTCAGCCAGTTGCACACAGAGGACCACGCATGAACAAATCGCAGCTAGAGCAGGCCCCCATGTTCCTCCGAGGAGTCGAAGACAATCCAAAGCCGAGCGTCTATCGCGACCTCATAGAGAACGCAAAGTCTTCCGGAGGTGACTACTGGCAGATATGGCACCTGCTTGCCTTCGACCCCGAAGCCGCACATCATCTCGCTGCTCTCTCGCACTCCCTCATGCACAACGATTGTCCGATAAGCCCGGGCCTTCGAGAACTCATCGCCGCTTACACCTCTTCGATCAATCAATGCGAGTTCTGCATGAAGGCCCATGCTGCCGTCGCATCAAAATTGCTTGAGGACGAGGCGCTTGTGTGGAGTGTCATCCATGACCTCGAATCGTCGAGTATCGGCGAAAAGGAGAAAGCGCTCCTCCGCTTCGTTCGTAAGATCACCCTCGCTCCAGGATCCATCACTGCGACTGACACCTCCGACCTCAACGTCGTGGGCTGGGACGACGGCGCAATCTTCTACGCCATCTCCGCGTGCGCTTTGTTTAACTTTTACAACCGTTGGGTCTCGGCTAGCGGAGTTCGCCCAGTAAGCGATGACGCGTTCGCGCGCTTGGGTTCACGTATGGCCGCAGTGGGGTACACGCGTTAAATGATTCGCCACAACATTCTCAAGATTGCCGCAACAATACTCGCTGTCACATCCGCACTGGCGGCTGCACAGCAACCGACGGTCCCACAACATCTCTTCTTTCACGTCACGTTGAGCCCACAATTCCAGCACCCTGTCTCCGGTCGTCTTCTTCTCTTTGTCTCTCCGGGACAAGGAGGGAAGGAAGTCGACATGGACATGATGTCGCCGACCAAGGTCTACATTGCGGCGAAAGAGATAGCCGGACTTATGCCCGGCCAGACTGTCGACATCGACGCAGACGCCACGGTCTTTCCCACTCCGCTCTCGCAAGCTCCCAAAGGGGACTATCAAGTTCAAGCCGTCCTGGACGTCGCCCACACCTACAACTACGACGGCCGACAACCCGGCGATCTTCTCACTCCCGTCACCGATCTCAAAACCTGGAACCCCCTCACCGACAGCCCTCCAGCTCTTACGTTGTCGACCACTGTTCCGGAACGTCCAGATCCTTTGGCTAACGAGCCCGAGATCGATGCTGCGCTCAAGCCCATTGACTTTATCAGCCCCGTTCTCGCTCGCTTCTGGGGTCGAGATATCCATATGAAAGGCTGGATGCTCCTTCCCCCGGGCTATATTGACCACCCGAAGGATCGCTACCCCACCGTCTACTTCACTCACGGCTTTGGCGGCACCCTCGCGAGCCTGCGCGCCCGGGCACCCGTTCTCTATCGAAGAATGAAGACCGGCAAGATGCCGCCAATGATCTGGGTTTTGCTCGACGAAAGCAGTCCCACTGGGACACACGAATTTGCAGACGGCGTCAACAATGGCCCTTGGGGCACCGCGCTCACCACCGAACTTATCCCCTACCTTGACCAGCACTATCGCACGGACGCCAAAGCCTCTGGCCGCTTTCTGCAAGGCCATTCTTCAGGCGGATGGGCTACCCTTTGGCTCCAGACCACCTACCCAAAGATCTTCGGAGGCACCTGGTCCACCTCACCCGACCCCAGCGACTTCCACGCCTTCAGCACGATCGATCTCTACGCCCAGAATGCCAACATGTATCACCGCACAGATGGCTCCCCTCAGCCCATCATGCGCATGCACCAGACTGTCCTTGCCACCATGGAGCAGCTCGCACACATGGAATCCGTTCTAGGCGACTATGGAGGCCAGCTTGGTTCCTTCGAATGGGTCTTCTCCCCTCGAGGCCCCGACGGACACCCTCTTCCCATGTTCAATCGGCAAACCGGCGACGTCGACCCGCAGGTCGTCGCTTACTGGCGAGACCACTACGACATCTCGCGCAACCTTCAACAAAACTGGTCCACCCTTAAGCCCGATCTCCGTGGCAAGATCCATCTCTTTGTTGGCACCGACGATACGTTCTATCTCGATGGAGCCGCGCATCGCCTTCAAGCATTACTAGAGCATCTTGATGCTGACGCTCACTTCACCTTCATCCCAGGTAGAACTCACTTTGATCTCTACCGCCAGGGAGAAGACAACTTCGCTCTCTTCGATCAGATCGCCTCTGAGATGTACGCCGTCGCGCGACCACAAAAGTAAACGGAAGTTTGGCTGCAACTCACGCCGAGTAACCTTGGGCTTCCGGAGGTGTAGCTAAAAATGGGCCAGCAACCTCCTTGAATACGCGTGCCGTGGTGAGTATCAATTTGCTGATGAACTGCGGATATCAGGGTATTGAAAAGGCGTGATTTGCCATACGATTCCGACTGCTACGAGCGTCTCATTTGCATAGGGATGCTTTAATCATTCCTATGAATAGGTAGTCTCCGCTGCCCGCTCCCAAGCCAGTTCTCCTCCATTTTAGATAGCACGGATTTTATGAGCGCAAATATTCACATCACGAAAGCTCCGAAGAGAGCGGTGTGATCCACGCCTACGATCGCGAATAGGCTACTGAGAACAGCACAATTGGGCTCAGAACTCTATGCGCAGGGATTCAACAAAAACAAAATCGTCTCAAGTCGTAATAGTCGGGGCAGGACCGGGAGGGCTGGCAGTTGCGATGCTGCTCGCGAAGTCGGGAGTTGAAGTCACCATTCTCGAAAAACGCAATCAGGTGGGAGGCAGAACCTCGACGATCGAACGGGATGGCTTCAAGTTCGACGTCGGTCCAACGTTTTTTTTGTATCCAAAAGTTCTAAGAGAAATATTCAAGACTTCAGGATACGATCTGGACGCTGAAGTGCCGATGACTCGGCTCGATCCTCAATACCGACTGGTCTTCGGCGCAGGAGGCGAGCTGTTGGCGACGCCAAATGCTGAGCGCATGAGGCAGGCAGTTGCCGCAATCTCACCGGCAGATGCGGCTCGTCTCGAAAACTTCATGGCGCAGAATCGAAAAAAGCTAGCCAGCTTTATACCGTTTTTGCAGTCACCGTTCGAGAGCTGGAAAGATCTGGCAAAACCAGAAATGATGAAGTTGCTGCCTCTGTTGGCTCCGTGGAGATCTCTGGATCAAGATCTACAACGGCACTTCAAGGACGAGAGAATCCGGCTTGGCTTTAGCTTCCAATCGAAATACCTCGGAATGAGTCCGTTCCAGTGCCCTAGCCTGTTTTCCATCCTTTCCTTTCTTGAATATGAACATGGAGTATTCCATCCGACAGGAGGATGTGGCGCTGTCACGAATGCAATGGCAAGAATCGCTCGAGAGATGGGAGTAAAGATTCTGCTCAACGAGCCAGTAGAGCGAGTGTTGGTGGAAAACGGAAAGGCAATCGGCGTAAAGACGGCGCACCATAGCCTGCCCGCAGATGCCGTCGTGGTGAACGCAGACTTCGCGGGTGCAATGCAACAGATGCTTCCGAATCATCTGCGTCGGAAATGGACAAACGAAACTCTGGCAAAGAAGGACTACTCCTGTTCCACGTTCATGATGTATCTGGGAATTGACGGATGCTACGACGATGTATCACACCACACGATCTACCTGGCGGAGAACTACAGGCAGAACCTGAAGGATATTGAAACGCTACACCGCCTCTCAGAAAACCCATCGTTCTACGTTCAGAATGCGAGTGTCACCGACCCAACGCTGGCCCCAAAGGGTATGAGCACGCTCTATGTATTGCTACCAGTTACACATCAGACTGGATCAAAAGGGAGCAACTCAGTGGATTGGGAAAAAGAGACCCCGAGGTTCCGAAAGCTGGCCTTTGAACAATTAGAAAGGGTTGGCATCAAAGATGTGGAGAGACGGATACAAACGGAGAAGATAATGACTCCATCGGGTTGGAGCAGCGAGTTCAATCTTTACAAAGGAGCCACCTTCAGCATGGCCCACTCGTTGAAACAGATGCTTCATCTACGTCCTCATAATCGATTTGAAGATGTCGGGCAGATGTACCTAGTAGGTGGAGGAACGCACCCAGGCAGCGGATTGCCTGTGATCTTCGAGTCGGCTCGAATTACATCGCGGCTTCTGCTACAAGACATGAAGATCGAGCCTCAGTGGCAGGCCCCTGTATCCGCAATATCCGACGATGAGTTGGTCGGCGTGGCATCATAGCGATGCCAATCTCTGTAATCGGGGTAGAGACGCCTCACAGTAAAAGCCAGGGTATGGACAAAACTGTAAGAGCTGATGTCCTTGGACTTTCTTCGCTTCACGAAGCTCAACGCACATGGGCCGCACTGCCGATACGGCAGCGTCTTGCCATACTACAGCGAGCCAGGTTTGCGATGTCGCATATGTCCGACGCATTTTCCAACGCAATACCTTCCGATCTGCACCGGACGCCAGCGGATACCAGAGTCGCAGAGGTACTTCCACTGCTGGCGGCGTGCCGCTTCTTGGAGCAACAAGCAGAAAAGATTCTAACGGTGCGACGATTGGGTCAGGCGAGGGCTCCCTTTTTTACTGACAGGCCTCATCAGTGAGGTTCAACGCGTCCCTTACGGAGTTGTCCTTATTCTGGGGCCAGCCAACTATCCGCTTTTCTTACCCGGAGTACAGGCGTTGCAGGCACTAGCTGCAGGCAATGCAGTGGTGTTGAAACCTGGGCGTGGCGGCGGCCCTATAGCGAGACTCTTTGCCGAAGCGCTCTATGCTGCGGGCCTCCGCGAGTAGTTTGTTGCAGGTAACGGACGAGTCGATCGAGGCAGCAGACGAGGCTCTACATTCCTCAGTGGACAAAGTGATCTTCACTGGTTCGGCTCAGAATGCCCGAACAGTACTGAGAGTATGCGCGGAAAAAATGATCCCATGCGTCGTAGAGGCTTCGGGATGTGATGCGGTCGTAGTGCTGCCCTCTGCCGATTTGAATCGTGTGGTGAAGGCCATAGCGTTTGGTATGCGTCTGAATGGTTCGGCTACGTGCATGGCCCCGCGAAGAGTGCTGCTGTTAGGTGCATCCGAGGATCGAAAGAGAATGCTGGTCGGCATGTTGTCAACTGCGTTCGATGAATGTAGGCCGACATGTTTTGGCGAGACGACGCGAACGAATCTACTCGAACTGTTGCATGAAGCGGAGCACTTAGGCGCTCGCGTGCATGGTTCGATCAATACAGAGCAGCGACCGATTTTAGTGACTGAAGTAAGACCCGAGATGCGCCTTGCTCAGGCCGATCTGTTCGCTCCTGTGCTGTCGGTAATCGAAGTATCGAGCGAGACAGAATTGTTGGCGGCACAGGAGGCCTGCCCTTTCGCGCTGACGGCGTCGGTGTTTGGCGATGAAGAAGAAGCTAAACGTTTGGCGGCGGCGCTCAACGTGGGCACTGTGCTGATCAACGACATCATCGTCGGAACTGCGGATCCGCGGGTTCCTTTCGGCGGCCGAAGAGAGAGCGGATTCGGTAGCTACACGTGGCTCTGAGGGACTGCTTGAGATGACCGTTGCAAAGGTGGTTACCGTTCAGCGCAGTAAGAGCGTTCGTCCTTACGAAGCAACGGGAGAACAACATAGGGAGCTATTCGATGGGATGATCCTGGCATCATACTCGCAAACGATAAGTCAGCGAGTGCCGTGGTTTAGCTAAGAGCGGTACAGGCGGCAATGCGGCTCAAGCAGAAGTAGCGAAAGGAAGAGCATGCGGGACGGCGAAATGAAAGTTGGAGTGATCGGAAGCGGATTAGCTGGGTTGGCGGCGGCTTGTACGCTTGGCTGCTCGTGGATACCAAGTGGAGGTGTTCGAAAAGAACGCATGGCTGGGGGGCAAGGCTGCGCAGTTGCGTGCCGCCGGATTCCGCTTCGACATGGGTCCGACAATTTTGATTCAGCCATCGGTCCTAAGAAGAATCTTCGAAGAAGCTGGGCGACGCATAGAAGACTATGTGCCCATGGTAAGGCTCGATCCACAGTGGCGCTGCTTCTTCGAAGATGGAA
The DNA here is from genome assembly GCA_963771625.1 of uncultured Acidobacteriaceae bacterium. Taxonomy (GTDB): domain Bacteria; phylum Acidobacteriota; class Terriglobia; order Terriglobales; family Acidobacteriaceae; genus Edaphobacter. The sequence continues at coordinate 372,681 of CAVYUE010000008.1, forward strand.
CAAGAATGGATCTGCGTGACAACGCGTCCGTAATGGCGAAAGAACTCGAGGCAATTTGGCCAAGGATGGGCGCGGGCTACTTAAAGTTTCTTGAGACATCAAAGCAGCTACATTCCATCAGCGACCGATTCTTCTTCTGGCGATCGATCGGATCGATGAAAGACACGATGGATTTGGGTGGAGCGTTCGACATTAAGGTTCTTAAAGACGTGATGCGGATGAGGCTGGGTAAGACAGTTGCGGGTACCATCCGAGAGTTCATCCCAGACCCGAATGTCGCACAGATGCTGGATCATTTTGTGCAGTATGTGGGAAGCTCACCCGATGCTTCGCCTGCGATTCTCTGTGCAATCGGACATATGCAAATGGAGGAAGGAATCTGGTATCCGCTCGGCGGAACGCGCGCAGTGCCTGAGGCTCTTGTGAAGCTGGCTGGCGAGCTTGGCGTCGTATTTCATACAGAGACCGATGTGTCGCAGATTCTAACGGACGTCCCACGGCACGGTGGACGAGCAGGTGGCAAGGTAACCGGACTCGTGACGACGCTGGGTAAGGTCCACCGCTTCGATGCTGTGGTGTCGAACGAAGACGCGGTCCGAACCCATCGCGAACTCGTCGGCGGAGCGGCCGCCCAGCAGTTTGAACATAAACGACTCTACGAGCCAGCATGCTCCGGCGTGGTGCTCTACCTTGGACTGAATCGGCGGTACGAACATCTGGCGCATCATGATTTTGTGTTTTCACGCGACCCCCATGAGGAGTTCCACTCAATCTATGAGTTAGGTGAGCCCGCTCCCGACCCCACATGCTATCTGGCAGCAACGGCCGTGACCGATCCGACGAGCGCTCCTGAAGGCGGTGAAGCGCTATATGTGCTCGTACACACGCCGTATCTGCGCGAACATCATGATTGGTCCAAAATGCTTCCTGCGTACAGGCAGGTGATCTTGAATAAGCTGAAACGAACCGCAGGGCTCGAGGATATCGAGAAGCGTATCGTCTTCGAAGCCGCACTGACGCCGCAGGATATTCATGACCGCTACCGTGTATTGAACGGAGCCATTTATGGAATTTCAAGTCACGGAGTCTTTCAGGGCGCATTCAAGCCGGCTAATCGCAGTAAGGAGCTGGCTGGAATGTATCTGGCAGGCGGAGCCGCGCACCCAGGGCCCGGGATGCCTATGGTAATGATGTCGGGATGGATCGCGGCAGATTCGCTCGATCATGATGCGCGGGCTTGAGTCGCAACGAGGCAAGAAAATATATGGATGCGCCACCTATCTCGCTGCTGACGCTTCGGTTCTTTCGGCGAATCGTGCGCGGTTATTTTCGACGGCACTTTCACGCCGTAAGGGTAAGTGGTGCAGAGAGGTTTTCCGCGCTGGCAAATGCTGGCCCAGTGATCGTCTATGCGAATCACAGTTCGTGGTGGGATCCGATGGTCTCCGTCTATCTCGCGGAGACTCTAATGGAAGCGCGGCAGCACTACGCTCCGATGGATGCAGCAGCACTTGAGCGATATGCAATTCTCAAGCGAGTGGGCATCTTCGGCGTCGAGATGAATTCAGCGCGCGGAGCGGCGAAGTTTTTGAAGACCAGCAAAGCAATTTTATCGGCGGGCGGTGTTGTATGGGTTACGCCTCAGGGCCGCTTTGTTGATGTCAGGGCGAGGCCGTTGGAGTTCAAGCCGGGTCTGTCCGCTCTGGCATCGCGAGTAGCTGCAAGCACCGGGCGATGCACCGTAGTTCCGCTCGCGATCGAGTATCCGTTCTGGGACGAGCGATTACCAGAATGTTTGTTGCACTTTGGAGAGCCAGTGAAGGTGGATTCAGGGCAGGACGCGGAGATGTTGCAACAGCAATTGGTGAAATCGCTGGAGGCGGCGATGAACACTCTATCCGCGCTGACCATAGAACGTGATGCTCGCAACTTCGACACCCTGTCGCATGGAAAGCTAGGTACGGGCGGTTTCTACGGAGGATGGCAAAGGCTAAAAGCGTCCTTTACCAACCGGCCTTATAACGCGGAGCACACGGCGATGCCGAAGCGTGGTTCGGATCTTGTCTCCTGCAAGGAGCACGGCGATGATGCTTGAAGCTTTCACAATCGCGGCGATGCTCTGTTCTCTAGCGCCTGCAGTATTGTTTTGCGTAAACTGGCGGCGATACCTCCCCCCGCCAAAAGTCGGGCCTTCATACTTGCCCGCTCTTTCTGTTCTGATTCCGGCACGGGATGAGGAAGAGGGAATTGCTGCCGCGGTGGAAAGCGTTCTCGCGAGCACCGGTGTGAACTTCGAAGTGATCGTAATGGACGATGGCTCGATCGATCGAACGGCCGATATCGTCGAGGCTATCGCGAAGAAGGATACAAGGGTCAGGCTGGAGCGCACTCAAACATTGCCAATCGGCTGGAACGGCAAGCAGCACGCGTGTTGGACCTTGGCACATGCAGCTCGCCACGAACTGCTCTGTTTTGTTGATGCAGACGTAAGACTAAAGCCGGAGTGCCTGGCCCGCATGGCGGCACTCTTGAAACGAGGCCGACGCGGGCTGGTGAGTGGCTTCCCACAGCAGGTGACGGAGACGTCACTTGAACGTCTTCTGCTACCACTGATTCACTTTGTCCTCCTCGGGTTTCTTCCGGTCGAAAGAATGAGAAACACCACCGATCCGGCTTTCGCGGCAGGCTGCGGGCAGTTCATTCTCGTTCGTCGAGAAGACTACTTCGCATGCGGTGGCCATGCCGCGATCAAGACAACGATGCACGACGGACTCCTCCTTCCGCGATTGTTCCGGGAACATGGATATCGAACAGATCTGGCGGATCTCACTGATCTCGCAACGTGCAGAATGTATCGCAACGCCCGGCAAGTGTGGCAAGGGCTCGCCAAAAATGCAACGGAAGGACTAGCGGCACCTGTACGGATTTTGCCGATCAGCCTGCTCTTATTCCTGGGTCAGATAGTCCCGTTCATGCTGGCAGCATGGCTATGGCTGGTGGGGGGATCTTCGGTTGCGGAGACAGTCTATGTGTTGGTCGCCATCACTGGAGCATGGCTGCCGCGTTTTATGGCGGCATACCGATTCCGCCAGAACTGGCGCGGAGCGTGTCTCCATCCCCTCGGTGTCGGAGTACTACTCGCTGTGCAGTGGTACGCTCTTACACGAAAAATAACCGGTGGAAGTGTTCGATGGAAAGAGCGATCCTACTTGCCCACGGATATGAATCGGTAGACAAACGACGATTGCTCACCCCACGAGGTAATCGGACCGGACCCCTCCATCTTTTGATCGATACCGCCCCGCAATCATCGGTCATATACTCGTGCGATCGAAGTCTTTTCTGCGAGGAGACGAGTGAACAATCAAGCCAATCCGAGGCGTCCGAAACGAGGCAGCTACAGGCCTAAACCGGAAACTCTAGCCCTGCTCAAGACTTCGGGGAACTCAATCAACGGCGTGGGAGAAACCACGCCTCGGCCGCCCTCGCCTTTCTTCTGGCATCCGCCGGATCAGCACCCTTGGGGTGCGCTGCAGATCGTAGCCCGCGAAAACTCCCGTAAATGTCCCGGCTCAGCCGAGGCATTTCAGGCGGCCTACACCTATCCGGAATTGATTCCAGTCGCCGATACTCGCAATGAAGCTTCGTCCGAGCAACTCACCGCAGCGCTGACCAGCTTTGCGCTTGCCCACGAGGCTGATGGCGTGGGTATTACAGCTATGGACCCTCTTTACGTCTTCGAGGGCTATGCGGTCAACGAGCCATGGGTCGTCGTACTCGCACTCGCTCACAACTACGAACGGCTCAAGGAAGTTCCTTCCGACGAGACAAACGGAGTAGGTGTATGTGATGTTGGCGACCAGTACGCGAAGGGGACGCGCTCTTCCTATGCGTTAGTGAACTGGATCCGCTCTCAGGGTTACCGCGCCAACCCATATCCGGGCCCCTCGGCCAACGCTCTGGCGCTGATTCCGCCGGCGATCGCTGCAGGGCTCGGAGAACTCGGCAAGCACGGATCGCTGATTAGTCGGCACTTCGGTTCCGGTGTACGTCTCGCCGGAATTACAACTGACATGCCACTCATCGCCACCAGTCCCGACCGCTTTGGAGCGGACGAATTCTGCGCTACCTGCCAGGTCTGCACGACCGCGTGTCCACCCGGCGCTATTGTGCCGCAAAAGCAAATGGTGCGCGGCGTGGAGCGTTGGTATGTGGACTTCGATAAGTGCATCCCCTACTTCGCGGAAGCGGCCTCCTGCGGAATCTGCATTGCGGAGTGCCCATGGACGCGGCCGGCAGTGCGCCCCAAGCTGCTCGCTACGATGGCACGTCGGCTCGGTCAGCAAAGCTCAGTTTCGGATTAGACGATAAATTAATCAAACTAGCTGGAGGACACGGCCGAACGATGAACGAGACAATCACCCCGCAAGCAGCGAACGAGAGCTCTCGTCACTACGTTGGGTGGGCCGTGGTGGCTGCCGCATTGACAGGAGTGATGGTGAGCTTTGCTCCTATCGTCCCGTACACCTTCAGCCTCTTCCTAAATCCGCTCCACGCCGCATTTGGATGGAAGCGAGAGGCCATTGGAGGCACATTCGCATTGGCGGCGATCACCGTCGCTCTGGTTTCTCCTGGCATTGGACTTCTGCTTGATCGCTTCCCACCCCGGCGCATCATCCTGCCGTCGATCCTGATCTTTGCGTTGGCGCTAGCTTCGCTCAGCAGACTCGGACCAGACATCAGGCAGTTCTATCTCACATTCTTTGTGCTGGGACTAGTCGCCAACGGAACCGCGCAGTTTGCCTACGCGCGCACTGTGCTCTCATGGTTTCACAAGCGCAGAGGATTCGCGCTCGCGATGGTTCTCACCGGCAGCGGAGTTGGCTCGATCATCATCCCCCCACTTACCCAATGGATGATCGCAAATCATGGGTGGCGAAGCGCTTATGTGGTGCTGGGTGGCATCGCTCTGCTGGGCTTGCCCCTGACTGCGTTGCTCGTGCGCAACCGACCCGAAACGATTACAGCGCATGAAGACCATTCCCCTGCTGAAGGCATGACTGTCGCCGCAGCACTTCGTACTGGACCCTTTTGGATTCTGTCCTGCATCATCATGCTTTCGGCGTTCAGCGAAAACGGCTTGGTGACTAACCTGGCGGCGATTCTCACCGAGCACAGGATCACGGCGCAGAGCGCTGCACTCGCACTTTCTGTACGCGGTGGCGCCGGCATTGTTGGCCGACTGTGCATAGGATTTCTCATCGACCGCTTCTCACCGCAGCGCATTCAGACATTCGTCCTTCTGCTTTCTGCAGTGGGCGCGCTCATACTTGCTTTCGCGGGTACATCGCCCGTCGCGCTGTTAGGAGCTGCGATCTTAGGTGTGGGCCTGGGCAGCGAAGCCGATGTTGCGCCGTATCTGCTCGCGCACTACTTCGGCCGTCGGCACTTTTCTGTGCTGTACGGATTGACTTGGACGGCATATGCCATCGGTGGCGCGACAGGCCCCATGGCGATCGGACACTGGTACGATCGCGCAGGCTCCTATCAACCTCGTTTTATTGTGTATCTGGCTTGCGTGGCTTTTGCGGCCGTTGCGATGAGCCTGTTCCTGCGGCGTGGCAGGGAGCAGAACTCACCCGATCCAGGCATAACCACCCCGGCAGTCGCGATTCCACTCGAAGACTAGCCATTTATCGACTCATTCGTCCGGCGGATTTAGTACTTCAACTCTGGATGAATGCGCAATGTATCCTCGCACGAGACGAGGGGAAGCTTATCCTTCTCCAAATCCTTGATTCGAGAAAACTCGGAGATCAGCCTCGCATGGCGAGCACTACACCCAAACCCTCCGCGACAGACGGAGACGTTCTGGACCAGGAAATGCCGAAGAGAAGCGCACTCCGCTTCAATCTCACCATTGCGCTGCTTGTGTGGGCGTTATGGCTGGTCTTCGGAGGCAGACTCGCGATCTACCACCTGTTTGCGGATTGGAAAGTCGCGCTCACCATGGTCTTTGGCTCCTTGGTAGGCGGCGGCACCAGCGAAGGCGGGGGCGCAATCGCATTCCCGATCTTCACGAAACTGCTACACATCGCCCCCCGGGATGCCCGTAATTTCTCCCTCGCAATCCAAAGCGTAGGCATGGGAGCCGCCTCTCTGAGCATCCTGTACCTCCGCATCCCAATCGAGCGCCGAGCGCTCCTCTTCGCTGGAATTCCTGGCGTGCTTGGAGTAGTTTTCGGTGCGTACTTCGTCGCGCCGTTCATTCCACCAGTCTTCGTTCGTACGTCCTTTACCGTGCTTGTGAGCAGCATGGGCGTGGCGTTATTGCTCGTCAATCGCGAGAAAACGGTGCTGCGCAATGAGTGGATTCCGATCTTCAGGGCACGCGAGAAGAGCATTCTCATCGCAGCCGGGTTTCTCGGAGGAGTGGTAAGTGCTCTGGTTGGAACCGGTGAAAACTCCGTCATCTTCATGGTCATGGTGCTCCTATTCCGCGTCAGCGAGAAGATCGTCACACCCACAACAGTCATTCTCATGACCATGGTGACCATTCCGGGCTTTCTCTTGCACGTTTTCGTGCTGAGAGACTTTACGCCAACCGTGATGGGTTATTGGCTGGCGGCCGTGCCTGTTGTTGCTGTTGGAGCACCAGCGGGTGCACTGATCTGTTCTCACATGAAGAGGCACTCCATCGTGCTCCTCCTGCTCTTCCTGATAGCTCTAGAGTTTTTGAGCACTCTCCTTCTCGTGCCGATGTCCAGGCCTGTGCTCTTGGCGTCCCTGGCAACGCTTGCAGTATGCGGGTGTATCGATTGGGCGATGAGCCGGGCAAAACGGTATCGTCCGGAAACCTACAACCCCACAATCCGTAAGCGTGAGACCGGAATATAGACCAGCCATCCGGTGGCTTTACTCATAAATCCTGCCGAAGTTTTCTTTTGACTCAACCTTTTGATGGATGTGTCTTTCAGTCGCATTATTGTAGGGTTGCCCATGCGATGGTCTGCGCCTTCCACGTGGCGCATAGGTAGTTCGAGTCCTTATGGAAGACGGGAAGCGGGACGACAAAACGGAACTCGAAGCTGATGCTGTTGTCATTGGCGGCGGCCTTGCCGGACAGGCAGCCGCTATCCACCTCGCTCGTGGCGGCTTTCGGGTAATATGTCTTGAGCCGCGCGAGTCGTTCCACGATATTGTTGGCGAATCTCTCGACTGGTCAGCCCCGCAACTGTTTGCGCAACTCGGCCTGACCATGGAAGATCTGGTGGCATCGCGCGCGGCCACCTTTAAGCGGCATATCACCGTTACCGCACCCGACGGCTCGCAGCAGGAATACCTTCCCGGTGTCTGGCTTACCGAACGCCCATGGAATGTAGAAATACGCACACTGCATCTGGATCGCCTGCAGGTGCACAACCAGTTGCAGCAGTCTTCATGTGCCCACGGAGTCGTTACTCTTCGCGAGCGCGCTATTGGATTCGAGATTCGGGATCGCCGAATTCTGGCCGTCGAGACGTCGGGAGGACATTGCATTCGAGCCTCCTGGATCATCGACGCATCCGGTGCCGCGGCCAGCGTACTTGGAAGAGAGTTCAGTCTGCCGTTCGCAGCGTATGGGCCCCGTAAGGTCGCACTCTGGGCGCACTTTCCCACCGAAGACTGGGTCGAAGGGACAACTCTCTACATGCTCAGCCCGGCTGGCGAATATATGGAGTGGATTTGGGAGATCCCAATCCGTCCCGGCGTCAGCAGCATTGGTTATATTGCACCCGGATCGAAGGTCAAGTTGCAACGCGCCCATGGCCTGAAAAATCCCGATCTGCTTTCAAAGCAGATGCAGAAGTTCGTGCGCCTGAGCACTCTCGCCAAAGACGCTCCACCCGAGCATGTCGCGGTCACGTCGTTTCTGTGCCGTACTTACATGGGCGTCTGCGGATCAAACTGGATCATCATCGGAGAAGCCGCCTCCCAATCCGACCCGATCACTGGTAACGGAGTGACGGCTGCTCTTCGGCATGCCGCGGAGGCGAGCGCCGTCATTTGCAAATATCGGCACCGAGAAAGCATTCCGGTCCTTGCCAGAACTGCATATAACCTGCGAGTGAGCGGAGTCGGGCGCTACTTCAACAGCCTGATCGAGAAGTTATTTTACGAATCCCCCCTTCGCGCTCGACTGGGTTTGTTCGGTACAGCGCGGGCTTACACCGTTCCAGCTTGGCTCACCAATCTTCTGTACTCCCGCATGCGCCCAAGACGCCTCTTCGGAACCGTGATCTTTTGTTCTGTTCTGGTCACCGTCAGAGCAGTCGCGTGGGGCCTGTTTCAACTGAGCCGCTTGTTTGTCCCGCGGCCCAGCAACTCGCTCCAAACTGTCGATGAAAGAAGGGGGCAACGCCGTGCATTGCATACATCAAGGTAAGGGCGATGCCATTCTCTTCATCCACGGCATGCCAACCAATCGCATGTTGTGGGACGGAATCATCCAGCAACTCTCAAGCCATCACCGATGCTTTGCTGTCGACCTGCCAGGGATGGGAGAAACGCCATTCGCTCCCTATTGCCCCGATTATCTTGATCACCAGGCAAAGCAGATTGAGTTGCTTCGTATTCGCTACGGCGTAAAGAAGTGGCATGTAGTGGGGCACGACGCAGGCTCTGCCATCGCCGTTCAGTATGCAGCCCGATTTTCACAACATGTGGCGTGTCTTGCGCTCATGTCTCCGGCAATCTTTCCCGATCTCAAGCCTTTTTATCTTCTGAACACTCTTCGTAAACCGTTGGTGGGTGAAGTGCTGGCTCCGCTGTTGCATTTTGCTTTCTGGCGGATTGCGATGCGTCGAGCCCTGGTCGGCGAATCGAACGGCACTCTGCTCCGCACGTTTTCCCAACCATTCTCTGGGCCGACTGGCGCCTGGCGACTCATGCGACTGGTTCGTTGGGGCAGACCTGAAGATTTGTTGAGTGAAATTCCGGCAAAGCTCGCAGCGTTACCGATGCCCACACTACTCTTTCACGGTATGCGCGACGTTTTGCCCGCAACCTTTGCAGAGCGAGCGGCTTCGCTCATTCCGCACGCAAGAGTGGTCACGGTCGACACAGGACACTTTATTCCTCTCGACAAGCCGAAGGATGTCGCAGCCTGCCTTCGAAGCTTCTTTGCCGAGAACCGCGCTACGATGGACCTCCCTATCCGAACTACCAACCGCAGTGCGCGAAGCGCTCGCTCTCGCACCGCGCTTGCTGAACCGTCGACCTTCGAAGGACATCGGTCTATCCCGGTTGTCTCATAGCCCGCTCGGTCTACGGAGCGCTGGTGACGGCTCTCGTGCGCACATCGTATTGTGGTCAGAAAGCGCCTTTCGAGGACACCATACTTGCCCGCGTGGAGTTGGCGTCTACGGAATATCCCATTGCTTCCTGACACGGCCCTCGCGGCCAGGAGTAATACTCGGCTACTCGCGGATGAACGAGAAAGAGACCACAACGCTGCTACCGAGAGCGATACTGCCGAAGCTCGAACACGATTGGGAAAGATCTCTGTAATGATCACCCAGGTTACTGGGGCCAGCGACATGGCATAACAGGCGATTGCGCACAATGTGAGTACCAGCACCCAGAAGTCCTGTTAGCCCTGCCAGGTTGCAGGGCTAATCGATCAGCTTTTCAGAATCGAGATGGAAATAAGCTTTATAGAACGGTTTGGCACCCCCAATGACCACCCAATCAGTCCCCTGCCGTCGAGGAGACGATCGATTGTGCCCTTTATATAAAAGAATGCTTAAGCCTTCAGGGTGTTGTTTGGATCGTGAGTTCGTACTCAGGAGTTGCCCTAATAGATCGAAGCCAATCTATTTGACCAGTCGACGGAAGAGCCTTCCTAACGGGATCCTCGAGGAAGATGGGACTATCGATCCGTAGAGGCAGGATGCTCAGTTGAAAATTGCGGTCTTGATCCCGTTGCAGAAATCGTCTCATGCCGATCGTCCAGGAAGTGCCATTGAAAAAATTATCGTCCAACAAACGCGAATCATCGCTCAAACGAGCGATATCGCCTACGTAGTCGATATGCAGGAATATATTGCTTACCCCTTTGAGTGGATCCTTATCGAACTTCAGCTTCCATTTCGCAGAGTTGGCAAATACGCTCTCTGCGGGCGCTTCAGCGACACCTTGTGGCCGCCATGAGATAGGCGGTCCGAGTTTGATTGGCGGAACATCTTTTGCGTCTTCAATCTTGGTCTCAGTTACCTGCACACGTACTTCGGGCAGATGAGCAGAGAAGTTTGTCATGCCGGCGCTGCTTTGAGAGAGGTTCAGCGGAGCACTCGCGTGCAAAGCAGTAGTGATCGCGGGATAAAGCATGAAGCTAAAGGCGGGATCTTCGTTGGAGTGCAACGTGATCTTCTCCTGGCTCGCAAAGAATTGTTGCTTCGTGATCAAAAGCCGCTCTTCTCCGCCTACACGCGCCTTCCAGGCATCCTCGGACTGCTTTTGTGTGAGTACGACGAGGCGTGTGCTCGAACCATCCCTTCTTTTCAGGACTACATGCATGTCGATGTCAGGGGTAACGTCGGTTACATAGGTTATGCCTCCCTGATGTGAGGTCTTCGCCTTTGACGCGTCGATCGTCAGTCCAGGTTCCTCGGCAAAGGCGAACTCGCACCTTACTCCGGGAATGCAAAAGAAGAAGTAAGTCGTTTCTCCTTTCGCCCTGACTCTCGTAAAAGGTTGGGCCGTACTATAGCGCAGAACCGTGCCGTCGAGATTCAAGTTGATGGGCCAGATGAAATATGCGCCAGAAGGCACATCGACTGGGTGCGCGGGGATAAGCAGTGTACTGCCGGGCAGCTTAACGTTAATTTGCAGGGCCGGTCTTGCCGGGGTCGCCACACCGCGAATGTAATTGTTAAGAAAGAGGAACCCGCTTTCATCTCGCGTTCTCACAGATAAGCGAGCCACAGAGAGATCTTGAGGGCTCGTCGGCATGATAGAAGGCGCGTGAGGGAGCATGGGAGCAAGCTCTGCACCAAAGTCGTGGAGAAAGTAGTTGACTACCTTCAGCTTGCGGAAGGACTCGCGCTCTTCCCCGAATTCGCTAAGTGGCGCTTGAAAGTCATAGGACTTTACCGGCACATCGGTTGGATAGCCGGTCGCCTGCGATTCCTGAAGCGTCGTGAGCTTTCCATTGGGGTTTTCACCGCCCTGAAACATGTACGTTCCGTAAAGGTTGACTCCAGAGCCGAGCATCACAGGAAACATCGCGACGATGTCGTCCGCGCTCAGTACGGGCCTGCGATGATAGGTGTCCTGAATGCCACCACCCATCTCTGCGGTAATAAAAGGAGTATCTGGGCGTTTGTTGATGGACGGATCGGTTGCTGCCCGGCCTCCCATCATGCCCATATTTCCGGTAACACGGCTCCCGAAACGAAACGCGTAGACCTCGCCTGGGCCAAGATCTTTGAGCGACGCATCCCATGGGGCGTCAGGGTATCCACCAAAGACGGGCAAGACTGCGCCCGCCGGAACCACCGCATTATCCCAACCAGTGACGCTGTAGAGAGGAACATCGAGGCCACTTGCGATGGCAAGCTTCTTCAATGCAAGGATGTACTCCTCGCCGCCTCCCTTTTTGCGATCCGAGTACTCGTTCTCAACTTGAACGCCAATGACAGGTCCGCCATCTTTCCAAAGAAGCCCATGGAGTTGTTGCCCAATCGCGGCATAGTACTTCGCAACGTAAGACATATAAACAGGGTCATTCGTCCGCGTCGGCCCCTTGTCTAGAAGCCAGTCCGGGAATCCGCCGTGTCGCGCCTCCCCATGGGCCCACGGCCCGATTCGCGCATAGACATACATTCCGTGTTTGCCGCAAAGTTCAGCGAATCGCCTAAGATCACGATCGCCTGTCCAGTCGAACTGTCCTTCGATCTCCTCATGGTGCAGCCAGATCACATAGGTAGCAATGATCTGAACGCCTGCAGCCTTCATCTTGAGGATCTCATCCTCCCACTCTGCCTCCGGTACCCGCGTGTAATGAAACTCGCCCATTACCGGCAGCCAGGGTCTTCCATCGAGGGTCAAAAATCGCTCATTGAGTCCTATCACCCTTCCATCGGCGCTCTTCGCGCTTCCGGTCTGAAATGACGAGGGACCGGGATCTGAATAGGCTTCGCTTGCATCGACGAACATCTGATTCTTCTGTTGAGCGAGGCATCGAGAAGCAGATAGGCCTGGAATCACTAACAAGAGACCGGTAAAGACGGATCCTATAAGCCCGAGACGGGTTTTGTGCATAAAATAAGCCTCTTAATATTCAATGATCGGGTACGTTACCGCAGGCATTGAAACCGCTTCGCTTTAGAAGCATAAGTTTACGGCTACCACTGTGCGATGCCAGCCTTTAGCGGCCACACTCGCGTTATGAAAATAAATACTTTATTGGAATAATGAGCCTCCTGAAGGGAGGCTTCAATGTCTGTAAATTACAGATTCTAAGTGGTGGCCAGAGACGGGATCGGCCTCCCGCTCCGCTAAGCTCTATCGTCATTTATGACGTACATCGATACCTCGCTGAGCAGCGCAGGAATTCGCTTCAAGTCGAAGTTTGGTCCAATTGCAGAGTCAGCAGTCGCTGAATTGGTTGGCACATGAAGAAGGCATCGGTCCTATTGTTCAGAGAAGAGTCCACGGGAGGAAAGATGACCACGGGACGAGTGGCAGCGTTCAGCGACAGTGTGATCGCGATCATCATCGCGATTATGGTGCTTGAGATGAAGGTGCCGCATGGCGATGACCTAAATGATCTTGGGCTGCTGCTGCCTGTATTTCTCAGCTACATCTTGAGCTTCTTTCACGTCGGGATTTATGGACCAATCACCATCACCTGCTGCGTGCCTGCAACTCAGTGACGGGTGCAATACTTTGGGCCAATCTCCATCTGCTCTTCTGGCTGTCCTTATTTCCGTTCGCCGCGGGGTGGATGGGAGAACCACTTCACCGCCGTGCCCACCGCACTTTATGGCGTGGTGCTATTGATGGCTGCGATCGTATCTATCTCCTCCAGCAGGCAATCATTCGTACACAGGGGGAGGGTTCAATCCTGAAAGAAGCGCTCGGGCGCGATTGGGAAGGCAAGTTATCGCCGGTGTTGTATATAGTGGCGGCGATCACTACACTTCGTTCATTGTGGATTGCCCGGGTGGTTCTAGGGATCGCCGCGCTCATGTGGTTGATTCCGGACCATCGCTTCGAAAAATGTCTTGCCGTGTCTGGTGGTTTAGCAATTGGACCCAGTGACACGGGCGATACAGAAGGGAAAGGACTCATGAATCAATCGATGGCACCGGCCCGAAGTCACTGCCTGTCGCCCGCACGAGCAAAAATAGCGATTGACGCGCCGCTTGGTCCAGCGACCTACGCGCGGATGTTTCCTGAGCTTCCGTCGTTTCGAGCCGACGAGGAATTTTTGCTCGCGCTCGGACGCGCGGGCGGTCTCTGCGATTGCGGCGATGTCGAAGACTCTCCCGACTCCCTGGCTGATACAGCGGCTGGGTGGCCTATCTTTGGTCAGTTTGTGGCTCACGATATAACGGCGGATCGATCCACTCTGCGAGCTCATACCGATACGGCAGAATTACACAATGCCCGCAGTCCCAAACTCAACCTCGAATCTCTCTATGGCGACGGGCCGACCGGCCATCCATTCCTCTACCAACGCGACGACCCCGCGAAATTCCTGCTTGGCCAGGACGGAGCTGACATACAGCGGAACGCCGAGGGCACGGCGATTATCGGCGACCCACGCAATGACTCGCACATGCTGATCTCTCAATTGCATCTCGCCGTGTTGAAAGCTCACAATGCGTTTGTCGATGACGCCCGACTGGCTGGAGTATCGAGCGATCACGTCTTCGACGAAGCTGCCCGGCAGTTGCGCTGGCATTATCAGTGGATCGTTCTGCACGAGTTTCTGCCCACCCTAGTTGGACCTGCCCTTGCTGATCAGGTTCTCAAAGACGGGCCTCATTATTTTCGTCCAGGTCGTGACACATTTATACCGCTCGAATTTGCGGATGCGGCTTACCGATACGGCCACTCTCAGATTCGTCACAGTTACCAATTGAACTTGTTGAGTGATCCGGTTCCTCTCTTTCCTGACCTCCTGGGATTCCGTGCAGTACCGCGCCAACATGTGGTGGACTGGAAACTATTCCTCGACGTACCGGATACAACGTCGGCACAGCGAGCCAAGAAGATTGATGGAAAACTTGTAAAAGCTTTGATTGATCTGCCGGTAGCTGTCACCGGTGAAACCGAAATCGACGCCTATCATTCTCTCGCGGTTCGTGACCTTCAACGAGGACAGGGCGTTGGACTGCCGTCCGGCGAAGTCGTGGCACGCCATCTGGGAATCAATCCACTCACCGCAGACGAGGTGGGTATCGCTTCCACGGGTTGGCGTGGCGAGACGCCCCTGTGGTACTACATCCTGCGCGAAGCCGATGTTTGCGCGGGTGGTCATCGTCTCGGCCCAGTGGGTGGCCTGATCGTAGCTGAAGTATTGATTGGGCTCGTCGATATAGATGCAACTTCCTTCCGCCGGAGCCACGAGGAATGGCGTCCTAAGAAATCACTTAGCGAGTTACTGGCCTCCTAGACACGAATTACTTCGTGAGATGTGCTTCGTAACACTCCCTCGCTCGCAAACGAACGATCAGTTGCAGACCCTCGCTAATTCCCGGCGGCTATCGTGGTTCTCCCTTAGTAATTGTTTTTCAATAGTTTTCTATGGAGCGGTTGTGCGCCTTGGATAAATTCGCAGTGCCGCCGACCTCATGTCACAAAACTCCGCGCGGTCCGGTCTTAGTGAGTACGAGTGGCAGATCGAAATTGCCGTTCGAATGAAGGAGCGAGTTTGTCAAAAATATCGCCGATTCTTCGAGCGACGGCACGACGGCCGGCTGGCCCCGGTGTGATCCAACCCATGGCTGCAGAAGATGTAGCTGCAGCCGTGGGACGGGCTGCTGTCGATTTTCCGGTGAATGAAATTGTCGAAGTAGCTGGTCCGGAACAATTCCGGCTTGATGTTTCTTCGCGTTAAAACAGGCTAGTTGATTTCAATCTTTGAAGATCGGGATAATCACCTGCAACACGCACGAGAACCGGTTGCCTGAAGGTGACAGGATAGGGCGTCTGGCATCGTAGCCCAGCAGATCATTGCGACGATAGGTCTCAAAGACGATGCTAACGACGCTTCAGTACGCTGGCCACTCGTCTCGCGAGGCCTCCCCAGGGCGGCCCGAGCTGTTCAAAGACATTTAGCATTCCTACCTTGTGAACCGAACGCATGTGGCTGAACCGTCGGAACCCATCGCGCCCGTGATAGGCACCCATGCCGCTTGTGCCGACGCCACCGAACGGCAGCTCGTCTTGTGCAATATGGAGAAGAGTTCCGTTGATTGTGACGCCACCCGAACTGACTCGTTCTAGAACCCTATTCTGCGTAATTTTGTCATTGCTGAAACAGTAGAGTGCCAGTGCTTTTGGTCGCTCGTTTATGAAATCGAACGCCTCTTCGAGCGTTCCGTAAGAAACAATCGGCAGAACTGGGCCAAATATCTCATCCTGCAACAACGAGCAGCCTGCGGGGGCACCGAGTACGACCGTGGGGGCAATCGCAGCCTGTTGGAGCTCTGGCTTTGTCGTGAGCAAGGTTGCTCCCCCCGCCTTCGCTTCGGCTAAAGCATCGAGGAGCCGCGCCCGATGACGCTCATTGATGATGGTGCTGTAATCAGGATTCTCCTGGATTGTCGGATAAGCTCGTTGTGCTCGCTTGATGACCTCCTCGGCAAATTCGCGACACAGATCCGATGGAACAAGAACGTAGTCAGGCGCGATACAAGTCTGTCCTGCGTTCAGGAACTTTCCGAAAGCGATACTTCGGGCTGCCTTCTCCAGGGAGTAATCGGCGCAAACGATTGCGGGTGACTTTCCACCAAGCTCGAGCGTCACAGGCGTAAGGTTTTCCGCTGCCGCCTTCATCACCTCGCGTCCTATAGAGGTCGACCCGGTAAAAATAAGATGATCGAAGGGAAGGCGTGTGAACTCGCGGGCGATAGATGGGCCACCTGTAATTACCGTTACCTCTGTGGTATCGAAGTGGGATGAGATGAGCTTGTGGAGGAGTTCTGAGAAGCAGGGCGTGAGCTCAGAAGGTTTGATCATGACACGGTTCCCTGCGGCGATTGCGTCGACAAGCGGTGAGAGGCTCAGTAGTAACGGATAGTTCCACGGAGCGATGATGCCTATGACTCCCAGCGGTTCATAACGGATCCAGGCACGTCCAGGCTGGAACGCTAGGTCAACGGGTCGTGCCTCCGGACGCATCCACGCGGCCAAATTTCGACGGGTATGGCGGATCGCATTCAAGACGGGAATCATTTCGAGCATCTCGGTTTCGGTAGTCGACCGATTTCCGAAATCATTGCAAATGCTTTTTTGAATCGCCTCGCCATTTTCGAGGATCAGGGCACGAAGTGTGTTGAGGGACTTCACACGTTGCTTGATAGTTAGCGTTGGCACAGTTCGAGACGCAAGGCGTTGCGCTTGAAACAGATCACGCATTGCATCTTGAGTTGTCTCGCCGTTGATCGTCGTGCTCACGTCGGTGAGTTGCGGCATGGCCTAGCTCCAATCGGTAGTTTGCCGTCCGATGAATGTGATCATGCTGCTAATACACGCCTAGAACTCTCCCAACAATAAGATCGAAGATCGGGGTTGGCAAGACACCTTTGAGAAAAGAAGCCCTTAGGTTTGCCATGGCATACGCCGATAACCCGACTTCCCGAGAACGATCCACGGCGGTAGCTCTGGAAATTACACTCTGACGGCGGCGATAGAGTGGGCAGGTAACACCGCTCCCACTGGTTGCGTTTTCTTTTCTGGATACCAGCAACAACAATGCTGTGCTGGGAACAGCGGCGCTTGGTTCGAGCGCTACATCGGTCAGCTTTGGGAACTCATCGATTCTAAGGGCCCCAGAGGGGGATTTATATTCCGCGATTACGGTAGGCGACTTCAACGGTGATGGCATCCTGGACCCGTTGGCAAATGACGGTACGGTGCTTGTAGGCAACGGTGATGGGACCTCACAACAGGGAAGACCGTGCCTTTGGGGTCGGCCCCCTACGTGGTGGGAGATTTCAATGATGACGGCACCCTGGACGTAGTATCAAACGATGGGCATGTGCTTCTAGGTAACGGCGATGGGACCTTTGCAGCCGGGGCGAGCCTGCCCGTGGTGGCGGGGCCGTATGAGGTAGGCGACTTCAACGGTGACGGCGTCTTGGACTTGGTATTAGCGACGGGATGGTGCTTCTAGGTAAGGGCGATGGGACCTTCACGGCAGGTAAGAGCATGTCGTTGAGCGGTCCGTTCGTCGCAGGTGATTTCAATGGAGACGGCATCCTGGATCTCGCGACGTTTGTAACAACCCCATATTATGACGGAACCAGCTACACGGTTACGATGTTGCTCGGAAACGGGGATGGGACTTTTGCTGTTGCGACAAGAAGCGATCCATCCGGCTACGATCCAGGTTTCGTTGCAGCAGGTGATTTTAATGGTGATGGGGTCTCGGACCTTATAGTGTCAGAGGGTTTCTTCCACGGGGCTGGAAGCGATGCAAAGGTGTCTCTATCAGGAGTCCCCGCATCAACTGCATCAATAAGCAACATAACGGTTCTTCCTGCCGGTTCGGGCGCACACCAAGTTGTTGCGAGCTACGCTGGTGATGGCAACTATAAGGCAATAACCTCCAGTGCAACGAGTTTGACCGCCATCCAAGGTACGCCGACTGTGACTGTCATTCCGTCAGCTAATCCCGAGCCTTACGGCACATCAGTAACCCTAACGTCAACAGTAGGGGGAAGTGGGCTTACGCCCACTGGAGGGGTGACATTCTACGATGGGAGTGCAGAGTTAGGTGCAGGGGTGTTGAATAGTAGCGGTGTCGTTACCTATGCGACGAATGCACTTTCAATAGGTTCTCACTCCATCACGGCGAGCTACGCTGGAGACAGCAACTACACGACGGGCACATCGGCGGCTCTTATGTTAACGGTGAACAAGAGCGCTCCAACAGCCATCCTCACTACTTCTGCCAACCCGGTCCTCGATGGCACGCAGGTAGCTTTCGTAGCGACAGTGACTGGCGGGGGAGCCGAACCCACCGGAGCAGTCGGCTTCTTCGACGGAACGACTGCACTGGGTACGGGAACACTCAGCAAGGGTATAGCGACCTATGTGACCTCCGCGCTTTCTATCGGTTCGCACTCTATTGCGGCCTATTACGGAGGCGACGGCAACTATATCTCGGTGACCTCAGATGCGTCTGTTGTGCAGGTATCCCAGGTACTCATTGCAGTTCCCGCGCCATCTCCGGTTTCCGCTGGAGCTAACACAACGACAACCGCGACTCTCTCGGCTGGCAGCACATATTCCGGAACCATAAATCTGATTTGCACTCTGACAGGATCACCGGCGGGAGCGCAGAATCTTCCAACCTGTAACTTGAATCCGGCGAGCGTCACGGTCACGTCTGGCGGAAGCGGAACAACCGTCTTGACCGTGAATACGACTGCTGCTTCAACTACCGCGCTTGTGCGGCCATTCCGATGGAACCGGTGGAAGTTTGGTGGCGAAGCCGCGGTATTGGCCACTGTGCTGATGCTCGGCATGCCATCGCGCCGCCGCCGTTGGTTGCCAATGCTGGCTCTTTTATCTGTTGTTGTCTTTGCCGGAGCAATTGGTTGCGGCGGGAGCGGGGGCTCAGGCACCACGTCAGCCACTGGCTCCAATACCAAGGCAACCACAGCGGGCAGCTACACCTTCACCGTAGCTGGAAGCGATACCATCAATTCGAAGATCACAACTTCGGCAAGCGTCAGCGTCATTGTGCAGTAAAAGACGATACCGACCATGCATAGCTGTGTCCGAATCCGAACTGGCTGCTTCGGCGGAGACGATAATTCATCTAACGCCAACTCCTTATTTCAAGGGACTGAGATCACTCAGGCAGCACACATTGAACGCTCTCTTGCTCCTTATTGCCGTTTGCTCCTCCGCTTGCTTTCTTATCTTCTTGCGATCTGAATGACGACGGCTCGCACAAATGACGAACTTTCCCTTGCAGAATAAAAATCTACGCTGGGTATCCCAGCGCTGCTCGAAGGATTTATAAAACCGAATGGCAAACGGGTTGTCTCGCGGGATCTTCGATCCGTCCTTGCCGCGCCAGTCGATCGCCAAGGATCATGGCTCGTCCGCGTCCTCATCGGGCGTCCGCGCTCCGGTCACCTCGCCGGAGCCTGCCTCTGGATCTCTCTCTCGACTTTTCTCGTCGGAAGCGAAGGGACCGAAGCGTGGAGACCTGTCACTGCGGAGCGAACCGTCCGATCCGGATAATGAGGAATGGGGTTACCGGACAGGTCAAGAGGTAGCTGTCGAAGAGCTTGTATTCGTAGAGGGAGAGCGCGGTCTTGTAGCCGTTGGAGCAGCTGCACATGCTCGACTGGATCTCACACTTGAAGAGGTCTGTATTGTCCAGAACGCACTGAACGAGGTTTGCAACGGGCTTGATCTTCAAAACGAGTTTGAGAATCGAATCGGTGCTCTCTCGCCGCCGCCAGCGCTCTCCTTGAACGTGTTGCCGCAATCCGAGGGTAGTCAGGAATGCAAACGGCAGTATGGGAACTACGATTGTAAAAAAGCGAAAAGGGGCGTTTTCTCTTTCGAGCGCGCGCCCCTGTTTTCCGATTTTCGAAGACCCGGTTCGGAGCCGGATCACAACTGATTGCCACTTCAGAATCATTTGGGGACTGCGAGCGGAGCCCGCTCCCCAAATATCGCTGTCATCACATTCGCTGTGAGAGCTTTCTAGTCCGATCCATAAGCATCCAGTTTCCTGAGTGCTCAGCGAGTCCCGTCGCCGGTTCTTCAGATGGACTTTGTCGACCCTCTCCTACTGGAAGATTTCTCCTCCGTTGATTCGTACGATACTCGTGATCCGTTTGAAATGCATCGAATCTCACGCCTATTTTTTTGTGCAAATAATGCCCATATTGTGGAAATATGGATTGCGAAAAATACTCCAAAATGAGGATGCAATCGGCTGAACCCTTGAAGCCACTCATCTGTTGCCCTGGATCGCTCGCGTGCAACATGCTCTCTCCGCAACGAATGCACAGTATCCATTCCTAGCGTATGGGACAGACTGGCTGGCCTTTGCCCACCTTGTGCTCGCTGTTTTGTTTATAGGACCATACCGAAATCCCGTACGAAACAAATGGATCATCGCGTTTGGTTTGATTGCCTGCGCCGGGGTGATTCCACTTGCCCTCATTGCGGGCCATGTCCGCGGCATTCCGCTCCCATGGCGACTCATTGACTGCAGCTTTGGCATCTTCGGAGCCATTCCCCTTGTGCGGTGCAGAGTGCTTATTAAAGAAGTAGAGCAAAGGGAAACAGTGGCTCAAATCTGATGTGAATTGAGTGCTATCGATTCCGCTCTTTTCAGTCTTCAATGTCGACGAGGGGGTCGTTTCTATTTACTGATCTTCTGTTTCTCGGAGACCACAAATTGTGGGAGACGACCTATTGCCTCCTCGACAGACGATTGCCTGCTATTAACGAGTCACCGGGTGGTAGACGAGATTTCACGATTGATTTCGCCCGCGCCCATCAAGATAAGTGAGCGTTGCGCGAAAGGGGAGTAGACAAGGGGCGTCACGCACGCCAGCGCCAACCCATAGTTGATGTGGTGCAAAAGCAGGAAGGGAGCGAGAGACCACAGTACATCGAAGAGCAATAGAAAGGGCCAAATCTTCAGAAACTTCTCTCGTATTCCCGGCGCACGAAAGAGCACAGCGCAAAGCAGGAAGGTACGGACCGGAATCAGGAGCACGGCAGTCAAAATCATGACGGTGAATGCCCAACTGGCAAACGAGAGCGATGAAAAGATGTCATTGATCTCCGCCAGATTGGCTAGTGCCCCAACATAGAAGCCCAGGTACATCAACTGGAGTAAAACGAAGAGTGTCTGCACTACGGTGTGCGAAGTCTTAGGCAGGTCGTCTGGTGTAGCCAGCACCCGGTCGAGAAATCCAGTTCTCGTCTGCACTGTCGGAACGATCGTTGGCTCCTCCAAAACCTGAGCACCGACGGCCATGGTGGAAGCTTGTTCCGGCGCGATTTGCTCCACGGGAGCCAGGAAACGATAGCCGCGACGGGCCAGCGTTTCAACAAATCTCGGATTGCTCGCCTTATCCCCAAGAGCATGTTTCTCCGATATCTGTTGGTGTTGCTTTCTCGCTGGTCAATCTCGATGAGTGCGATAGCGACCATCCACTCACCGGCTCCGACGATCTCAGACGGCCGTCATGCCGCCATCGACGAACAATTCCACCCCGTTCACGTAACTGGAGTCGTCTGAAGCAAGGAACAACGCGACCGTCGCAATCTCGTCAGGCTGGCCCATCTTGCCCCGCGGAATAAGCGACTCGAAGAACTCCCGCGCCTCCTTGGTCAGAACTTCTTCCTGCATCGGTGAGGTGACAGCCCCTGGAACCAGCAGGTTCACACGAATATGTCTGCCCTTCAGTTCGTTGACCCACGTGCGTGCGAAGGAGCGCAGCGCCAACTTGCTCGCGGCATACACACCGAAACCGGGGAAACCCTTCGCCGAAGCATTGGACCCGGTCATGATGATCGATCCGCCATCGCTGAACAGCGGCAACGCCTTCTGAACCGCGAACAACGTGCCGCGCACATTCAGGTCGAAGGCCGCATCGAAGTGCTCCTCGGTAATTTGGCCCAGTGGCAGGGGCTCGCCCTTGCCGGCACTCGCGAACAGGATGTCGATCCTGCCCTTATCGCGTTTGACAGTATCGAACAGGCGGTCCAGATCGTCCAGATTGGCTGCGTCACCGCGGACGCCGGTTACGTTCCGGCCAATCGCCTTGACGGCCTCATCGAGCTGCTCCTGCCTGCGGCCGGTGATGAAAACATAGGCACCTGCTTCAACGAACCGCTTGGCGCTCGCTAGCGCCATACCGCTCGATCCACCTGTGATGACTGCAACTTTTCCTTCAAGCTTTCCCATAATTTTCCTTTGATAGATGTGTAATGTTCAGTTCGATAACGTTCTTTCGTGGCGGTATGGCAGATCAACCACCTCTGGCGATTCGGCGCAATTTCAGACGGCCGAGAAGCCGCCGTCGACAGCGAAGTCCATCCCATTCACGTAGCTTGAATCGTCTGAAGCAAGGAACAGCGCTGCCGCCGCAATCTCCTCAGGACGACCCATCTTTCCGCGGGGGATCAGGGACTCGAACATCTCCCTCGTTGCCTTGTCGAGACGCTGGGAATCCGGTGTGTCTACCTGCCCGGGGCTCAGCACGTTCACCCGGATCTTTCTGCCCTTCAATTCGTTGAGCCACGTGCGTGCGAACGAGCGCAGCGCCGCTTTACTCGCCGCATACACGCCGAAACCAGGGAATCCTTTCACCGATGCGACCGAACCGATCAAGATGATCGATCCGCCATCGTTGATCAGCGGCAACGCTTTCTGTGCCGTAAACAGCGTGCCCCGCACAATCAGGCCGAACTCTCTATCGAAATGCTGCTCGGTAACCTCGCCCAGTACAGCGACCTCGCCCTTGCCTGCACTCGCGAACAGGATGTCGATTTTGCCCTTTTGCTTCTTCACCGTCTCGAACAGGTGGTCGAGGTCGTCGAGATTCGCCGCGTCACCGCGCACACCGGTCACGTTCCGCCCGATCAGCTTGACGGCCTCATCGAGCGCCTCCTGCCTTCGGCCCGTGATGAAAACGTAGGCCCCTTCTTCAACGAAACGCTTGGCGCTTTCCAGCGCCAAACCACTCGACCCACCCGTGATGACTGCAACCTTACCTTCAAGCTTTCCCATAACTGCTCCTTTGCGTGCCGTGTAACATCCGATACACAGGAGTAGATTCCTCTTGCGGTGGACGAGAACTGCTCGGGAGTCCTAATGTTTTGTCCATTCATCCAAAAGAGGGAGACTGAGTTGGACCCTATAACAGACATCTTCAATACGATGCACGTAAGCGCTTTCGGTCTGCACAGGCTAGAAGCCACAGCCCCATGGGGCGTAAAGCAGGAAAATCAGACCCAGGAAGAAGTCACGCTCTCCGGCAAGAAAGCTTCCCCCACAGATTTGGCCCATTTCGCGATGCTTTCGCGCGGCAACTGCTGGCTGAGCGTGGAAGGGATTCCGGAGCCGATTCCCCTCACCGGCGGCGATTGCTTTCTGCTGGCCCGGGGGACTTCGATTGTTTTGCGCGACAGCCCGCGAACGCGTCCGAAGTGGAGCTTCCGCGAGATAGGGGCGAGCGCAAACGGTAATGTTGCGCTTTGTGGGGGGGGTGGCGCACCGACGACGATCGTTTGTGGGTCCTTGAGTTTCGATCGCGCCAGCCTGAAGCCGATCACTCAGTTATTGCCGAGCTTTATTCTGATGAAGGCCGATCAGGCACGCACGCTTGCGCTTCACAACACGGTGCAGGCGCTGGCGTCAGAGATGGGGGAACAGGCGCCCGGATCGGAAGTCGTAGCGACTAGGCTGGCCGAGGTTCTGGTGATCCAGTTGCTCCGGGCGCATATCGCATCGGAACCGGGACGAAACAGGGGATGGCTTCGTGCGGTTTTCGATCCTCAAATAGGAACTGCTCTGAGTGCCGTTCACGACAAAGTGAATACACCTTGGACGGTCGAATCCCTGGCCGAGGCGGCGGGCATGTCTCGCTCCGCATTCGCAGCGCGTTTTAAGGAGCTACTCGGACAAGCACCACTGGAATATGTAACCGAGTGGCGAATGCAGAAGGCGATGCCGTTACTCGAACAGCGTGACAAAAAGCTCATAGACGTTGCCCGGCTGGTCGGTTACGAGTCCGACGCTGCGTTCAGTAAAGCGTTCAAACGAGTCGTCGGGGCCAGTCCAGGGGGATACCTCAAACGTGGATTAGAAGATCACGATCAGCCCCGGTAAACGCCGTTCTCATCGGTTAAGAATCACGTCCGAGAAGCCGACTTGAACGAAGCCGGTGCGCGTCGGATGCTTCGCGTGCGATACTCCGAAAATCATGGGCTACCCGAACGTCCTGAATCGACTTACTAAGTAGTTGTGCACAGCGCCTTGCAGGCGAAGGTCGATGTAGTTCCCATAGCCTGAACGCGTCCACCGCAAAAGACCGTCGGCTTCCTTCAAGTTGCTGTATCCGAAACCGCTGCCAGGGTGGCGCTGCTCCCGTGCGGACATGACGTGGTCCAGATACAGCACTGAGACTTATTATTCCTGCTCGATATGTACCATCGCTTTGTCTAAGGACGTCGTGATCTGTGTTTCCGTTGGATTGCGGGTTTCGGAGTTGGCGGTGGCAGCGGTGGCAAACCGGCCACAGCGAGCAGAAGCTTGTTCGCTCCATTGAAGAGATTCAGGTGGGTGTCGATTGGGCCGTCGGTGGCGGCGAGGAAGATAGCGGTGTGGCGGGAGTGATTTAATGGCTATATAAGTAGAAAACCCCGCGCCCCCGCCTGTCTTTTCGATGATGTGTGCCTCATCTGTGATCGGCAGAAGGTGAATCCAGCCGAGACCGACACCAGTCGGTTCGCCTGCGTGGTCGAGTCCTTTTTGGCTGACTAGCTTCGAAGGGATGATGTAGACCTCCTGCGCAGCAGGGTTTTGTGTGGCGAGTGTAGGGCCACCTGTGCCGAGCAGATACTTCAGCCAGATCTCCATATCGCTAGCAGTGGAGTAGAGGCCCGAGCTTCCGGCAGTTTCTTCAGTGAACGTGCAGGGGCCTTCGTCATTGGTGCCGATGAGCAGATGGCTGCATTGCGCAGCGCTGGGGAAGAACGTCGTGTTTCGCATGTGGAGCGGGGTGAGAGTGCGCTCCGCAAGAAGAGCTGCATACTGCCGGTGTGCAGCGGACTGAAGAGCGTCGCTGAGAAGGTCGAAGGCAACGTTCGAGTAGACTGCCGTGGTCCCTGGAGTGCTGCGGAGGCGTTGATTCGGCAGCCAACGCCAGCGGGTGCCGTAATCGGGAAAGGTGAAATGCGGCGTGTCGCGAGGAGCATCACCGAGTTCACGTGGGAGGCCGGATGTGTGTGTCGCGAGATTCTCGAGAGTGATGTATTGGCCACGTTTGGGCACAATCGTACGACGCGGAGCGAAACGCTGAAGAGGATCGTTAAGCCGCACGGTCCTGTCCATAACGAGCTTCGTGAGGACATCGGTGGTGAAGATCTTTGTGAGCGAGCAGAGCCGCAGCAGAGAATCCTCAGTGGGAGGCTTCTGTGAGTTAGGCGCGGTCTCGCCGTATCCCCGGAAAAATACCTGACTATCTCTCACGACAACAAGAATCATTCCGGTGGACCCAGACTGAACAAACAGATCTTCGCCCAGAGAGCCGGCGGACTCAATGTCAGGGAGCGCTGGCGACGGGGCTTGTGCGAATGCAGGTTTGAAGCTCAGCAAGAGGGTAGAGGTAAGTAGTATGCATAGCCGTTGAGTGTGGCTCATTTTTATCGCGTCACTACATCTAAGGCCAAACAGTGTTGGGCTCCCCTTGTCTAACCGTATAAGCAATTAGGAATTTCATAGGAGACGTTTGCAGCAGTTGTTGTGTGACTTCGATGCTCATACATCTGATTCTTCCACAACTGACGAGAAGCCGCGTTGCCGTTACGAATAACCGATTTCGCGTTTAGACTTCGGACAATTCAAAGTTGTTGCGCCAAGCCACGTCGACTCGGCCAGCTCCTGTTCTGAGAAATTTGCAGATTACATTGACGTATTGGACACAAATCGGTGGATACGACACGTGCGGCAGTTCGATATGGGTTCAGATGGATAAAGCTTCTCGGGTAACACCTTGAGGCCGAATGTCTAACGCGTGTGGTTGCGCTGTCAAAGAATCATCTCTGTCAGTATTGGCCCGCCGCAAAGGAAAGAAGGAACTCCGATGGAAACAATGCATGCATACAAACGCGCCCCCGCACTCGAGAATTCAACATGGTACAAGGGACTCTTAATTAGCCAGCTAGCTGGCAACTCCGACACCGACGGTACTTTCGATCTCGTCGAGTCCAAGATGAAGAAAGGTACCGAACCCCCTCCGCACATCCACGACCGCGAAGATGAGCTCTTCTACATTCTTGCAGGCGAACTCAAGGTGTTTGCCGACGGTCAAGTCTTTACGGTGACACGTGGCGAAAGCGTCTTTCTACCGAAGAAGGTACCACACGCCTACCTCATCCAGTCCGAGGAGTGCCATGTGCTGGCTCTTATGACTCCAGGCGGATTTCTCAACGCGATCAACAAGATGAACGCCGCCCCAGCTCGCGCGATGGAGATTCCGCCAGACATGGAAACCTACGCGACGGCTGACCTGACTGCGACCATGGCGGTCTTCATGAAGTATGGCGTGCGGATGTTGTCACCCAACGAAATCACGGAACAATTGCCGTCCTATCCGACCGCCCACTGAGCAACGATGCTCCTGCACGGCTAGAAGAGAAAGGCCGACCAATCAAATGCAGCTGGATTCGGGCGTCGCGTTGACGCCAATTCGCTGCATGATCGACCGTCTTATCCATCCCAACCAGCATAGACTTAAGACAGTGTCGGAATTCGCAGACTCCGGACAACCGGAGGTTCGCATGGACACGAGCAATGGCTTGCAACTACAGCATCTTGAAAGCTTCATCGAGACAGAGCCCACGTACTATATGCAGCATCAGCAGTCTCCGGCCAAAGTCCTTTCTCCGTGCCGATACCAGCATGGTGTGAGCCGCGACAAACTCATCGACTACTCGTACGGTGCCGGGGAGTTGATCGTCTGCAATCGTGGGATCGATGAGTTTGTGCGTTGGAACAGCGAGATCGAGATCCTGAAAGTTGATCTGCCGGACGACGCCTTCCGCGCCATCTCAGAGGAAGCGGGCGCAGAGACGGTTGAGATAAGAAGCAGCACAAAGTTCGAAGACAAACGAGTGGCTGCGCTGATCTCGGCGATCCAGGCAGAGGAAGAGGCAGGAGGTCTTTCCGGCCACCTCTACATGGATTCCATCGCACAGGCGCTTGCCTCTGCACTAGTTCAACTTCGTGGAAATCTGAAACGAGGTCTTCGGCAATATAAGTGCAGCCTAACGCCAATACAGCTGTCACGAGTGAAGCAGTTGGTCTACGGACGAATAGATCAAGAGATCTCTCTGCAAGAGATGGCAGGCGCAGCAGGACTGAGTTCCAGCTACTTCAATCAGATGTTCCGACGGTCGACAGGAGTGGCGGCCCACCAGTTTGTCTTGAATGCGCGGGTGGAACATGCAAAGGATCTGCTCAAATCGCCGAGATTAAGAATGATCGATGTTGTAGTCAGTTGCGGCTTTCAAACGTCGCAACACTTTGCAAGAGTCTTCCGCTCGGTCTGCGATATAACGCCGACGGAGTATCGGCGAGCGCTTGGAGTCACCGGCTAAAAGAAGGAGCCTGTATCGCTCTACGGTGAGGTCGCCCGAGAGTGTACGCAAGCTCGAACGCTGAACACGAACAAACGCACTGCACGAACTTATAACGACGTCGGTCAAACGGCGACGCGGCTCTGTGCGCAAATTTCCTGCATCGTGCAGGAGCAATTGATGAACGGACGAACGCATACAACATTTCTTCAGAAGGTGGCTCCATGCCTCTCGCAACCGTACCCAATGCAATCTCGCAAGCGCAACTCTACCTGCGCCCTCTTGGCTCTTTCGAAGATCTCCTGTGGCAGATGGATAAGCGTAGCCCGCTGCATGCCACCTTGGCCGCGCACGTCGATGGAATAACAACGATTGACGAATGGAGAAGGGCGTTCGAAGAGACGCGGCAACGTCATCCCCTGTGGTCGGCGGTGATCGCTCAAACGGACGGTGCCGCACCCTATTTTCAGGCAATACGCGAGCCAGGCTTAATGCTTCGAATTGTAGAAGGAAACTTCACTTCGGGGTGGGAGCACGAAGTGGCTCGCGAACTTTCCTTACCCATAGACGCCCAAAATGGACCGCTGGTACGTGCCGTGCTGATGCATACCGATGCCAGTAGCATGCTCATTCTGAGCGCACATCATTCGATCTGCGATGGCATGTCACTTGCATTCGCCGTGCGGGATATGCTGCAGGCGCTATCGGGGTTGAAACTCAAAAAGCTCAGTCTTCACTCGTCCCAAGAGGAATCGCTCGGCGTGTTCCCTGAACGCCGTGCGCCGAGGTCGATTAGTGGGCAACGGACGGAGATGCTGACACGCGGGACAGTGTATCGGACGAAATCTTCGATTGTGCCAGAGGTGCGCTCACTCCAGTTTTCTTGCGGCTTGACTGACGCACTGCAAAAGCGTGCGAGACAAGAGAAGACCACAGTGCATGCGGCGCTCTTGGCCGCCACAGGGATGACGGCGAGACGAAATCCCGGTTACGCATCGGGGCGCGATCTGCACCTCTGCTCGACGATCAGCAATGCTCGCTCGTGGCCTCGCCTGAAGACTGCGGCGTGTTTTTTACGGCTTGCGACGTTTCCCTCCCGGATAGCCCTGCCGACGACCTATGGGATCTCGCGAGAAGATCGAAGGAGGCGCTTCGTCTTGGGCAAGGTATGGATGGAGTAAAGGCCGTGCTTGGGGCAGTTGATGGGATCGTGCAATCGGGCTTTGATGCCTATTCCACCGGCGAACAGGGGGCCAAGCGATTTAAGTTCGATCTGCACCTATCGAATCTTGGTGTGGTTCCGATCCCCACGTCATACAGACCAGCCCTCTCGCTGCGGCGTATATGGGGTCCAGGAGTGCTCGTCGGCTTTGAGGGGGAACAAACCTTGGGTGTCTCGACGCTCAATGGGCGGCTGTGCCTTCTCCATACGAGCCATCGCCCGCTGCCTGGATTTCTGGCACAGATTGAATCAACTCTTACCCGGGCGCGTGCCTCTTGAGCGGCGAACGCGATTCTTCGCTAAGCGGCCTGATCGTCAGGACGACAGAGGTCGTCCATTGGATCTCGATAGTTGCGGCATCACCTTCACCGACGGCCTACCTGGCGGCTACGCTCTGCAGTGCGATCCTCGGATCAGATGATGGAGAGAGGTAACGTGAAACGCGTTTCACGGCACTTATACACAAGACGACTTTCGGCCCTCGGGTTCAATGAGTGCATTAGCCTGTTATCTCCAGTCGAGATTCAACATTGCCACGCGAGTCAACTCAAACCGGGTTCAGAGGTGACCCAAACGCTTTAACCCTCACTGTCTTGCCCTTCTGCGCCGGAATAACCTCTACCTAGATTCCGGTCATCTTGAGCATGGCCTCTGGCAGGCGAGTACCTTGGAGCGACAGCTTCGAGATGGCTTCTTCAATAAGACATCTATTCGTCTCATCATTCCCGAAACCCGCGTCCTTCGGATGTTAGTGGCTAATCCTTCTTGCTATCAACTTTGACCGGCCTAAGCAGATGCGAGAACGTGAGTTGGGCAAGCTTCCACTTGCCGTTTTCCTTGCTATAAACCTCAGTCACCATAAAGGGATTGGTGACTTCGTGCGCACCGACTACTGCCTGCAAATCCATGTCTTCTAGCAGGATGGCTGTGTTACCAAATATGCGAGCGTCAACTGCATAAACGAAGGCTTTTTTGTACCAGATGCCGCCACTTTTGATGGTAGCCAGTTCTTGAGTTTTTCCCCAGGTCCCGCCCATGTGAGTGAACATGGCTTTGTCATCAAATAGTGTTTCCAAGGAATCGACCTTCTTGTCAGCCATCCAATCCCACTTCAGGTTTGAGAGGTTGATGACATCTTGTTGTTCGGGTGTATGGTTCGCAGCAGTTTTAATCGTCTCCGTTGGCGGAGCTGGCGATTGCTGTGCGTAGGACGATTGCGCAATCAGGGGTGATAAAAACAGACCTAACATTAGCGTTTTCATGGCTCTCCTTCGATAGGTGTGGTTGACCTGTTGAGGAACGCGTTTTTGAGGCCTTCGTCGGGTTTCGGAGCTGGGCTCTCTGATTCATTCCACTCAGATACCTCTTAAACCCTAGCGCTAAGGCGGCGGCCCGGCCCTGCCAGACACGACAATATGCCTGCAAGGTACGACAAACATTAGTCTGCAAGTTGACGCCTTTCGCAGCTACTTTGACGTCCATTGCATGGCGCGTCACAGACATGCGAAGTATCTTTAGACTTGGAGACCAAGTGATGCTCAAACACTTCCGCGTTCCGGGACGCCTAGCTGTAAAGCTGGAGGAGCTAGGAGTCTCTGTCCCTACCGTGCTGCGCAAGGCAGGTCTTCCACGTGACCTCTTCGAGCAAACCCGCGTGCTTGTCTCGACGGGGGAGCTATTCGCACTTTGGCGTGCTATCGATCAGGTGAGTGCTGACCCTCTCATCGGTTTGAAACTCGGGGTAGAAACAAAGACGGAACGCTTCCATCCGATGGCGATCGCGGCGCTTTCCACTGAAAACCTGGTTGCTGCGTCACAGCATATGGCCCGATACAAGAAGCTTACGGCACCGGAAGAGATTCTCGTAGAACTTGACGCCGAGGAATTCACGGTCGGCTTTCGCTGGCTACTTGCCGTCGATGATGAGCCATTGACTCTTACCGATTACTGCTTTTCCTGGATGCGCTCCTTAGCGCGGCATGGGAGCGGAACGACTCTGAATCCTCTCAGAGTTGAGTATGTGCAGCAGCGTTCCAACCTACGTCAGATCGAGCGTAGCTTGGCATGCGAAGTCCTGACTGGTGCACCACGCAATGTGGTTGTTTTCCGAGCCTTAGATGCGACGAAGCCATTCGTCACACGTAATGCTGAACTGCTTGACCTGCTAGCACCGCAATTTGAGGAGCAGTTGCGTCAATACAAAGAAGAGGACAGTTTTCTGGAGTTGGTTCGCCGCACCATTCAGGACAGGCTCACCGGCCATCGTCCATCGATTGACGCGATCTCGCAGACTCTTCACATGGGACCGCGTACCCTGCAGCGTCGTCTGCAGGATTCGGGATCGAGCTTTCAGCGAATCTTGGACGAAGCACGTCATCAAATGGCGCGGTACTACCTCAGCAACTCAGCGTTGGAGTTGAACGAAGCAGCCTACTTGCTGGGTTTTGAAGATCCCAACTCTTTCGGACGCGCTTTCCGTAATTGGGAAGGTATGCCGCCAAGCGACTGGCGGGAAACACATCGGTCAACAAAGGTGATGTGATCGTCGCTTGCGTTGTTCAGCAGATACACCTTTCCTTAGGCACACCCCGTCGTCTATTCCGTCGCCAGGAACGAGCAACGTGTCGGCCATCTCGATGAGTGATAAATTACCAATGCACTCACCCTGCTTTGCGCAGCGTGGCAGAGCTGCGCAATGTCGCCTCCTGTATTAGAAGGTTCCGCTCGAACACACTTGGAGGAATATCAAATGGCACTTAGGGGCTTGAAGACCTCGGCGCTAAGACTCTCCCACTGTCACTTCACTAAGGCCGCGAGGCAAGTCAGACTGCAGTTTTTTGGCTGGCAAGACAATTAGGCAATGAAAGGACCGATCGTGCTACCGCCTGGCGCTCAGGCCGAAGCGCGAATCGCTTGGATATCACGCATCGGCGGTTGACCGAAGAACCGCTTGTATTCCCGATTGAACTGGCTTGGGCTCTCATAGCCGACTTCGAACGCCGCACTCGCCGCGTCCAACTCCTCTGTAAGCATCTTCTGACGAGCAGCGTGCAGCCGAAGCTGCTTCTGAAACTGCAAAGGGCTCATGGCAGTGAGGTTGCGGAAGTGATGGTGGAGGGTCGATCGACTCATTCCTGTCATGGATGCGAGGTCATGCACATTTAAGGTTTTTTCAAAGTGGTCACGAACCCAAGCGACCGCTTTAGCAGTTCGGTAGTCTTGATCCGCCAAGGTTGCAACAGCACGCAGACGATCGCCCTGCGGCCCCTGCAGGAGCCGATAGATGATCTCTCGCTGAAGTAGTTTGCTAAAGAACGGAGCGTCGTTTGGCGTATCGATAAGCTCTACCAAGCGACAGCATGGTGCGAGGATTTCGACTGTCACCTTGCCAAGAACCATGCCTCGTGTTCCGGCCTTCGGCGCCGGAATCGACAGTTCTTCGGAGTGAAGGACGTCGCGGACTATTCCCATGTCGAGTTTGAGGAAGAACGCGAGGTAAGGTTTCTCGACACTGGCCGCGCAGACACGGCTGACGATGGGAAGTTCGATCGATGTCAGCAAAAACGTGCTCTCTCCAAAGACATAAGTCTGCTTGCCCAAGTCCACGCGCTTCTGCCCTTGCGGAATCACCAATAGGCTTGGCTCATAGGTGCATGGATTGGGCGAGGTCGGCGCGGTGTTCTGGTAAAGCGTAAGCCCTGGAACTGGCATTGCCAACTGTGGGCCGCCACTTCCTATCGCTTTGCCAATCCTTACGGCAAGTTCTGAGAGCGCCGACGCGAGCGCGGGATCGATCTTTCTCGTGATTTTCTTGCAATTCCATCACTTTGCTCAATGTCTATACGATATGCCGATCTGCCGGAGCTTGACACTTGTTTCTGCCTAACTCGGACGAATAGGCAATCATTCCACTCAATTGGGCTACCGGCTCGCGGCTTCTGCGACATAAGGTTTGGGCTGAGAGGGGGATGAAACGATGAGCGTTCGGTACGACTTCTCGGGCCAGGTTGCTCTCGTTACAGGGGCGAGCGCAGGTATTGGATCTCGCGACAGCGAAAGCGTTCGCGCAGTCTGGCGCGGCGATCGTGCTCGCGGACGTTAATGCGGCTGCCCTAAGCAAAGCGGTAAGGAATTGCGCGACTCAGGTTTCCGGGCACTTGCGGTGACCTGCGACGTCGCGGAGGAAGCCGCGGCTTCTTCCATGGTGGACCGAGACGATCGCCGAGTTCGGCCGACTTGATATGGCATTCAATAACGCGGGCATCGCTGGACCATCCGGGCCATTTCTGGAAGAGACGGGAGAGCAATTCGACCGAGTGAATGCGGTCAACCTGCGAGGCGTCTGGACCTGTACTAAGCACGAACTTCGCCAGATGAGGATCGCAGGGCAGTGGGTCCATCGTGAACTGTTCTTCGCTCGGTGGTTTGGTAGGACAGACGGGACGAGCCGCGTACCACGCCACGAAGTTCGGCGTAATCGGGCTTACGAAGAGCGTCGCCATGGAGTATGCCCCGTTGGGCATCCGTATTAATGCGGTGTGTCCTGGAGTCATCAATACGCCCATGCTCGCGGACTTGAAGGAGCGATCCCCGGAGGCGATGGAAGAGGTGCTTCGGGATCAACCCATTGGCCGTCTCGGAAATCCCGAAGAGGTAGCCGCTGCTGTGCTTTGGCTTTGCAGTTCCGCCGCAAGCTTCGTGGTCGGGCGCGCCTTGGAAGTGGACGGCGGCTTTACCGCTCACTAGCCGAACCGCATGACGAGTTATAGGAGAAAAGATGAAGACGAGAAACCTTGGAACACTGGAAGTATCGGAACTAGGTTTCGGTTGTATGAACTTGGCTACTAACTATGGTCCGCCTGTACCCATCGATGAAGCGATCGAGGTCATCAGCGAGGCACACAGGAATGGAGTGACGTTCTTTGATACCGCCGAAGTCTACGGGCCTTACATGAGCGAGACGATCGTCGGCGGTGCACTGGAGCCGTTCCGCAACGAAGTGAAGATCGCAACCAAGTTCGGCTTCGATCTTACGGAGAAGGGTGGCCTGAACAGCCGCCCCGAACACATCAAGTGGATGGTGGATGGATGCCTCAAGCGTCTCCGAACCGATCACATCGATCTCTTCTATCAACATCGCGTTGACCCGAAGCGTTCCCATCGAAGATGTCGCGGGCGCGGTAAAGGAGCTGATCGAAGCGGGTAAGGTTCTGCACTTCGGTCTTTCAGAAGCGAACTCCAGCACAATCCGCAAAGCCCACGCTGTTCAGCCTGTCGCTGCACTTCAGACGGAGTATTCGCTGATGAATCGCGACCCGGAAGAGCAATGGTCTCCTTGCGACCTGCGAGGAGCTGGGAATCGGATTCGTTCCCTGGGGACCGATCGGTATGGGCTACCTGACGCAGAAGCTGGATGCTCAGACTGAACTCGATCCGAAGTCAGACCTTCGATCGACATTCGAGCGATTTCAGCCTGAGACCATCGCCGCGAACAAGCCCTTCGTCGATCGCATTACGGAGCTTGCTAGAACGAAAGGCGCAACGACTGCACAGCTCTCGCTCGCCTGGCTGCTGGCGCAAAAGTCTTTCATCGTTCCAATCCCTGGCACCGGAAAGGCCAAACATCTTCACGAGAATGTTAGTGCTGCGACGCTAGTGCTGACCGCAAAGGATCTGAACGAGATCGAAGGGGCTCTTGCTGAGTTCAAGATCCACGGTGGCCGAATGAACGAGGCCCAGATGAAGGTTGTCGAGGCGTAAATCTTACTCATGGTTCTGGCTGATGAAAGCAGCATGGGCACAGAAGTGTCATGAGAAAATCTTCCGCATGTCCAAGCAGCGGATCACAAACAAGCCATTTGAAAGGTGCTCTATAAAATTCTTGGGATTAAAGCAATTGTCTTGACGCTTAGCTGCATCACCACTCCGTTGGCGCAGTCGCAGGCGCCTCGACAGATCAGCGTCGTTGGAACTTGGCATTTAGTTCACCTTGAATCCCCGAGCCTGAGGGAAAGCCGTCTAACGCGCCCCAGCCGACGGGAATGCTAATCTATGCGCGGGACGGTCACCCTTCGGTCCAACTCATGTTTTCGCAAACTAGGAGTGCCACTCGGCTCTTAAAGATACTGTCCCGCTACCAGACATGAGTTGCAACTACCTCGGGAGACCCAGCCACCCCGGCCACAATCGGTGTCTTAAGGACTACTTGAATACTGACCTTCGGATTGTTAAGGCTCTTGGGAAGCCCACTCAGAAACTGAGGTTGAGTAATAAACTCCGAGGCAGCCTGAGTGCCAACACTGCCGCACCCCGCGACGTACAAGACGAGTCCCCCTGTGACTGGATCGAGCATTCGACCTGCAAGTGCATAGTCAACAGAAGCCGCCTTATTACTGCCAACGGGAACCTGCCAAAGGTGCTGACCGAGTTGATCGGAGTCGACTATGGCGAAGGTGCGGTCCGGCTTTCCTTCGTGCGCTTCATCAAAATCAAATCTATAACGGAGGTTGCCGGTAAGCCTGCGTGCCCAATCGTTATTGTGATTGCCTATCAATATAGTAGGTCGATCTCGCAAATCGAGAAGGGTCGTCTGGTTGTCCGTACGCATTTGAAAAGGTTGACCATTCGACTGAAGAAATCCAGAGATATTTGTATAGGCTTTGAGATCTGTCACCGTTATCCGTTGCAGCCCGCCCAACGCCAGGTCGGCGGCCAGATCCTCACTCCCGCGCGGATCCGCATGGCCAAGCGATATAAAGATCTCTTTTCCAGTGGCGAACATCGGGGCCCAAAGCGGATCAGGTACCCGGGCATTGGACCTTCCAGACTCTTTCTGATGAAACAAGGCCACGGCGAGGGCAATGCAACATGCGATTGCGATGGTCGCTATTCCGTACGCAAACCAAAGGGTTCGCCAGGCGACAAGCTTCGACGCCTGCACTCGTCGTGGCATCGACGCAGGTTCCGCACTGGATAAGACGATTGAACCGCTGGGGTTCTTAATCTCTTCTGACGATGCCGAAGTTTCGGAAAACCGAAAATCGAGGGCGTAAGCCCCGGGTGCCAGAAAGATATGGACCGGCTCCGCAGAGCCGCGTTCGGCGTCGTACTGCTTCAATCTCTTTCGGGTTTCAGAAGCCGCGTTGCGGACCACCGGATCGACGGCGGTGTCATAGCTTATTTCTCTGCCAAAAACTTCGTGGCCGATCTGCCGTTCCTTGGGAGCTTCAACCTCATTTAAGAGAGCCTGATCCACCAGATAGCGGAAAAGTCTTGTACTCCGCTCACTGGTGCGGAAGGATGGATGGTCCAAAATTCTTGAGACTGTGTCACGAATCGCGTCTTTTTCGATGTCTGTGAAGCGAACCTTATCCTGCATGGAACGACCTGCACCCCGAAACCTCTTGGGGACCAACCATATCATAGGCGAAGAGCAGGACTGAGCTACCGCGATCCAATCTAACTAACACACTTCATTTGCTTTAGTTAGGCAGCTTCTCAACGCGCTAGAGGACCGCAGCGTACATGCACCCCTCCGTACCGTACTTGTGGCGACTCAAAATGACGCCTAAATCTGGTTGTGTCCTTGTCACCGGACGGCAGATGGCAAGGTTCGCGAATCTGGAATGAAGCTTGATTGCAACCCGGTCAAATTTCGCCAGGTCTCGGCATTTAGATAGCCGCCTGCAGAGGTCTCAATATGTACCGAATTGCTTCAACCGCACTTACACTCTTCGCTCTGCTCGTCCCCTGCGTTAGCGTTGCCCAGGCACCGAGATCCCCAATAGCCGTTGGGAGTACAGCTCCGACTTTTAGCCTGATGGGGACCGACGGAGTTCTCCACACTTCGGCTGAATGGAAGAACAGTAGCGTCCTGGTCGTCGCATTTTTGTGTGATCACTGCACAGAATCGCAACTCTATGAAGCTCGTCTGGACCGACTTGCACAAAACTACTCGGGCAAGGGAGTCGCTGTCGTCGCCATACAGTCAAGTAATCCTAAGGCCTTTTCAGAGAAGGATCTTGCGTGGTCAGACGTTGGTGAAAATCTGGCTGACATGAAAGAGCGGGCGGCCTTCCGGAAGTTTCACTTTCCGTACCTCTACGATGGCGACACGGGAGGCGCGGCGCTTGCTTTCGGGGCATCCGTCGCACCTTCAATCTTCATTCTTGATAAAGAACGAAAAGTTCGCTACTCGGGCCGGATTGACGACGATCCGGGGGAAGGCCCTCGTACGGTCCACAATGCAGCTGTAGCGATTGATGCTCTGCTTGCGGGTTCTCCTATCAAGGAGCCAAGCACGACCGCCATCGGATGCCCGCTGCGTTTAGGTGCTGAGACTTCGATTGGCGCTGCGCCACCTTCCGAGCCTGTGTCAGTCGCCTTGGCGACCACGACAGCGCTCTCTTCGCTTCGTCACAACCCAACCCGAAAGCTCCTGTTAGTCAACTTTTACGCTACCTGGTGCGGCCCGTGTGTAACG
The DNA here is from genome assembly GCA_963771625.1 of uncultured Acidobacteriaceae bacterium. Taxonomy (GTDB): domain Bacteria; phylum Acidobacteriota; class Terriglobia; order Terriglobales; family Acidobacteriaceae; genus Edaphobacter. Next base: position 409,949 of record CAVYUE010000008.1, read on the forward strand.
GAGTTCCCCGACTTGATGGCCACTAACCGTATGTACCGCGTTCGTCCATTCTCATTTACGACGGTTTCTTCAAACGTCCCAGCTGAAGAGACGCAGGTGTTGAAGTTCCTCGAGAAGATGAACGCGTCCACTAACAATCTGCTCTACGGCTCGGATGATATCTACGCCATGCAAGACGCCTTCGATCCGGAACTTGGCGCGGCAGTGCCGGTCACAGTGCTCCTCTCGCCCAACGGAGACGTTCTTTTCCACGAGCAGGGCGAGATCGACCTGATGGAGATACGTCGTGCGATCTTGGCGAATCTTCCAGACGATCCGGCCCATAGAGGATCCCAAAAATATTGGTCGATGAAGTAATTTCCCATTTTCACCGTTCACTCAACCTCGATTCAAAGATCGTCACTCACCAATTAGGAGTCAAGAGATGCCCAATATGAAAATCATCGCCACCGTAACCGGTCTGTGCTTCGCAGCAATTCCTCTTCTTGCGCAAACGGGAGATGCTCCATCACCCTCCGAGGTCACGACAAGGCTCACACCTATGAGCAATACAGAGCATCCGCTCATGCCGATCGGCACTTCGGCTCCAGACTTCGCCCTTAAAGGCACCGATGACCAAGTACATACCTTGGCCGAGTTCAGCAAAGCGAAGCTTCTCGTGGTGATGTTCGAATCGATCCACTGCCCAGTCTCAGAGAACTATGAGTCCCGCATGCGGGAGCTTTATGACACCTATCACGACAAGGGCGTAGCATTCGTCGCGATTAACCCGAATAATCCATCCGCAGTCCGGCTGGACGAGCTCGGGTATACAGATCTCACCGACTCTCCTGCTGATATGAAGATCAGGGTAAAGGACAAACAGATCCCCTGGCCTTATCTCTATGACGGCGAGACTCAGTCGACGGTGCAGAAGTTCGGTGCAGTCGCTACTCCGCACGTCTTCATCTTTGATCAAGACCGCAAGCTGCGTTACGAAGGGCGAATCGACGACAACCAAAACCAGAAGGTGGTCAAAGTGCATGATGCTCGCGATGCGATCGATGCCTTGCTTCAAGGCAAAGAGGTGGCAGTCGCACATCGCCCGGCATTCGGATGCTCTACGAAGTGGCTGTCGAAGTCAGGGGATGTTCAGCGGGAATGGGCAAAGATTATTGCTGAGCCGGTCGTACTAAAACCTGCCTCGGCAGCCGAACTAACTTCCTTGCGAAGTAATAGCGGAGATAAGGTCACAGTCATTCATTTCTGGAACATAGCAAATTCAAACCTGACATCGAACTTCTCCCAATTGGAAACTACCTACCGCATGTACCGTGGCCGCGCTTACGACTTCGTGACGGTGAACACCAATGCAACGGCAGATGCAGATAAAGTGGCGCACTTCCTGGAGTCTCAACATGCTTCAAATACGAACTTGCAGATTGCTGCGGCGGACCTTCCGTCGATTCAGACTGCGTTTGGTTCGTCATGGCACGCAGACGAGGAATACACGATCGTGATCGCTCCTGGCGGAAAGATTGTTTACGCACATAAAGGACCGATCGACATATTAGATGTTCGCCACGCGACCTTATCCAATTTCACAGACAACCCTTACTTCCCGGGGCAGGCCCAGTACTGGGCCTGGGCCGCCACTCGGTAGCTTGCGAACGTAAATGGAGTTGCGTAAGACCGCTGAGAATCCAGCAGATCAGCAACAAGCAGAGGAAATTATGAAAATTGTTAGTAGCGCAGTATCAGGTCTATCGCTGTCATTTTGCCTTTATGTCTCGGCGTTAGGGCAACGGCCTTCAGAAGTCGTGAAGTGGACGTCGACAACAACGAAGAGCACCCCAACTTCTGTGGCTGTGAAGCTGTCCGCTCAAATAGAGGAGGGATGGCACGTATATGCGTTGTCTCAGCCACCAGGTGGTCCAACTCCACTGAAAATAAGTCTGCCCTCTGGCAATGGGGTCGAACTTGATGGCTCTGTGAATGAAACCGAAGTGACGCATCATCTCGACCCAAACTTCAAGATGGAAACTCTCTATTACCTGAAAGCCGCGAGTTTCAATCTCGCCATCAAGAAAACCGGACCAACCCCTTCAGAGACGTTCCCGATTGATGTCCGATTCCAGGCATGTAACGACCGCCTGTGCCTTCCCCCATATACCGCTCACTTAACCGCACAACTCGCAAGGAGATAAGGCTATGCCTACCGGTTCAATGCTCCACTACTTTTGGTTGTCCCTCGGCATGGGAGCGCTTTCTCTGCTTACGCCTTGCGTCTTTCCCATGGTTCCAATCACCGTATCGTTCTTCGCAAACCACTCCTCTCGCACCCGTGGTGGCGCATTGAAGATGGCCGCCCTCTATGGCCTTGGGATTATGTTTACCTTCGTCGCTCTCGGGATGTCGTTAGCCATCATCTTTGGCGCCGCGGGGATCAACAAGCTCGCGTCCAATCCTTGGGTCAATCTGCTAATCACCGCCATCTTTCTGGGATTTGCTCTTAGCTTGCTCGGCGTGTTTTTTATGCAATTGCCAACTGGACTCATGAACCGGCTCAACAACGCCTCCAATGATCAGAGTCAGGGAAGTGTGGTCGGCACCATGCTGATGGGTCTGACATTCTCCTTGACTTCATTCACCTGTACAGCGCCGTTCGTCGGGACCCTTCTGGTACTCGCTGCGCAAGGGAATTGGCGCTGGCCCCTGATAGGAATGTCCGGCTTCTCTTTTGTGTTCGCTCTACCGTTCTTTCTTCTTGCTCTCCTGCCCCAGCTGATGACCCAAATGCCGAAGGCAGGCGGGTGGATGAACTCCGTAAAAGTTGTCATGGGTTTCCTAGAGATAGCCGCCGCGATGAAGTTTTTATCGAATGCCGATCTCGTATGGCACTGGAACATCTTCACCCGCACGACCGTCCTGTGCATTTGGACAGGGTGCCTGTTGATGATAGTTGCCTATTTGCTCGGATGGTTCCGACTCGATCATGACTCACAGCTAGGTGCAATCTCGGGAACAAGAGTGGTATTCACATTGATCTTTCTCGCCGGCGCCATCTGGCTGGGGAACGGACTCGCCGGTCATCGGCTGGGCGGCATTGATGCATTTCTCCCACCGGCAGAAACCGACATCGGCTCCGGAACCCAAGCCACTGTTGCTTCCTCGGAAACACCTTGGATCATGAACGATCTCTCTGCGGGACTCGCTCAGGCCAAGGCTCAAGGGAAACCAGTGTTTATCGATTTTACTGGGTACACCTGTACGAACTGCCGTTGGATGGAATCGAATGTGTTCTCCCAGCCTGTCATAGAGCGCGATATGAACAGGTTTGTGAAAGTACGCCTCTACACCGATGGAGATGGCGAGGTGTATTCAAAGCAGCAGGACTACGAAGACAAGCACTTCAACACGGTTGCACTGCCCCTCTATGCGCTCCTAGATAGCGGCGGCAATACGATCGACACATCTGCAGGGGTAACTAGGGATGTGAGCGCTTTTGCAACATTTCTCTCTAAAGCAAAGTGACAGCAAACTGCATGAATAACGGGCCCATCAACCCCTGCCGCAAAGGATAACGCTCAATGCACGAATCTTCCGAAGTTCGGAACACAGTCATTTTAGGATCAGGTTGCGCGGGTCTTACCGCCGCCATTTACTCGGCCCGAGCAAACCTAAAGCCGCTAGTTCTGGAAGGCCACGAGCCCGGTGGGCAACTATCCATCACCACTCTAGTCGAGAACTTTCCAGGTTGGCCTGATGGCGTACAGGGGCCAGTCCTCGTAGAAAATATGAAGAAGCAGGCCGTTCGCTTTGGTGCTGAACTGCGCATGGCTCATCTCACCTCCGTCGATCTATTGCGATCGCCGTTCCAACTGCAAATCGGCAAGGACATCGTACACACGCGTTCGATCATCATCGCGTCCGGTGCATCCGCACGCTGGTTGGGCTTGCAGTCCGAGCAAGCGCTCATCGGACGCGGAGTTAGCTCCTGTGCTACATGCGATGGATTTTTCACCATGGGAAAAGAAATCGCCGTCATCGGCGGCGGAGACTCCGCCATGGAAGAAGCGCTGTTCCTGACGCGCTTCGCCACCAAAGTGACGCTTATCAATCGCAGTGAAACCTTTCGTGCGTCGCGAATCATGCTGGAGAGGGCGATAGCTCACCCGCAGATCGAATTCTTGCACAACACCGTTGTTGAAGAGGTGTTGGGTGTGGACGAGAAGGATGTCCGCGGACTAAAGCTAATGAACCGCAAAACAAATCAGCATTGGGAGCTGCCGGTCCAATTCATGTTTCTCGGCATTGGACACGAGCCGAATGCAGACGTGTTTAAAGGTCAAATAGATCTAGATGAAGACGGTTACGTGAAGACAGAGCACAATGTATTCACCACCCGCCAAGGTGTGCAGCTGCATGGTGTATATGCTTGCGGAGACGTGCAGGACAGACGGTATCGCCAGGCAATTACCGCCGCCGGTACGGGCTGTATGGCGGCGCTCGAGGTCGAGAAATACCTTGAGGAATTGGGCCAGTAAAGCAACGTATCGGGGCCAAGTCACGCTAATCAATAGATCTCAGGAGATCCAATGGCTTTCTCGCGACGCAGGTTTTCCAAAGTGCTTCTTTCAGCCCTTCCTTTTGCGACTGGAGCCTTCTCACTTATAAAACCTGACTCGCTCGCGGCCCTCGCGCCAATCAGCAGATCGCCACTGCCGCGAATACCGGCGTACGCCGCTTTTGCAACGCAATCGGTGGGTCCATCACTAGGATTGAATACGTGGAGTCTGAGGAATCTGAAACACAACGAGGCGATCCCTGCGATTCTGCGGGTCATGCAAGACGCAGGACTTCGGAACTGCCAACTTCTGTTCAGTCACGCGGAACCCGAAGAGTTCGATCCTGATTTTGCGTCCATGTTTAGCGGCGCAGGAAAGCCCCTGTCGCAACAGGAGCGCGATGAGCAGAAGCGCAAATCCGAAGCCCGCACAGCTTGGCGGCTTTCGGTGCCGATGACGTACTTTGAGGAACTCCGCTCGCAGTTTGACCAGCGTGGCCTCACGATTCGCGCCTACGCCGCGCCATTTGGCAGCTCTGCAGAGGAGATCGATCGGACCTTTTTGATGGCTAAGACCATGGGAGCTGCAGCGGTAAATGCGCGACTCCCCGAGGCTCAAACTGATCTCGTAGCTGCCGCGGCAGTCCGACATGGCCTATTGGTTGGCATTCAGGTCGCGGATCAGCGGATTCTCGCGCTGCAGTTGCGTGCCTCTCCGCAGATGAGAGCCGATCCCGACCTTGGCGACCTAACCAAGGCAGGCGTATCCACTTTCGACTTTGTGAAAAGCAACCTAGGGAGTATTTCCTCAATCGATTTGAAGGACGCTGTAACGGGAGGAAGCAGCGTTCCGTTTGGAACCGGCGACGCGCATATGAAGCAGGTGCTTGAGTTCCTCGTCAACGCACGGAGCAACGTAGACATATATATTGACTGCGATTATCCCAGCACGGGGAGTTCGACCGACGAAGTGAACAGATGTGTTCGCTACGTACGTGGAGTGGTAAGCGGGAAGTGAACTTTCTTCGATTAAGATCGAGCTACCAAAAAGGGATGAAGGGAATAGGATGGCGCAACGCCGACGCCATACGCACAGCCCGTGTTCTGGAATGTATGCTGGCTAGCGCTGCAGCGGGTGGCGTCTGGACGGAAAGTGCCGCGTAAGTTCTTGATTATGAAG
>CAVYUE010000009.1:0-96141 GCA_963771625.1 uncultured Acidobacteriaceae bacterium
ACAGCGAAGGTCGCGAAGTGGCTGCCGTGCGCGGCGTCCTCGCTTCACTCCTGAGCATGATGCAGGCCGGTACGACGTACATCGGGGTAGCAACCGACCATGTGATTGAATCCTTCCGGAACCGAATGTGGCCCGGATATAAGACCGGAGAGGGCGTGGACCCCGAGTTGCTAGCCCAGTTTCCGTTGCTGGAAGAGACGCTATCAGGCACTCGGAGTGGTGGTGTGGGCAATGGAGGAGTACGAGGCGGATGCACGCGCTGGCGTCGGCAGCTTTTCTCGCACGAGAGGACACTCGAGTTAAGCGCGTCGTAACCAGAACCCCCGACAAAGATCTTGCTCAGTGCGTTCAGGGAACGCGAGTAGTGCAACTTGACCGGCGCAGGCGTCTCGAGCGCGATGAACAGGGAGTCATACAGAAGTTCGGAGTCAAACCAAGCTCCATTCCAGACTACCTCGCCTTGGTTGGTGACTCAGCAGACGGCTATCCGGGACTGCCAGGATAGGGTGCGAAGTCTGCCTCAACAGTCCTGTCGCGTTTTGGCAGACTGGAGACCATTCCATCTAACCCACAAAATTGGCAGGTGAACATCTCCAATCTCAAAGGCCTCTCCGAAGTCTTAACAGTAAGCGCGATCTGGCTTTTCTCTTCCGAGACCTTGCTACGCTTCGAACTGATCTTCCACTCTTCGCAACAGTTGATGATCTGCTCTGGACGGGGCGTACGCCTGCTTTTGCTCCCATGGCAGATCGCCTGGACAAGGCTAAGTTCTCGGTGAAGCGCGTTCCGCGTTCCCATGGATAGAGCAAGATTTCGGACCGCACCAAGGCTGTGTAACTCAGTCAATCATCGCTACCGGCCGGCGGGTCGATTACTAATCTCGGGGTCACATCCTCCGTCGATCCTCAGGGTGTTTCTTTGAGCTAGTCGTCTTCAACGCGAGTCTTTATATCCGAGTACGCCATCTCGATGAGCCTCCTCAGCGACGTGGCGTCTATGGCCGTTCCCGGACTCAGCTTCACATGGCGCATGAACTTGCCGGTGCCTTGCAACAAGCGGGCCGGATCTGGCAGTGCTACTCCTTCAAAGAATCCCACGTTAACGTGCGAAGTGAACACATTGACGTAGCCGAAGGCCGCGTCGCCCAGACATGCAACCGGGCAGCCGTCATGCAAGACCTCCCGAACCTCGTCCCCGCACCTTCGCATCACCTCAAACCACTCTCGGCCAGTGCTCCTAATTCGCCTCCATGCTCATTCATCCACGCATCGATCGCGGGTCTCGTTCGACAACACCATTTAACCGAAGCAATTCGGTTCTCATCGTCGCTCCACCTTCAATTTGGTGGTCCTCCTATACGAGGAACCTCAGAAAACACACACCCTCTTTACCGATGTCCTTCGGCAAAGTTCGATAATTTTATCGTTCGTGAGAAGGAGTCTTTCGAAGCGTCATAAGGAATTCTGAACTGGATTCACGGATGATGGTTTAGCGGTTGATGATTCGAAGCGCAACTTTGGAGGCGTAAAGTACCGTCACTTGCTAGGAGGAGATCGAATTCGTCTCGGAACGCTATACTCATGGGCAACCTAAAAGCTCTGGAGGCGGAGGATGATTTCGAAGCGATTTTACGCGCCACGGATAACCTGTTGGTTGCCGCTTTTCTTATCGCTGACGATCGGCCTCGAAGCGAGGTCGTCTGCGCAGGCCAACTCGGCGCAGGGACCGAAGCTTGAGAGCTGCAAGCCTGCAAGTGAGCGGACGACCGTCGAGGGGTGCTGGATTTTAGTAAGTTCCCCGTTAGGTAAATTGCCGGCGCTGCCTGTGTTCTGGACCTTGGATCAATACCCAACGCGGGAGAGTGCCCAGACCGCAGTTACAAAGGACAGCACAGTGGTAGAGGCGCTGGGCAAAGTCTGGCTCTTCACGGTTGGAAACAAGCCGAAACCTCCTGTGCAGGGCAGCCGAGTGACGCAGATCGGCCCATTGCCCGTAAAGACGAACGAAGACTATACGGCACAGTACAGAGAAGCGATTCTTCAGCCTGGCGCTGTGAGTACCACACACCTGCACGCGGGGCCCGAGGTGTTCTATACAGAGACGGGCGAGACTTGCCTCGAGACCCCGGCTGGTAAACAGACAGGGAGGAAGGGCGTAGACATTACCGCGCCCGAAGGCGTGCCCATGGAACTGATGGCGACGGGGAGCGAGACGCGGCGAGGAATCGTTCTCGTGCTGTATGAGTCTTCGAAGCCTCACACAACGGTGGTGAGTGAGTGGAAGTCGCAGGGCCTTTGTAAGAAAAACCCGTAGATCTGATGCGACTGCTCAACCCTTAGAGAATGAGCTCGTTGTACCACTTAGTTCATTACTATCCGCTCATGCGGACGCTGTTAGTAAATTCGTTTTCTGCAATACGTATCAGTTCATAGGGGGTGCCACGATGGCCTTCAAAGCGACCGTGAAGGAGGCCGAAGAACATACGCAGCGCGTGCGACGGATCTGTATGAGAATGCCAGGATGCGAGGAAAAGCAGTCGCACGGCGAACCGACGTGGTTTGTGCGTAAGCGGGTGTTTGTGATGTTCGCAAATAACCATCACAACGATGGTCATGTCGCTGTGTGGCTACCGGCTCCGCCTGGGATGCAGGCGAGCTTGATTAAGACTTCGCCCGAGATTTTCTTCAGGCCACCGTATGTGGGGACGGAAGGGTGGGTCGGGATTGAGTTGCATCAAGTTGGAGACGAGGAGTTGAGTTTGCACATACTCGAGGCGTGGAAGCTGGTCAAACAAAAGAGGCTCGCGATCTGAGCTTGCATGGCATGTCGAGCTTGGTAGGGAACAGAGCGTATGGGGCGCAGTTTAGCCCACTTTTTAGCAGGCGGCGTTTCTTTCTGCGGGTGCCGAACTTAGAAAAGCTTGACGACTCCTGGGTTTTTAAAACCCTCAAAACAGCAAAGATGTAAAAAATCCGTGAAGATTGACCCAAAATCTACTATTTTCCATAGAAATTACCGAGTGTTAGGAGTGAACGAACGCTCATTCGAGCGCAAATAGGGGATTTTTAGTTTGGCAATCGGCGTGCTCAGCGTTTATATATTCCCCTCTGCAGCCTAAACGAATCGCATTCCCAACTCATAAGACTTTATACGGAGACCAACGTGAAAACTTACGACGTATCCCCGCCGCCGTACTTTGCAAAACTGATCACCATCGCGATCTTCTTTTTTGCGTTCATTTTAATTACGCCCCCTTTTTGCGGTTGCCCAGTCTTCTGGTGAAGTCTCGGGCACTGTTACGGATCCAACCGGCGCGATTGTCTCCGGCGCCACCGTCACACTTAAAAACGTTGACACCAATGCGGAACGTACCACGACGACAAGTTCAGCAGGCATATTCAGCTTTCCCAACGTTCAGCCAGCTCAACATACCGTCACTGTTACCAGTGCCGGCTTCAGCAACTATAAAGCCAGCGTTGAAGTGACTGTTGGTGGGCGCCTCACGCTCGAAGTTAAGTTGACTGTGAGCAACAGCGCGGTCACGGTTGATGTCTCGTCGAACCAAACCGCTTTGGTCAACACTTCGACTCCTGAGATCTCGCAAGTCATCAGTCAGGAACAAATCTCTCAGCTCCCATCGCTCACTCGTAATCCATACGACTTCGTCGCCCTCTCGGGCAACGTCTCGGCAGGGGATAACACGGCCGCGGGCAACGTGCAGAATGGAGCAAATCGCGGCGTAAACTTTTCGCTCAACGGTCAGCGCAACTCCGGTACTGAGATTCTTCTGGACGGCGTCGAGAACGTTACTGTCTTCACGGATTCTGTCGGCATCAAGGTGCCACTCGACGATGTACAGGAATATCGCATCATCACTAACAACTTCTCTCCTGAATATGGTCGCGCCTCTGGCGGCGTTGTCGCTGTAGCCACCAGGAGTGGAACCAACTCGTTCCACGGGACGGGTTGGGAGTTCAACCGGATCGCCGCAACCACTGCGAACACCGTCACCAATGCACAAGAAGGTATCGCCAAAGGCCAGTACACTCGCAACCAGTTCGGCGGCGCAATAGGTGGCCCAATCGTAAAGGAGAAGCTCTTCTTCTTCGCTTCGACTGAGTTCATTCGAGTCCGGAGCGCATCTCCACAGATCGCGGCAGTGCCCACCTCGGAGTTCCTCGCAGCGGCCCCGGCCAACGTCCAATCCTACTTCAGCACCTTCGGTGGAAACACTAACTTCAACGTCCTCAGCACTACCTCCAATCTCCAGGCAGGCGGCGGCACCGCTCCGCTCTACTCCCAGTTGGATCCTTCAACCCCTGTCTTCAACGTCGTGCAGTTTCTTGCGCCGGGTGATGCCGGAGGAGGCGTGCCGCAGAACACTTACAACGTCACAGGCCGCGTGGACTACAACCTGGGTCAGAAGACCCAAGCCTTCTTCCGTTACGTTGACTATCACGAACTAGATCAGGCCGGATCATCCTTCTCTTCACCCTATCCGCAATACAACGTCGGCGAACTGATAACAAATCAAGCCTACCTTCTCAGTCTAGCGCACGAGTTCAATCCCGCTCTCTCCAGCATCACCAAGGCGAGTTTTTCCCGTTTCAACACCTCTAACAGCTATGACACCTCTTTGCAGAATGTCCCTACATTGTTCGTGTCTGCCAACGCGCAGGATCCCTTCTCGGGCAAGGCTTTCCAATTCCCGGGATTTTATGACACCAACCCAGCCAATGGAGGTCTTCCTTTCGGAGGCCCACAGAATACGATTCAGATCAATCAGGATGTAAACCTCACTAAGGGTCGCCATCAGATTCAGGGCGGCGCTCAAATCCTCTACATTCAGGACAACAACGCCTATGGCGCCTATGCGCAGGCAAGCGAGCAGCTTGGCAGCAATCAGTCCAAGGGACTTCAGGCACTTCTGACCGGCAACCTCTATCAATTCTCAGCGGCTGTCAATCCTCAGGGCGCCCTACCCTGCGTGAAAAACCAGTACACCGGCACATACACTCAGACACCAGCCTGCACCATTACCTTGCCAGCCTCCCAGCCATCCTTCGCTCGCTCTGATCGTTTCCATGATTGGGCAGCCTACGCTCAGGACCAGTGGAAGGTCACGCCGCGTGTGACCCTTAGCTATGGTCTCCGTTATGAGTACTTCGGCGTGCAACACAACAACAACGCCAACTTGGACTCCAACTTTGTCTACGGCCCGGGCACCTCGCTTGCCGAGCAGATCCGCACCGGTAACATTCAAGTCGCAACCACGAGTCCAGTCGGTGGACTCTGGAAGCCTCAGTACGGAACGGCATCGCCGCGTCTTGGTTTCGCGTATGACGTATTCGGTGATGGCAAGACCTCCGTTCGCGGCGGTTACGGTATCTCCTACGAGCGCAACTTTGGCAATGTAACCTTCAACATTATCCAAAACCCCCCAGGCTACGCCGTTGTCGTATCCACGGGAACTGCACAGAATCCAGTGCCAGTTACCAACTCAAACTCCGGCCCGCTCAACGGTACCGGCTCTGTTCCCCTTCCGAATACGAGTGCCCGTGCGGTCGATCAGAATATCCGTACGGCTCAGACCCAGTTCCAGTCACTCACCGTCGATCAGCAGCTTGCTCCCGGAACGGTGCTTGAACTCACCTACAATGGCGCTCGCGGTATTCACCTGTACGACATCAAGAATTACAACGGCGCTGGTGGCGGCAACTACCTTCTTGGAGATCCGGTCGTCGATCCTGTCTCTGGAATCGCCGCGCTCACTCGTTTGAACTCACAGTATTCCAACATCAACAATCGAGGCTCAAACGGGGACTCCTACTACAGCGCCTTTAACGTCCAGCTGACGTCCCATAACATCCATCAGACTGGTTTGTCCCTCGTCGCAAACTACACCTTCGCTCATGCCACTGACGACCTGAGCACCACGTTCTCAGAGACCTCGGCCGGCAACTTCGCCTTGGGTTACACCGATCCCTTCAACCCCTCGCTTGACCATGGGAATAGTGATTTCGATATCCGCAATCGCTTTGTGTTCGCGCCCATCTATCAGGCCCCATCCTTCACCAACAAGGGCAGACTCTTTAGCGAAATTTTCGGAGGCTATGAGTTCACCGGAATCTACTCTGTCCGGACCGGTACGCCCTTCACTTATTACGACAGCACACTCGACTACACCGGCTATAACACTCCTCGGTACAATCCGATCACTCCGGTCAAGACTCACACCTTCAAGTCCATCCCGAAGGGTGCGACAAATACCGGCAACAACTACACACTGACCGCGGATCCGATCGGCGGAACTTCGGCAACAGGAGCTGCGCTGCCCGAGGATCAGCCCTTTGGTAACCCGCTTTTCGAGCCGTACACCGGTCCTGCAACCCCTGCTACACCCACAACTCCATTTATTCCAGCAGGAATCTCTGACTGGGGTCCGTATCCGTCAACAATGACTGCACGTAATTCCTTCCGCGGACCAGGAGCCTATAACCTCGATGTCTCAATCTCGAAGCAGTTCCCAATTCACGAAAAAGTGAACCTTGAACTGCGCGCTGAAGGCTTTGACGTCACCAACCACCACAACCTCTACATCCAGCAGAGTCAGAACGACGCATTCAACTCCATCAGTAACGGCACCACCCCACAGATCACTGCATCCAAGGGCGGCGTTACAGGCGGGGTAAATGATGAGCGACGCTTCCTCCAGTTCGCCGGAAAGATCAACTTTTAATTGATTGAACCATTGCTAGAAGGGACAGGCGAAAGCCTGTCCCTTTTTCTTTGGATTTCGATAATTCCCGTTTCTATCCGTAAATTACAAAGGCGTCTTCGAAGTTGGTTAGCAATCGCTCAAACATTGACCGCATTCTTTTCTCTATGCTAGCGTCAGGACATGGCGTTTGTTCTGCTTCATTGTTGTCGCTGCGACCAGCTTCTCGCTGGATGAGCCGCGACATTCTCAGATCTTCCTGACGCATCTCCAAAGCTCATCCGGATACTTCAATCGTTTGCCCGTGCATCCGTCAACAGGCCGGCATCTGTGCCCGGACTGTTTGTGACGGTTCAGCTTGGAGACAGATCCTATGCAACTCGAAACAGGTGAACGGCTTGTACCTGAGGCCGATAGCACCTTGATACGATCCGGCTTCATCTCGAAGACACCTGAGGAGCTCACCAACATCGTTTCGCTGTTCGCGTCCTCGGATGGATGGATGGATCGGGTGCGGCTGCGCACACAACAGCGCTGGTATGAGCGACTGTTTCAAGGTCCAGACCATGACATTTGGGTGATCAGCTGGCTGCCCGGGCAATCCACCGGCTTCCACGACCACGGTGAGTCCTCGGGAGCCTTCATCGTAGCGACAGGTATGCTTGAGGAGCATCGTCCTGGTGAGAAGCCCCTTGTAATACATTCTGGCCAGCCGCGCGCATTCGGCCCCGATTACGCGCATGACGTAGGAAATGTCTCGCGCGCGCCGGCCGTTAGCATTCACGCATACTCGCCTCCGCTCAGCGAAATGAACGAGTACGAGCTGGATGGGAGTCGACTGGTTCCGCGCGAACGCGCGTCTGAGCGGGCTGAGACGCTTAATCAGGAGTGGAGCGTGCAGAGACGGAAACCCGCACACCCGACCGGGGCCTTGAGCATTGAACAGATGCTTTCAGCGGCACGTGCCCGACTGCGACGGCTATCTCCGGATGAGGCCTATGAGTCGGTGAAAAAAACAGAGGCGATCCTTGTAGATATTCGTCCCGAAGGCCAGCGCTCGATCGAGGGTAGTATTCCGGGCGCATTGATCGTCGAGCGTAACGTACTTGAGTGGCGGTTTGATCCGACATCCAACGCGCGGCTGCCGGTTGCGACCGATCATGACCTCCAGGTGATCGTGTTCTGTTCCGAGGGCTATACCTCAAGTCTCGCGGCCGCAGCTTTGCAGGACCTCGGGCTATGGCGCGCAACCGATATGGTTGGCGGATGTCAAGCATGGCGTGCAGCGGGTCTGCCGATTGGGCCGTCAGACAGTTTTTCAAGGATCAGTCCCGCTGATGAGCCGTAAGTTCAGTTCCTTTACTTTTTGGCATGGCGCCGACGATTAGGATTGAAAGCTACTGCTTATCCCAAACGCTCGTAAATACCGCAGATGTCTTGATGGATTTGCTTACGATTGTTAGCGTGTTGCCGTCAGCGGATACTGTGAATTCGTCGATGCTCTCAGGCCTGCCCTTGATTTGACTCTCCATTTGAATGACATGATCGCTTATCCGCTTACCCGACGATGAATCGCCTTTGGTTCCATCGGGGGCTGTATCGAAATACTGCTTTCCATCGAAATTCATGTCGGTCCGGTGTTTACTGGAAGTTGATGTGAGACTCAAGCCGTCTTTTCCGTAGGGCTCAATGATGAGTTGTTCTGCAGGTCCGGAGACCTGTTCTTCCATCGAAACCGACTTCCAATCACCAAATATGCTTTTGCCGGGATCAGTTCTCGCATACACCGTCGTCGTCTTTTCTTGGCTACCATTTGTAGCCGTAAAAAGATCGACAAGTGTAAGCGTTTTGTCATCCGACGAGACGGTATAGGTCCGTTTCATCGTTCGAGAGTCAACTCTGTCCATCTGCCACGTGTGATCATCTAACTTTTTAAACGAAACTGTAGCTCCCGAAGGAGATTTGATGGCCACGCCGTCCGCCTTAATATTGGTCGTTTCACCAGAACTCCCGGTAAGGCCATATCGATCTCCGCCAAGGTTCTTGATCCCGTAGGTGATAGTTGGTTTTGGGCTCTTCTCGGCGTTATAGACCCACGTCCCGACAAATGGATCACTCGCGGCCGCCAAGCCGGAGGTCGCGAAGATAGCAGCGCACAAAAGGCTGTAGAGTTTCATTAAATTGTCCCCTTGGGAATTGGACGGTAGAATACCACGCAATCGAAGGTGTCTTCGGATCGGAAGACTGGCCTCGGATATAGCTTTGATCGTTTATTTGGCGCAGTGTTTTGTGGTGACCCAGGCCAAGCGAGTGGGTTCAGTGAAGGATACTCAGGCGCACCTGAGACATGCCCCAGCCGACACAACGGCAAACGAGGACCCGCAGGGGTTGCCACCGAGCGTCCAGCCTGTAAGTTGTTGATTTATGGTGGGCACAGCAGGATTCGAACCTACGACTTCCACCGTGTGAAGGTGGCACTCTACCGCTGAGTTATGCGCCCCAAAAAGCAGAGTGTGACCGAAGGTGCCACGTCAGCTGCTATTTAGAGAATATCATTCCGCTAATCGTTCGACCAAATTCACTTAATCCACGGCGATTGCCTCCACTTGGTCAACCTTTCATGACGATACAATCGATCAGCAGGATGTCCTCTCCCCTTCCAAATTCCGATCGCCATAACGCTATGGACCCTCACCCTGCTGAGCATGTCAATGAGATTCCCGAGGAATCTGATCCAAAAGCGCAACCCAATGGCGAAGATGGGGTTATGGATGATATGGCTACGCTGGCGATCAATCCGAGACTTCTCGAGAACCTCCAGGCTGCCGAGAACCATCATGCAGCGGGTGACTTCGGTCAGATGGACGATGCGGCTATCATGCTGGAGCTGCGAACCGGTAATATGGCCGGTTTCGACTTCCTCATTCAGAAATACCGTAAACCGATTATTCACTTCATGTATCGCATGGTCCATAACCAGGCGGTCGCAGAGGAGCTTGCACAGGAGGTTTTTCTGCGGGTGTACCGCTCGCGTGAGACTTACCGCGCTGAAGCTCGTTTCAGTACCTGGCTCTACCGAATTGCCACCAACCTCGGCGTTAACTACGCCCGCGATACACGGCACGAGCGGACCGCTTCTACCGTTTACCTTGACGAGACCGACTCAGAGACCGGCACGACGCCGGATGTCGCAGACTCTGCGATAAGTGCCGAAGCGAATTTACTACGGCAAGAACGTCTTAACGCCATCCGCCAGCATGTGCTTGCGCTGCCTGAACGACAGCGCATGGCTGTACTCATGCACAAGTACGAAGGCATGGACTACAAGCAAATTGGGGACGTTCTCAAATTGAGCGAGTCTGCCACGAAATCACTGCTTTTTCGCGCTTACCAGACGTTGCGTGAAAAGCTGAAGGCCTTTATTTGATAGCTGCGCGCTTTTACTGGACGCGCCTGAAGCAAGGAAATTGGAAAGGTTCACAATGAACTGCATAGACTGCAAATCCGCGATCTTCGATCTACTTCTGGATCCGGCCTCGCCTACCGATGCGACGGTGCAGGCCCATATCGAGTCTTGCGCCGACTGCGACCGCGACTTCAAGGAGATGAAAGCCACCTTCGCACTGCTCGACACCTGGCAGGCACCGGAGCCTTCGCCCTACTTTGATCAAAAACTGGCTGTCCGTCTCCGCGAAGAAGAAGCACTTGCGCCAGCCGGGTGGTTCGAACAGCTGAAGACCCGTTTTCTCTTCAATACGGGACGCCAGTTTCGCCCTGCGCTTGCTGGCGGTCTGGCACTGATCCTTCTAGTTGGCGGGGGAACGTTGGCCAATTTGTCCAGTTTCTCTCACTCTACCCCTGAGACCTCCGCCACTGTGCAGGATCTGCAGCTTCTCGATAAAAATGCGCAAACGCTGCAAACAATGGATCAGCTCTTGCAGGAGGATAGCCCCGCCGACGATGCCGCTGCTCCTCCTATCAGCTAGCGTCGTAGGCGTATCGAATGGTCGAAATATATTTTTGAGAGGAGACATAACGCGGTAAGCTGCTCTAATAGAACGGTTTCTCTCGACTTGTGGGTCTTCTGTCAGCTGAACATCATGCCATTCTCAATCCAATCACGCCAGGCCCTAAAACCAGCTTTCACCGTATTGCTGCTATCGGCAGCGACGGCGATGGGTATTGCTCAGCCGAGATCAGCACCTCGAGCAGGAGCGGCTGCACGTGTTGGCGTCAGTCAGGCGCGACCGGCTCCAGTTCCCGGTCCGAAGAAGAATCAAGAGCACCTGGCCCAGTGGATGGATCGTCACAGCAATCTTCCTCTGGCGGACCAGCAGCGCGCCCTGGAAAACGAGCCTGGCTTCCGCGACCTTCCGCCGCAAACTCAGCAGCGTATGCGCGACCGTCTCACGCAACTTAACAATATGACGCCCGAGCAGCGGCGTCGCGTGATTGACCGCACTGAAGCCATGGAGCATCTGACACCTCCACAGCGGCAGCAAGTGGTAGGCGCTCTGCGACAACTCGGCAGCCTTCCTGAGGACCGTCGCCGCCTCGTTGCACGCGCCTTCCGCGACCTCCGCGAAATGCCTCCACAGCAGCGCGATGCCATCCTCAAGGAAGACCGCTTCCGTAGCCAGTTTTCTGAGCAGGAACGCAACACGCTCTCCGGACTCCTCGCCGTGGAACCGTATCTTCCCGTCGAACACCCGAGCGACGGGAATTCGTACGGGAAGTAGCGTTTTTTTGTGAAGTTAGTCTGTCTTTAAAGAGAGATAGCCGCCCGAAGGCGGCTATTTTTTATTGCGGGGAGGGGATAGGGCTATGGGGAAAGGACACCGTCTGCTTTTTGGCCCAGCGTCCAGGGTATGTTTTCGGACGTAATACGATCAAGCCAATCAGGGTTGAGGCGAAGTGATCGCGAAGTCCAAGCAAATCCGAAACATCTCTGGAACGGTCTCCTTCCCCATAGTGGATACAGTCTGCACTGGGCCGGGCGTGCCATCTATACAACTTTGGAATGAGGATTATGGCCCGTTCGCGTTCTGCTGTTCCCTGCTGCTCTTGACCTGATCCCACTTGGCGGCCTACCCTTACGATATGCACTCACAGCACACTTCCTGTTGTTGTCGCCGCTTCTTGCTGGCTGTCTCAGGCGTGCTTCAGACTCGCTAATCAAGCGAGTTCTACTCACAATCTTCAAACCGTATAAATACAAGTAAGAATCGAGACCTTACGTGAAGCTCTTCGTCGGCCTTCTACTGCTCGCTACATCCGTTATCGCTCAAAGCCCCAAGCGTGGCGCTATTACCGGCACATGGGAGGGCAGCGCGACTGTCCATGGCCAGCAGGTTCCTGTGAGTCTTGAGATTAGCGGGAGTGCAAACAACCTTCACGCCGCTCTCCGCAATGGACCGGAGAGCAGCCCTGCATCAAGCGCGGTCTTTACCGGCGATCATCTGCTGGTCACGTTTAATTACTACGCCAAAACCATCGATGCGACGCTGGCAAATGGTCAATTGAACGGCTCTTTCGGTACTGCTTCGACTCGCTATCCGATCAGTCTTAGTTCGAAGAGCGCGGCCTCTACTCATAGTGCGCCGCCTGCGCAAGACATCGGCGGGGATTGGGAGATTGCTACCAACTCAGCGAAGGGAGAGGCTGCATGGCAGCTTCGCGTAGAAGCACAGCCTGGCTCTTCCGATATTAAGGCCGTCATTCAGCGAGTCGATGGTGACACGGGCTCGCTTTATGGACAATGGACAGGACAGAGCTACCAGATCAGCCATTTTTCAGCCGCAGGTCCAGCGCTCTACTCTCTGACTCCACAAGCCAATGGAACACTTTTGGTTTCAAATATGCTGCGTGCGGATGTGAAGGAACAACAGGACCTTGTGGCGCGCAGACCCGCGCAGGCACGGGCCGCGGCGCTTCCGGGGCCGACTGATCCGACGCAACAGACCACAGTGAAAGACCCTTCGGCGCGATTCGCTTTCAGCTTTCCGGACCTTAGCGGGAAGGTGGTTTCGAACACCGATCCGCAGTTTGATGGGAAGGTCGTTATTGTCGCGATTGGTGGGTCGTGGTGCCCGAACTGCCATGATGAGGCGCCGTTTCTTGAGAGTCTTTACAAACAGTTTCATAGCAAGGGGCTGGAGGTTGTGAACCTGTCGTTTGAAGAGGCAGACCAGTTGAAAGACCCGCAAAGACTGCGTGCTTTCATTGCTCGCTATGGGCTTACCTATACCGTTCTGGTGGCTGGGGAGACTGAGCAGCTCAATGAAAAGGTTCCGCAGGCAGTGAATTTGAACTGCTGGCCGACGTCGTTTTTTCTGGGCCGTGATGGGCGAGTGAAGGAGATTCATGCAGGGTTTGCGGGACCGGCTAATCCGCCGGCGCATGAGGCGCTGGTGCATGAGGTCACCGAACTGGTCGAGCAACTGCTTGCAGAACCTGTTCCGGCACAGTCTGCTTCACGATAGATTTCGGGATATTTTCAAGAAAAAAAGTTGAGCCCCGGTGAGAGCCGGGGTTTCGCTGTTTTGCTGGGTTTTTGAGGGGTGTTTTGGAAAAAGTGGGGTACATGACGTGGTGTTTTGGTGGTGAAAACGTGGTGGAATGCATGGTGAAACGTGGTGGGAAAGCGGTCATTATTTTGAAGACGAAAAATACGCCACGTTTTTGAACTTTATTTTTCAGTTGGGTCATTTCGGGAAATGATGTGACAGCGGTGTAAGCACATCCCTTCACTGCGCTCAGGGTAACGGGCCGTGCAGTTATTGTCGGATCGGCGCAGCAGTGGAACAAAGCAGATTCCTCCGCTGCGCTGCGGAATGACAACAAAAGAACAGAACAACACCAACAACAAAATACAGGCAGTTCTTCGCTGCGCTCGAGAATGACGACAGTTGCGCTATGCGAATCACAGCTAAAGAACGTGCTAGCGACACGCAGCTCGCAATGAGATTGCCAGACTGCGTGTGAGCGAGTACGCACTGTTAATGGTTGTTAGTTCTTGAAGAAGTTTTTGGCGAGGAAGAGGACGTTGGCGGGGCGTTCGGCGAGGCGGCGCATGAAGTAGGGGTACCACTCGGGGCCGAAGGGGATGTAGACGCGGACGCCGAAGCCCTCGGCGGCGAGCTTGCGCTGCAGGTCGCGGCGGACGCCGTAGAGCATCTGGAACTCGAAGGCGTGTTTGTCGATGTTGTTTTCGCGGACGAAGGTGCGCATCTGGTCGACGATGGCCTCGTCGTGGGTGGCGATGCCGCAGAAGACGCCCTTGCCGTTGTTCGAGAAGGTGGCCACGCGCTTCATCAGCTTGACGTAGTTGGCGTCGACGTCTGATTTTGCGGGGAAGGCGATCTCCGGGCCTTCTTTGTAGGCGCCTTTGCAGAGGCGAATGCGAATTCCCTGCCCCAGCAGGCGCTCGGCGTCGGCTTCGGTGCGGAAGAGGTAGGCCTGGAGGACGGTGCCGACGGCGCCGGGAAACTTCTTGGAGAGGCGCTCGGTCATGGCGATGGTGGCTTCGGTGTAGGGGGAGCCTTCCATGTCGATGCGGACGAAGGATTTTGCGGCGGCGGCGTGCTCGACCATCTCGCCGACGATGCGTTCGGCGAGGGCTGGGTCGAAGTCCATGCCGACCTGGGAGAGCTTGACGCTGACGTTGGCGTTGAGATGCGCGCCTCGATGGCGTCGAGGAGCTGGTGGTAGATGGCGGCGGATTTGCGGGCCTCGGCCTCGGTGGTGACGCTTTCGCCGAGGGAGTCGAGGCTGACGGCGATGCCTTCGCGGTTGACGCGCTCGCAGGCGGCGAGGCTTCGTCGACCGACATGCCGGCGACGAAGCGGCCGGACATCTTCTTGCCTACGGTGGAGCGCTCGGAGAAGGAGCGGAGAGACTTGTTTTGAGAGAGAGCGATAAATGCAGATCGAAGCAAACCTAATTCCCCTTAGCAACGCCAGTTTCTGCGTACAGACCATTGTTTCATGGGATGGCCTTTGGGTAGAAGCATGCGGGAATCAAGCCTATCTGTGCGAGGGCGGTTCGACATCCCGGACTTGAGCCATTATCAAGTTCTTTCGGGAAAGCTCCTCTATAGGAGATTGTGTTCTCAATTTTTACGTTTCCTTTGCATAGGACGGGTGGGTACATTCATCGGGTTCCATATAAAAACTATTTCGAAGTATGCAACCGGAGGAACATGAACACTTTGTCGGTTAAAGAAGCCTTGGCTGTAAGTCCTTATAGAGCTAACAAGAAATTTCGCTGGAATCTTATTGGCGCGGCTTTCGTCTGCGCTATCGCACTTTCTGTCACGCCCACTGCCCACGCCGACTCTTACGCCTTCTCATTTAACGGTGGAGGTATGAGTGGGTCTGGTGTCATCACGTATTCCTCGACACCGATCGCGGGCGTGCCTGACGGGTATCAGATCACCGGCATCACCGGCACCTTCTCCGATACGAGTGCGGGGGTCTCGAACGCGCCGATCACGGGAGTGCAAAGTACATCGCTGCCTACCAGTATCAATCCGGATGGTACCTTCCTTCCGCCAAGCGGACAGGCCGAAGGATTTCCATTCTCGTTTGATAACCTCTTCTTTCCCGGTGGAGATTCACCCGCAGTCTGCCCTCCTCCCGCACCTGGAGATCCGGAGCCACCATATCCCTTCGGTGGTGGCTACTTCGATATCTACGGCCTCTATTTCAACGTTGCAGGCGGCTACAGTGTCGATCTATGGAGCAACGGCGTCGTCCCAGGATTCGGCCTGACCTACGGGGTAGGCGATGCATTGAACGGAACAGGATTAAACACTTTCGGAGAGCCGTTCTCCGGCACTAGCGTGAATGTCTCTGTCGCTCCGACTCCGGAACCAGGTTCTCTCCTGCTTCTGGGAACCGGTCTGCTTGGCTTCGCTGGTTCACTGACTCGCAGATTGCGTCAGCGCGCTTAACCAACAACCTCAACAGAACAGTATTCGGAATAGAAAAGCTATCGTCTTCGTAAAGGACGATAGCTTTTCTATTCCTCCTTCGCCCTGCTGAGGCTCGCTTACATTCACAATCCAGAAGCTTCGTGGATCAGCGGAAAGAATGACGATGTAGCGTCACGCCGATATTCGCGCTTGATCCTCAACGTACTCTTCAATAGTCGTTTCAGAGTTTGATCTGTCTATCGCTGCGATCTCCGCTTGATTTCCGTTTTGCGCGTTATTGACGTATCTCGCTTTGGCACGGTGCAGCTCTTGAATCTGGTCAGGGCGCAGGAGACGAGGAGTGCCCAAGTTGGTGTGCGGCGAGGGCCACGTGGGCGAGGTGCTCGATCGTTTCCATCTTCATGAATGCGTCGAGCAGATTTTTGCCAGAACTTACGGCACCGTGGTTTTCAAGGAGAATGGCGTCGTGCTCTGCGATGTACGGGCGCAGACTGGCCGCTACTTCGTCTGTTCCGGTCGTGGCGTATGGAGCAAGAGGGATGCGCCCCACGGTCATCACCGCCTCCTGGCAGAGCACCTCATCGAGAGCTCGGCCCGAACAGGCGAAGGCCGTTGCGATGGGTGGATGGGAGTGGATGACCGCCCGTACGTCTGGCCGCCTCTCGTAGATGGCCAGGTGCATGCCGACTTCACTGGTCACTTTCCTGGTCCCACAAAGGAGGCGACCCTGGAGATCGACGATGACCATGTCGGCTCGCCGGACCAGAGCCTTACTGACTCCAGTAGGGGTGATAAGAAGCCGGTCCTGATCCAGACGTACAGAGAGGTTTCCTGATGTACCTGGAGCGAAGCCGAGGCGGGAGAGCCATCTGCTGAATCGGACAAGATCAGTGCGCGACTCTTCTTCGAAGCGACAGTAGTGATTGTTCACGCCTTTCCCCTTTCGTTGGTGACAGTTTCGTTTTGCAGGATGTGAAACGGTTGAAGTTCCGTTCGCACCTTGGGTTTCGATGTAAAGGCGTTCTGCAGTGTACGCCAATTTTTTCCGAACCGATCTGACGCCATAAAGAGATGCCCGGCGGTGAGCCCGCCGACCAGTTTGTAGTGGCCGACCGCCGCCAGTCCCATAGAAGCAATGCAGCCGCATTGGGAACAGTCGGGGTCGCCACCAAACTGGCATGGTGTGATCTGGGTGGTGAGGTCGGCTGAGATCGTTTCGGTCGTCCGAGCGAAGATGCATTCTTCGGGACTGGATGGCGGGTTGGCGATCTCGTCGATGACGATATCGTGCATGTCTAACTTCGGAAAGAGCGGTCGCAGCAGACGGAGTTCATTCATGACAGAGACACGCTGGCCCTTCGTGAGAATCTCTGGATCGGTTGCCCCACGCTGCGGGGTGAACAGGCTGAACCATATCTTGGCAATCGCAGGGTTGTCACTCCAAAAACGCAGAAACTCCTCAAGATAACCCGGGCGGGAAGCGATCTGGGAGGTGATCGTCGAGTGGATCGTGACCTTGGTGCCTACGATGTTCTTGAGAATGCGGTCATATGTAGCAGGCGCTCTACGTGCATCATGCTCTGGTTGCAAGCCATCGATCGATACGACGATATTCAGCTTTTTGTACTTGCGCCATGATGCAGGAATCACGCGAAAAGCACTGGTCACGATCTGGGTATGGATACCGCGCGCCTCGATCTCCGGGATAAGCTGCTCGAGCTCACGGTAGCGGACGAAGGGGTCGCCACCAACGAGGGAGACGTGCAGAGGCTTATGTTTGTCGAGGAGAGAGAGTACGCGATTGACCAGCTCATCTCCTCGAAAGTCGGAGAGTTCGCGCAACAGAGTGTCGTTGCCAAGGTGAGCTGGGTCGAATGCATAACACCCAGGGCAACGCAGCGGGCATTCTTTCGTTATTTCAATGGAGAGTGATGGGGCGCGACCGGACAAGATCCTTGCCCAGGCGTGGAGTACTTCTGACTTTTTCATGTTCTCTCCAGATCATTCCCACGTTGCGGGACGATCAGTTACACGGATACCTGGCCGGCTCGTCGGAGCCGACAGCGTGAGAGATCAGGAGAGATCAGATTCGTAGAGGAAGCGGGAGGGCGGTGAGGATATCAGGCCTCTTTTTAACCGCAGCCCACGCAATTCGTACGTTCACGGCGCATAGGGATTGCCGAAAGAACAGATTGAGTGGCACTGCAAAGAGCTCGCGCCACAGGGCAAAGGCATCGTTAAGGTTTGCGTTTCGACGCAGAGCGAGTAAGAGCACCAGAGCCGTGAGAGAGATCAAAAGAAGAAGCGTTAGTTCACTATCCTGGCCGCCACGCGGAAAGTTGTCGAGCGAACAAAACTGCTCGGTAATGGGGCACATCCCAATCATCAAGAGCGTGATCCACAGAACGACACGTGCGCAGATCTCGCAGACACGCGATGGGCTCCCGTCGTTTGTTCTCTCGTTGCGTGAGACTCGCGTAGCTTCGCTCCTCTTTACTGCTCCTAGACTACTCGAGCCGATGGATGAAGGGAAGTTGTTGCGGCGCTTATGATCGGCTTCTCGGAATTTAACTATGCCTGACGTCGGTGCGCGTGTCGTTAAGACGTGCACTATCAAGCCGAAGCTTTGTAGCTTCAGCAGTGGAGGACTGTCTGGTTGATGACTGTGCGAAGTTGCCGGTCTAGCGGACTTCGACGCTGCTGACCTTGGCGACTGTTTCTACCTGTGGGGTGACCATGGCGCTGGTGTCCTTCATGGCGGCGATGGCCTTGTCGTAACGACCGGCCATGAAGTTTCCGCGGATGCGAGCCATGTCTTCGAGCATCTTGATGCCGTCTCTCAGGTAGCTCATGCGGCTGCGCTCGTCATGGCCCCAGGTGACCGGAACCTCGCGAACGACGTACTTCAGCTTGCGGGCGATGAAGAGGATCTCGGGATCGAAGCCCCAGCGCTCGATGGTCTGCAGACGAAAGATGACTTGTGCGGCAGAGCGTTTGAAGGCTTTGAAGCCGCACTGGGTGTCCTTGAAGGGCAGACCCATGACGGTGCGAGTGACCCAGTTGAAGCAGCGGCCAAAGAATTGGCGATACAGGGGCTGATGGATGGTCTGGCGGGTGCGGTCCATCCAGCGGGAGCCGATGGCGACGTCTGCGCCGTCGTTGAGGGCGGCGATGAGGCGTTCGGCTTCTTCCATGGGGGACGGAGAGGTCGGCATCGGTGAACATCACGATGTCGCCTGCAGCCTGCAGGAGGCCGTTGCGAACGGAGTAGCCTTTGCCGCGGTTGCCGGGATTTTTGACCAGATGGAGACGCGAATGGTCGCGCATCCAGCGCTGCACGATTGCGGCGGTGTCGTCGGTGGAACCGTCGTCGACGACGAATACTTCGGCGTCCCAGCCTTGCTCGGCCACACACGACAGTACTCGATCCAGGGCGTGCTCGATACGGGCGCTCTCGTTAAATGCCGGAATAACAATACTTAGCTGCGGATGCGCCATGACGTCGCAAAACCTTCTTCCATCTACAGATTGCAGTGAGATACAGGCGGTGTGTCGCCGTTTATCATACTGCAATATTTGACGTTTGAATGACGAGTTTGGCTCTATTTTTCTCTTTTATGTGCATTTCCGTTCCTAGTTGCAAGAGCTGGCGCGCAGCAGGCGCTGGAACCCGGTCCCTGCTAAACTCCACAGCATGCCGGAAGACTTTCCAACGCCACCCCCGCCGCCACCCGCCGCCCTCTTATCCGTACGCCCAGCGCCCTCCAACTGCCCAGGTCCCTCCGTATGCTTACTCGCAGGGCTACGGTCTGCCGCCTGCGCCGCGCAGGTCCGCGTGGTTTTACATCGGCATTATCGCGGGTTCGCTGGCAGCCGTTTGTTTGCTGGTGACACTGATGGTCTGGTTCACGATGCGCTCGGCTGGAGGCAACGCGGACGGATTGGGGTTGAATCCCGATCGGATTGCGGTGATCGATATCACGGGTGTGATTCTGTCGGCGGAGAGCGTCGACAATCAGCTGCGGAAGTTCGGGGACGACTCGTCGGTCAAGGCGATTTTGCTGCATATTAACTCGCCTGGTGGCGGTGCGGCGGCTTCGCAGGAGATCTACCACGAGGTGCTGCGGGTGCGGCAGGAGAAGCATAAGAAGGTCATCGCCTCGATTGAGTCAGTGGGGGCGTCGGGCGCGTATTACATCGCCAGCGGTTGCGACAAGATCTATGCAAATGATGCGTCGGTAGTGGGTTCGATCGGCGTAATCATGGAGTGGACCAACTATGGCGACCTGTTGCGATGGGCCAAGCTGAAGAACGTGGTGATCCACGCGGGTGAACTGAAGGACGCGGGAGATCCCAGTCGTGATCTGACGCCGAAGGAAGAAGCTTACTTTCAGTCGCTGGTGGATAACATGTACGGTCAGTTCGTGCACGACGTTGCTTCGGGTCGGCATACCTCGGAAGAGACCATCAAACCGCTCGCCACGGGGCAGGTCTGGACTGGTCAACAGTCGCTTCCGCTGGGCCTGATCGATAAGGTTGGTGGGTTTCGCGTGGCGCTGATGGAGACCGCCAAGGATGTGGGAATTTCGGGCGAACCAAATCTGGTACGTCCGGCAAAGAACAAGCGAGGGCTGTTTGCACTGCTCACCGACGATGGAGAAGACCTGTTTCCCAACCCAGGACAGCTGCTGAACCATGCCCCCGGTTTTTACTTCATGTGGAAGTAAGGCGCGGTACTTCAATCTTTACCGAACCAGACCACTACCAGACCAGTGGAGGGCCCCGCAAAAACGGGGCTCTTTTTATTGATTCAATGGCCGTAAGACTCTTTTTTTGCATCTTAGGGGATGATGCAGATTTGACAATTGTTTGGTTGCAATCGCTACCCTATTGGCCGCCATCCCGTCTACAATCAACAAGAACGGTTTGTTCCACCACGGTGCTGTCGCCCTCCCCCTGCATGAAAGGAACCCACTATGACTAAAGCTGACCTCGTAGACAAAGTGACTGCCCTCGGTGACCTCACACGCCGCGACGGAGAGGTCATTGTCGATACACTCTTCGACGCCGTCATCGGAGCCCTGAAGACAGGGGACAAGATCGAGATTCGCGGCTTCGGCAGCTTCCGTACACGGCAGCGCAATGCCCGCACCGGCCGCAATCCGAAGACCGGCGCTAAGGTTGACGTCCCGGCCAAGCGCGTTCCGTTCTTCAAGCCTTCGAAGGAGTTGCGTGATTCGGTGAATCCCAACGGCGCAGTGAAGTCAAAACCTGTGGCCTCGAAAAAAGTCGACACGAACCACATTGATCCTCACCATCCGCCAGCAATGTAACGCGCATTAGCGGCGTATTTCTCGCGATAGCAGATGCTTCGGCATCTGCTATTTTGCTTCGCGGATGCGATCGGTTCAGTCGGCTACGCCTTCGAGCACTACAGGCGAGATTGGTTCGGTGCCGAACTCTCCCTCCCACTTTGCGACGACGACGCTGGCAAGGCAGTTTCCGACGACGTTGACCGTTGTGCGCGCCATGTCTGCCAAGGCATCGATACCGAGGATAACGAAGATCGGCTCCGTGGGAAGACGGAAGGTGGCTGCAGTCGCGAGCAGAACGACCAGGGTTGCGCGAGGAACGCCCGCTACTCCCTTACTTGTGAGCATGAGCGTCACCATCATCAAGAGTTGCTGGCCAAGTGATAGGTGCACGCCGGCAGCCTGTGCAACGAAGATGCTGGCTACAGCGAGATAGAGCGTTGAGCCATCGAGGTTGAAGCTGTAACCCGCGGGAATGACGAAGGCCACGATTCGTCGTGGAACACCGAGGGCCTCCATCGACTCCATCGCACGCGGCAACGCGGCTTCGCTGGTGGAGGTGGCGAAGGCGATGGTCGCGGGCTCGGCGACTGCTGCAAGAAACCGTCGAACTGGAACACGGAAGAGCAGAGCTGCAGGCAGGAGAACCAGAAGGCCGAATGCCACCAAGGCTCCGTAGAGTGTGAGGATCAACTTCCCGAGGTTCACGAGTACGCCGAGCCCCATCTGCCCGACGGTGAAGGCCATCGCAGCGCCCACGCCGATTGGCGCGAAGTACATCACAACATTGGTGAACTTGAACATGACTTCGCTCAAGCTTTCGAAGAGATGCAGGACTGGAGCGCGTTTTGCTTCGTTCAGGCTGGCCAGAGCAATACCGAAGAAGACAGCGAAGACCGCTACTTGAAGGATTTGGCCCTCGGCGATCGACTTGGCGATGTTCTCGGGGAAGATGTGGAGGAGGAAGTCCTGCCAATGAGTTGGAGGCGGCGTGACGATTGCCTCGCCGCAGTGGGAGAGGGCGGTAAGGACAGACCAACGCCGGCGTGGCTCAAATTGATTGAAGCAAGTCCGATCACCAAGGCCAGGGTCGTCACCACCTCGAAGTAGACGAGGCTTTTGATGCCCATGCGGCCTACGCTCTTGAGGTCGCCATGGCCGGCGATGCCGGTCACTAGTGTCGCCAGTATCAAGGGGGCGACGATGGTTTTGATCAACCGGAGAAAGATGTCGCTGAAGACCCGAAGGCTAATCGCCAGTGCGGGTGCGTCAAAGCCCAGCTCTGCGCCTGCCACCATTGCGACGAAGATCCACGGTGTCAGGGATCGCCGTCGCAGCGCGAAGATTGCGAGCAGCAGGATCGCAGCACAGCGCAGAATGATTCCTACGCTATGCAATTCTTTGCCATGGGAGAGACCAAGCGTCATTCCAAGTGACAGTAAAATCACCGCAGTAGGCAACAATATTCGCTCAAAGTTCGTCTTTAACATCAGGTGCGAAGAATACCAGCCTTCCATAGAAACTCGACTCACGGACAACTGGTTTTCAGCGCTGATAGCATACTCACTATGTCTCGCCACGTCCTGTACGTTTTTCTGTTTTGTGCGCTTGCAACATATCCGTTGATCGCCCAGAGTAGCCCCGGCATCGGCTCTGTTGCTGCGCCCGGTTACGACGCTCTCGCGCAAAACAACACCATCTCCAGTCCGCTTGTTCAACCGACTTTAACCCCAGGATCACTTCTTTTGCTCGAGCTTGAGGGACGTTTTGCACAGGCAGTTGCGGCGGGTGGCGGGCAAAGCGTTTGCGACCTGGTTTGCTGAAGATGCCGTGACTCTGAACAACGGCAAACCTGCAGTTCTGGGCGTTGCCGCCATTGCCGCCCAGGCACAATGGGATCCGAAGACCTACCAACTCAGCTGGGTTCCGCAGGGCGCTCAGATGGGCCCTTCCAACGACATGGGCTTCACGTGGGGCCACTACGAAGGACATTCAAAGGACAAAAATGGAGAGCCAGTTGTAATCTCCGGTCGCTATTTCACCGTTTGGAAAAAACTACCGAACGGCACCTGGAAAGTTGCCATGGACGCCAGTGCCGACGAACCCCCTGCAACAGGCGAATGTTGTGTGCTACCAAAGCCGTAAATCATTGCTGCAACCAAAGTAGGAGTGCGCAATAGTTTGCACATCCATACGATTAAGTAACGTAAAATGAATGCTCTCCTGGTCAAAGACGAAGCGTTGCGAATCGAGGCCCTCAATCAATACGAGGTCCTCAACTCAGCGCCCGATCCCGTACTGGATGACCTGACGCGCTTAGCGGCGCAGATATGCGATACACCGGTTGCAGCGATCTCGCTTGTGGGTTCTGACCGGATCTGGCTGCGCTCCCGGTTCGGGGTTGAGTCACTCGATGTTTCGCTCGGCAGTCTGCCCTGCGAGACCACCATCCTCGGCGACACAGTTTACGAGATTCCGGATGCACGCAACGACCCCGACTACGCTCCCGATGGAATCATCCTTGAAGGCCGGCCTTACCGCTTCTACGCGGGTGCGCCGCTTGCGACTCCGGGCGGCGTCAGCATTGGTGCGTTGCTCGTACTCGATCATCACCCGCGAAGACTCAGCGAGGAGCAGACTTCTGCACTGAGCATTCTCAGTCGCCAGGTGATCACCCGACTCGAACTCAACGGTCGTATTCGTCAGATGGATCGCGCCGCGCGTTCGCGACAGCGTGTTGAGTCCGCTCTTACGGTGGAGCGCAACTTCGTTTCGGCCGTGCTCGATACGGTGGGAGCTTTGGTCGCTGTCTTCGATCCTGCTGGCCGCATCGTTCGCTTCAACCGCGCCTGCGAGATGGCTTCGGGCTATGACTTCCCTACCCTGGTCGGCCGCTATGCGTGGGACAAGCTCATTCCACGCCAGGAGATTCCGGAGGCGATCGAGACGTTTGAGCGTCTTCGTTCGGGTCATTTTCCCGCGGCCTACGAGAATCAGTGGCTCAATCGCGACGGCAGTGTGCGCCGCATCGCCTGGTCGGCTACCGCACTGACCGATACGCAGGGTCAGGTGGCGTTCATCATTGCTACCGGCATCGATGTAACGACGCAACGCGCTGCTGAAGCCACGCTGCGTGAGAGCGAGGCTCGCTATCGTCAGCTCGTTGAGGGTTCGCTCGGTATGGTTTGCACCCATGACCTGCGCGGAACGCTGCTGACCATCAACACACATGGTGCTGAGACGCTGGGACGAACCATCGAGGAGATGACGAACCACAATCTCGAAGAGTTCATCGTGCCGGATCGCCGGGCCGCGCTGCCTGCATATTTGAAACAGATTGGGGAGACCGGCGAGGCACAGGGACTGCTTCACCTCTCGCATGCAGATGGTGACATGCGAGTCGTTGCTTATCGGAACAAGCTAATCGTGGTGCCAGGCCGAGCGCCTTACGTGCTTGGCTTTGGCGTCGACATCAGCGAGCAGGTTCGCGCTGAGGGCAGGCTACGCACGCTCACGCGGCAGTCGGATTCTATTCTTGAGTCTGTTGGCGATGGCATCTACGGTATCGATCTGGAAGGTAAGGTAACCGTCGTCAACTCTGCAGCGGCGCAGATGCTCGGATACAAGCAGGAGGAGATGCTGGGCCGCAATATGCACCAGCTGATCCATCACACACGGGCCGACGGTACGCCTTATGCGGCTGCCGATTCGCCGATCCGCAAGAGCCTTACCAACTTTGCGACCGTCCGCATCTCCAATGAAATCTTCTGGCGCAAGGATGGTACGAGCTTCCCGGTGGAGTATGTTGCAAGGCCACAGATCGATTCTCAGTCAGCCGATTCCAATGGGCTGAAGACGCTGGGTGTCGTCGTTGCGTTTACCGATACGACCGAACGCCGTGCGCTTGACCGCATGAAAGATGAGTTCATCTCGACGGTCTCGCATGAGCTTAGGACGCCGCTTACGTCGCTGCGTGGAGCGCTTGGGTTGCTCGCTGGTGGAGCGCTCACCAATCGTCCGGAGAAGACTCAGCAGATGCTGGAGATTGCGATCAGCAACTCAGACCGGCTGGTGCGGCTGGTCAACGATATTCTCGATCTTGAGCGGATCAGCAGCGGCAAGACTGAGCTGCATTCGACGATGTGCAGCGCGGAAGATTTACTGCGCCGAGCCGCCGGGGTTCAGCAGACGCGCACACCGAAGCCAAATATCCGCATCTTCTTTGCTGCGAACGGCGTGAATGTGTGGGCTGATCCTGACCGCATTCTGCAGACGCTCAATAATCTGCTCTCGAATGCCATTAAGTTTTCACCTGCGGGCAGCGAGATCCACCTGACGGCACGAAGTCTGGACGAGAACGAAGCTTTGATCGAGGTTCGCGATCAGGGGCGCGGCATTCCCGCGGACAAGCTCGAACATATCTTCGATCGATTCCAGCAGGGTGATGCTTCGGACTCGCGTGCGATGGGTGGCACCGGTTTGGGGCTTGCGATATGTCGCAGCATCATCAATCAGCACGGCGGGCGCATCTGGGCTACCAGCAAACCGGATGAGGGCACAACGTTCCACTTCACGCTGCCGACCAAGCCCCGCACCAATCTTCTCTGACGAGCTACTCGTCTCCCTCTTTAATTTCGCAATCACGGTGAAGTCTTCGAGCGTCGTTGTGTCGCCCTTCACTTCGCCTGTGGTGGCTAGTTCGCGCAGGAGGCGGCGCATGATCTTTCCGCTGCGGGTCTTTGGAAGGGCCTGAGTGAAGGTGAGATCGTCTGGGCGGGCCAATGCTCCGATCTCTTTCGCGACCCACTGGCGCAGCTCCTGGCGCAGCTCTTCGCTGGGCTCGTGGCCGCCTTCGAGGGTAACGAAGACGGCGATAGCCTGCCCTTTCATCTCGTGGGGTCTGCCTACGGCGGCTGCCTCGGCGACCTTGGGGTGGGCTACGAGAGCGGACTCGACCTCCATCGTGCCGAGGCGGTGGCCGCTAACGTTGATGACGTCGTCGACGCGTCCCATGAGCCAGAAGTAGCCGTCGGAGTCGCGTCGGGCGCCGTCGCCGGTAAAGTAGCTGCCGGGAACCTCGCTCCAATAGGCAGCTTCGTAGCGGGCTTGATCGCCGTAGATTGTGCGCGCCATGGAGGGCCAAGGCTTGCGCATTACCAGGAGGCCGCCGTGGCCGTCGGGAACGGGCTTGCCCTCTTTTGTGACTACTTCAGGAACAATACCGAAGAACGGCCGGGTTGCTGATCCGGGTTTCGTCGCTACGGCTCCGGGGATTGGCGCGATCATAATGGCGCCTGTCTCGGTTTGCCAGTAGGTGTCGACGATGGGGCAGCGCTCTTTGCCGATCATGCGGTGATACCACATCCAGGACTCGGGGTTGATGGGCTCGCCGACGGTGCCGAGCAGACGGAGCGAGGCGAGGGAGTACTTTTCGACCCACTCGTTGCCCCACTTGGTGAAGGCGCGGATCGCGGTAGGCGCGGTGTAGAAGACGGTGACTTTGTGGTCGTCGACGATCTTCCAGAAGCGGTCGCACTCCGGCCAGTTTGGGGCGCCCTCGTACATCATTATGGTTGCACCGTTCTGCAATGGCCCGTAGACGACGTAGCTGTGGCCGGTGACCCAGCCGATGTCGGCCGTGCACCAGTACACATCATCGTCGCGCAGATCGAAGACGTACTTGCTGGTGAGATAGGTCTGGACCGCGTAGCCGCCGGTGGTGTGGAGCAGACCCTTCGGTTTGCCGGTGGTGCCGGAGGTGTAGAGGAGATAGAGGGGATCTTCGGCGTCCATCCACTCTGGCGGGCACTCGGCGGCGGCCTTCTCCATTTCGTCGTGCCACCATAGGTCGCGACCCGGATGCATCTTGACGGGCGAGCCTGAACGGCGAAACACGACGACGTTCTTCACGGTGGAACACTTTTCCAGCGCCTCGTCGACGATGGCCTTTAATTGAACTTCGGTGCCACGGCGGTAACTTGTATCTTGCGTGAGAACGGCGACGCAGCTTGAGTCATTTACACGATCTGAGATCGCGTGTGCGGCGAATCCGCCAAAGATGACCGAGTGCACTGCACCGATTCGTGCGCAGGCCAAGAGGGCGATGGCAAGTTCGGGACACATTCCCATGTAGACCGCGACCCTGTCTCCGCGCTTAATGCCGAGGCCCTTGAGAACGTTGGCGAACCGCTGCACCTGAGCGTGGAGTTCGCCGTAGGTCAGTTTACGGACTTCGCCGGGCTCGGCCTCCCAGAGCAGCGCAACCTTGTCTTTGCGGGATCCAAGGGCGTGGCGGTCGACGCAGTTGTGGGACAGATTCAACTTTCCGCCGACAAACCACTTTGTGTGGGCTGCCTCGCCCTCCATCACCTTCGTCCAGGGGGCGAACCAGTCGAGCTCGGCTGCGGCCTCGGCCCAGAACTGCTCAGGATGCTCCACGCTGTGACGGTACATGGTCTCGTACTGCTCCAGACTCTTGATATGAGCCTTCGCCGCAAACTCCGCGGGGGGAGGAAATACGCGGTTCTCCCGCAGACTCGAATCCAGATTCGTGCTCTCTTCCACCGTTGCCACGCACAGCCCTCCGTCAATTCATCCAGCAAAACGAAGGTACCCTATACAACTCAACTGCGGCAACCCGGGCGCAAAAAAACGCGGAGACAGGCTAACCTTGGCCTGTTCTCCGCGACTACTTCTGCTTCTAAATCATGTCGAAACAGACTCTGCGCCGCCCGGACCTGCTTCCGTTTAGCGTTTGCGGAAGCAGATCGAAGCTGATCAACGGGGCGGCGTCGAAGACCATTCGTGTTAGACCTGCCGAGCAGGTGGACGCACGAGCAACGGCAGGACGACCGAGATCGCCATAACGAGTGCGATGATGTGCAAGCCGCCGACATAGGTCCCGCTGGACTGTCGCATGTGCGCGATGAGCAGAGGACCGAATGCGCTGGCGAAGCCCCAGGCAGTCAGCATAAGCCCGTAGATTGAACCTACGTTGGCCGAGCCGAAGTAGTCCGCTGCGAAGGCCGGCATGGTGCCGAAGCCGCCACCGTAGCACATCAGGATGATGAAAGCGACAGTGGTGACGCTGGCGGCAGCACCCAGACTCGGAAGGAACCAGAACAGTGCGATCTGCAGGATGAACATGACGGCAAAGGTAACTCGCCTGCCGAGGCTGTCCGAAACCCACGCCCAGAAGACGCGTCCCAGAGCGTTACCGATGCTGACGATGCCGACCATTCCGGCAGCCACGATGGCAGTGACCTTCGCGAACTCCTGGAACATGGGCGCTTCCTGCGAGATGATCGAGATGCCCGCGGACGTGTTGAGAAACAGCAGCAGCCACAGGGCCCACCACTGCCAGGTCTTCAGTGCCTCGCCGAGGGTGAAGTCCCTGGTACTCTTCTGTCCGACCTCCTTCGGCTTTGGTGTCCAACCCTCTGGAGCCCAGTTCGCCGGCGGATTTTGCATGAAATAGCTCGATGCCACAGAGATGATCAGGAAGGCGATGCCGAGATAAGCAAATGTCTGAAGCACGCCCACGCTTTGGATCAACTTTGTCGCGACAGGAGCGGTGACGAGTGCGCCTGCTCCAAAGCCTCCGACGGCAATGCCAGTCATGAGTCCACGACGGTCGGGGAACCACTTCACCAGGACCGAGATAGGTACGATGTATGCAAATCCAAGGCCTATGCCACCGATCACGCCATAGGTCAGATATAGCCACCACAACCCGTGGTACGAAAAGCTGGCGAGAAAGACGCCGATGCCATAGAGAGCGCCACCGGTCATCGCAACGACGCGTGGCCCAACCCGCTTCAACCAGAGACCGCCGAAGAACGATGCGAATCCCAGCACCATGATCGCGATCGTGAAGGTTAAGGTGACCTCAGAGATTGTCCAATGGAACTGTTTGGCAAGAGGAGCACGGAAGACGCTCCACGCATATACCGCCCCCAGCGCCATTTGCAGAAGTATTCCGGCCAAGGCAATCCACCAACGTTCAAATTTGTTCATGATTTCTCCCGGACAAGCATGTGGTTCGTCCCGCTGTTCAATTGATCACGTCTAGCGCATAAAAGACTCAGCCTCCGAAGAGAAAGAGTCCCGAATCTCCGCTGCCCTGTTTGAAAACTTCAGATACCAGCACGGGCGCCGCTTCGAAACACCCTAATCTAGCAGATCGCGACAGTGAAATTGTCTTTTCGTGTCAAGACGAGAGGGGACGCGAGCGGCCGCTCCTACATCCGCTGTCTGGTCGGCAGAGACCGCCCGATGATCACTGCAGCAATGCGATTGCCGCGTCGGTCATCACGGTTACACCGGTGCGCAGGGTTGGCTCAGGAAGCGGGGCAAAGAATGGGGAGTGGGGCGATGGCAGGGCGACACCAGTACGCTCGCTCTCGGCGACCTTCTTCGGGTCATAAGCGCCCAGCCAGAAGATGACTGCGGGAATCTTGTGGTCAAGACTGAAGATGCCGAAGTCTTCACTTCCCATGATCGCTTGCTTGTCGATTACGTTCTCCGCGCCGAGCTTCGCAACAAAGATCTTTTTCAGACGGGCGGAGAGTTCCACATCGTTTATCGTGGCAGGAGTCGATTCGTCTTCGAGGACTTTTACGATTGGCATCCTGTCTTCGGGGACGCCGCCTGCGATTGCGATGCCTTTTGCGGTTCTCTCAACGCCGGAGATGATGGTCTGCCGTACGGCTTCGCTGTAGCAGCGAGTGGTCAGCTCCATCTTGACCTCATCGGGAATGATGTTGCGCTTGGTGCCGCCATGAATGTCGCCAACCGTGACGACAGCGGGCTGGTCGGGAGAGATGGACCGGCTCACGATCGTCTGCAACGCCACGACAAACTCGCTCGCCATTACGATTGGGTCTTTCCCCGCCTCCGGCGCTGCGCCGTGGCTTCCTACGCCACGCATGATCACGTCGATGGAGGTGGAACTGGCCAACGCGGGACCTGACACGACCGAGACCTTGCCAGCGGCAAAGTTGGAGTCGTGCAGCGCAATCGCCATGTCGGGACGGCCGAAGCGCTCGTAGAGGTGGTCGGCCAGCATCGCCTTGGCTCCGTCGATGGTCTCCTCGCTCGGCTGGCCGATTAGCATGAGGGTGCCGTGCCATTGGCTCTTTAGCGCGGCCATATTGCGGGCGACACCGATCATGGTGGTGATGTGAATGTCATGCCCGCATGCGTGCATCACGCCGACATCCTGGCCCGCGGGGTTCTTCGAGCGCACCGTGCTTGCATACGTCAGGCCAGTCTTTTCTGTCACCGGCAGAGCGTCAAGGTCGGTTCTGATCAGCAGAGTGGGGCCGGGGCCGTTTTTCAGAATCCCCACTACGCCGAATGCCTGTGAGCCATCGGGATACTTTCCAACATGCTCGGTGACCGTATATCCGGCTTTGCGCAGTTCTTCCGCCAGCAGGGCTGAGGTTTGCGCTTCGTGGTGCGATAGCTCTGGTGCCGTGTGAATACCTTTATAGGTCGTCAGGAGACCGGGAAGCTGCTGGTCCACCAGCGCCGGGACCTCCTGCGCTCGTGCGCTCGCTGTTATGCCTGCCGCCGCTGCCGCAGTAACTCCACACGCCGCAATCCGCTGCCATGTCTGCATTGCACGCTCCTCTTGCCGATTGAACTGGTTGTACAGAACTGTACATTGCCTGGCGCTGTAGACTTCACATATCGTGAGTTCCTACTGGCCTTCAGTCATCGGATTTTTTCTTGGCTTCGGCTTTGGCGTGGGTTGCGCGCTGGCTGTCATGTACTCCATCTACATGGGTGGATACCGCGCCGCGGTGCGCGACTCGCAACTGCCGCAGCCACCTGAGCGCTATATCAGGACGCTGGAGAAGAACTCCTCAGCCTCGTAAAGGGAGCGGCCATGCCGCTTGGCGTGGTTGCTCGTTATCGCGCGGCCAACTCGGCGCGCAGCTCCTTCACTTCGCGGTTGAGCGCCGCGAGTCCTTCTCTTATCTCGTTTCGGATGTCCGCACGTTGCGCATCGTCGCTCTTAGACTTGATCCCTTCGATGTAAAAGTTTCCGTTCGGCTCAAGGACACACTTTTCTACCTCGCTGAAGTCGTCGTAGCCTTGACGATGCAGC
Organism: uncultured Acidobacteriaceae bacterium; assembly: GCA_963771625.1. Lineage (GTDB taxonomy): Bacteria > Acidobacteriota > Terriglobia > Terriglobales > Acidobacteriaceae > Edaphobacter. Next base: position 31,080 of record CAVYUE010000009.1, read on the forward strand.
ACGGAACGCAGCTCCAGCTCCGTCAACGCCTCTCTTTTTGCTTCCGCCCAGTCCACGACTCCGTTACGGATCAGAACGGATGCGTGTCCCTCGAAGGCATTATTCAGCTTTGGCATGCGGAAGAGGATTCGGGTAAGCAACCAGTTGATGGTCAGCAGCGAGAGAGCTCCGATAACACCGCCAGAGACTGAGTTATCGTCGCCGATCATGGCGTTCTGCACGGTGTTCGAGAGGCTGAGCAGCACGACCAGGTCGAATGGATTCAGCTGCGCCAGCTCTCGTTTTCCGAATAGCCTAAGGAAGCCGATGAGGAACAGATAGACGATGACGGGACGCAGAATCTTCTCCAGCACCGGCAGATGTAGGTGAAACATGCTCTCGATCAAGAAGACTCCTTATATTTCCGTCCGCTGTGCTCTGCGCAAACAGGCCTCCGATCACTCGTGGCGCTGTTTTCACGTTTGTATGTCATGAATAACGTTTTTGATGCCACTCCCAAGCACTGGCAATAATCTGATCCAGTTCCGCGTACTTCGGTCGCCAGCCTAACTCTCTCTTAATTTTCTCCGAGCTTGCCACCAACACGGCTGGATCTCCGGGCCGACGCTCCAATTCCTCAACAGCGATGGGCCTGCCAGTGACACGGCGAACGGACTCGATTACCTCCAGCACAGTAAACCCCTGGCCGTTGCCAATGTTGTAGATCAGGCGGCTCTTCGTCTCACTGAGTGCTCCCAGCGCCAGCAGATGCGCCTCGGCCAGATCGCGCACGTGGATGTAGTCACGAACGCAGGTCCCGTCCTTGGTCGGGTAGTCGCGACCGAAGATCTTGATGTTCGCCCGTCTGCCGAGAGCTACGTCCAGGATGAGCGGAATAAGATGGGACTCCGGCTCGTGCGCCTCTCCATAGCCCTCGATCGCGCCCGCTACGTTGAAATAGCGGAGGCTCGCATACTTAAAGTTGTGGGCGAGGTTCATCCAGCGAAGCATGTGTTCTACAAGCAACTTACTCTCCCCGTAAGGATTGGTCGGCTGCAGCTTCGCATCCTCGAGAATTGGGGTCGTCTCGGGCTCGCCGTAGCAGGCGGCGGTCGAACTGAAGACCAGCCGATCGTGCCCGGTGGCCAGCATCGCCTCCAGGAGAGTCAGAGTTGAGGCAGTGTTATTTCTGAAATAAATTTCTGGAAGCTTCATACTTTCGCCGGCTTCGATCAATGCAGCGAAGTGCATCACTCCGTCAAAGCGCCCCTCGCGTAATGTGCTCTCCAACAAGGCACGGTTCGCCAGATCACCTTCGACAAAGCTGGCGTTTTCAGCCACTGCCAAGCGTTTGCTGTGGCAGAGGTTGTCATACACTGTAATTGCGTGCCCCTGAGCCAGTAAAAGTCTCGCAACAGTACCGCCGATATAGCCGGCCCCGCCAGTCACTAGAATCTTCATGTGTTGCTCTCCTGTGTTCCTTCTTGGATACCACAAAAGTGCCAGTGTCAATCACTTACCGTTACGGCACTATACTTGCAATAAGTGAAGAGCAGAGCCCCGGCACACGAACAGAAGCACCTTCCCCAATGCACGGTGCCTGCTACAACCTTTTTCTTCAGCTTGCGTCTTTTTAAGTCGGGCCCCGACGCAACGTGCAGAACTCTCCCCCTTGGTCGCTGATTCTTTTTTGTTCGTACTGTTGCAGCGGATCAAATCGGCAGGTTCGAATTGTCCAATACTCCGGCATAGCACCTCGGAGTCATTCCCTCCTCGCATCGGTTCTGGTTCTATGACAGCACTGATGTAATTCTCCCGCCTCTCCCTGAGAGGCCCTTCAAGGATTTTCTATGGCCAAGCCGCTTCGCAGTGACGATCCCACACCGCAGAACATGCAGTTCGCCCACTTCGGCGTCCTCAACGACGGCAGCCAGAGCAAAGCCTCGCTCTTCACCTCGATCACGCTCAACATCGTCCTTGCTCTATGCGCCATCATCATCGGCGCTGCTGCGAAGAAGACGATGGATAACCACATCAAGCTTACGCACCTCGACGAGCCGATTCCGCTGAAGAAGCCAGACCCGCCGCCGATCAAGATCAAGGCACCAAAGATTCCGCCGCCGCCGGTCGCCAAGATTGACCCGCCGAAGATTAAGCTTCCCGACATCAAGCTGCCGGACGTTCCGAAGCCGCCAGTCATCAAGATGACCCAGCCGATGCCGGTCGTTCTTCCAGCGCCGCCAAAGGTCGTTCAGCCACCACCGGCTCCAAAGGTCGTCAATCTTGCACAGGCTCAGCCCGCTGCTGTGGTGAATAACGCTCCGCATCCGACCGCTGTCGCACTCGGTTCGACGACCAATCCGATCGCGCCTTCGAATCGTCCTTCGGCCACTTCCATCAACCTTGGTAACAAGGGAATGTCCGGGATGCCGGCCTCGAATAACGGCATGGGAGCGCAATCACAGGTTGTCAATCTTGGTTCCGGTTCTGCCGGCAGCCAGAACATGAAGGGCAGAGATAACGCTTCAGGTGCCGTAGTTGGAGTCAAGCTTGGAGTTACTGGCGGCACGGGACCGATGAACGCTCCTGGGCGTGTTGCCGGCCCTGTCAACCTCGGCCAGAACACTCCGCCACCGATGCCCAAGCCTGCGGGCCCAAGCGCAGCGACAACCAAGAGCGGCCCCAAAGTGCTCTTCAAGCCCAAGCCCGTGTACACGGATGAGGCTCGCAATCTCCATATCGAAGGCGTCGTCTCAGTACGGCTTCGTGTTTCTTCTTCTGGTGCCGTCCAGGTTCTGGGCGTTACCAGCGATCTCGGCCACGGACTTGGCGACTCTGCCATTCGTGCCGTGGAGGCCACTCGCTTTCAACCTGCCACCGACGCATCGGGTCATCCGATCGATTGGGAAGGCGTCGTCAACGTAGCTTTCCAACTTGCCGGTTAGTAACAAGTTTTGTTCGCTGTCGCAGTCTGCAATAGCAATTAGTCCATACTCAGGCTGACCCTAGGGTCACCGTAGGAGCCGTACATCATGATTCTCGGGAAACAGTCTACCGCCGGTCTGCTGCTGGCAATTTTGGTCGCAACCACTCTCCCCGCCGGAGCAGGCATCATGCATCCCGGCAAGAAGAAAAAGGATGACGATCTCTCCTCGACACGTAAGCCTAACGCTGCGCAAAACGCTCTCATCGACAAGGCAATCGTTCGCGAGAAGGTCATCATCAAGACCGTCAGGGAACGCGCCCCTCTCGTTGAGACCTACATCCAGACCATGAAGCCCGATCCGCTACTAGGTCAGGTCCCTGAGTCTGATGAACACTTCCTGAGTCGCGTCGACTTCAAGAGTGTGATCGGTGACAACTCCTACGCTGTTAACAACAGCACGTCTAAGGGATCCACCGATGGAAAGATGGGATTCTTCAAGCACTCCGTCTCTTTTGTCGGCGGACTGGGCAACAGCCTGCACCTCAACTTCCATGAGGCCGGCTTTGTGCAGATGCTCCTGATGGACTCCAACAGCTTTGATCGGCAGCACTACACCTTCGGTTATGTGCGCAACGACTTTCTTGGCAATACGCCAACCGCCGTCTTCGATGTAACCCCGATCGAAGGCAAGAAGGCGTTCGGACGTTTCTTCGGACGCATCTGGATCGAGACGCGCAGCGGCAACGTTGTGCGCTTCAATGGCGATTTTGCCGGCACCCAGGAAGATCAGAAAGAGTTCTATCACTTCGACAGCTGGCGGACCAACGTTCAGCCTGATCTCTGGCTTCCGACCTCCTTTTACGTCGAGGAGAGCGATCCGAAGAGCGTCTCTCGTACCCTCAAGTTCAAGGCCATTAATCATATTTGGGGCTATGTGCTGAAGGTTCCGCCACCGGAGTCCGAGAACACCTCGATGGACGTTGTTGGCGCGACTGACGTCAGCGCCGACGCGCCGGATGTCAGCCCTCTCGGCGCACAGCGCGCGTGGGTTCAGCAGGCAGAGGACAACATCGTCGAGCGTCTCTTCCAGGCCGGCCTTCTCGATGCACCGAGCGAGTTTGATAAGACTCTCGAGGCGTTGGCTGGCAACATTCTCGCCTACAACAACATCACACTGTCCAGACCAATCCGCTGCCGTACGCTACTCACTGAGCCTCTTGAGTCTCTTGCTATTGGCAACACGATTGTCATCTCGAAAAGTCTGCTTGACACAACCGGCGTCGTAACGCAGGATGGTGCCCAGCAGATGGGTAACCTCAACGCGATCCTGGCGTTCCAGATTGCACACATTATTCTCGCTCACCGACTCGACACGAAGTATGCATTCAATGATCGTCTGCTCTTCCCGTCGACCACCGTCTTCAACCGCATCCCAATGCACCACACGGATGCAGACAACACAGCAGCAGCAAAGAAAGCCATGGAATTGCTAAACGCGAAGGAGCTCGAAGGCGGACAGCAGTATTTCAGCCTTTACCTCCAACAACTACAGCAGCGCGTCAAGAGCCTGAAGGCACTCAACGAGCCGATGATTGGTGACGGCCTCGTCAAGAGCGACAGCGATCCTACTTTCTGGATGGCAGCTATGATGTCCAAGGGACCCAAGTTGGACATGAAGGACCTGAAGCAACAGGCAGCGATGCCTCTGGCAAGCTTCCTGCGGTTTGACCCCTGGACCGATCAGGTTTTTGTTCTCCACTCCGCCTTTGAACCATTGCTCACGGCAGCAGACAAGATGCCCTTCGAGGTCGAGCCTGTTTATCTAAAACTGAGCTACTACAAAGCGCCTGTGGAACCTGCAGCCGCTGCTCCTACAGCTGCTGCTCCTGCAGCCACCACACCTCCCCCTGCCGATACCACTGCCGCCCCGGCTGCAGCGTCTCCGGCTCCCGCAAGCCCACAAACCACCACCCAGCAGCAAAACTAGAACTTGAGCGTGGCCGCAAAATCTGACTGATGAGATCGGCCACGCTCTTCCACTGTCTGGGGCCAGTCGCCCCACAAACAGGTTAAGCAATATCACTTTTTAAGGAGGTCCCTGTTGAAGCGGCATACTCTCATTGGCTGTTTCGCCTGCGTCCTCAGCCTGACAAGCTGGTCGCATGCTCAAGCAGTTCCAACAGCCTCTCGGGCCGGCTCGATACAGATCGGTGGTGCTGTAACGATCATTACCCCGGACTACGCGCAGCCACATATCAAGGGCCTCTCGATCTATGGTGATTACGATTTCAGCCATATTGGGATCGAAGGCGACATCCATTTTTCGATCATCACTCCGAGCGACATCAGTGAGAACTCGTATCTGCTTGGTCCACGCTACAAATGGCACTACAAACGTTTCGAACCTTACGCGAAAGCGCTCTTCGGTATCGGCCGTTTCGGATACCAAGCTGGCAGCTATCCATTTCCCTCGACAGCAACATATGCGGAATATGCCTTCGGTGGAGGATTGGACGTTCGCGCAACACGACATATCAACGTCCGAGCTTTCGATATCGAGATTCAAAAGTGGCCAGGGTACGAACCTCACGGCCTATCCCCAATTGCCTATAACTTCGGCGTCGCTTATGTCTTACGCTAACCGGCTAACGGCATGGTGAGGCGCTGCAATGCTGAAGGCTAAATGCCAGCGATAAGGAAGAGTTTGTTCTCCAGGGAGCGTACGTGCTAATACGGGGTGTTTTATTCGTCGGCCTGTTGGGGGTAGCGTCCATGTTACGCGCTCAGGCTGTTCCTACTGCCTCCCGCGCGGGAGACCTCAAGATTGGTGGCGGCTTTTCAACAGCCAACTCTGACTATGGCCAACGGTTCAACGGTGGTGCGGCCTACTTCGACTTCGATTTCCTACCTCATATCGGCGTAACCGGGGAGTTTCATTTCGTCCAGGGAAGCAATACCCTCTATGAGAAGACGTACGAGGTCGGAGGCCGTTACTATCGCACCTATGGCCGGGTCATCCCTTTTGCAAAAGTGCTCTACGGACGAGGCGTCTTCAACTTCCCTCCTTTGCCGGATGGGTTTACGGCTAATCTTGCCTACAATCTAGTAGCTATCGGCGGAGGTGCCGACTTCCGAGTGAAGCCCTACCTTTACGTCCGGGCCGACTGGGAATATCAGGAGTGGTTCAACTTCGCACAGTCAAGCCTTACGCCGAACATCTTGACGATTGGTGCGGCGTACCGCTTCCGATAAAACGTCAGCCAGCAATAATTAAGCCCCGGTCATCGCCGGGGCTTTCATCATTAACGCTGCTTTCGTTAGAAGTGATACGCAACGCCGAGCGCCGGTGTGGAGATCACTTCATAGCGGTTGGTATTGAAGATGTTGCCAGGAAGGTCGAAGGTCGGTGTCTTCACCACGAAGCCACGATACTCCACGCGGATGTCAAAACTGGGGCTCAACTCATACGCGACACCGCCGCCAAAAAGAGCACCGATATTAACGTTGCGCTTAGCGTCGAGGTTGGTAGTCCCGGAGTTTTTCAGAGGGTTGAAGAACATGACACCAGGACCAGCTTCAAGGAACGGATTGAAGTTCTTGAAGTTCAGATTGAAGACGTACGCGACGCTGAACTCCTGCTGCAGGGTTTGGATGCCTCCGTTTGCTTTTCCGAAGACCTGATAGTACTGCGTATTTTGCTGATAGCCATAGTTCGCTTCAAGTGCGCTGCGTGGTGTCAACAAATAACGGTAGCTGGCTAAAAGGCCCATAGTGGTGCTCGTGTTCTTCTGCACACTATTTCCTGTGATCTGGGGGGCAAACGCCGCGGTGGCGCTTACGCTTACGTCCTGCCGGCTCTCCTGCGCATAACCGGCTGCCGCAGAAAACATCAGCGCGCCCAACAACAACATCGTCTTCTTCATTCTTCGCTGGATCCCTTCGAATTCGTCCGTAACCTCTTACGCTGTCCCGCAGGCAAACCTATCTGCAAGAGGTACGGAGCGCCGTAGTCACTGTTCTTCATTGTAACCGCACCAGTGCCCGAAGTAGGGCCGCCCAACGCAAGAAGGCCGGAGGATCTGCATTCCTCCGGCCTTACTGCACTTCTCACGGCGACCGACGTTACTGCTGGGGTGGAGGCGGAGGTGCGCCTTGTCCTCCCTGGCGGCTCTCCCTGCGCTCGCGCATCTCTGCCTGCAGGGCATCGTATTTGGTCTTCTGATCGTCCGTCAGCACCGCGCGAATCTTGTCCTGCGAGGCCTTGTGGATGTCCATCATCTTTGCGTGCTTGTCGGCCTGAGGTGTTGACGTGTCCTCGTGGAGAGCCATCATCTGCTTCCGCGAATCATCATCGATCGCCTTCACCTGTGAGACCTGGTCCGGCGTCAGGTTCAGCTTCTTTGTCAGGAACTCCAGTTGATGCTCCTCGCGCTGCCCGCCTCGTCCGCCGTGTGGTGGACCTGCCTGATCCTGCGTCGTCGCTGGGGCCTGATCTTGTGCCATGGCCGGCAATGCACTCAGCGCTGTCGTACATAGCGCCAAAAGAGCTACTTTCAATACTGGTTTACGAAACATCGTCATCATCGGATTCTCACTCTCATAACATCGTTCGCCGGAAGAGCTCCTCCGGTGGTCCATCTACTGCTACAGACGCACTTTTTCTGCAAGAGTTCCTCTCGCGGCGAAAAATCACGTTCGACTTACATTCCACGCTCGGGCTGGAAGCAGTACGGATCTCCATGGGCCGCAGCGTACGCCTCGACCACCTTCAGAAACGCCAGCGCCGCGTGCGACAAGCTGGCTTGGCGACGATAGACGAGTCTCAGCTTGCGTTCGATCTGCAACTCCGGCACCTGTACCCGCACCAGCGCGCCGCTCTCCAGCTCTGTGCGTACCGTAAGGCCAGGCACCAGCGCTACGCCATTCCCCATCTCGACAAAACGTTTGATGGCTTCGAGCGACGGCAGCTCTACCCCCATCTGCAGTGGGGTTTTGTGCCGCTTGAAGGCCTGAATCACCTTCTGACGCTGCGGCGAGGGGATGTTATGTGCGATAAAGTTTTGTGCGCCCAACTGCCGGATCGAGACCTTCCCTGCCCCGGCCAACGCGTGCCTGGGATTGACCACGAATGCCAGCTCATCCCGGTAGACCACCATCGATTTAACCTGTGCGTCGTCGGGGCGAAAGGAGAGCACTCCGAGCTCGACCGAGTGCATCAGCACCTCGTCTGATATCCGGCTCGCCAAGGTACGCTGCACGGCCAGCTTAATTCGCGGATTCTGCCGGCGGAACTCGTCCAACAGCGGCAAAAGATAGAGACAGGTGTATTCGTTTGCGGCCAGATTCAGCCTTCCGCGGTGCAGCTCCCGCAACTCGGTGAGTGCGCCAGCCGCTTCATTTCGCAGATTCAGCAACTTAGACGCGTACTCCCGCAGTACTTCACCGGCGTCGGTCAGTGTGCCATCCCGCGATGACCGTTCGAAGAGCACCTCGCCAAGCTCCCCCTCGAGTTTGGCGATTGCCTGACTCACCGCTGGCTGAGTACGATGGAGTCGTGCGGCAGCCCGTGAAAAGCTTCGCTCCTCGGCCACGGCCAAAAACGTCTCCATTTGGACTAAGTCCAATCTTTACCTCCCGGCGGCGGAGATTTTCAAGTCGAATGCCGCAATTAGAATTTCTGATACACCTGCAAACCATCATAAGCATGCATTATGATAACGTCCAGATCGAAAGTGCTAACTCCTATGTCCACGCATAACCAAATCGTCTTCTTCGACACCACCCTCCGGGATGGCGAGCAGTCTCCCGGCTGCACCATGCATCACGATGAAAAGCTACGCATGGCGCACCAGCTCGCAGCCCTTGGCGTCGACGTTCTGGAGGCGGGATTCGCCATTGCCAGCCAGGGTGACTCCGACTCCATCCGCATGATCGCTCGCGAGGTTCGCGGCCCACGCATCGCTTCCCTTGCCCGCTGCAAACGAGAGGACATTGAAGCCGCTGCCCGCTCCATTGAGCCAGCCGAAAAAGCACGCATCCACACCTTCCTTGCTTCTTCCGACCTTCATCTCGAGGCCAAACTTAAGATCACCCGCGCCGAGGCACTCGACCAGGCTGCAAACTCCGTCCGCCTTGCGCGCACCTTCGCCGACGACGTTGAGTTCTCCGCCGAAGATGCGACGCGTACTGATCCCGACTTCCTCGTCGAGATTGTCACCGTTGCGGTCCAGGCCGGGGCAACTACGATCAATATTCCCGACACGGTCGGATACACCACGCCAGACGAGTACGCCGCCACCTTCCGCATGCTCATCGAAAAAGTTCCCGGCATCGATGATGTCATCCTGTCCACACACTGCCACAACGATCTCGGCATGGCCGTCGCCAATACCTTGGCCGGTATCCAGGCCGGAGCACGACAGGCCGAGTGCACGATCAACGGCATCGGTGAACGCGCCGGCAATGCTGCTCTAGAAGAGATCGCCGCAGCGCTGATGGTTCGTCGTGACAAGCTGCCCTACACAAACAACATCAAACTCAATCAGCTCTTCCCCACCAGCCAGATGCTCGCCGAGTTCATCAGCTTCGGCTGCTCGCCTAACAAGGCTGTCGTCGGGGCCAACGCTTTTGCGCACGAGTCTGGCATTCATCAGCACGGCATGATGGCCAATCCGCTCACCTACGAGATCATGACGCCCGAGTCGGTCGGAGTGTCTTCAACCAACATGGTGCTCGGCAAACATAGCGGCCGTCGCTTGCTTGAGCAGAGGCTTGTTGAACTGGGTCATGTGCTTACTCGTGCCCAGCTTGACGATGTCTACCATCGATTCACCGAACTGGCCGACCGTAAGAAGTCAATCTACGATCAGGACCTGCTCGGCTTACTGCACAGCGACAAGTCTGCAGTCGCAACCCACTAGAACACGCCAAAAGGAAGAGCGTTATGCGCCTCAAAGTCGCAGTACTCGCCGGCGACGGCATCGGTCCCGAAGTCACCCAGCAGGCCACGAACATCCTCCGAGCTGTGGCCGAACTCGGCGGCCACGAATTTATCTTTGTCCCTGGACTTATCGGTGGCACAGCGATCACTGAAACCGGTTCGCCGCTCCCCACGGCAACACTTGATGCTGCGCTCGAATGCGATGCGGTTCTGCTCGGCGCGGTTGGCGATAACAAGTTCAATGCTCTACCGCCTGACAAGCGTCCTGAAGCTGGCCTCCTGCAGATTCGCCAGGCTCTTGGAGGCTTCGCCAATCTGCGCCCTTCGATCGCCTACACGGCGCTTGCCGAAAGTTCTCCCCTGCGTCCAGAGGTCACCAAAGACGTCGACATTCTTTTTGTTCGCGAGCTGCTCGGAGGGCTTTACTTCGGTGCGCCGCGCTGGTGGAACCGCGAGACAGACGAGGCGATCAACACAATGCGTTACACGAAGGCAGAGGTCGTCCGCGTTGCACGCATCGCCTTTGAACTCGCCAGCAAACGCCGCCAGAAGGTCACGTCAGTCGACAAGGCCAACGTGCTTGAAGTCTCTCAGCTCTGGCGCGCCTCTGTGACGGAGGTCGCCAAGGATTACCCATCTGTCACGCTCGAACATCAGCTCGTCGACTCAATGGCGATGCACATCATGAACATCCCGCGCAACTTCGACGTCGTCCTCACCGAGAATCTCTTCGGCGATATTCTCTCCGACGAAGCTGGCGTTATTACAGGTTCGCTTGGCATGCTTCCGTCAGCCACAATCGGGGGCGCAGTCAATCTCTACGAGCCCGTTCATGGCTCCGCACCCGACATCGCAGGCACCGGAAAGGCTAATCCGCTGGGCGCAATCCTTACAGCTGCCATGGTTCTTCGTCACTCTGCGAACCTCGAACAGGATGCCAAGGCGGTCGAGCTGGCAGTTCACAAAGTTCTCAACGCCGGCTACCGCACCGCCGATATCGCTCGCGGCCAGCAACCAGGGCAGACACCGGTCAGCACACAGGAGATGGGCAAGCTCGTCCACCAGGCCCTGGCCGAATCGATCGATCGCCGGCAGGCCATGCACGCCGTATGAGTGCATCGATGAGCCTCCGGACGAAGTCGATCCTCATGAACTCCGCCGTCGCCGTAGCACTGATCTACAGACTGTGGAAAGGCGCTCCGGTTGCGGTCGTAGTAATCACTGGAATCTTCATGTTCACGTTCGTCAACCTTGTCATGTTCTTTGCGGCAAGAAAATCCGCTCCGAGAAACAACTGATCTCTCCGTGACTATTCGCTATCAACTCGCCGTTGCTCTCCTCGCCTTTGCACCGATGGCGATGCGCGCCCAAATCTCTTCTCCTCAGATCAAGAGAGATAAAAAACCGCCTAAAGAAAATGTAGAGTGGCTCTGGCAGTACGGGCCGCCACCAGCTGACGGCCGCGAAAATCAACTTGTCCTCGACACGCGCTTCCGTCCATTTCTTGCGCAGTATCTCACCGCGCCACAGACCTTTTGGGGCAATCCAAAGACTGGCTATAAGACCCTCGACGAAACCGCGCTCGACTTCCTCTCTGTTCCCGACAGGGTAATTGCCGACGATAACCGTTACCTCACAATCACCGGCTGCGTCTTCCGATTCTGTCCCGCTCGCGGGCTGCTCTGGGTTGACCTTGGTCTCCCGCATCCGCTCATTGCTTTCGCTGCCATCGATTGGATCAAGGATAGCAAGACGCCCAACGAGCCGGGCGCTGAATACACTCTCTGGGTCTTTCCTAACCATGCAATCGACCCTGACCACATTCCTCCGGCACTGACTCACAGCGTCGCCCGCTGGACCGCACAGCCGCCCTCCGGCAGCACGGTCATTCAGCAGATTACGAATGCAATTCTCGTCGACCCCGACGGAACACCACACCAAATTAAGCCAGCCACCATTGGCGCAAACACATTTACGAGACCAGAGACCGAGCAAAAGGCACACCCATGAAAACACCCAAGACACTCTTCGAAAAAGTATGGCATCAGCACCTCGTCGCCGAGCCGCAGGGTGAACCCAGCATCCTCTACATCGATCTGCATCTTGTGCACGAGGTCACCAGCCCACAGGCGTTCGATGGTCTTCGTATGACCGGGCGTAAACTGCGCCGCCCGGACCGCACGGTCGCCACGGTGGATCACAATGTGCCCACGAGCAGCGTAGAAGATCGCCTCCACATCGTTGACCAGATCGCCTCGAAGCAGATTGAAGCTCTACGCAAGAACTGCGCCGAGTTTGGGGTCGAGCTCTTCGATGTGCAGTCGCCTAATCAAGGCATCGTCCACATCATCGGGCCGGAGCTTGGTCTGACGAAACCAGGGATGACGATCGTCTGCGGCGACTCTCACACAAGCACGCACGGAGCATTTGGTGCGTTAGCGTTCGGCATTGGGACCAGCGAGGTGGAGCATGTGATGGCCACGCAGACGCTGCCGCAGGACAAGCCAAAGACTTTTCGCATCAACGTAGAGGGTGCGCTTCCCGTGGGCGTGACTGCGAAGGATATCGTGCTTCACATCATCGGGGAGATCGGCACGGCGGGAGCAACGGGATACGTTGTTGAATACGCCGGTTCGGCGATTCGCGCCCTCTCGATGGAAGGCCGCATGACCATCTGCAACATGAGCATCGAGGCCGGAGCCCGTGCCGGCATGATCGCCCCCGACGCCACTACTTTCACTTATCTGAAGGGCCGCAGGTTCTCTCCTACTGACGGAGCATGGGACGAGGCAGTAGCGCACTGGTCCGAACTTGTAACTGACGAAGGAGCAATCTTCGACCGCGAGCTTACGATCAACGCCACCGACATCACACCCACCGTCAGCTGGGGAACCAGCCCCGGCATGGTAACTGGCGTGAAGAGCACCGTTCCCCTCGCAGATCCGGCTGCTTCCGAGGCCGACCAGAAGGCCTTCGAGCGCGCCTTGGAATACATGGGGCTTCAAGCCGGCGAACCAATTGAAGAGATCAAGATCGATCGCGTCTTCCTCGGCTCATGCACTAACGCCCGTATTGAAGACCTTCGCGCCGCTGCCTCTGTCGTACGCGGCTATCACGTCGCGACAACTGTTCGCGCGATGGTCGTCCCAGGATCTCAGGCCGTCAAGGCGCAGGCGGAAAAAGAAGGCCTGGACAAGGTCTTCACCGCGGCTGGATTCGACTGGCGCGAGCCCGGCTGCAGCATGTGCCTTGGCATGAATCCCGACATCCTCGCTCCCGGTGAGCGCTGCGCCTCGACGAGCAACCGTAACTTCGAGGGGCGTCAGGGCCGCGGTGGCCGCACTCATCTTGTATCTCCAGTGATGGCGGCGGCAGCGGCGATCACTGGCCACTTCACCGACATTCGAACCTGGCAGTTCAAAGATCAGCCACCCCAGGAGACGAAATAATGCAGCCCATCAACAAACTGACCTCGCACGCAGCCCCTCTCGGTCGACCTCACGTTGATACCGACCAGATCATTCCGAAGCAGTTCCTCAAACGCATCGAACGCACGGGCTATGGAGAGTTTCTTTTCTATGACTGGCGCCGCATTCAAGAGGGTCCCGACGCGGGTAAGCAGGACCCTGACTTCGTTCTCAACCATCCGGCGCACAAAGATGCCAAGATTCTTATCGCAGGAAAAAACTTCGGCTGCGGCAGCTCGCGCGAACACGCTGCATGGGCTCTTACTGACTTCGGCTTCCTCGCCGTTATCGCTCCGAGCTTCGCCGACATTTTTTTTTCCAACGCCGGTAAGAATGGCATGATCCTCGTACGCCTGCCTGAAGAAGACGTTGAGCACCTGAATGCTCGTAGCAAGGCGAACCCAAATCATCAGATCACCATTAACCTCGAAGCTCAGACAATCAGCAATGACGAAGGCTTCAGCGCGCACTTCGACATTGATCCCTTCCGCAAATATTGTTTGCTGAACGGCCTGGACGATATAGGCCTCACGCTCCGCCACGAAGCGAAACTTGATGATTACGAATCAAAACACGACGCCGAGTTCTGGTCTAAACCCCGCGCCGTTAGCGCTTAATCGCACCACTTGCTAACCAGCTAACCCGCTTTTCTGAAAGGCTGACTTTTGAGCAACGAAATCAACTCCGCAAAGAGGTACTCCAAAGTCCTCACTGAAGGCCCCTCCCGCGCCGCAGCGCGCTCTTACCTGCGCAGCGTAGGCTTTACCAAAGAAGACCTGCAAAAGCCCATCATCGGCATCGCCAACACCTGGACTGAAGTGGGACCCTGCAACTTCCATCTTCGTCAGGTGGCCGAGGCTGTGAAGCAGGGCGTTCGTGATGCAGGCGGCACGCCCATGGAGTTCAATACGATCACCGTCCACGACGGCATCACCATGGGCACACAAGGTATGAAGGCTTCGCTCGTTTCTCGCGAGGTCATCGCCGACTCCATCGAACTCGTCACTCGCGCCAACTCCTTCGACGGCCTCGTCTGCATCGCCGGCTGCGACAAGAATATGCCCGCTGCCATTATGGCGCTTGCTCGCCTTGATATCCCCGGCTCAATGCTTTATGGCGGCTCCATCGCTCCCGGCAAACTTCCACAGCCCGATGGCACGACCAAGGAGATTACCATCCTGCAGGTCTTCGAAGGCATGGGCTCACACGCCGCCGGCAAGATCAACGATGACGAACTCGAAGCCCTTGAAGCCGCCGCATGTCCCGGCCCCGGAGCCTGCGGCGGACAGTTCACCGCCAACACCATGGCCATGGCCGGCGAGTTTCTCGGCATCTCACCGATCCAGATCACCGGCGTCCCTGCAATGTCGCCGGATAAAGCCGCGGCCAGCCGCGAAGCCGGCCGTATCGTGATGGACCTCGCAAAGAACGACCTTCGCCCCTCGAAGATTGTTACGCGCAAGGCCATCGAGAACGCCTACGTCTCCGCCTGCGCCTCGGGTGGCAGCACTAACGCCGTTCTGCACCTGCTTGCCATCGCGCGCGAGTTCAACATCCCTTTCACCATCGACGACTTCAACGCCATCAGCGACCGCACGCCGCACATCTGCGACCTCTCTCCGGGCGGCAAGTACGCCGCCAAGGACTATCAGGATGCAGGCGGCAGCCGTCTTCTTGCTAAACGCCTCCTCGACGCTGGCCTCATAGACGGCAGCCAGATCACCGTCACCGGCAAGACCCTTGCTGAAGAAGCCTCCGCAGCCGTCGAGACGCCTAAACAGGCTGTTATCTATTCCACCGAGCACCCGCTTAAAGCCACCGGCGGCCTCGTCATCCTCAAGGGCAACCTCGCGCCCGAGGGCTGCGTGGTTAAAGTCGCTGGACATGAGCGCCTCTTTCATGAGGGAGTCGCTCGGGTGTTTGAGTCCGAGGACGAGTGCCACGCCGCAGTAGAGGCCGGCAAGATCAACCCCAACGACGTCTGCGTTATCCGCTACGAGGGTCCGCGCGGAGGCCCAGGCATGCGCGAGATGCTCGCGGTCACCGCCGCTATCAAAGGGATTCCGGAGCTCTCCGAAACGGTCGCCCTGCTGACTGACGGGCGGTTTTCAGGAGCTACTCGGGGGCTGATGGTTGGCCACGTTTCCCCAGAGGCGCAACTTGGTGGGCCCATCGCGGCCGTCCACGAAGGGGACACCATCACATTCGACATTCCCAATCGCAAACTCACCCTCAACGTTCCCGAAGCTGAGATCGCTAAACGCTTGACCGTATGGAAGGCTCCTGAACCGCGCTTCAAACGGGGTGTCTTCGCCAAGTACGTCAACACTGTAAGCAGCGCCAGTGAAGGTGCAGTTACCACATAGGAGTGATTATGTTGAGTTTTCCGACAGAGGTTTTTTGAACCGACTGAAGGAGAAAGGCGGACGAGTGGTTACATTTTCCGACCCGACACATTCTTTTCTCAGCGTCGCAATCGCTTTCTACCTACTACTTAGAGACGCGCGTTAGAAACCGACACATTGGTTACAGGAGTTTCCAAATGACGAATTCAAAAAATCAACATCCGCAACTCACCGGAGCTGAAATCATCTGGGCCACGCTTGTTGGCGAAGGCGTAGACAAGGTGTTCGGCTATCCGGGCGGCGCTATTCTTCCCGCGTATGACGCGCTGCGTAAGTTTCCGATCCACCACGTTCTCGTGCGGCATGAGCAGGGCGCATCGCACATGGCTGATGGATACGCTCGTGCTTCGGGGAAGGTTGGCGTTTGCATTGCAACCAGCGGACCGGGTGCTACGAATCTCGTGACAGGTATTGCGACGGCGATGCTCGACTCCGTCCCGATCGTCTGTATCACTGGGCAGGTTGGCAGCAAGGTTCTAGGTTCCGATGCATTTCAGGAGATCGACATCACCGGCATCACGCTGCCGATAACTAAGCACAACTATCTCGTGACTCGCGCCGAAGATATTGCTCCTACGATTCGCGAGGCCTTCCAGGTTGCGTGCTCCGGTAGACCCGGGCCTGTGTTGATCGATATCACCAAAGATGCGCAGCAAGCCACTGCCTCCTTCAACTTCGAGGCTGCCGCGCCCGCGGCTTACCGTCCGCATCCGATGTTGCGTGCCGAGTCGTCTTCCATTCGGCAGGCGATTGAACTCATCCAAGGCGCGAAACGGCCCGTCATTCTTGCCGGTCACGGCATCACCCATTCAGGAGCTGAGGCGCAGGTGCTTGCGTTTGCGGAGCGTCAGCAGATTCCGGTTGCGAGCACGTTGCTGGGCCTTGGAGCTTTCCCAACGTATCATCCACTCTCGCTTGGCATGATGGGTATGCATGGGGAGTCGTGGGTGAACAACGCGATTCAACAGGCCGATCTGTTGCTTGCTTTCGGCATGCGCTTCGACGATCGCGTTACTGGCAATCTTGCTCAGTACGCGCAGAATGCAAAGAAGATCCACATCGAGATCGACCCTTCCGAGATCAACAAGAACGTCAGAGCCGACGTCGCCCTCATTGGCGACCTCAAAGAGGTTCTCGAACTTCTCCTTCCGCTGCTCGAATCTACGGAGTATGTGCTCGATCACGATAAAGGCACCATCGCATTCGGTGACGGTGTTGATGGGAAGCGCCCATCGACTGGCGATCCTGGTGGTTTGCGCCAAGGAGGCGGAGCAGCAGGAAACGTTCCGTGTGCAACGGCAGCGTGGCTCCGCGAGATCAATGCGATGAAGGGTGATGCGGCTGTTCGCGACATCATCAATCTGCCCGACAATGGCCATCTTTATGCAGCTCATGTGATCAACGACATCTGGCGCGAAGCACACGCTGCGGGCCGGGCGGATCAGACCATTATCGTTACAGATGTTGGGCAGCACCAGATGTGGGAGGCGCAATATTACAAGCATGATGCACCGCGTTCGTTGATCACGAGCGGTGGTCTTGGGACGATGGGTTTTGCGCTTCCGGCTGCGATAGGCGCGAAGGTTGCGTGTCCTGAGAAGGATGTTTGGGTGATCGCTGGGGATGGTGGTTTTCAGATGACCGCGTCTGAGCTTTCGACCATTGTGCAGGAGGGTTTGGCGATTAATATTGCTGTGATTAATAACGGGTTTTTGGGCATGGTTCGTCAGTGGCAGGAGGCGTTTTACGAGAAGAACTATGCGGCTTCGCCGATCCTGTCGCCTGACTTCGTGAAGCTGGCTGGTGCGCATGGTATTGATGGGGCGCATGTTAGCGAAAGGAAGCATGTAACTCCGACGGTTGCAAAAGCTCGTACGAGCGGCAAGGCGTTTTTGATCAACTTCCAGGTTGAGAAAGAGGATGGGGTTTACCCGATGATTGCTCCGGGCGCGGCTTTGCACGAGATGGTTCGACGACCCGCGAAGGACCCTCTTCTGGAGACTGCGGACGACGAATAATCTGCCGGTTTTTGCAGAAAAAAGTTGGCCGTGGTGGCTGAAAGGTAAATGTGTCATTTTCCCTTGTTTTTGAGGGGTGTTTTGGAAAAAGTGGTGTGCAAGACGTGGTTTTTGGATGGTGAAAACGTGGTGAATTGCATGGTGAATCTGGTGGTTTAGCAGCCACTAATTAGCCGTCAAAAAATGCGCCATATTTTTCAAAGATATTTTCGCGGATCTCAAAGTTGAGAGCTTCGGCAGACAGGACGTACGATGCCACAGAACTTCGCAGCACTGGCAAGTGATCGATTCGGCATCCTCCTCCGAGCGGCGGCGCTGCTGCTCTTCGCTTGCGCGTCCGCCGATGCGATGGCGCAAGGACCGACGATCTACATCAAGGTGATTAACGCGAAGACGAACCTGCCCATTACCGATGAGAGGCTGAATGTGGCGCTCAAGACCGATCAGATCGGGTCGGTTGCGATGGCGACGGATAAGACCGGCATCATCGAGGTTCCTGTGGGAAAGGCGACGATCATTCGGATTCTTGCGAATATGTATGCCGATTGCCGGCCGCGAGCTGAGCTTTATACGAACTATTCGGTCGCGACGATTTTGAAGACGGGGATCACGACGGGCAACCTGTGCGGCGGTACCAGCCCGGCTGCAAAGCCCGGCCAATTGATCCTCTTCGAGACTCCGAAGACCTATATCCCAAGCTACCCGGCGCCTCCGCTGCCTCCGCCGCCCCACAGTGACAGATGAACTACGAACCTTTTGTAGCAAACCATTTTTGCGCACCAAGGCGAGAACCAAGATTGACGCGGCCTCTCCAACTCGAAACGCCTCGACTTCTGCTTCGCCGCTGGAAGGAGGCTGATCGTGCGCCCTTCGCTGCGATGAATGCCGATCCCGTGGTGATGCGCTTCTACCCTGGTCCGTACACCCGCCAGGAGAGTGACGAGGCGATCGATCGCTATCTTGTCGCCTTCGAGCGGGTAGGTTACAGCTTCTTCGCGGCGATTCTGCGCGAGACAGGTGAGTTCGCCGGCACTATCGGCCTGCAGCAGTTGCGAGATGAGATCCCGAATCTGCCGCAGCCTGCGATCGAGATTGGCTGGCGGCTCACACGGGACAGCCAGGGACGTGGTTTGGCGACCGAAGGGGCGCTGGCCATCGTCGATTTTGCTTTCAACCAACTTGCTTTGGCTGAAGTTGTCGCAATTACTGCGCTGCCTAACCAGCCTTCGCGGCGAGTTATGGAGAAGCTGGGCATGACCTACCGTCCCGAGTTCGACTTCAATCATCCCCGTGTTCCTGCGGGCCACCCTTATGAGCGCCACGCGCTCTACAGTCTGCGCAATCCAAACTCTCTCGAGGTCTCATGCTCCACACCTTCGTAGCTCTGGTTTCTGATAAGCCCGGCGTTTTGACGCGAGTCGCTTCGTTGTTTCGGCGTCTCAATATCAACATTGTTTCGCTCACCGTGGGTGAGTCCGAGCGTGCCGATGTCTCGCGCATGACGATTGTCTGTGAGGCGCCCGATCATGCTGCGCATCGGATTCGCGCTTCGCTTTATAAGCTCGAGATTACGGTGGATGTGGATGAGGTGGGGCGCTCCGAGGCGGTGATTCGCGAGCTTTGTCTCATCAAGGTTGCGGCAGGGCCTAAGACGCGGTCGCAGATCTTTGAGCTGGCTACGGTCTTCAAGGCGCGTGTGGTCGATCTTGCGCCGGAGTCGGTGATGCTGGAGATGACCGGGGCGGCCAGCAAGATTGAAGGGCTGATTCAGGTGCTTACTGAGAGTGGGTATACGATTCTTGAGGTTTCGCGGACGGGGCGTATGGCTATGCGGCGTGGGCACCATACCAGTCGAGTGCTGAAGGCGTTGGGTACGCCTGATCATGACCATTCGGATCAGACTTCGTTTCCCGAAAAGCCGGAGACGGATGAGATTTTGCCGAATGAGTTCACGGACTTGCATGGGAAAGAGGATTGAGAACAGATGCCGGGACAGCGACGGTAGAAGTAATAGAAGATTCCCTATGGGATGACAACAAAAGAGCAGGCAACGGCAACAGCAACGACAACCGCAGATCCCCTGCGGGGATGACAAAAAAAAGAACAAACAACAGCAGTGGCAGTGCAAGACTGCAAACAATACCAGCGACAAACGAAAATAACGGCAGCGACAGCAATAACGACATCGGCGCAACAGTAATGCATTGCGACAACACCTTCACTCAACACTTGCTACCATCATTGATAAAAGGAAGATGAACTAAATGGCTAAGGCATACCACGACGCAGACGCAGACCTCTCTCTTATCCAGGCAAAGAAAGTTGCCATCATCGGCTATGGCTCGCAGGGCCATGCCCACGCTCTCAACCTGAAGGACTCCGGCGTTGAGGTTCGCGTTGGTCTTCGTCCCGACTCGCCGAATGCCGACCGTGCCCGCAAGGCTGGGCTGGTGGTCGATACGGTCGCGAACGTTTCGAAGTGGGCTGACGTGATCATGAATCTGACGCCCGACCAGACCGCGGCGAAGGTTTATCACGCGGAGATCGCGCCGAACATGAAGGAGAATGCCACGCTGATGTTTGCGCATGGCTTCAATATTCGCTTCCGTACGATTACGCCGCCTGCGGGCGTTGATGTTTCGCTGGTTGCGCCAAAGGCTCCGGGGCATCGCGTTCGCGAGGTGTTCACCGAGGGCGGCGGCGTTCCGGCGCTGGTGGCTGTGGAGCAGGATAAGAGCGGACACGCGCTGGCGCTGGCTCTGAGCTACGCCAAGGGCATCGGCTGCACGCGCGCCGGGGTGCTGGAGACGACCTTTACGGAGGAGACCGAGACCGATCTCTTTGGCGAGCAGGCGGTTCTGTGCGGCGGCACGAGTGCGCTGGTGAAGGCTGGCTTTGAGACGCTGGTCGAAGCGGGTTATCAGCCGGAGCTGGCCTACTTCGAGGTGCTGCATGAGCTGAAGCTGATCGTCGATCTGATGTATCGCGGCGGGCTGGAGTATATGCGCCACTCCATTTCGGATACGGCGGAGTGGGGCGACTACGTTGCCGGGCCACGGATCGTCACGCCAGAGGTGAAGAAGGCGATGAAGGGGCTGCTGAACGATATTCAGGACGGCAGCTTTGCGAAGAAGTTCATCGCCGAGAACGAGACTGGCCGCCACGAGTTTGCCCGCATCCGCAAACAGGAGGCTGCCCACCAGATCGAGAAGGTCGGCGCTGAGCTCCGGAAGTCGATGCCGTTCCTCGATCCGGTCGTCGTCAAGGACGGGCAGGTCCAAAAGGCCTAACTCCAGCTCAGTCAAAATATTGCGCGATTTTTACACATCAAATTGGAGGAGGCGGCATCTAAAAGATGTCGCCCCTTTCAGTTAAACTTCAAGACAGATGGTCCGGCGCCTCAGTGATCCCCGCTTTGACCGAAACTGCCTCTTTATTCGGCAAATAGGGCGGTGGCGAGACCTGGGTCTGGAACTCCTGTAACAATGGAGACGTAGATCAAGGGAAACGGTTGAATGCCCGTGCGGCAGAAGGAGTTTCGAGATGGCCACTCTGGACAGCTATGAGAGCATGGTTCCAACTTTACCGGTCAACTCGGTGGACGTGCTCGCCGGCCCTCCGGCTAAGCCCACGCCGATCGCGGAGATTGTCGCGGCGCTCCGCACCATCACTCCACTCGACGGCCTGACCGATGAAGAGTACAGGTGGATCGCTACGCATGGCACGGAGCGCGTGGGTGGAGACCGCGCCATCGTCTTCCGCGAGAATGAACCGGCCTGCAATATGAACTTCATTTTGCGCGGCGAGGTGCAGGTGCGGCGCAAGTCGGGATCGATCGCTCTGTTTATCGGGCGGGCGGGGTCCATGACGGGAAAACTTCCCTTCTCGCGCATGAAGAACTATGGCGGCGAGGGCTACTCGGTCGGCGACGTCTGGGCGATCGATGTCAACGAGTCCCTGTTTCCGGCGATGCTGGGGGCGATTCCGTCGATGGCGCAGCGGTGCGTGTCGGCGTTGCTGGATCGCGTGCGCGAGGTGACGCGGATGGAGCAGCAGGCGGAGAAGCTGACCGCACTTGGGAAGCTGGCTGCGAATCTTGCCCATGAGCTCAACAATCCGGCGTCGGCGGCACAGCGTTCCGCCGCCAGCCTCTTTGGGGAGTTGCGCGAGTATGGGGAGCAGAAGTACCGCTTCGGCAACCTCTGTCTGACCGATGAGCAGATTGCACAATATCGCGACTGGGTCGCCAGGGCGAGGGCGCGCATGTCGGCCTATACGGCCTTTCCCAAGACGCCGCAGAGCCCGCTGGCTACGGCCGACCGGGAGGAGGCGCTGGTTCAGTGGCTGAACAGCCACAACGTGCCCAAGCCCTGGACGATTGCGCCGGCGCTTGCTGAGACCAACCTGCCATTCGATGTGCTGGACGAGCTTGCCACCACGGTTGCTCCAGAGGTGCTGCCTGTTGCCGTCGCCACGGTCGCTAGTTCGCTGCGAGTGGAGCGGATGGCCGAGACGGTGGTCGACTCGACTGTGCGGATCTTCGACCTGATTAGCGCGATCAAGGACTACTCCTACATGGATCAGGCGCCGATTCAGGACGTCGACCTTGCGCAGTCGCTTGAAAATACGCTGGTTATGTTCAATTCGCGGCTGAAGAACGTTACCGTCGAGCTGGAGTTCGACCCTGAGCTTCCGCCGGTGAGTGCCTACGGGAGCGAGCTGAACCAGGTTTGGACGGCGTTGATCGAAAATGCGCTTGAGAGCATGAACGACCAGGGTACGCTGAAGTTGCGGACGCACCTGAGCGGGCAGCTTGCGTTGGTTGAGGTTTGGGACTCTGGGCCGGGGATCGAGGACGAGATCAAGTCCCGTATCTTTGAGCCGTTCTTTACGACGAAGGCTCCCGGGAGGGGTCTGGGGCTTGGGCTGGATACTGTCCAGCGGATCGTGAACAAGCACTCGGGGTTTGTGTCGGTCGAGTCCAAACCGGGGGCTACGTGCTTCCAGGTTCGACTGCCGCTGGATCGTGGGCAGGCTTACTAAAGCAAAGCGGGAGAGGCAGTTAGCCTCTCCCGCTGCCAATTTTGGTTGAGCTTTATTTTGTGATTTCGACGCCGCGCCAGAAGGCGATGTGGTGCTTTACGTTACGCGCCGCGGGCTTCGGATCGGGGTAGTACCAGGCCGCATCGGGGTTGTCCTGGCCGTCTACGACGATGGTGTAGTAGCGGGCCTGGCCCTTCCATGGGCAACTGGATGTGGTTGAACTTGCTTTGAGAAACTCTCGTTTTACCGACTCTTCGGGGAAGTAGATGTTTCCCTCGACCGTCTCGTACGTTTCGCTCTCGGCCAGTGTCTGGCCATTCCAAACTGCCTTCGCCATAATCCACTACCTGCAATCTTTTCAACAATTTACGGAGGCCGCACCACGTCGGTCGGACCATCTCCGCGAAGTCCTGGACCCTGAGGCCCTATAGCAGTTGTAACAGAAACGATGCAGAAATGGAAACGCGGGTGTCTGGTTTGAGCCGGGCGCTAAGCGGACGCTTTTGCCGGTCCGAAGCTCTTGAGGAAGCCTTCATGCAGCGCATGAGCCGCCGGATACTTGGCGATCAGGGCTGCGGTCTGCCGCATAAACGGATTGCCGCTCTGCTTTTCGGTCTCGGCGTGGAAGTGGTGGTATTTGGCGTAGATGAGGATACCTTCGGGGCTCGTGTCCAGGAAGAGATCCGCATCGAGTGCTCCGCGCAGGACCAGCGATGCCGCCATCTCCCAAAAGCTGAGAGTCTGACGCCAGTAGGCGTTGTGCTCGGCCTTGATGTCTCGCGACACCACGCGCAGTTCCTCGACTGTCTTGGGTTGAAACTCGAAGATCAGGAAACGTCTTGCGCGGCGAAGTGTGTCTTCGCGCCGCATCTCGTAGAGCTTCAAGTACTAACTCTGCATCTGCCGCAGTTGCCATTCGATCCTTACTTTCCGTTAAGCTACGCTTTCGACGACCGCCCGGGTCTTCTCGGGGTCAGGTCTTGCTATGACCGGCACGGGAGCCGGGCCGGCGATCTTCTTCTCGTAGGTGCATGGCGGAGTGGTGGGCTCCTCCTCGGGAGCTCCCTTCTTCTTGCGCCGCTTCGGTAGCGCCTCACGATTATTCGGGCAGACCAGGTACGTGCCCTTGTCATTGACGACTTCGAGAACATAAGCGCTGTCGCACTTCGGGCAGGTCTGGTTGACGAGCTTCAGGTTTGAGGCGAAGTCGCACTTGGGGTAGTTGACGCAGCCGTAGAAGAGATCGCCGCGCTTGGTCTTGCGCACAGCAATGTCGCCGCCATCCTTCGGGCACTTTACATCGAGCAACTCCTGCTTGATGTATTTGCATTTGGGATAGCCGCTGCAACTGATGAACTCGCCGTACTGGCCGTTGCGAAGGAGCAGCGGTTTACCGCACTTCGGGCAGGCCTCTTCGAGCTGGACCGGCGGCTTCTGCTGGACCTTCTGATTCAGCTTGCGAATCGTCTTGCACGGCGGATCTTCGTTGTAGCCGGGGCAGGCCATAAACGGACCCCATGGGCCATTGCGCAGCACCATGACGCGACCGCAGTTGTCGCAGAACTCCTCTTCCGCAACCTCGTCGGCACCGGGCGCGCTGAGGTCGGGCTTTGCGGCGAAGTTTTCCTTGGTGAAGTCGCAGCTGATTGGTTCGACGGTAATCTTCTTGCCATGTTCACCGGCATGGGCGATGGCAGCAGCCATCTCCTTTGCATCGCCAACCTCTTTGGAGAACTCAATCACGTCTTCTGTCGTCGCCTTCACGATCAGAGGGAATGCAAACGCCGTCGTGACCTTCTTCGTGACTGCCTTGGGGTCTTTCTTCCAGGGGCCAGCCGCGATGGTCATCGGCTTTACCTTGGTGAAGTTGCTGCACGAGTAGAAGCTGCCGAACTTGCCCCACTTCAGAATCAACGGACTGCCGCAGTTGTCGCAGACCTCGTTGGTCTTCTGCTCCATGCGCTTGACGTCTTCCATGTTGTCGCTGGCGACGTTGAGTTCCTTCTCGAAGTGGTCATAGAAACCTTTGAGCAGGTCGGTCCAGCGCTCGGTGCCATCTTCAACCGCGTCCAACTCGCCTTCGAGGGTGGCGGTGTAGGCCGTATCGAAGATGTAGGGGAAGTTTTTCACCAGAAGCTTCGTAACGACGGTGCCGATCTCAGTCGGTACGAACTTCGACTGGATCTTCTTCACGTAGTCGCGATCCTGAATCGTATTAATGATGGACGCGTAGGTTGAAGGGCGGCCAATTCCCTTCTCTTCAAGGGTCTTGACGAGGCTCGCTTCGTTGTAGCGCGGCGGTGGCTGCGTGAACTTCTGTAGAGGGTCAAGCTTTTCGAGGCGCAGCGCCTCTCCGTTGCTCAGCTCGGGAAGTCTGCGCTCCTCATCCTCTTTTTCCTCAACCTCAGCCTGAGTCAGATTGTCCGCGCCATCGACCTCCTGCTTTGCAGCCAGCTCTTCTTTGGCGGCCTTGTCCTTCGCAGCCTGGCGTGCGCGCTTCTCTTCTTCTTCGAACTTGAGGTGACCTTCAAACTTGAGGACGCTGCCGGTCACGCGGAAGTCATACGAGAGCTTCGCCTGTGCGACGATATCGACGGTTGTCTGATCGAAGACGGCTGGCGTCATCTGGCTGGAGACGAATCGCTGCCAGATGAGCTTGTAGAGCCTGAATTGCTCGTCACTGAGATATTTTCTGATGGAGTCCGGCGTGAACTTTACGTTCGTCGGACGGATGGCTTCGTGCGCATCCTGTGCCTCGACCTGCTTTTTGCCCGCATATTCGTTAGGAGTTGCAGGCAAGTACTTTGGCCCAAGCTTGCCGATGAACTCGCGTGCCTCGGCGATGGCATCGGAGCTGACACGGGTTGAGTCGGTACGCATGTAGGTGATGAGACCGACCGTACCTTCAGCACCGATTTCAACGCCCTCATATAGACGCTGCGCTACGCCCATGGTGCGTCGCACGTTGAAGCCGAGACGCCCGGAGGCGTCCTGCTGCAACTTGCTCGTCGTAAAGGGAGCCTTCGGATTGCTTCTGCGCTCCTTCTTCTCGACGGAACGGACGCTCCACTTTGCTACCTTCAGCTCGCCAACGACCTCATCGACTGCTTCTTTATCGGGCAGCGCGTTCGAGAGGAAGAGTTCTTTGCCCTCTTCATCTTTTCCGTTGGCAACCCGGGACGGGGTACCGTTCACACCGACGAATCGCGCTGTAAAGCTCTGCTTGTTCGCAGTCGGCTCCAGTTGCGCGTCGATGGTCCAATACTCGACCGGGTTGAAGTCGTTGATCTCCTGTTCGCGCTCGACGATCAGACGGAGTGCTACGGTCTGGACTCGCCCAGCCGATAGGCCACGGCGCACTTTGTCCCATAGCAGTGGGGAGACCTGATAGCCCACCAGGCGATCGAGCACGCGCCGCGTCTGTTGTGCGTCGACGAGATCCTCATCTATATCTCTTGCATTCAAAAACGCAGCCTGCACGGCCTTCTTCGTGATCTCATTAAAGGTGACGCGCCGAACCTTCGATTTATCCTTCATCATCGGCAGCAACTGAATGGATAGGTGCGCGGCAATCGCCTCGCCTTCGCGATCGGGGTCCGGCGCCAGGTAGACCATGTCCGCCTTGGACGCGAGTTTCTTCAGCCGTTCCACTACCTTCTCTTTACCGGGCGACACGATGAGCGTCGGCTCAAAGGTCCGCTTCTTCAGCTCCACGCCGATGTCGTTCTTCGGCAGGTCCATGATGTGGCCGATCGAGGCCTCCACCACGTAGTCGCTGCCGAGATACTTCCCAATCGTCTTCGCCTTTGCCGGCGATTCAACGATAACTAATGATTTACCCATTTGTTCCCTTCATCCACCAGAACGTATCGCCGAAGCAAAACGTTCCACACTTCCCTGTTCCATTGCGAACCTAACACGGTTTCTGCAAACGCGTCATCCTGTCGCAATTTCAATACTGACGAAAACCAGCTGAGAAGGTCATAGCACGGCCGCTCGATTCAGCGATCTGATCCACGCTGTGGATAACTCGCCAAGTCGCGCGGGGGCATGAACTTACATCAATCTGTGCCTGGGTTGCATTATCTCCGGAATCAAATCCATCAACGCGGCTCAAAATGCCCGCACATAATTTTTTCCGGGCAACTGTCTCACGCGACCTGCAAGCTCGAGTTCGAACAGCGCGGTGAAGATCTCTGCAGATCCCAACTCCGCCTCCAACTGCTCGATCAACTCGTCCAACTGCGTCGATTCATCATGACGCAGCCGGTCAAAGACGATTCGCTCATGCTCCGGTAGCGGTGTGTCGTTAAAATAGAGATGCGGTCCCTCCCGCTTTCGATTCAGCGCCCCCATCGGTGGCCATCCTCTCGTCTTCAAGCTGGAGACGAATCTGCGAGGGCAGCTCCTCCCAGATGTCTTCCCATGTTGCGGTGAGCTTCGCGCCCTGCTTTATCAACGTGTTAGGGCCCCAGGCGTTCTTGTTTGTTACGTTGCCCGGGACCGCGTAGACGTCGCGGTTCTGCTCCATTGCACAACGTGCTGTAATTCTTGTGCCGCTGTACTCCGCCGCCTCGATGACGAGCACCCCAACGCTCATTCCGCTCAGGATGCGGTTGCGGATGGGGAAGTTCTGCGGCGCGGGGAAGGTGCCAAGGGGATACTCGCTTACGATTGTTCCGCCGGTTGCGACGATGCTCTCGGCCAGCTTCTTATTCTCTTTGGGGTAGATGACGTCGATGCCGGTGCCCCAGACCGCGACGGTTTTTCCGCCTGCCTCGATGGCTCCCTTGTGCGCTGCGGTGTCCACGCCCCGAGCCATGCCGCTCAGAATTACCATCCGGCGGTTGGCGAGATCGCGCGAGAGCAGTTCGGCCATGCCCGCTCCATACGGCGACGGCTGACGTGTTCCTACGACGGCGATTCCCGGACGAGCTAACAGCGTTGTGTCGCCGCGAATCCAAAGGACAGCGGGAGGATCGTAGATCTCGCGCAGCCGCTCGGGATAGGCTTCGTCTTCCGGTGTCAGGACGCTGCCACCGGCCTCGCCGACGCGCTTCATCTCGTCCTCAGCTGCGGCACGTGCCTTGCCTTCAAAGACGAACTGCGCCGATTGGGCAGGCATCCCCAGGCCTTCCAACTCTGTCAGCGACGCCCCAAAGATCTGCTCGGCTGCTCCCAGGCGGTTCATGGCCTTCCATATTCTTGTCGGCCCCATGCCGGGCGTCAGTGTCAACGCCATCCACGCCATACGTGCCTGTTCCCGTACCACCGCTTGACTCTGCTGCAACGAACCCATTCAGTCCTCTTGAAAATCTGCCATGCTGCTCTGCTAGCCTGCGACGCCGTGCATCGTCGTCGAAAGAGGCTTACCAACGTCACTGTATCTCATCTCAAGCGGCGGGATTATCAAACGGAAGTGTCAGTCGTAAGACTCGCTGCAAGAATGAGACTCGCGCCACTCATCGCTAATGCTATACACAGGCTTGTGACTTCGTTTCCGTTGTGTGGTGAAGCGGCGACGCGAGGCAGATGCAGAAACAGAACCCAGAGGATGAACATCGTTCCAAGGAGTATGGCTGCGATCTTTCCCTGCACCTTCGCTGCAATTGCCAACGCTGCACCGACAAATGCTACTCCAACGAAGTACGCCCAGAACAAGTGTCCAGGAATCCACGCAGGTATCAGCGTCGCGATGAAGCGCGCATACAGGAAGTGCTGCACCGCAAAGACAACCAATGCAATCGCGAACGCAAGGCGGCCTGCTGTGGCTAACAACGAGACTGGATTGCGTGATAGCTGCGTTATAAGCACGTCCGAAGGCATCAATTTGGCGAGGACAAAGGCGCCGCCACACAAGGCGAGAAGCTCGAATGTGCTGGTCCAGGGGCCGGGATTGTGAATATTCGCAAGTAAGCCGGGCGCGTGCAGGAACAGAATATTCAGCAGCAGTGCGGCTCCAAGGATTGTCGCTGCGAACCGAGCTATCTTTCCGGATGCGATGCAAAATCCGATGGCGATCAACGCGAATCCGGTTAACCACGCCAGCCAATGCGCTCCAGGGATCCATGGGGGGCCGGGTATCGGGCCGTTCATTGCGCTGGCGTAGATAAAGTACTGCACGCCAAAGAGCGCCATCGCAATGGCAAAGAAGAATCGGCCAATCGTCAGCAGTCCATCCATTATTTTGCTCCCTTCACGAATGATCTACGCGTTTTGTGAGAATGCTACTACCAAGTGCTAGTCGCGCTCCTCGTCACAGCGTTTGCATTCCATCCAGGTTCCAATTCGTGCGTTTCGCCCCTCTTCGGTGATCACCCACTCTCGTATCATCCACGGAGGGTCGTGCCGCACATGCAGGCCGTGTCCACACTCCATACGCGCGGCCCAATGCATTTGTTCGTCCTGATAAAAACCGACAACGCGCCTCTGCATCGCACGCCTCCTCGCAACATCCAATAAACTAGTCCTTTGAGCCAACTATCTTCAGTACAGCTCTATGCTTCGCGTCGCCGCCATCAACTTCCTCAACCCGGCTCCCCTGATGTGGGACTTCGAACATCCACCGCTTGCCGCCGAGCTGGCCCAACGCTACTCCCTTCACTACACGCAGCCGTCTCTGTGTGCCGCCGAACTCCTCGCTGGCCGAGCCGATTTGGGACTCATTCCGATTGCCGCGCTCACTCCCGATCTTGCGATCGTTCCCGGCTGCACCATCGCTTCGTTGAACGAAGTTCGCTCCATCCAACTCATCATCAAGCAGCCTCATACGCTCAGCACGGTGAAGACTGTCGCGGCTGACACAGCTTCGCGCAGTTCGCTCGCCTATGCCGATATTCTGTTCCGCAAATTCTCGAACAACCATCCTGCATTCCTTCCCTCGGCAGCCGATCCTATTGCGATGCTTCAACAAGCCGACGCGGCGGTACTGATTGGCGACCCCGCTCTGCTAGCTCTTGAAGCCCGCGAACAGATTGAAGCCGCCGTTGGTCCGTGTGAGTGGTTCGATCTCGCCCACGAGTGGCACAGACGCACTGGGCATCCGTGGGTTGCTGCCGTCTGGGCCGTCCGGCCTGATGCTGTTGGCGGACCTGGCATCACCGCCGCGCAGTTGACCGAAGATCTCGAGGCCTCGCGCAACCACGGCCTGCTCCATATCGAAGACCTCGTCGAGCAGTGGACACCCCGTATCGCTATCCCGCCCGCTACGATCCGCCATTATCTCTCCCACAACATTCACTATGTCCTCAACACGGATTGCGTTCGTGCCATCGAACTTTTTCGTCAATATGCCGCTGAGGTCAACGTGCTGGCCCCTCTGCCTCGTCTCCGCTTCCTGTAACGCCTCTGCTATACTCGCCGCTAAACCAATCTGCACAATTTCCGCGACTTCCCACTGTCGAATCGCGTCTTAAGACTATGAGCCTCCGCGTAGCTGCCATTACCGTGGTCAAAAATCTCGCAGCTGCTGCGCAAAAAGCTGCGCCGGCTCATCGCGGAGCGCGTAATCCGCTGCTGCATTTCCTCTTCAGCTTCGGACTCTTTGGCGTCTTCCTGGTCTCGATCGTCGATAGCTCCTTTGTTCCACTGCCGCTGCCCGGCATCACCGACATCATGATTATTGTGCTTGCCGCGCAACATCAGAGCTGGTTCCTGCTTATTTTGCTCGCGACGGCAGGCTCCGCGCTTGGCGGATGGTTCAGCTATCAGGTCGGACAATCTGGCGGGATGGCCTTCATCGAGAAGCGTATTCCTGCGCGGATCTTCAAGCGCGTCTGTGAATGGATGGAGAACCATGCGATCCTGTCCGTCGCATTGCCCGCCATTTTGCCGCCGCCCATGCCGTTGAGCCCCTTCGTGCTGGCGGCCGGTGCGCTCCGAATGTCGCGCAAGAAATTTTTGACCACATTTACAATCAGCCGCTGCCTGCGTCACTCCATCGCGGCGTGGCTGGGAATTCACTACGGCCGCCACATCGTACGTCTCTGGAACGGCCTCTCGGCGAAGTATGCGACCCCTGTGCTCGTCGTGATCTGGACGCTGATTTTAGGCGGCTGCGCCTTCGCATTCTGGCAGCTCTACAAGACCTCGCGAGCCGTTGGGGCACATCCGGGCGAGCTGGCGGGACGCGCCAACCCCACTATCTGAGCTAAGCTGCGGCCTTCACGCGCGGAGCGAACTTCCGCTTGTAGTAGGCCGTCGTCACGATGATCGCAGGAACACCCACCATTACCGGCCAGAGCCACACATACCAGTGGTTGCCTATGACCCGCGCCAGCGTCACCACGCTGAAGGCCGACCACGCTGCAATGTAGCTGCCAATGAAGTTTCCGAGATGGGTGTACCACCAGAACATCTTTTCTTTCGGCTTGCGGACGAATGAGAGCAACTGCGTTGCGGAACCTCTCATTCCGATGAAACCGAACGCGACTCCTACCAGTGGAATCACCTCGATCGTGGCTGGACGGAACCACGACATCCACGCCAGCAAGGCGCTGGTCGAGAAGGTGATGATGCCGGCGATCCAGTCGATCGGCTCCGCACTGCCGCCTCTTGGCAGCTCCTTCAAGCGCAGCACGCGATAACCCGAGAAGGCGAAGTAGAAGCTGAACACCGCCACCAGAGCGAGGAAGCGCACGGGGAAGAAGAAGGACATTGGTATCGCGGTCGCCGCGACTATTCCCATCGACCACAGATAGACCTTGCCCCAGCGTTTGTGCTGCTTGCCACCCTTTGCTGTTGCGAGGGCAATGGGTGCCAGCACAAACGAAGATGCGCCCGCCGCAATATGAATCGCAAGAAAGATCTTTACCCACAACGGATCGAGTGCGTGCATCACTTCCTCCTTTTTTCCCTGCTCTCTATCTTGTCCAGCTCTGCCAACGTCTCCTTGCACCACTTCAACACTGCGCCACTGTAGTGCCGTCCGTAGTTCAGCGTCATCAACCAATAGGGGAGTTGCGGGTCATCTGCCTCGTCCCGTTGCAGCTGCTTTACTGTCGCCGCGTATATCTTCAATGCGCGCTGGTGAAACTCCATGGATGCGAGCACGTGCGTTCGATTTACGTCGGCCGAAACGCGACTGCCGAAGAAGAGCTTCAACAACAGCTCGTTCCTTGCTACCTCCTCCTCGATGGGCAGCTTCAACCATTCGCGCAGCTGTTCGCGGCCCTGTTCGGTGAGCGAATATAAGTGCCGGTCCGGCTTTCCTTTATTTCGCTCCGTCTTTTTCTCTATCAAGCCAGCGGCTGCGAGCCTCTTCAATCCTGGATATATCTGCCCATAGCTCTCGCTCCAAAAGTGACCGATCGAACGCTGGATCAGTTGCCGAATGTCGTATCCAGACATCGGCCTCAGACTCAGCAGCCCTAACAAAGCATTCGGTGTTGCGCCGCCTTCCATCTTCATCGCTAATAGATATATATCTAAAAGATATATTAGGACAAGAAAAATCTGCTTACTTCGGCAAATTCCGGCATTAAAGAAGAAGGGGGTGAAGAGTCGCCTCTTCACCCCCTTCGAATCTGCCTGCTAAGCCTAGCTAAAACTCCCAGCGAAGTAACGTCGCCCCAACGGTAAAGCCGGCTCCGACACTGGCCAGCAGCACCAGATCACCCTTCTTTAGCCGCTTCTCGTCCAGTGCGGTCTGCATCGCCATCGGAATTGTAGCTGCTGTTGTATTGCCGAACCGATCGATGTTGATGATCACCGACTCCTCGGGCATTCCCAACCGCTCTGCCGTGGACAGGATGATTCGCTTATTCGCCTGGTGCGGAATAAAGCAGCCCAGGTCTTTGCCTTCGACGCCGTTGCGCGAGAGGATGATCTCCGCAGCCTCGGCCATCTTCCGCACTGCAAATTTGTATACCGCCTGCCCATCCTGATGGACGTAGTGCATCTTCGCTGCGACCGTCTCGGCGGTAGGCGGATGCAAACTGCCACCACCAGGCATATTTAGAGCCTGAGCGCCTGATCCATCGATCTCATGCCAGTAGTCGACGAGGCCAACCTCTCCTTCTTCACACGGCTCCAGCAGAACCGCGCCTGCTCCGTCACCGAAGATGACGCACGTCGCCCTATCGGTGTAGTCGATGATCGAGCTCATGACATCCGCACCAATCACCAGAACCTTTTTGTGCATGCCGCTTTCAACCAGCTTCGCGCCGACTTGCAGCGCGTACGGAAAGCCAGAGCAGGCCGCTGAAAGATCGAAGCCCCACGCACCTTTTATGCCTAGCTTGTCCTGCACCAGGCAGGCCGTCGCGGGGAAGAACATGTCGGGGGTCACCGTGGCTACGATGATCACCTCAATCTCGCTCGCGTCGATGCCGCGAACGGCGAGACAACGCTTCGCCGCCTCGACTGCCAGATCGCTGGTCGCGACACCAGCGTCCACAATATGCCGCTCACGAATTCCAGTTCGTTCTGTAATCCACTGATCGTTGGTCGCAACCATCTTTTCCAGATCCGCGTTGGTTAGCAACCGTGGCGGCACATAGGCCCCGACCGAACTGATCTTCGCGCGCACCCGCATCTGCGGTTTCAACGTCAAACTCAAACTCTCACCTCATCCGTGTGTACAGCGATAAAAATAAAGACAACTCCAAATGAACCATTGTTCACTACCGGAGACCATTCTCTCTGAGAAGCGCACGCATGTCACGTACACATTGACGCTCCCCATGTCACAAAAGACACCTTTGCTGCGGAGCCGCACTCCATAGGATGAATCAATGCGTTGCCGCGATGTTCGGAGGAGTGGGAAGGAGTCGTGCAGCGGGTGACTGTTGGCTATCGCGCGTCACGATCCTGGACGGAGGGGGATTGTTCACCGGCTGCTGCGCCATTGCGCGACTTGCCACGATTACGCGTAGAGGAAATTTGTGCACCGGGCGACCTACTGCGCCCGTAATGACCCGTTACCGTTGCTTCCTTCCGGACCTGGCGGGGTTGGCGGGATTACGTCGCGTAGGACCCGGCACAGGAATCAGTTTACCACTTCAAACTGACCTCTGCATGCGCTGCTATCTCCAGCACGTGCAAAACTTGCCGGGTCCATCCACTCCAACTAATCTAGCTCTCATGTTCCTGCGCCTGCTCGTCTTTGCTGTCTTCTACTCAGGGTTTGTCCAAGCACAAGACGTCCATGTTCGCGTCTCGCCGGACGTCAAGACGGGTATCGAGAGCACCACGGAATACCCCACTATTCAGATGGCGATGGACCATCATCCCTTTGCAGGCGTCGGCCCTGACGGCAAGCCCGGTCGAGTCTTCATTGAAATAGCTCCCGGCACGTATCACGAGCGCGTCATCGTCACGCAGAACCACACCAACATTACGCTTCTTGGGATGGGCAAGTCTCCCGAAGATGTTGTGGTCAGCAATTCGCTGAATGCGAAGCAAGCCGGGGGCACTTTTTTCACCGAGACTGTTGAGATCAACGGAGCCGGATTTGAAGCGGACAACATCACGTTTGAAAACACCGCCGGCAACACCGGGCAGGCAGTCGCCGTGGCTGATCGTGGCGATCGCAGCATCTTCAAGCACTGCCGCTTCCTTGGGCATCAAGACACACTCTTCGCCGACTACGGCCGTCAGTATTATGTCGACTCTTACATCGAAGGCGGCGTCGATTTCATCTTCGGCAATGCCGCTGCCGTCTTTCAGCGCGTCGAACTTCACGCTAACGGGCCGGGCTATCTAACCGCGCAGTCTCGCACGGCGCTCGACCAGACCACAGGCTATGTCGTCCTCGACAGCAAGGTTACGAGCAGCATCGATCACAGTGAAGTACCCACTAGCACCAACGCCAGCCTCCCCGGGGCGAAGTCGATTGCCTCCGCCAAAGGCACGACCGGCCTTGGTCGACCGTGGCGGCCGTACTCTCGCGTCATCTACATCAACACTGAACTTTCTGCGGACGTAAACCCGGCAGGATGGAACAACTGGAACAACGCTGCCAACGAAAAGACGGCCTACTATGCCGAATCAGGCAGCACCGGGCCCGGCGCAGACCCCGCCGCCCGAGTCGGGTGGTCGCACCAGCTAACGCCAGCCGAAGTAACGCAGTATTTTCCTGCAAACTTCCTTGCTGGTTCCGACCACTGGAACCCTTTGGCCGAAGCAGCTAAACTTCCCTGACGTTGAAAGAGGAACCATCTCCGTGCTCAATCGATTTTCGAGACGTACCTTCGCCCGTCTCTTCGGGTCCGCCGCTCTTGCCCCCACCGCACTCTCAACCTTCGCGACCTCTGCTTCGGCCGAAGCGACGGGCACCCAGCCGACGGAGAGACATTTTCCGAAGGGGTTTCTGTGGGGATCCGCCACCGCCTCGTATCAAGTTGAAGGCGCAGTGAACGAAGACGGCCGTGGCCCTTCGATCTGGGACACCTTTTCGCACACGCCGGGCAAGATAAAAAATGGCGACACAGGCGATGTCGCCGACGACCACTACCATCGCTACAAAGAAGATGTGCAGCTGATGAAGGCGCTAGGCCTCAAGACCTACCGCTTTTCTGTTGCATGGCCGCGCGTCTTTCCGCAGGGCACGGGAACGCCTAACCCGAAGGGCCTCGACTTCTACAACCGCCTCGTCGATGAACTTCTCGCCGCGAATATCGCTCCGTACTGCACTCTGTACCACTGGGATCTTCCGCAAGCGCTCGAAGACAAAGGCGGCTGGCAGTCGCGCGACACCTCGGAAGCCTTCGCCAACTATGCGGGCTACGTCGCTGAACATCTCTCCGATCGCGTTAAGTACTTCATGACGCTCAACGAGATGAGCTCCTTCGTCGGCGGTTACGGCAGCGGCCATCACGCGCCGGGACTCAAGCTTCCCCCTGCCGGCGTTAATCAGGTTCGCCATCATGCTGTGCTGGCTCATGGTCTTGGAGTGCAGGCTATTCGCGCTCATGCCAAACCCGGCACGAAGGTTGGGCTCGCAGAGAATGCAAACGCCGCTGTGCCGATCATCGAGACGCCAGAGCACATCGCCGCTGCCACCAAGGCGATGCGCGAGATCAACGCCGGCTATCTTACGGTCATCATGGAGGGCCGCTACACCGACGCCTACCTCGCGCACGCTGGGGCCGACGCGCCGAAGTTTACCGACGCCGACATGAAGGCCATTGGCACACCTGTCGACTTCGTCGGCATGAACATCTACACCCCCAGCTTCATCCGCGCCGACGACTCCCCCGCTGGCTTCGCACGCGTCCCAAGCCCAGAGTCCTACCCGCACATGATGAGCCCGTGGCTTCACGTCGGTCCCGAGGCACTCTACTGGGGACCGAAGCTCGCCGCGCAGATCTGGAATATCAAAGAGATCTACATCACCGAGAACGGCGCGTCATCCACCGACATGCTCACTCCCGATGGCCACGTCTACGACTCCGACCGCATCATGTATCTGCGCAACTACCTCACGCAGCTTCATCGTGGTGTCTCCGAGGGCGTTCCTGTTCGCGGCTACTTCCTTTGGAGCCTGATGGACAACTTCGAGTGGGCCGACGGATATGCCTATCGCTTCGGCATTCACTATGTGGACTTCGCTACGCAGAAGCGAACGCCGAAGATGAGCGCCCACTTCTACCGCGAGGTCATCGCCCGCAACGGCCTCGCGTGAGTCCGTTATGAAGTACAACTTTGGGAACGAACACGCGTAACAATTCCATGGACGCAACCCACCTGATGCTCTAATCTGGCCGGATGATTCGTCGTCCGGCCCTGTTCTTTTTGTTCTTCTTGCTCTCTGCCGCTAACGCTTTCGCCCAGGATCAACAGCCAGTTCCGTCAATCTCTGGGTACGTGACGCGTTCCGTCTCTCTGGACGACTTCGACGTCAACGGAGTTCGCGTCCTGACCAACGACAAGACAACCATCAACACATATCAGAACATCCGGCAGGGCAACCCCTCGCTCTTCGGTCCTTACTTGGGTCAATCGGTTGATATCTACGGGAAGCATAATAAAAAGAAACATGAGATTGTCGCCGCAGACATCGTCTTCCACACCTTCGAAAAAAAAGAGATCGCCGGGTTCGCCATCATCGATCGGGTCCTCTCGCCTGCTGAGACAATCGGAGGACTGACGCGCATGATCGTTCGCGCGGACGGCTATTCCATTTTGATTAGCTCTTCCTCCAAGACCTTCTTCGAGGCACCTCTGGCTTCGCTATCTGGCGTTACTACGAATGTCTGGATCAGATATCGCGGCAAGTTACAGTCCGACGGAATCGTGCGGGCGGACTCAGCAGGTTTTTACCCCAATGCCATTCCAAAAGAGGAAGCGAAGCTACTAGACACTAACGACTATGACGCAAATGCTGTTAATCCCAACGCGAAGCAGAGTGTTGCCAGCGAACTCTTGCGCGGACTCGATCCGAAACGAATCCCACCTTACAAAGACGTCGTAATGCAGGCTCGTCTCGACCGGGTCGGCGACAGCGTTATACCTGCTTACCAGCGAAACCTGGCAACCGGCGACCTCACCAGAATCCTCTTTCATTTTCAGCTGATCGACCGGCCAGATTTTCTCGATTGCTGGCCGCTTCCGAGTGGAATCGTCCTGGTCCCTCGACACATCGTCGAACAGCTTCCGAAAGACTCTCAACTCGCTGCCGTTCTTGCCGACAGTGTTGCTGCCGTCCTGGAAAAACAGGCCTATCGTGAACAGGATTGGCGGGATGCGAGGAAGGTAGCAGATATTGCAAGCGTTGCCGGAGGACTTTCTACTTTTGGAATCGTTACCGCCGTCAACGCTGGTATTGAATCCGCTGTCGAAAGAAACGCAGAGGACCAGCGCGGCCGCGTCAGCCTCGGCCTGCTCCACGACGCCGGCTACGACATCGGCCAAGCCCCGATAGCCTGGTGGCAACTTCGCACAAAGACCGGTAAAGATCTCGCTGACACCCCGATCCCGCCCCGTGCCCTTAACCTTTACAAATCAATTGGAATCACCTGGCACACCTATTACGATCCTTCGGAATCCCCTGCAACGGCGCTGCAAACCAAGTGATGTCTTCTCCTCGACCTGGCGCGACTCCGGGCATTAAATAGTCGTCGGAGGAGAGCTTCATCCCGGCTAAAGATTGCATCGTGCGCCTCGCAACATCATCAAATGCCTAAATCGCCGAACCTGTTTGGCGGTCCCTGTCTCCCGTATTCAGGAGGGTCAGATGCCTACCACCTCCACCCGCAGTATCGGTACCCGTCGTAGCTTACCTCCGCGCATTCACTCCTCCTGCGACTTCGTGCAAACGCTCATGAAGTTGCAGCGGGCCGCCGAGCTCATCACCTCCACGCTCGATCTGGACGCACTGCTCGATCGCGTCGTCAACGACATCGCCGACTCTATCGGGTGCGTCGAGGTCTCTGTCTGGCTGCGCGATCCCGAAACCGACGATATGGTCCTTCACGGCGTTCGAGGTTGCACTTCGTACAAGAAGGGCGAGCGTCTCCGCATCGGCCACCGCGGAATGGTCGGGCACGTCGCTGCAACAGGCCGCATGCACTATGCGCCTGATGTCGCGCTCGATCCTTACTATGTCTCCTGTGAGCTCGATACTCGTTCTGAGGCTAGCCTGCCGTTAAAGGTCAGGGGCGAGGTCATAGGCGTCCTCT
Source organism: uncultured Acidobacteriaceae bacterium (assembly GCA_963771625.1). Classification (GTDB taxonomy): domain Bacteria; phylum Acidobacteriota; class Terriglobia; order Terriglobales; family Acidobacteriaceae; genus Edaphobacter. Next base: position 69,478 of record CAVYUE010000009.1, read on the forward strand.
CCGTCGATGACACAAAGACCAACGCCTTCTCCGGCGACCAGTTGCAGATTCTCAGAGCACTGGCTGGGCATATTGCGGTTGCCATCGAAAACGCCCGCCTCTTCCGGGTAGAGCGTTCTCAGCGCGAACTTATGCAAAACGAAGCCGCCGAGGCGAGAGCCGTTCAGCAGGCGCTCTTCCTCAAAGCGGTGCCTCTCGTCCCCGGATTCGCCTTCGAGACGGCGTGGCACCCGGCTGGTTCGGTAGCGGGTGACTGGTTCGACTTCATCGACCTGGGTGACGAACGGTACGGCATCGCGCTTGCCGACGTCTCAGGCAAAGGTATGCCCGCCGCTATACTCATGTCGGCCACGCGGTCTCTCCTGCGCTCCTTCGCGAAGCTTGACCCATCTCCCGGCCAGACTCTCATGCGTCTCAATCAGGCTCTGTCGGAGGACTTCCCCATGGGTAAGTTCGTAACGATGGTCTACGCTGTGCTCGATGCACGCACCCGCGAGATCACTGTCGCCAGCGCTGGACATCTGCGGCCCCTGCTCATCAATGGAGAGTGCTCCTACGTCGATGTCGACACCGGCCTGCCACTGGGGCTAGGCGCGTCGTCCTATCCTGAGTACACCGTGCACCTGAAACCCGGTACTCGGTTGCTCTTCTATACAGACGGGATAACCGAGGCGATGAACGGCCATGACGAAGAGTATGGGCCTGGCCGTCTGCTCGACCACTTCCTTGAGCCCAATGCCTGTGTCGAAGGCTTAATCCAGGAGGTCCAGCAATATGGCCAGGGATCGGACCGCTCCGACGATGCGACCGCTGTGCTCATTCGCAGTCGATAAGATCGGCACAGCATCGCCGAAGGGCCGAAAACGCTCGCGATCGTCTCAAAATTGATAGAATAGGAGTCTGTGACTCCACCTGCAATTCTCGATGATGTAAGCCTCGAAGGCCCTGCCAAAACGCGTCCCAAAGTAGGCTTCGTCTCCCTCGGCTGCCCCAAGAACCTCGTTGACTCCGAGGTGATGATGGGCCTGCTCCACCACAACGGAGCCGAGTTGACGCCGCGCGCGGAAGACGCCGAGATCATCGTCATCAACACGTGCAGCTTCATCGACTCGGCCAAGCAGGAGTCGGTCAACACCATTCTGGAGATGGTCCAACATAAGCAGCAGAACGGCGGCAAGGCACAGCGCATCGTCGTCGCCGGCTGTCTCGTGGAGCGTTATCGCGACGAGATCCAGAAGAACATCCCCGAGGTCGACGCAGTTGTAGGAACTGGGGAACTCGAGGCGATTCTTGCCGCCGCAGGTCTGACCCCGAGCGGCCACGCGAACAATAACTCCCCCTTCAACATTCTTCCGCAGGGCACGCCCGAGGCTACGATTCACACGCACGCGATTGGTATGGTCGAGACCGGCAGTGAAGTCACGCATCTTGCCGCGGTCAGCAGCCAAAATCTGATCGACCGCGCACCGAGCGCCGTCTCTCAGCATTCGCGCCCGCTTGCAGATCCTGAGCACGACCGCGAGATCGCGCCGCAGCTTCGCATCGTTCAATCTCTTGCAGAGACCGGCACTACCCACGGCGACGAGCCATTGAACCATGCTGGTGATCACATCGCCCACCTCCCTGTTGGGATCGATCCGGGCAACACATCGCGTCCCGAAGGCGATCTCCGCCAGCAGCAGGGCCGCTTCTCTCGCGAGTCGTGGGACGGAGCCACCGCCGCGCTGCCGGAGTATCTCTACAACGACGCCACACCGCGCATCCTTACGACGCCGCGCGCGTCTGCTTACATCAAGATCGCTGAAGGCTGCGACCATCCCTGCAGCTTCTGCATCATCCCGCAGCTACGTGGCAAGTTCCGCTCGCGTCGCATGTCGTCGATCATTGCGGAGGCCGAAAACCTGATCAAGCAGGGCGTCCGCGAGATCACCCTCATCGGACAGGACACGACTTGCTACGGCGAAGACCTCGGCTTCACCGATGGCCTTGCCACACTGCTCGATTCACTGGCTGTGCTTCCTGGCCTGCGTTGGCTGCGCTTCCTCTACACCTACCCCAACAAGGTGACGACGCGCCTGCTCGAGACGATGGCGAAGCACGACACCATCGCGAAGTACCTTGATGTCCCGCTGCAGCACGCCTCGGCCTCCGTTCTCAAGACCATGAAGCGTGGCGGCAACGCGCAGATCTTTCTCGACCTCATCGCCAAGGCTCGGCGCATCGTTCCCGGCATCGTCATCCGCACCAGCTTCATCGTCGGCTTCCCCGGCGAGACCGAGGCCGACTACAAAGAGCTCGAGGCCTTTATCACCGCCGCGAAGATCGACTGGCTCGGCGTTTTCACTTACTCCGACGAAGAGGGCGCCGCGGCGTTCAACCTTGCCGACGATACCAAGGTCCCCAACCGCACCATCCAGGCGCGCCGCCGCAAGCTGATGAAGCTGCAGCAAAAGATCAGCACGAAGGCCAAGGCGGAATGGGTCGGGCGCGAAATCGATCTGCTCGTCGAAGGCGAATCGGAAGAGACGGAACTCCTCTGGGAGGGCCGCACCTCGCTCCATGCGCCAGAGATCGACGGCAAGGTGTTCATCAACGACTTTGGCCCGCACGAAACCCTCGTCCCCGGCACCTTCTACCGCGCCGAGATTACCGAGTCGCACGACTATGATGTGGTAGCCCGCATCCTCGAATAGCCCTTGCGGGCGTGGCGTCCGAAGCTATGAGGGAGCAATTACTTCTAGCAGCAGATTGTCCCCGTTGCGTAGCTCGATGCTTTTGCCCGGACCTGTGATTGTGATCGTCCCATCAGCCGATCGCAGCGAACTTCCGTGTTCAAAGCCGTACAAGCCTTCAGCGGTTGTAGAAAATACACCCAGCGCGCGCGGAAACGGCAGGCCATTATTCGATGCATCTCCCGGCAGGCTGTAGACTCCGTAGTAGTCCGCAGTCCCAACCTTTCCAGTATTGAAGCCAACAACCGGACCCGCCCATCCTGTTCGCACAATCGCATCGCCACCCACCTGCTTCGTAGTCCAATTTGCCTGGCTCGTATTGCCCATGTCGGGCCCGCCGTCGGCAGGCAGAAACGTGTAGCTGACCTGCATGAAGTTGGCGATCGCGATTGCCTTCGTCTTCACCGGAATGGACTGCTTGCCGTATCGCAACCGCGTGAATCGAATCGACAGAGTAGCTGGGGTTGAAGTGCTGTTGTTGCCAGCAGTCGAAGCCACGACCTCGCCATCCAGCTCGGCTCCGGCCTTGAGATAGGCGTCCTCACTCACCGGAACCCTTTGCGTCGTCTTTACAACGATCGGAGTTCCTACCTTTAACCTTTCCCGCGCGGAGCAAGCGACCTAGTTGCACCGGCAGAGTTACGCCAGGAGACAGCGCCTCCAACTCCGAGGCAGTCGCTTCACGTTGCTCAGCCGCAGTGGCGGCCACGCACGCAAAAACAACCACCAGGAGACGAATGGCTCTCAGACCCACGCATAGAGATCTAATCTTCAAAGCATCTTTCACCATGCGAGCTCCTCTCTGCATCAATGCACCCTTCGCTTTGTGACAAAAGAGTAAGGCAAAGCCGCTATGTCGAAGAAGTTTACATCCGCCTCGTAGTGAATCCGTGACAAGCAGCAAAACATCTAGTAATTACTGCAGCCAATGGGCGCAAGGAGAATTCATGGATCTGAAACTAAAAGGCAAGACGGCCATCGTCACCGGGGGAACCGCTGGAATCGGGCTCTCCATCGTGCAGGCCCTTGCCGCAGAAGGGGTACACGTCACCGTCCCCGGCCGCACCGAGGCCAAGCTCGAACAGGCACTGAAAGGTCTCACCCACGTCCGAGCCATCGTTGCCGACCCCGCCACCGCTGAAGGCGCAGCCTCCCTCATCCGTCAGGTGCCCGACACCGACATCCTCATCAACAACCTCGGCGTCTATGAGCCCAAGGCCTTCGCCGACATCACCGACGCCGACTGGCTCAGCATCTTCGAGACCAACGTCCTCAGCGGAGTCCGGCTCTCGCGCCACTACTTCCCTGGCATGTTGAAGCGCAACGATGGCCGGGTCATCTTCATCTCTAGCGAGTCCGGCGTCATGACACCACCCGAGATGATCCACTACGGCGTGACTAAATCCTCGCAACTCGCTATCTCACGCGGTCTTGCCGAACTTACCAAGGGAAGCGCCGTCACCGTCAACACCGTCCTGCCTGGTCCCACACGCTCCGAAGGCATCGTCGAGTTCCTCGAAAAGATATCCTCTATCCCGAACCCCACGCCGGAGCAGGCCGAGCACGAGTTCTTCGAGAAGCACCGCTCCAGCTCGCTCCTCCAGCGCCTGATCGAGTCCTCGGAGATTGCGAACCTCGTTACCTTCCTCGCCAGTCCACTCTCCGCTGCGACCAACGGCGCTGCCTTGCGTGCCGAGGGTGGTTTGCTGCGCTCCATCGTATAAAAATTTACAATCGATAACGCTATGTCAAAGACCCTCCGCTGTCCCACATGCCGCAATATCGTCCTCGCCAGCAACGAGGACTTCCCTTTCTGCTCCGACCGGTGCCGCCGCATCGATCTCGGCAAATGGGCGAGTGGCGATTACAAGATCTCGACTCCCATTCAGGACCCCGATCTCCTCGAAGAGCTGGCCCGCTCGAACAAAAACAATCGTCAGAACGACGACGACGTGAACTAGTGGCCAACTCCAACATCCAGATCCATGCCCCGTCGGAAAAGAAGACGCTCTGGGCCTGGCTCATCGGTACCTTCTTCGGAGCAGGTCTGCTGAAGCCCGGCCCGGGCACCTATGGGAGCATCTCCGCTGTCCTGCTCTGGTTCGCGGCGGCGCACTTCTTTCATCCGGCTCCGCTCCCGCTCGCAATTGGGACAGCAATCGCCGCAGTCATCGCCACGTTGATCGGCATTCCCGCCGCTACGATCGTTGCGCGCGAGTCCGGCCGCGAAGACCCCGGCCATGTCGTCATCGACGAGGTTGCCGGCCAACTGATCGCCCTCATCGCCATCCCAGCCGACTGGCAGCACGCCGCACTCTCTCTCATCCTCTTTCGAGCCTTCGACATCCTCAAGCCGCCGCCCATTCGTCAGCTCGAACGCCTCCATGGCGGTACCGGCATCATGCTCGACGACGTTGCCGCCGGCATCTTCGCACTCGCGGTCGCGCAACTCATCCACCTCCGCTTCTAGCATCGAAGCGTCGAGATCAGTTGCGCTCCCCGCCGTGGCCGTCTACGCTAGCGTTCAGGCCCAATGACCACACTCCGTTCACTCCTGACGCCCGATAGATCCGACGCACCTGCTCCACACCTCGACCGCGTCACGCCTCTGGCCGTGATGCCCGGCGGCGAGATTGATGTTCACGGCTCTCACCTTGCGCCACAAAACGCTCAGATTCCACACGCCACCATCGGCGACATCTCCGCGCCTGTGCTCCTCAGCCGGCCTACCCGCGCCACCATACAGATTCCCGAAGGCACAATCACGGGCGACCTCGTTCTCCACCGCAGCGGACAGGCGAGCAATCCGCTCAACCTCCGCGTTGCCGTCCCGATGGCCGAAAACCTTCATCCAGTCGCTAACCCGGCGGTCGACGCGGACGGGAACGTCTACGCCACCGTCTCCGGCTCACGCGGCGAGGCGGTACCGGTCTCCATCTTCCAGATCCAGCGCGACTTCCAGATCCGCCCCTTCGTTCGAGGCCTGCTGAACGCCACCGGCATCGCCTTCGGGCCTGACGGCTACCTCTACGCCAGCTCGCGTGCAGAAGGCACCGTCTATCGCATCTCCCCCGAGGGAGCCATCACCACCTATGCCGAGGGCATGGGCATTGCCACCGGAATCGCCTTTGACCGCGACGGCAATCTCTTTGTCGGTGATCGCTCGGGAACCATCTTCAAGATCGCCCCCGGCGAAATCGCCAGTGCCAGCGGCGAGATCTTTGTCTATGCCACACTTGAGCCCAGTATTGCCGCCTATCACCTTGCATTTAATGATGCCGGCACGCTCTTCGTAACAGGCCCCACCACCTCATCCAACCAGTCGATCTACGCCATCGACCACAGTGGCAACACGACCGTCTTTTACCAGGGCCTCGGCCGCGCCCAGGGGATGGCCTTCGACGTAGACGACAACCTCTACGTTGCCGCCAGCCTTCACGGCCAGCGCGGAATCGTGCGCATCGACCGCCACCACCACGCCACCCTCGCCGTCTCGGGCAGCAATCTTGTGGGCCTCGCTTTCCTTGAAGACGGCAACGCAACTCTCGCGACGCGGAACGCCCTGTACCACGTCGCCCTGGACATCGAAGGCCGCAAACTGGTGTAGTTTGTCCGTTTTTTCGACAACTCGTTTTTTTATCATGCTATAAAGGCTCGACCTGTGCCGTCGCCAAGAAGTCGCTGTTTAGTAAAATCAATAGCAACCAGAAAATGCTGTTGATCTGGGTGTTATCCCGATCAACAGCGTAGACGCGGGGGAGCAACACCTTGGAATCCCGGCTTTATAACAAGCTTTTACTTCGGCTCTTCGCTTTACCAGTTGCAGCACTCGCCATTTTGGCTCTTATCCTTGGTTATGGGCTGGAACGTGTGGAAGAGAGCGCCAGCGCGATCGACCGCGCTGATGTCGTCACTCTTCATGCAAACCGTTTAGGTAAGCTGATCGTCGATGAAGAGACTGGCTTGCGTGGGTTTCTCCTGACCCGCAACCCGGCCTTTCTGGAGCCCATGCACTCCGCGGATCTTCAGATTGAGCCCGAGTTTGATACTCTTTTTAGTCTCGTTCACCGTCCTGATCAAGTCGCTCGGCTGCATCGTCTTCAGGCCGCTCAAAAACAATGGCAGGGGCAGGCATACGAGGAGGTCAACTCCTTTCCTCAAGACCTGCCAACCATGGAGCAACACTTACTCCAGCGCAAGCACGACATGGATGATCTGCGCGCCCAACTGGATGAATTCCTGGGTATTGTTGCCGGACGCCGAGCTGAACACTCCGCAGATAGCATGCAGGTAAACCGCTACGCCCGAATCGGACTCGTCTTCGTCGCCGCTCTGATGGCCGCTCTGCTCGCATGGGAGACGCGACGAATCTTCCACAAGCTGACCACCGCCTACAACCATCAGCTCCGGGAGATCAAGCAGCGAGTCGAAGAGTCTTATGCCCGCGAACAGTGGCTAAACACCACCATTCGCAGCATCGGCGACGCGGTCATCGCCTGCGATACCGAGGGCAACGTCGTCTTTATGAACTTTGTGGCCCAGCAGCTTACCGGCTGGCACGAAGATGAGGCTCGAGGACAGTCCCTGCATACAGTCTTTCCCATCTTCAACGAGGAGACCCGAGACGTTGTAGAAAATCCCGTCGATAAGGTGCGTCGACTCGGCACTGTAGTCGGCCTCGCCAACCATACGTTTCTGGTCTCGAAGAACGGCGACGAGATCTGCATCGACGACAGCGGGGCGCCCATCCGTGACAGCTCCGGCAAGATGATTGGCGTTGTTCTGGTCTTTCGCGACATCACTGACCGGCGCATGTCCGAAGGCGCTCTAATGCGGGCCGAAAAGTTGGCCGCAGCCGGGCGTCTCGCCGCGTCGGTCGCGCATGAAGTCAACAACCCTCTGGAAGGACTCACGAATCTTGTCTATATCGCCCGTCGCTCGGATGAGATGGATGAAGTCCGTCAACTTCTCCTGCAGGCAGAGGGCGAACTGGGACGCATCGCCCACATTACCCGTCAATCCCTGGGCTTCTATCGAGAGCCGACTACGCCAGCGCACTTCAAGCCGGCCACCGTCGTCCATGAAGTCAGCAGCTTCTACGGTGCTCGTGCCGCGATGTTAGGAGTCACCCTGGTCGTGAACGCCGCGACCGACAGAGAGGTACTTGGCGCTGCGGGAGAGCTTCGGCAGATCCTCTCCAATCTCCTGGCCAATAGCCTCGATGCCTGTGCGAAGGGAGCCACGATTCGCATTGAGACGCACTCCGCTGTCGATCCCCGCAACCCTTCCCGCGCAGGCGTTCGTATCACCATCGCCGACACAGGTACGGGCATCGCCCCCCAACATCTCAAGAGCATCTTCGAACCGTTCTTCACGACGAAACTAGATACTGGCACAGGCCTGGGTCTTTGGGTTTCGCGCGAACTCGTCGAGAAGCACGGCGGCAGCCTGCGCGTCCGGTCAAGCACAGCTAATTCAAGATGCGGCACGGTCTTTTCCATCTTCCTGCCGCAGCAGGCGCCGATACAAACGATCGGTTCCCTCGCCACAGAAGAGAATGGTGTCCCAGAGCAGAACAGCCTCTCGATGAATTGATGCGCTGCAACTCGCGCTCGCCACACCGCATACAAATCACGCCGGAGGCGTAATCACATGACGGACGAGGTAAAACAAACTCCGCCAGCCACTACCGCAGTCTTCGACCTGAAGAAGATCGCCGCCAACTTTCCTGAGACTGCCGACACGATGCTGATCGACACTCGTCTGACCGACGAAAGCCACGCAAGTTCACGCGTGTTTCGTGTTTACCGTCCAGTCGGAGCACACTACCACGCGACCTGCGACGAGTATCTCCTGGTGCTCTCCGGCCGCGCAAAGTTCTTTCTTGGCGAAGCCGCTCCCTTCGAAGCAGGACCGGGTCAGCTCATCTTCTTCAAACAGGGCACCATTCACGGGACGCCTGCGATCCTGGAGGCGCCGTTCGTAGTGCTGGCAGTGGACACTCCGCGACGCGACCCAGCCGACGTTATCTTCGTCAATCCATCCGACGGTACTCCAGAGAGCTTCATCGAGAGCAAGCGTCTGTATTGAGTTGATCGTGATTAAGTCCTGATCGTTCCTCCGCGAAACCATCGCCCAACGAATATCATCGAATCAAAAGCCAGTCGACCGGCGGAGAGAACCCATCACCACCATGATCGCTGAAATCATTGCTGCCGGCTCCGAAATGCTCACGCCCTTTCGACAGGACACCAACTCGCTCTATCTTACGGACGGCCTCAACGACCTCGGCGTGCAGGTCGCCTTCAAGACGATCGTCGGCGACAATCTAAGCCACCTCACAAATGCCGCCCGCATCGCCATCTCCCGTGCCGACGTCGTTATCTTCTCCGGTGGTCTTGGTCCCACTGAGGACGACCTCACCCGCGAGGCCGCAGCCGCTGCACTCAACATCCAGCTTCACCCCGATCCCACCATCCTCACGCAGCTATACAAGCGCTTCGCCGCACGACAGATGGTCATGCCGCCGAACAACGCTAAGCAGGCCGACGTTCTCGACGGCGCCGTGGTCCTCGAAAACATCAACGGTAGTGCGCCCGGCCAGTTCCTCGATACCACCGTCCCGGATGCCGACGGCAAGCCGATCCGTAAGATCCTTGTCCTGCTTCCCGGACCACCGAAAGAGTTGAAGCCACTCTTCGACCATCAGGTCAAGCCGCGCCTTGCCGCGTCACTTCCCCCTCGCCACCTCGCCAAACGAATGCTTCGCATGGCCCTCATTCCGGAGTCGCACGTCGATGCCCGCACGGCCCCCATCTACAAGCAGTACACAGACGTCGAAACCACTATCCTTGCCGCTGCCGGCGAGATCCAGCTTCACTTCCTCTGCGCCAAACCCACCCTCGCCGAAGCTCGGCATCGCGTTGATGAGCTCACCGAAAAAATCGAGGCGGAGATGGAAGACACGGTCTACTCCTCTCATGGCGAATCGCTGGAGGAGGTCGTCCTGCTCAACCTCGGACTGCGCGACCTCACCCTGGCGACTGCCGAAAGCTGCACCGGCGGTATGCTGGCCGAACGTCTCACCGCCATTCCCGGCAGCTCACGCTATTTTCTTGGCGGTGCTGTGGTGTACAGCGACGCCCTCAAGACCACCTTCGCCGACGTCCCCGCTGAACTCGTCGCCACCAAGGGTCCCGTCTCCCCTGAAGTCGCGCGATCGCTCGCCGAAGGCATCCGCATCCGCGCTGGGGCGTCACTCGGAATCTCGATCACCGGCATCGCCGGTCCTGGTCCCGGCGCTCCAGGTCCTGACGCTCAGAAGCCGATCGGCCTCGTCTACATCGCGCTCGCCGACGCACAGCACACTCAGGTCAAAGAGTTCAATTTATTTGGTGACCGCGAACGTATCCGGTGGTGGGCCAGCCAGAACGCACTCGAAATGATCCGTCGCCACGTCCTCTAATGTGAAAAAGCCCCTTCCGTTTTATTTGCAGTTAAGCGTAAGGTTTTAGCCCAATGAAAAATCGCGTGACGCTCCCAGCTTCAACTGCAGGCTTCCTCTCCCACTGACATCGAAATCATCAGCGGCTTCATCCTCTTCAGTCAAAACCAGTCGAAAAACCGCTAACAACCTCTTTATCAACACTTGATAGACTCATCCAGACGACAATGAACCCTTGGCTCCTCTCTATTCCGCTCGCATATCTTCTTGGCTCCATTCCCTTCGGCTACCTTCTCGTCAAAATCTTTCGCCACGAAGACATACGCACAACGGGCAGCGGGAATATAGGCGCGACCAACGTCGCTCGCAGCGGAGCAAAGGGCCTCGGCATCGCCACCCTCCTGCTCGACCTCGGCAAAGCGTTCGTTGCCGTCAAGATCGCCCAGTACCTTGCCCCCGGAAACTACGACCTGGCTGTCGTCGCCGCTGTAGCTGCCATCCTGGGACACGTCTTCCCCGTCTGGCTTGGCTTCCGCGGAGGCAAAGGCGTCGCCAGCGCCCTCGGTGTCTTCCTCGCGCTTACTCCAGCCGCCGCGGCGTGTACCTTCGCGGTCTTCCTGGTCGTCGTCCTCATCACCCGCTACGTCTCGCTTGCCTCGATGGTTGGCTCAGCCGCCTTCCCCCTCTTCGGCCTGTACTTCGTGCCTCAGAGAACGCCCATCGTCATCGCCGGTTTCCTTTTCATTCCGATTCTCATCATCGTTAAACACCGTGAGAACATCCGCCGCCTCATTGCCGGAACGGAGAGCCGCTTTGGCAAGAAAAAGGCGGTAGCATGAGCCGCATCACTGTACTGGGCGCTGGCGCCTGGGGCACGGCCCTCGCTCTCTCTCTCGCCCGTCGCGGCGGTCATGAGCTCTGCCTCTGGTCCCACTCCGCCGCACTCGCCGAGCAGCTCACCGACGCTGGCGAAAACCTGCCCTATCTCCCGGGCTTCACCCTCCCGGTGGACATCCAGGTGACCTCCGACCTTCCCCGCGCCATCTTCGAAGCGGACATACTCCTCTGTGTCACGCCCTCGCAGCATCTGCGTGGTGTCATCACCCACATCGCTCCAATGCTCACGCGCAACCAGATCATCCTGAGCGCAAGCAAAGGCATTGAGGAGACTAGTTTCCTTCGTATGTCGCAGGTCGTCGCCTCTGTCACCGGAAACCCGTTTGCTGTCCTCAGCGGCCCGTCGTTCGCACAGGAGGTTGCGGCCAGCATGCCCACCGCGGTGGTCGTTGCCTCCATCTCCCCGCAGATCGCACAGACAATCCAGCGTGATTTCACCTCGTCCAGCCTGCGTGTCTACACCAACGAGGATGTCGCGGGCGTCGAACTCGGCGGCGCCCTCAAGAACGTCATCGCCCTTGCCGCTGGAGTCGCCAACGGCCTCAACCTCGGTTACAACTCGTCCGCCGCGCTCATCACCCGCGGCATCGCCGAGATGACCCGCCTCGCCGTCGCCTGCGGTGGTCGACGCCAGACCCTCGCCGGTCTCTCCGGCGTCGGCGACCTGGTCTTAACGTGCACCGGCTCCCTCTCGCGCAACCGCTCCGTCGGCATCGAGCTTGGCCGCGGCCGCCAGCTCAACGACATCATCGCTGGTCTCAACGGCAAAGTGGCCGAAGGCGTTCGCAGCACCGCCGCAGCTCTTGGTCTCGCCGCCCGCTACGCCGTCGAGATGCCAATCACCGAGCAGATGGACGCCATCCTCCACCACAACAAGAGCCCCAAAGAGGCTATTCGCGAGCTCATGTCCCGCCCCGGACGCGACGAATAGTCTGTTGCCACTTGCCGAGTCTTTTTGAAGATCTCAAGCACACACGGGCATTTTGCGTCTAAGCTGGTGTGCATGCACGAACACCACTCCGAACACGGCCACATCCCTCCGCCCGACCTTCCGAAGCATAAAACGTACATGGGATTTCGACCGCACATCTTCATCGGCGGCCTTGTCCTAATCGCAATCCTTTTTCTCTATCTTCTTCTGATCGTGCGCCCGTCGGTATGGTCATCGCCCGCTCAGCCTGCACCCGCTCCAGCATCCAGCACTCCGCCCGCTACGAACTAACACTCGCGCATGAATAGCTTCAGCGAATACAAATCCAAATACTCGTCCGTGCATCCAAGTCACCATGACTGAGCCAATCCGTTCCAACAACGATCCCACACCGGAAGCACGCAAAAGCGACTCGTCCTTCCTCCCCGTTGTCATCGCCTTCGCCGTGTCGATTGTCGTGATCCTGATCATCGCCATCATCTTCATCAAGACCAGGCAAACGAAGGCGATTCCAAACCCGCACGAGTCGCACCCAACCTCACAGCTCACATCGCCCGCTCCTGCGATCGGGCTGCAATATTCCGTCAAAGTAGGCTAACGCGTCGAATCCATCAAGTTTGAACAGCCGCGAGGAAACGCCATGAAGATTCTGGTTGTTGGTGCTGGTGCTGTCGGCGGCTACTTTGGGGCGCGTCTCGCACAAGCGGGCCGCGACGTTACGTTTCTCGTCAGGCCCGCACGCGCGCAGCAGCTTCAAAGCGAGGGCATCCGCATCCTCAGCCCGCACGGCGATCTCACACTCAAGCCGAAGACCATCACCGCACAGAATATCGCTGGCGCCTACGATGTCATCTTTCTTAGTGTGAAGGCGCAGGCTCTCGACCAGGCGATCAAAGACATGACCCCCGCCGTGGGGCCGGACACAATGATCTTTCCCGTCCTCAACGGAATGCGCCACATGAAAACCCTCGTCACAGCTTTCGGCGAAGGCCCCATCCTCGGCGGCGTCTGCATGGTCTCCACCGACCTCGACGATCAGGGACGTATCGTGCAGATCACCCCAATGCAGAAACTCAGCTACGGCGAACTCAGTGGAGAGATTACTCCTCGCATTCGCCTTCTCGATGAAGCCCTGAGCAACGCCGGCTTCGAAACGGAGCTCTCCACAAACATCACGCAGGGCATGTGGAACAAGTGGGTCATGATCGCTACCCTTGGCCTCATCACCTGCCTGCTCGACGGCCCCGTCGGCGAGATCAACGCGGTGCCCGATGGCAAACAGACAGTGCTACAGGCTATCGATGAATGCGCTGCGATCGCCGCCGCCTCTGGATTCCCACCCCCGCAGGCTCTCGTGGAAAACCTGCGCAGATACACCACCGAAAAAGATTCGAACCTTACCTCTTCCATGTATCGCGACCTGAAGAAGGGAGCACACGTCGAGGTCGACACCATCCTCGGAGACCTTCTCGACTTCGGCCACTGCTATCAGGTGCCAGCACCTCTGCTTCAAGCTGGCTGCGTCCGCCTGCGCGTCTATCAGAACACCCTCAAGTCATCCTGAAGACGGACACTGCTACTTAGCGATCGAACACGTGCTCATCGATGAACGGCGGCCGCTGATCAAAATCGCTATACCGAATCCATCGCGGGCGCACGACGAAATACACCAGTCCCGGCCAACTCTGCCGACTCGGTCCGTCGGGCCACTTTGCGAAGTAGACTTCTTTGTATCGCTGCAACTCCTCACCTTTCGGCAAGAATGCTTCGCCTTCAAATTGGACCGTCTTTTCTCCCTCCCAGCCGATCACCACAGAAGCATTCGCGTTCGAGGTTAAATTTCTGTATTTCCGAGTGCTATCGAGCGTGTCGAAGATGATCTCAAGCTCCTCCGTCACGGCAATCCCGATGAGGGCAGACTGCGGCATACCCTCCGCCGAAATACTGCCCAACACCCCCAAGGCATGTTCCGCGATGAATTCATAGAGCTCGAATCTCGTCATAGTCGTCCAAGATAAGCCCAACGCGCACAATGTCAACATCGTCGTCGCGTCAATCCGTTGGCGAAATCGGCCTTTCGCGGCATCTTTCGCTACAGGATTGCTAAACTAAGAGCAGCATGGCCTTTTCCCTCTTCGGCAAACGCGACAAATTCGAGCAGCAACCTGACGAATCCACGGCGGCTCCAGAGCCGCAGGAGCAAAAGCGCGGCCTCTTCGACCGCATGAAGCAGGCGGTCACCCGCACCCGCGAGTCCTTCTCGGAGTCCATCAGCTCCGTCATCGCCCTGACTCGCGAGGTCGACGAGACCACCCTGGTCGGCCTGGAACCGATCCTTCTCGCCGCCGACCTCGGCGCTCCTACCACTGCCCTCGTCATGGAAAACCTTCGCCAGCGTGCCCTCCGCGTCGGCATTCAGGGCGGCGATGATCTCAAGCGGCTGCTCAAAGCTGAGCTCAAACAGATCCTTGACGGAGTGGCGCGCCCAGTAACTCACCCCGCCACCCCACCTGAAGTCATCATGATGGTCGGGGTCAATGGCACTGGCAAGACAACCACCACCGGCAAGCTCTCCGCCTACTTCACCGCCCAGGGCCGCTCTGTCCTGCTCTGCGCCGCCGACACCTTTCGCGCCGCTGCGATCGAACAACTCGAAGTCTGGGCTCAGCGCTCCGACGTTCAGATCATCAAAACCAAACAAGGTGGCGATCCCTCAGCCGCGCTCTACGACGCCTGCGCCGCCGCTAAGGCTCGAGGCACACAAGTCTTGATTGTTGATACCGCCGGCCGCCTCCACACCAAGACCGACCTGATGAAGGAGCTCGACAAGATGCGCCGTACCGCGGAAAAACTTATCCCCGGCGCGCCGCACCAGACTCTCCTCGTCATGGACGCGACAACAGGCCAGAACGGTCTCGCTCAAGCCCGCCTCTTCACTGAGGCAGCCCGCGTCACCGGCATCGTGCTTACCAAGCTTGATGGCACAGCTAAGGGCGGCATCGTCCTCGCCATCGCCACCGAACTCAAGCTTCCGGTCATCTACGCCGGTATCGGCGAAAAGCTCGAAGACATCATCCCATTCGACAGCGCCAGCTTCGTCGACTCTCTCATCGACTAAACAGCCAACCCCAAAAAGGTATACAAGTCACGAAGTGACCGCCCCACGCGAAGTGGGCCCGTCCGGCAGGACAAATAAATCAGCTCGCCGAACAGGCCCATACGTTCTTAGCGGTTTTACTTCTCCGAGCTCAGCTTCAAATCACGTGAGGACGAACCCACACGCACTGTTCGAGCGTCCGATCGCACCCACTTCTTATCAGCCACCGACCAGTACTCGAGCGCCCGCGGCGACACGTGCAGCTTGACGTCTTTGCTCTCGCCCGGCTTTAGCGTTACACGATCAAACGCCGCCAGTGTCTTCGGTGCAAACTGCACGCCCTGAGGCTGCTGCGCCGGAGCATCCAGATACACCTGCGGAACCTCATCGCCCACAGCGCTTCCTGTATTCTTCACGCGCACCGACACGTCCAGCCCCTTATCCGATGCCTTGCCAACATGCAGATCGGAGTACTCGAAGGTCGTATAGGAAAGTCCAAACCCGAACGGAAACAGCGGCTCAATCTTCTCCTTATCAAACCACCGGTAGCCGATATCCACACCTTCGGAGAACGTCGTCTTGCCATCGACGCCCTTCGCAGAGCGCTCCGGATGCGCCGGATCATTAGCCGCATAGTCCGTCAGCTTCTGCGCCCAGGTAAACGGCAACCGTCCAGCAGGATTGACCTTGCCCAGCAGAACATCCGCTGTCGCCCATCCGCCCTCATCGCCCGGCCACCACATCTGCAGCACGCCCTTCACCTTGCCGATCCACGGCATCGCGACAGGCTGGCTCACATTCAACACCACAATCGTGTTTGGATTCGCCGCCACGATATCCTCTACGAGTTTGTCCTGCTCGCCCGGTAATGCAAAGTCCGGCTTGCCGCGCGTCCACAGAAACACCACCGCCGTATGCGCCTTCTTCGCCGCATCAATCGCCGCCTGGTGATCCTGCTGCCTCTGCTCCGGCGTCGTCCAGTTCAACCGCACCTGTTCCGGATTGTTCGAAGTATCCCCGCTCGCCATCACGGTGATCTCATGCGGCCCGGCCGTCAACTGCACCGAACGCCGCACATTATCCAATCCATCGACAGTCGGGAATCCATTGTCCTGCGTGGCGTACTGCACATCGCCATGCACGGTTCCCTTCGCCGCGCCTGTCTGGCCGATCCGTTTCCCGTCGATCAGCAATCTGCCACGTGCTCCCAGCGCCTGCAGGTAGAACCAGTAGTCCCCTGCGCTCGACACCGTCAGCGTTCCCTTCCATGTCACATTTCCGTTCGCGGGCAGCGCCTTCCCATTGCTATGGGTGAAGTCCACCTGCTCGTCCACGGAGCTTTGGCCCGAACCATCGGTACGCATCAAACCCGGCTTGCCGTCATGTGAAAACATCGACGCCGGAACTGGTACTCCGGTCATGTCATCATCGACCGCGTACGTAATATTCGCGCCCGGTGCGCCCTTCTTCAAAGCATCCAGAGGACTAACCTGCCGCTCCGTCAACCCCGGGCTCCGTTCACCAAAAGTTCCAATCGCTGCAACCTGTCCCGCACCCGGCCCAATGAGTGCCAGCGATTGCAGGTCGTCCTTGCTCAGCGGAAGTACCTTCTCGTTCTTCAGCAGAACCGCCGAATCCTCTGCGGTCTTTCGAATCACAGCCGCATTCGCTTCCACATCCTGCGCCGTCACGTTGTGCTTCTGCTTCCCATCGAGATACCCAAAGCGATCGATCTCGTACAGCACTCGACGCGCGGCGGCTGTAATCGTAGCCTCAGTCACCGTGCCATTCTTCAGTGCCTCGCGCATCGTTGTCTTGTCGTTATCGCGGGGGAACGCACCCATATCCATCCCCGCACCCTGCGGCTCCTCGGGAATCGGTCCGCCAAGAATTCCCGTCAACGCATCAATGTCCATTGGTGGTGGCGGCGTGTTGTCCGGCGGTGCCGTCACAAAAAAGTTACTCATAAAACCCTTGAACGGACTGTCCGCTTCGGCAGCGCCGGGCATCTCCATGTCCAGGCCTTCGTTGATAAACAAGACGCTATGCACGCCGCCCCAGTCTGAAGTGACGAAGCCCTTGAAGCCCATCTCGCCCTTGAGGATCGTCTTCAGCGTATCGCTGTTGCCGCAAGCAAACGGCCCATTGATGCGGTTATACGAGCACATCACCGACGACACGCCTGCCTTCACCGCCTCCGCAAACGGTGCCGCATAAACCTCATGCAGCGTCTGCTGATCGATGAAGATGTTGTACCCATTCGAGTCGTAGCCCACGTAGTGCTTCACCTGCGACATCACGCCTTGCGACTGCGACCCACGAATCTCAGCCGCTCCCATCACCCCAGTCAGCATTGGGTCTTCGCCGAACGTGTTGTATGCACGCGCAAAAGTAATGTCACGATCAATGTTGACAAAGGGCTGCAGCACCACGTCGATGCCCAGCGAACGCGCCTCGCGCCCAATCACCACACCATTGGCCTCTGCATCCTTGGCGCTGAACGTAGCAGCCACACCCATCGTCGCCGTCTCAGCCTGCGATGCAACCTTCGTCAACAGACCTGGAGGTCCATCCGCCATTCGCAACGACGGAATATGAAGCCTCGGCACACCCGGCAGGTACCCCGCCTGCGCCTGGTAGACCGAAGGGTCTTCCAACCCGCCACGAATCAGATCCATCTTCTCTTCCAGCGTCATCTGTTTCAGCAACTTGTCGATCCGGGCCTCATCTGCCTTCTCCGCCGGAACTGCCTGCCCCTGGAATACCGCTCCGGAGACGCTCAAAAATAAAACCGCTGCAAGACACTGCGTCTTCTTTAACTTCATAGCCCTTATCCTTTGCTCTCGACTCAAAACGCCGATAGTACTTCGCTAACAAAGAGAGAGCACATCGGCGCTCCCTCACTTCAGTGTTCCAATCGTCGGCCTCACCGTGGCGCAAGAACACTCCGCTGAGCACCGGGCTGGGTATTTCAGCTCCACGTCATACCGCTATCCATAAGCCCGAGGATTGTAACTTATACGACATATGTTGGTCTTATCAGAGAACCAACACGCTGCGCCTGGGTGAGCCGCGATGTAGGCGCATGGTGCGAGACGAAATCGAACCAGCTATCCTCGAAACAATGCCGAAAGTTTCCCTTCAGCAACAGACACAGGACGAAATCTACATGAGGCGAGCACTCAAGCTTGCCGCGGAGACCGTCGGTCTTGCCTCACCGAACCCGCAGGTAGGCTGCGTTCTGGTTCGCACGGACGCAACAGCGCCAGGCCCCGAGGTGATCGGCGAAGGCGCCCATCTCTACGCAAACCGCGACCACGCCGAGATCGTTGCGCTAAAACAAGCAGCCTCGCGCGGCCTCTCCACCAAAGGCGCTACAGCCTACGTCACGCTCGAACCCTGCAGCCACCACGGCCGCACTGGTCCCTGTGCAGACGCCCTCGTCGCCGCAGGCATCGGCCGATGCGTCGTCGCCACACAAGACCCCAACCCACAAGTCAGCGGCCAGGGCCTCGCCAAACTTCGCGCTGCCGGAATCGAAGTCACTGTCGGCGTCCTTGAACAACAGGCCCGTGACCTGAACGATGCCTTCGCCCACTTCATCCAGCACCGAACTCCGTTCGTCACCCTGAAAGCCGCACTCTCCGTCGACGGCAAGCTCGCGCCGCCATCAGCTTCGCGCATCCCCAATCAGCCCCATTGGCTTACCGGCCCCGCAGCCCGCTACGAGGTGCAGCTTCTCCGCCACGCCTCCGACGCCGTCCTCACCGGCATCGGCACTGTCCTCGCCGACAACCCCCAACTCAC
Source organism: uncultured Acidobacteriaceae bacterium (assembly GCA_963771625.1). Taxonomy (GTDB): domain Bacteria; phylum Acidobacteriota; class Terriglobia; order Terriglobales; family Acidobacteriaceae; genus Edaphobacter. The sequence goes on from CAVYUE010000009.1 coordinate 88,386, forward strand.
CGACCGCAGCGGACCCTCCGGCACAGACGCACTGCCCCGCCGCCGTCCGCTCCTGCGCGTCATCCTCGACAGTCAACTCCGCATCCCGCTCTCCTCGCAGCTCGTCCGCTCTGCGGACAACGACCTTCTCATCCTCTGCAGCAAGACAGCGCCAAGCTCCAGTCTCGCCGCGCTCACCGATCTCGGGATTCAGGTCGAAGCCCTGCCCGACCATGCCGGGCGTCTCAGCCTTCCGACAGTCCTCGCTTCTCTAACCGAGCGCAACATCCTCAGCCTCCTGCTCGAATGCGGCTCCCACCTCAACGGCTCGTTCCTCGAGCAGAATCTTGTCGACAAAGCCGTGCTGATCTACGCCGAAACCGAACTTGGCGACAAAGCCATCCCCTTCGCGCAAGGCATAGCCTCACCTTACCTCTTCGAGCAGTCCCTGCACCGCATCACCCGCGCCACCTACGGCCCCGACGCCTGCGTAACCGGCTACCTCCACGACCCATGGCCAAAGCCCAAGCCTCTTTTCCCGAAGCCCTAAGCCCTGTACCCTAACAATATGTTCACCGGCCTGATCGAAACCACCGGCACGCTGCTCGCCGTCACTCCAACCGCCGGCGCGACCCGCATCACCATCGCGTCGCCCACGCTCACCGCGCGCCTCAACACCGGCGACAGCATCGCGGTCAACGGCGTCTGTCTCACCGCCCTCAGCATCGAGCCCAACGCCTTTCCCCCGCGCTTCTCCGCCGATCTCGCCGCCGAGACCATCGCCCGCACCACGCTCTCTCAACTGCGCCCCGACACCATCGTCAACCTGGAACTCCCCACTCCCGCCGGTTCGCCACTCGGCGGCCACGTCGTTCAGGGCCACGTTGATGGCACCGCTACGCTTCTCTCCCTCACTCCCATCACACCGGACGCGCCAGAGACCGATTGGCGCCTCCACGTCCGGCTTCCCGACGCGCTCACTCGCTACGTTGTACCCCAGGGCTCCATTACGATTGAAGGCATCAGCCTCACCGTCGCCTCCATACAGGGCAATGAGGTCGAGGTCGCGATCATCCCTCACACCTACGCCGCAACCAGCCTCCACACCCTCACACCCGGCGCCCCGCTCAACATCGAAGTCGACGTTCTCAGCAAGTACGCAGAGCGCCAGCACTCACCTGAAAAATTCACCCTCACCGAGAAGTACCTCATTGCCAACGGCTACTAGCGCCGTCCTTTTGGCATCATCAACTCAGTCGTTCAGGTTCAGCGTCACTGAAGCGTTGTCGATCACTTTGACCCATCTGGGGTCGGGCGATGCGCTGGTGCCATATTCGTCGTGCCAGTTCCACCACTTGTACGGTGGAGATTGGGGGTAGCCCTTCGGCGAGTCCTCCCACTCCTCCTGGCGCCCGAGCGCGGTCATGTCAAGGTAGCTCCATGTGCTCCCCATTGCTTCGTCGCCGCGATTATTGATGAAGTAAGTGCGATACACCTTGTCTCCATCGCGGATGAACGCGTTTGTGCCGTGCCATTCGTCCACGCCGAAGTCAGCATCGAAGCTGTCCGTGATGGTGTACCAGGGCATCTTCCAATCCATGCGAGCCTTCAGGCGCTCGATGTCTGGCTGCGGAGCGCGCGAGGCGTAGGCGAGAGTCGTATCGCGGGCGTTCAAATGGGCAAGGTGCCCGACCTGATCGGCTCCGAAGGAGCAGCCCCGGCAGGCATGGTCGGGCCAGCCAAACACGCCAGGTTCGAAGAAGGCGCGATAGACGATCAGCTGACGTCGGCCCTCAAACAGGTCGAGCAGACTCACTTTGCCGTTGGGTCCGTCGAACTCGTACTGCTTCTCCACGGCGAGCCACGGCATCCGCCGACGCTCGGCGGCCAACGCGTCGCGCTCATGCGTAAATTTTTTCTCCTTGGCCAATAGACTCTCGCGCGCCGCAAGCCATTCCTCTCGCGACACTACCTTCGGGTTCTCCATCACGCTCGTTGACATCTTCATCTCTCCTCTAATTTCGGTTTGGGACGATCTCTCCTGCTCCGTTCTTTCGAGACAACTTGGATGGGGTTGATGCGGGATGATCGGCTACGGGTTTCTTCATGCCGAATCGCCTGAGTGCGATTGCCGCAAATCCGCCCGTAGAGGTAGCGCTGCCGGCAATCAACACCGCAGTTGTTATGCACACTGGACACATAGGCTGTGCCTCCCTTGCAACTTGCTATAGCGATAAAGCCGTTATCTGCCAGCCTCGGCATGCCTGCGAACGCGTTCGTGCATCGATGCCCAGCCTTTGTTCATCCCTGCTCTCTGATCCTCGGGAACAAAGCCGAGCGCAGTGTGCCGGAAGGTGATCAAGGTTCCACCATCGGCTTCACTCAACCGATACTGCACGTTGCAGACGAAGCGGGAAAGAAGCGAACAGCGGGCCAACGAACTCGAGCAGCGTGGGCCGCATGATGGCCTTAACATTGGCCCAGAAGTGCCCATTGCCATCGCCCATGTCGCGGTACCATCGTCCGCCTGGCCACGGCTCTATCTTCATGTTGAGCGATTTGCCGTCAGGCGTCTCATTGCCGGGGCCTAGTTGCTCAAGCAGCGCGGCAAAGGTCACATCCAAAGGCGCCTGGACGTGGATCTCCTGGTTAATCGTAAGGGTCAGGTTCTCGAGGGTCTGTTCCGTAGCAATCATCGTTTCTCCTTAAGGTTCGATTTTGGGGAATTCGAATCTGTTGCGCGCTTGGCGGACCGTCGCTTCCGCGAGTTCCTTCACGCGATTCAACTGATGCTGCCAGTAACGCTCGAAGGTTCCGGCCCACTCGTGAAGTGGGCGAATCGCTTCGGCGTTGGTTCGGTACAGCTTTTGGCGGCCCTGGCAACGCATCCGAACCAGCCCAACGTCGCGCAGCACGCGCAGGTGCTTGGAGACGGAAGGCTGCTCCAGGCCAAGGGCTGCCACAATCTCTCCAACCGGTCGCTCAGCCCCGGCGAGATAGATCAAGATATCCCGCCGGCGGGGTTCAGCGACCGCGTTGAAGGCATCCGAAGTGGTGCTTGCTCTTGCCATGGACGGAACAATACATTCCTATATAGGAATACGTCAAGTGGCGAGTTCTAGCCTAATCGGTTGCGACAGATGCAAACTCCTGATCGTTCTTGATCTTCCAGACACAAAAAAAGGCGCAGCCCAATGGGCCGCGCCTTCCTGTTTGCCGATCGTAGTTAGATCGAGCTCATGTTGTGCAGAAACTCCTGATTATTCCGAGTCTTCGCGAGCTTATCGGTCAGCAGTTCCATCGCCTCAACCGGCGATAGCGGATTCAGCACCTTACGCAGAATCCAGGTCCGCTGCAGGTCCTCCTTCGGAATCAGCAGCTCTTCCTTACGCGTACCGGAGCGCTGGATATCGATCGCCGGAAACACGCGCTTATCCACCAGCTTGCGATCCAGAATCACTTCCATGTTGCCCGTACCTTTGAACTCTTCGAAGATCACTTCGTCCATGCGCGAGCCCGTATCGACGAGCGCCGTCGCAATAATCGTGAGCGAACCACCCTCTTCAATATTTCGCGCAGCACCGAAGAAGCGCTTCGGCCTCTGCAGCGCATTCGAATCCACACCGCCTGAGAGCACCTTGCCCGAAGGCGGCACGATCGTGTTGTACGCACGCGCCAGACGCGTAATCGAGTCCAGCAGAATCACCACGTCGCGCTTATGCTCCACCAGCCGCTTCGCCTTCTCGATCACCATCTCGGCAACCTGCACGTGGCGCGCTGCCGGCTCATCGAACGTGGAAGAGATGACCTCGCCCTTGACCGAACGCTGCATGTCCGTAACTTCTTCCGGGCGCTCGTCGATCAGCAGAACAATCAGCACCACCTCAGGATGATTCGCCGTAATGCTATTCGCAATCGACTGCAGCAGCATCGTCTTACCGGTACGCGGCGGAGCCACAATCAAACCACGCTGCCCCTTGCCCACCGGAGTCAGCAGATCCATCACGCGGCCGGAGATATGCTCGCGCACCGTCTCCATCTTCACGCGCTCCTGGGCATACAGCGGCGTCAGATTGTCGAACAGAATCTTGTTGCGCGTCTCTTCGGGCGACTCAAAGTTGATCGCTTCGATCTTCACCAGCGCAAAGTACTTCTCACCTTCATGCGGGGGCCGAACATTGCCGCTGATCGTGTCGCCGGTCTTCAGGTCGAACTTGCGAATCTGTGAGGGCGAAACATAGATGTCGTCAGGACCAGGCAGATAGTTGTAATCAGGAGAACGCAGGAAGCCGTAGCCATCGGGCAGAATTTCGAGCACGCCTTCAGCAAAGATGTGCCCTTCTTTTTCGCTCTGTGCCTGCAGAATCTTGAAGATAAGATCCTGTTTGCGAAGGCCGCTGGTTCCAGCAATATCAAGGCCGCGCGCAAGCTTACCTAGCTCGGCAATATTATGTTCTTTTAACTCAGAAATGGTCATTGTTGTACCTGGAATTTAAATTTTAGGAGGGATTGTTTGGAACTGAGGCGGGATCTGCTTGACAGGGGGTCGTGCGGAAGGCCAATGATTTGGGATGAAATTGGATTGCGGATGGGTTGTATTGCAGATAATTGTTAGAGTTACGTGGCTGAGGTGAAACGGCCGCGCGTTAAGCTGCGCGGCGCTCTTGCAATTGTACCTTCTCTACGATTGCTTCACCGGACTCGTCCATCGGAATGGTGTCCTTGAAGCGATCCAGAACCTCGTTGGTTGTATCCTGCAACCGCGTGTTTGGCTTGTGCAGCTTGCGCGTCGCCTTGGACGCCAACTGGCAAAGCTCGTAGCGGTTGTTTACGTGCGTGAGAGCTCCAAAAATAAGATCTGAGCGCATAGGTTTTCCTTTCATCTCGCAGGCGCAGAAGTGTATTTATCGCTGGCTGGCCCGAAATACTTTTAGAGTTTGGCAACCGAGTCTTGGAATCGGCACCGTAATTGAACCTCATATATTAGACGCAGATACCTGCACTAGGGACTCTGCAATCCGTCAACATTCTCAAATTCAGTGTGATATCTGAGAGAAAACACTTTTCAGCAGACACCTCAAATACGCTGGTCAGACCAGCACCTACACAAACTGTCTCGTCCGCATGATTCCGCGCTCGCCGCGCCAGGTGTGAAACAGGAGGCCCGCCAGAAATCTGGCAAACCGGAGACTTCCGCGCATATTACCCGATGCGGCCTTCGAGAGATCCTGCCGAACCTGAGTAACTACGACTTCAAGGAAAGTAAACTGTCTGACGCCTCAGGTCAATACTTTTTTCGGGAACCTGTGAATAAAGATATTCCAGAAACAGGATAATTTCACCCAGTTCCCCTCCCACTCCCTCTATGACCAGTAACTCCGATCCAGAGTCCGATATTGAATCGCCTCGGCAATATGCTTCACCGCGATGTCCTGTTCGCCTCCCAAATCGGCTATCGTCCTTGCTACCTTCAAGATACGGTCATGCGCCCGCGCGCTCAGCCCCTGCTGCTGCATCGCCCGTTCCAGCAGCCGCTCCGCATCCGACGACAACTCGCAATAGGCCCGTATCTGCTGTGTGTTCATCTGCGAATTCGCAAAGATCTGCCGCGAAGCGGCCTTTGCCGACCCCTTCGTCCGCTCCGCCACCCGCTCCGAACCGCGCATGCTGCCGCTCCCGGGCCGCCAGAACCCGTCCCCTGATCTGCTCCGACCCCTCCGCCGCCGCTCCGCCCCGCAGCTCCTTATACTGCACCGCCGGAACCTCGATATGGATATCGATCCGATCCAGCAGCGGCCCGCGACACCTTCGAGCACATACCGCTGAATCATCGGCGGCGTACACATGCACTCCCGGCTCTTGTCGTTGAAGTACCCGCACGGGCACGGATTCATCGCCGCCGCCAGCATGAACCGCGCCGGAAAGCTCAGACTCATCGCCGCCCGCGCGATCGTCACCATGCCCATCCTCCAGCGGCTGCCGCAACACCTCCAGCACATTCCGCGGAAACTCCGGCAGCTCATCCAGAAACAGCAGCCCGTTGTGCGCCAGCGATACCTCGCCCGGCCGCGGCATCATCCCGCCGCCAATCAACCCCGCGTCCGAGATCGTATGGTGCGGCGAACGAAACGGCCGATGCGTCACCAGCCCCTGCTCCGAATCCAGCACGCCCGCCACCGAGTGAATCTTCGTCGTCTCCAGCGCCTCTTCAAACCGCAGCGGCGCAAGGATCGACGGCAGCCGCTTCGCCAGCATCGTCTTCCCCGATCCCGGCGGCCCGATCATCAGGATGTTGTGCCCACCCGCCGCCGCCACCTCCAGCGCCCGCTTCGCCACATGCTGCCCGCGCACATCCTTGAAGTCGAACGGAAAGTGCTGCATCTCATTCAGCAGATCCGTCGTCTCCACCTTCAGCGGAGTCGCCTTGATCCCGCCCATCACCGCCGAGTTCAGCAGCTCCCGCACCTCCAGCAGCGACTTCACCGGATACACATTCACGCCCTCCACCACCGCCGCCTCGCGCGCATTGCTCGCCGGAATGATCAGGTTCTTGAATTCCCTTCGCCCGCGCCGCCACCGCAATCGGCAACATCCCCTGCACCGCCCGCAGGCTCCCATCCAGCCCCAGCTCCCCCACCAGCAGAGTAGTCGCTGCAGATCCTTAATATGCAGCGCCCCATACGCGCCCAGAATCCCGATCGCAATCGGCAGGTCGAACCCCGACCCTTCTTTCTTCAGGTCTGCCGGCGCCAGATTGATCGTGATCCGCGTCGGCGGAATCTCAAAACCAGAGTTCTTGATCGCCGACCGCACCCGGTCGCGACTCTCTCGCACCGCCGCATCCGGCAGCCCCACCGTGTGAAACTGTTCCTGGTCCAGCTTGATATTCGAAAAGTCGACTTCAACATCGATGATGTGGGCGTCAATTCCATACACTGCAGCACTGCGAGCCTTGAAAAGCATTCTTGAGCCTGATGAACCCTTGCGGCAGTAGATTTTCTATGAGCATAGCATTCCGGCTTACGCTAAAAGAGGAACGCCACTTCGCGGAACCAGCCTCTACACGCACACCGTCGCACTCGCAGCATCGCAGACCATTACAATGAACCAAGTCGTGATTAAGTCGTGAACACCAGCCTCTTCGAACTCTTCAAAATCGGCATCGGACCATCCAGCTCGCACACGGTCGGTCCCATGCGTGCCGCCCTTCGCTTCGCGCGCCAGCTTGAATCCACCGGCCTCCTTCCGCGCACCGCGTCGGTCAACGTCGACCTCTACGGCTCACTCGCTCTCACCGGCATCGGCCACGGAACTGATCGCGCCATCCTCCTCGGCCTCCTCGGCGAAGCTCCAGATACCGTCGATCCCGCACTCGTCGAAAGCAAAATCAACACCATCCGCACCACTGGCTCGCTTGCACTCAACGGCCACAAGACCATCCCCTTCACCGAGGCCGCCAACCTCAACTTCCGCCGCAACCAGATGTACCCTGACCCGGCCGTAGTCTCCCACCCCAACGGCATGCGCTTCACCGCCTTCGATGAAGACGGCGTCACCGTTGCCGATGAGGTGTACTACTCCATCGGCGGCGGCTTCATCGTCTCCGAAGCCGAGCGTACCGCCGAGTCCCTCACCAGCACCCGCACCGTCCCCTATCCATTCCGCAACGCCGCCGACCTTCTCGCCACCGCGAAGCAACACGACCTCACCATCGCCAACCTCCTCCTCGCCAACGAGGTCGCTCTCATCAACGACCCAACCATCTCCATCACCCGGC
>CAVYUE010000010.1:0-32554 GCA_963771625.1 uncultured Acidobacteriaceae bacterium
TTCCTTTGGTTAGTAGTGCGTTAAAATAGCAAAAGCCACCTAAGCAGGTGGCTTTGAGAAGTAGAAGGGAATTCATATCTCCCCCAACTCATAGGTGGAAAAAATGGACCCAAAAAGTTTCTAAACATCAAAAATAGTTCAAATGAGTTCATGGCCGTACCTTCGAGTGCATATACCTCTACACACTCATAGACCTTCAAACTTGGACAAAAAGTATCTAAACTCCAAAAATAGTTGAAATTATTTTCGATGTGGGGTTGTGGTCAACCGGCCAAGCTCACCAACGATCTAGTGCATCCCGGTTCCGACGACGGGAATCTTTGGGAAGTAAAACAATGTATTTCTCCCTCTATAGTCATTAGTCCAAAAATGGACCCAAAAACCGACAAAACTCCAAAAATAGTTGAAATTAGTTCCAGTCCTGTCGCTGCTGTGCCTGTGAGTGCCGTATTTCTCCCTCTATAGTCATTAGTCCAAAAATGGACCCAAAAACCGCCTAAACTCCAAAAATAGTTGAAATTAGTTCTAGTGGTATCGTTGGCGTGCCTGTGGGTGCCAAGGTGCTTGCTGAACTCATAGGTGGAAAAACAGACCCAAAAACTCCCTAAAGTTTAAAAATAGTTGAAATTATTTTCGGTATCAGTCTGCTCGCGCCATGGCGACAAATGAATGTATCTCATTGCCATTGATAGGGTTAGCTGGATCTGAAGACTCCTCTCAGTAACTGACTAGGTCGTTCGTCAAGTCAGGTGTATTCTGCTCCTGAGGTGTTTATGGCCGCCATCAGAGGTGTATTCGAGAAGGAACCAGGTTCCGGGAGTTGGTGGATACGCTGGACAGACGCTCAAGGAAATTTGCACAGAGAGAAGGCAGGACGCAAGTCGGATGCAAAGACGCTAGTTGATAAGCGTCGGACAGAGACTCTCCAGCAGAGGAAGTTGCCAGAGCAGTTTCGAGCCAAGCTTACGTTTGGCACCCTCTGCGATGACGCTTTAGAGCACAGCAGGGCGAACAAGACGACAAGGCGACATATGACCTTGAACTGAAGCTGAGGCAGACTGAGTCCGATCTTCGGCTCTAGAGATGTCAGAACGATCACGAAGCGAGATTGTTCGATGGTTGACGCCAGAGCCGAAAGCAAGGATTGGAAGGCATCGACCCGAAACAGGTGGACGCTCCTTCCTCGCTGGTCTACAGTGTAGGAATCGATAACGAGAAGATAGACAAGAATCCTGCCGCGGAATTCGACGTAAGACCGAGAACAACGCTCGGTAAGGTTCCTATCCTAGGAGGAGGAGAAGAGGCTACGGAAGTCATCCTCACCGCTTCCCTGCCTTCATCCACCAGCTTGATTGTCACTGCATAAGGCATGAGAGCAGGAGAGCAGTACGGATTGCAGTGGGACCAGGTATCAATGAACGCAAGATCATCACACTCCCGAAGACCAAGAACGGCACAGTAAGACATATTCCTCTCAACCGATTGCCCTGGTCTCTGCTCTCTGCGAACGCAAGACGGACGCTAAAGGTATTTCCCGAGTGCGCGGAAAGAAGGCGAGGGCTTGCAGGGCTCACGGGGCTGGTTCAACACCGCTCTCAAGGAAGCCAAGATCAGAGGGTATACGTGGCATTGCAACAGACACACATTCGCAAGTAGACTGGTAATGGCTGGGGTGGACATCCGAACCATCGGTGAACTCCTAGGCCACAAATCCCTGGCTATGACGATGCGTTACTCGCATCTTCCTCCGGCACATAATGCGGCTGCGGTAGACAGGTTGGTGCCAGACGTTCGAACGCAACTGGCACCAGAAGTGACACCATTGCAATAGGATGCATTCTGAAATAGCTATAATCAAAGTAAGTTACTGAGTCGAATGAGTTTACAACGCGGAGAGGAATTAGTTTATAACGCGGAGAGGTGGCAGAGCCCGGTTGAATGCACCTGACTCGAAATCAGACATAGGCGTAAGTCTATCGGGGGTTCGAATCCCTCCCTCTCCGCCACACCTTTTCTAAAACCCCACAAAATACACCAAATCGATAAACCCAACAAGCACGCCATATCTAATCTACTGCAGGTTAGTACTTATGTGTCATTAGAGGAAGGATAGAACGTCTATAACTCACTAAGTGACAACCAAAAAGCCTCCGTGGCAACCACGTTTTTGGGTAGGATTGGGGAATGATAGCTCCCAACGTACGCGTAAGGTGAAGGTCGAAGGCAAGTGGAAGTTTCTAACCGTCTGGACTGGCGACAAGTGGACTTCACGCGATGCAATAACCATGATCGCCCGTTTTGCCGCAGCGGTATCGATCCCTCGCCGCAAAATGACAATTTTCGCGCTCACCCTCGGAGTGCTAGGCGATAATGCAAACAAGCAACTCTAGTTTGCAATGTGTTGTAGCGTCATAGCTGATGCAAAGCCCCGCCACACCACCCTCATTCAATACGAGTATCACGCGCCGCACTTTTCTCGGTGCCGCAACTGCTATGCTTCTGCCACGATTCGGCCAGACGCGTTCCCCATATTCCACACCTGAACAGACTATTCTCACCGACGCACTCCAGGAGACGGCAGCAACTGCAATCATCCTTCACGAGCAATCCGGCAGAGTCCTCGCGACCCATGGCGACCCTGAGTCTGCCGACACTCCCGGCTCCATCCTCAAACCGTTGCTGCTCTTCGCAGCACTCCAGCAAAGCCTCATCTCACCCACGACCACTGTCTTTTGTCGCCGCGACCTCCACATCAATAACCAGTCCTATCCCTGCACACACCCGCAATCCAATATCTCGTTCAACGGACAGGAGGCACTTGCCTATTCCTGCAATACATGGTTCGCCGCCTTGGCGCTCCGTTTCACACCCTTACGTCTCTCAGACACCTTGCGGGAGTTCCACCTCCGCTCTGTCTTCCTGCCCGCAGTACCGGAGCAAAAGCAACTTATCGCCCTTGGCCTCGCTGGCGTGACAACATCACCATCCCAGATTGCAAGGGCCTATCGCACCCTCAGCAACCAACTTGGCCAACCTTTCGCGAAGCCCGTTGCGGACGGTCTCCGTGACTCCATATCCTTCGGCATGGCTCATAACGCAGATACGCCTGGCCTTGATATCTCCGGAAAAACCGGCACCTCGAGCGATCCACCGAGAAAGCCCTGGAGTCACGGCTGGTTTGCCGGCTTCGCGGATATCCGCCGTACGCCACTCATCATAAGCCTCTATATTCCGCAAGGAAATGGTGCGGACGCAGCCGTCCTTGCACGGAACTTCTTTCTCCTGTGCGGTAAATCAACCGCATGATGCGCCTATTGATTCTGGTTGGCATATTCATTACCAACGGGCTAGCACAACAGCCCACCGCCACCACTATTGCCCTCGGCCTTTTCACAACTCGCACCATACATAGCCTCACAATCACCCCACTCGGCGCTAATGCATGGCAGCAGACCTGCGTCGCCTGTCAGCACACCGCGTTGCACGCTCCTGTTCATTTCGAACACTTGGACCACAGCATCCGTTTTGGCGGTAACTTCCGCATTCAATGCGACGGGGATGTTCCCCCAATTGAAGCTGCTGGCGTCTACACGGTCGCCCCCAGTTCTGACGGTCTCCGCGTCACTCTTAAGATACCGTCAGAAAGATATGTTGCCGCCGTCCTTTCCGCCGAAGCTGCACCGGACGAACCCCCAACTTCGCTGGAAGCCCTCGCGATAGTTGCCCGCACTTTTGCCATGGCAAATCTCCATCGCCACAAGACAGACAACTTCGATCTTTGTGACAGCACTCACTGCCAAGCACTTCATCTCGGTTCTACAAGACCAGCCATCGCAGAGGCAACTCGTAACACGGCTGGCATCTCTCTCTGGGACGGGTCTCACCTCGCGAGCAGCTACTACACCCAACACTGCGGGGGTATTTCTGAGGCCGCCGCGGTTCTCTGGCTGAACGAACACGCGTCCTACCTAACCACGCATGCTGACCCCTATTGCCTCCGCCGCAGTCTCGCTGCATGGCAGACCAATGTTCCGCTCAGCGATCTTTACCGAATCGCTTCCGAGCAGGGCTGGAATCTTCCCATGCCGGTCACCAGCATTCGCATCAAGCAGCGCACTGCCAGTGGGCGAGCGAAGCTACTCGAAATATCCGGCTCAACACAAACAGCAACGATCTCTGCCAGCAGCTTGCACTTTGGCATCAACCGAGCCCTCGGATGGAACCGTATCCGCAGCGACCTCTATACGGTCGTTGTCACCGACAACGCGCTTCACTTCACTGGACACGGCTACGGACACGGTGTCGGCCTTTGCCAGACCGGAGCCTTTCAAATGGCGCTCGAACATCACACCACAGCGGAGATTCTAGCTTTCTACTTCCCCGGAACCCGCCTCGGCCTCACACCTTCAGGAGGTCTCTGGCACGAGGAGACCGTCGGAGCGGTGACCCTCCGCACAACCACATCCGTACCCGAACTGACGCGAGGCTGTTGAAGCTTGCCTGGCAGCGTGCTCTTAAGCTACTTGCCGCCGGCAGGCGATACATCCCGACCCACCATCCTCCTTGCTCCAACGACCGAGCTTTTCCGCCAGCTTACAGCCAGCCCGGGCTATCTCCTCTCTGTCACTCGAGGCAACCAGATCACGCTCCAACCACTCCCCATCCTCAAGCACAACGGTCCTGTCGAACCGCTTCTCCTGCATGAGCTGCTGCACACACTCATTGAATCCCAATCCACAGACAAAGCTCCGCTTTGGTTGCGCGAGGGCCTCGCCGAAGCATTGGCGGACATCCACTCTGCCTATGCGCCGCCCACATCCTCCCTCGCTACCATTGAGCGGAGATTGGCAAACCCTCCAAACCTTTCTGAATCTCGGCAGGCCCATCGCGATGCAGCCGCAATCGTCCGCTCGCTCGGCCATACCTACAGCCTCGCTGTCATGCGTCAATGGCTTCGTGATGGAGTTCCGACACAGGTTCAGGAGACAATGCGCAATTACATATCAGTCGGAGATGCGGGAGAATGTGTCCGTCGCAAACCAACAGCAATAACCGCCAGCACAAAGCATGCCAACAGCACATCCAGGGTAAAGACAAAACCTAGCCGCGCAAACAGACTAAACATCTCGCCTTCCAGCCCGCGTCCAGGAAACCAGTTCAACATCCTGCTTACGGCAAACGCAAGCCATCCACAGACGAGAACAGTAACCCAATACCACCATCGAGACCACATGCCGAAGATCTGTTTCACATGTAGCCGACTCGTAACGGCAATTACCGCTACAGGCAGCAACAACCCCGTTACGATTAACCTAAGCGAGAAATAGATCCAGTTCTGCAGAACCATCCAATGCTCATAAGTCCGTAGGCCACGCAGCCCATGCGGAAGCCGTGACGTCCAGTATCCTGCATACAGCTCACGGTGTTCAACCAGCTTGTCGATCGGCATTTGCAACAGCCACCAGACAACAATCACCACGGCAAACAGTATCCACTGCAGCCACCACCGCTCTTCTTCGACAGACTTCAGCATTCTCTTAAAGACCCGGGAGTAAAACCAGAAGAACAGCGCCAGGAGCACGCTCGCGAATAGAAGTGAAAAGGCGAACTCCCAAACGCGGGAGTCCGAGACCTGCAGCCAGAGCACACCCAGCGCAATGAGCATGACCGTGCCCGCCCACACCTCGGCAACCAACTGCACACGCATCGTCCGCAAAGCCTCACGCCATGCGCTCATGGATGCACCCCCTGAGCGGTCGGGGCATCTTGCGCCGGATCAGCCTGCAACCGCAACTCCTCCGTCGTTGCCTGCACACCCGGCTGATACATCGGCTCCACGTGCGCCGGGCTCACTACGAAGCCTCCAGGATTGACCACCTTTAGAAGATAGAAAGACTCATGCCTTCCCTCAAACTCCGTCGCAAACATCGCCGCTCTGTCGTCGTGGAACTCCCGTCGCGTGTACCACCAGTCCCATGCGCCAGGCCTGTCTACAATCTGGTAGCTGTCTTCCTTCTGTACAAACTCCGTCCCTGCTGGAATCGGATCTTCAATAAGCAGATACTTCATCGGCGATCCATTCACCGCCAGATGTACGGCGAGCACATCGCCAACCTGAGCCGCGCCTCGAAGCGGCTGCAACTGATAAACAATCTTGCCATCCTTCTGAGCTGGAACCAGCTTGAAATAGTCCCGCGTTATGTTCAGATTCATGGTGCCTGCCTGGTACAGTCGCTTCTCCGTTGAAAAGTACCGTCCCTGCAAACTCCAGTATGCTTTTCCCGTACCCTGCTTCACGATTTGCACGCTGTTATTAGCGGGTTGCAGCTTCTCCGCTGGCACATCGACACTCAGACTTGTTCCGCTCGTTGCATCAACCGCAGTGAAGTGCCTCTTCGCTACAGATGCGCCATTGATCAGCACATCCACGTCGAAGTCTGCGTTCAACTCCTTTGAGACGGCCATGTAATCCACGAGTCCAAACAGCACCATCGCGGTCTGCTCCGTTGAATTCCACCAGTAGCCGCCCGTCCGGTTGAGAACCAACCATTGCGCAGCTGCATCCAGCAATGGACTCTTCGGATCGGCCTTCACGAGAAACCGCAGTGCATACGCCGTGCTCTCTGCACTGTTGTCATACTCCAAATCCAGCAGCGGACTGAATCGCGAAGGCCAAAACGCAAGCTCACCTTGCCGCTGGACTTTGCTCTCTACGAGCTTCGCGACGTCGCCCGCACGGTCGTCCTTCGCATCGAGCATCGCCAGGCCTACCATGGAGAGACCTTCTGCGCTCAGATCCTTTGCGCGGCCATAAAGTGTATCCAGGTCCTTACCATGATCGCTCTGTCCCGCTTCGATCAAGGCATAAATGGTGTACGCCCGTAGCTCAGGCAGCATCCGCGGATGATCCTTCAACTGCTTCTCGAGATATCTGATGCCACTCTGCTTCATGCCCTGCGCATCGCCATCCAGCTCCATCGAGCGCGACGCCTCCGCCATCCCACTCACGACATAGGCGGTCATAAACACGCGGCTTTCATCTTCCTTCCACCACCCCCAACCTCCATCATCATGCTGGTAGTCCTTGAGGCGATCCAGACCAGCCTGCATCTTCGCCTTCAGATCGTTCTCATCCACACGACCCGTCACGTTCAGCTTCTTCAAAGTTTCGGCCACGATCACGTTCGGCAAGAAGCTCGACATCGTCTGCTCCGTGCAGCCATAGGGATAACTCGTCAGATACGCGAGCGCCGGGAAGATGCTTCCCGCGATCGAAGGACTTATCTCGATACGCAGCCCATGTGCCGCCAGGTCTGTATTCCCAGGGAAGTTTACGGGCATCTGCGCCGATCCATTCGGCTGGGTAATCGCGCCGTTGCCGCCAATTGTCACAGGGACGCCAGACGGCTCCACGGGAAACGCGATCTCCAGTGCATCACTCTCTTCATTCGTCAGTGCCTTCGCCAGCAGCGTCGCCGTTCCAATCTGCGAAGCCTTCAAACGCCATAGCGCCACACCGTCGCCTTTACTAGGCACTAAAATCGTCTTCGACAAACCCGCCACTGGGTCGAGTCCATGAACCTCGAGCTGCACCTGAATCTGCTTCTCCGTTTCGAGATAATTATGTGCAATCACGGGAATCGTGATCTCATCTCCCTTGCGCATAAAGCGCGGTGTGCCCATCCGCACAATTACGTTCTTCCGCACAATCACTCGGTTGATCTGCGATCCAGCCTCCGAATCCGAGGTGACCGCACGCACGGTGGCACGCCACGTCGTCAACGAATCCGGGAAGGTCATCGTTACTTTTGCATGCCCTTGGGCATCTGTCCTTACATCCGGAGCCCAGTACGCGGTATCCGGAAATGCCTTGCGGACCTTCGGCTGTACAACGTCGTTGCCGGGCTTCACCTGCGCCATCCGCGGGTTGTAGCGCGATTTCCGCTCCGCCAGCATCGGAGACTTCTCGCCCGCTCGTCCGCTGAAACTGTACTGAAGCGAGCTCAATACCTCGGCGTACACATATCGCTCTGGATAGAGACGTTTCACCATGTCGCCGCTCGTGTCCGGATAAAGCGAGTAGATCGCCTCATCCACCACCCCAAAGCTTAGATCAGCATTCGCGACCGGCTTGCCCGTGCTGTCCTTCAGGACTACGTCATATACGGCTGTCTGCTGCGGCTGGAAGACTGGTTTTGCCGGTGTGATTTCAACCTGCAACTGCTTTTCGACCGGCGGCACCTTCACGTTCTTGCTCGCCTGGTACATCTGGTCGTTCTGAATGAAGACTGCATCCACCTGCAGGTTCGGCACTGAGTCGCTAGTGATCGGCATATCCCAACTCAACGTCTTGCCGTCCGAGGACACCACCTTCCGAAACTCCACAGTATTCCCCGTCGCCGTCACCAGCGCATGAAAGCCCGTCGCCTGCGTCACAATACTCAGATGAGCTACATCGCCTATGGCATAGTTCTTCTTGTCCGCGATAATCTGCACTTGCTGCGAATTAGCCCACCCCATCTCTGCGTCGCGTGAACCCATCACCCAGAGCCAGCTCGTATCCTGTACCACACGATTTTCCGGCGTCGTCGCAGTCGCCATTACCTCCATCGAACCAGCATCCTTCGCCGCAAGCGCCACCTGCGCATGTCCTGAAGAGTCGGTGGATACATCCGAGGAAGGACCCGGTATCGTCACCGTCTTGCCGTTGTCCCACTTCCGCTGCAGCAGGGCTATATGCACCTTTGTTTGCATCGGATGGTTGTCATAGTCCACCGCCGTTATGTTGAACATTGCCTGAGAACCCTGCTGTACCGCATAGCTAGCAGGTTCGACATGAATTCGAAAACTCCCGTAAGTCGCCAGGAAACGTCCGCGCCCAATAACCTCGCGGTTCGCAGCGTCCGTAACACCAGCCTCAACTGTATAGTCCTGGTCCATCTTGCGGCTCGAGGTGTCCAGCGACGTCGACACCGTAATCGTTAGCTTCCCATTCGCATCCAGCTTGCCGGTTTGCTCAGACTCCTGGTCAGCTCCATAGCCCACCGAATCATCCGTCTCTGCATCCGTGTTCTCGCCAGAGTCCATTCCCGGATTTGCGTCGTCTCCCTCGTCGCCCCACCAGTAATGTGGCGCGTGAAACACCTTATACTTCACCACCGCGTTCGCCACCGGCTCACCGAAAAAATACCGCGAGTCAATCGTCACCTGCATCTTGTCACCTTGCAGCAGCCGCGGCTTCGCCGCACTCACTTTTACCTGGTATTCCGGCTTGCGATACTCCTCCACTCGAAATGATCCCGCTGCCCCATCGTCCGCAGAGCCGACCCGCACTGTGTAGTACCCCAACGACGCATTCGCCCGCAGCTCGACATCCCCTGCCAGAGTCCCCTCCGCGCTGGTCGTCATATCTTTCTCCAGCACCGCGTGATCTTCCTGGTCGCTCACCGTCACATGGACCTGCTGCGGTTTCGGCACTTCCAGGTGGTTCTGCACCTTCATCCGCAGAATCGCCTTCCAGTGGACGGTATGACCGGGTCTGTACACCGGTCTGTCGGTGTAAATATAAGACGCCCATCCGGTGCGCTCCGAACCTGAAAACGCATAACTCGCTGGTGTCACTGCGGCTACGTCTTTTTCTGATTTCGCAATGACCCAGATGTTGTCCTGCATCGCCTTCGAGACCGGCCCATGCAGCTCAGCCACGCCATCGTCGCCCGTCTCCGCCTCGTCCACCTGTTGCTGTTTGATGCCCATCCGCACCCGCACCTTACTCAGCGGGGCGCCCGACTTCCTGTCGACCGCATAGGCCAGCACCGTTCCATTCGACGTTCGCGTCACGAGCGCCATCTCCGACACGAACAACACCGTATACGCCTTATAACGTCCGTCCGTCGCCTCCACTAAGTACAACCCGGCTTCGAGCGGGTCTATCGGCAAATCCTGCGAATCGCTCACATACGTCGGAGGCATCTCCTGCCTCCATCGCGCTACCAATTGCCTGTCATTCAGCAATGGGATCTGCGCGAATTGCGCCACACCCACCACCCTGCTGCGCTTAGCCAGAGTGGCCTGCTTTTCACGCAGCAAATCGCGGCTTTTCGTGCTGAACTGATCACGGAAGAACTGCCGGATCAAAAACCAGATATGGTGCTTCCAGTCATGGAACTTCTCCAGCCACGTCCGTTCATCTACCTGCTCCTTTGGCCCCCAGCTCTCCTCCCCAAACGAGTGCAGATCCTTCAACCCGGACAAAAACTTCGCCGGTTCGTCAACGCGATACACACGAAACTCCAGCTCATACACGTTCTGCGAATACAGATGAATGGTTGGCTTTTCACCCGGCCCGAACGTCCTAGCGGTGCTCAGGTTGAATGTCACGGCCCCCGCAGCAAACGCTGCTGTCGGCATCGCCAGCAGCAGCGTTACGAATCCAATCAAGACCAACCTTAGTCCCCTTCGCGAAGCAAGTTCCAACGGAACACTCCCAAAAAGTTCGGATTCTCTGCGACAGGCCGCCAACGCAGGTCAGGATGTTGCAAGAGATCCGCAAGCATCATCCGCCGCATCTCCCCCTTCTGCTTCCCGATTGGCCCTGTGTGATAAACAACCCAGGTGGCATCGCTGCCTGTGATCACCATCGAATGATACGGTGAGGTTTGTTCAAACTGTCGGAAAAAAATCAGATCTCCCGGTTTTGCTGCCCTAAGGCTTCTTCCCACCCTATAGGTGTTCCACAACATCAGTGCGTGCGCATCGGCAAACTGCGCGAAGGCCCCGTTGTTTTCGTCTCCCTCCAACAGTGGTCCTGGTCGCACTCGAAACAGATCAGTTCCCAGCATCGTCTCCGGAAATCGCCACTGGCGCACCGATTCAAAAGCAACGTCTCCAACGTGCTGTGTTTTAGCCCAATCCGCATCGTGCGCTTTCAGTGCCTCGCGATACGAATACCGCAGCAAAGCCGCACAGTCCTGAATCTCCTGGGCCTTCTCCGTGTCCGGTAACTCAGCTTGCGTTTCCGCTAGCCTCCAGAACCACCGCCGGAATGCCGCCCTATCTTCGACCGAGTGCAGCCGTAGTGCATCCGGCAGCCCATCTCCAAAACTATCGACATCATTCTGAGCAAACCGTACCGTACGCACAACGGCCCTTCGCCCCCTCCGCACACGCACACGCCGTTCTTCCGCCATCACAGGAGCTCGCATCCACACCTCAACCTCATTTCCTTCCTGTACCGCTCGCGCATCACCGACATCAGCCCCACCGTGCGCTTCGATTGCCTCCGCAGTTATCTCGCCGGCTTCTATCGGGCCGCCATCTAGGCGCGCCACACGCCAGACTGCATGTTCGCGTCCATCAGCAGGCAACACCGCAGCAATTGAACTCACTACAAATCGCTTTGCCCGATACTGCGCCAAGAGAAACATGCAAACCGCAATGATCAGCAGGACCATTGCCAATTCTGCGATCCATCGCCACTTTCCCACGGTTACCATGTGTATTCGCATCATAGCAACGCGGCGAATCGACTGGGATCAGCCTACTGTTGTCATCTGGATGATGACCCGTTTAGGAGGCGATGGTTCTCTGTCGGCCTGTGCTTTGGGGCATTTTCCAAATGATTCCGAGGCAGTCGAACAATTACTCACATTGGACTCGTGATGACGACCTTGACGTTCGGACTGGGCTGGGTCGCCAAGGTCAGGATCGGCTCTCATCTGGGGAGAGGCACGCAACTGCAGCGCGAGAATCCGCTGATCCGCGACCTGAATGCCAACCAATAGGCCATGTCGGACTGCCGCGGCAGCGACGAGATCAGTTTGAGCTTCGGGTAGTCGCGCATTTACCGCTGCAGCTCCCATGGTCTTAGCCATCAAGAAGGTCCGATCGATCTCCTCTGCAGAGCTGCCAAATGGCGCGGCGTAGGCGCGAATCGTCGATCTACTGGCCCAATTCCTCAAGGTATTTCTCGACCTCGAGCGCCGCCATACAGCCCATACCGGCGGCTGTAATTGCCTGGCGATACCGTCTGTCCTGCACGTCTCCGCAAGCATATACACCATGCAGCTGCACACCTTGGCGGGTGGTGAATACATTGTGCTCTGTCTTCACGTAACCGTCTTCATCTAGATCTATTTGACCTTTAAACACGTCTGCATTCGGCTCGTGTCCAATGCCGAGAAACATGAATTGGACCGGCAGCTCCCAATGCTGATTTGTTTTGCGGTTCATTAGCTTTAGTCCGCGGACATCCTTCTCGTCCACACCCAACACCTCTTCAACAACGGTGTTGTGCAAGAATTCGATCTGCGGGTGAGCTATCGCCCTCTCCAGCATGATTCGCGACGCACGAAAGGTTTCACTGCGATTGATAAGCGTCACTTTGGTGGCGAAGCGCGTCAGGAACAGCGCTTCTTCCATGGCGGAGTCTCCGCCGCCGATGACGGCGATTTCTTTTCCCGTGGTGAAAAATCCATCGCATGTAGCACAGGAGCTAACTCCGCGTCCGATGAGCGCTTGCTCGGACTGCAAGCCCAACCAGCGTGCGGATGCACCGGACGCGATGATGATCGAACGCGTGTGTACGATGTCCTTGCCGATTTGCAGTTGGAACGGCGATCGCAATAGATCGACGGAGGTGAGATGAGCCATGCGCAGTTCAGCACCAAAGCGAACGGCCTGCTTCTTCATATTTTCTACGAGGACTGGCCCCTGTACGCCATCAGGCCAACCTGGAAAGTTCTCGACGAGAGTGGTGATGGATAGTTGCCCACCGGGCTCGTGGCCTTCCAGAACTAGCGGTTTTAGGTTTGCTCGGGCCGAGTAAATGGCGGCGGTAAGACCCGCGCAACCTGATCCTAAAATGACTGTGTTCCGAACTTCGGAAGATTCGTGCATTGAGCGTTATCCTTTGCGGCAGGGGTTGATGGGCCCGTTATTCATGCAGTTTGCTGTCACTTTGCTTTAGAGAGAAATGTTGCAAAAGCGCTCACATCCCTAGTTACCCCTGCAGATGTGTCGATCGTATTGCCGCCGCTATCTAGGAGCGCATAGAGGGGCAGTGCAACCGTGTTGAAGTGCTTGTCTTCGTAGTCCTGCTGCTTTGAATACACCTCGCCATCTCCATCGGTGTAGAGGCGTACTTTCACAAACCTGTTCATATCGCGCTCTATGACAGGCTGGGAGAACACATTCGATTCCATCCAACGGCAGTTCGTACAGGTGTACCCAGTAAAATCGATAAACACTGGTTTCCCTTGAGCCTTGGCCTGAGCGAGTCCCGCAGAGAGATCGTTCATGATCCAAGGTGTTTCCGAGGAAGCAACAGTGGCTTGGGTTCCGGAGCCGATGTCGGTTTCTGCCGGTGGGAGAAATGCATCAATGCCGCCCAGCCGATGACCGGCGAGTCCGTTCCCCAGCCAGATGGCGCCGGCGAGAAAGATCAATGTGAATACCACTCTTGTTCCCGAGATTGCACCTAGCTGTGAGTCATGATCGAGTCGGAACCATCCGAGCAAATAGGCAACTATCATCAACAGGCACCCTGTCCAAATGCACAGGACGGTCGTGCGGGTGAAGATGTTCCAGTGCCATACGAGATCGGCATTCGATAAAAACTTCATCGCGGCGGCTATCTCTAGGAAACCCATGACAACTTTTACGGAGTTCATCCACCCGCCTGCCTTCGGCATTTGGGTCATCAGCTGGGGCAGGAGAGCAAGAAGAAAGAACGGTAGAGCGAACACAAAAGAGAAGCCGGACATTCCTATCAGGGGCCAGCGCCAATTCCCTTGCGCAGCGAGTACCAGAAGGGTCCCGACGAACGGCGCTGTACAGGTGAATGAAGTCAAGGAGAATGTCAGACCCATCAGCATGGTGCCGACCACACTTCCCTGACTCTGATCATTGGAGGCGTTGTTGAGCCGGTTCATGAGTCCAGTTGGCAATTGCATAAAAAACACGCCGAGCAAGCTAAGAGCAAATCCCAGGAAGATGGCGGTGATTAGCAGATTGACCCAAGGATTGGACGCGAGCTTGTTGATCCCCGCGGCGCCAAAGATGATGGCTAACGACATCCCGAGAGCGACGAAGGTAAACATAATCCCAAGGCCATAGAGGGCGGCCATCTTCAATGCGCCACCACGGGTGCGAGAGGAGTGGTTTGCGAAGAACGATACGGTGATTGGAACCATGGGAAAGACGCAAGGCGTAAGCAGAGAAAGCGCTCCCATGCCGAGGGACAACCAAAAGTAGTGGAGCATTGAACCGGTAGGCATAGCCTTATCTCCTTGCGAGTTGTGCGGTTAAGTGAGCGGTATATGGGGGAAGGCACAGGCGGTCGTTACATGCCTGGAATCGGACATCAATCGGGAACGTCTCTGAAGGGGTTGGTCCGGTTTTCTTGATGGCGAGATTGAAACTCGCGGCTTTCAGGTAATAGAGAGTTTCCATCTTGAAGTTTGGGTCGAGATGATGCGTCACTTCGGTTTCATTCACAGAGCCATCAAGTTCAACCCCATTGCCAGAGGGCAGACTTATTTTCAGTGGAGTTGGACCACCTGGTGGCTGAGACAACGCATATACGTGCCATCCCTCCTCTATTTGAGCGGACAGCTTCACAGCCACAGAAGTTGGGGTGCTCTTCGTTGTTGTCGACGTCCACTTCACGACTTCTGAAGGCCGTTGCCCTAACGCCGAGACATAAAGGCAAAATGACAGCGATAGACCTGATACTGCGCTACTAACAATTTTCATAATTTCCTCTGCTTGTTGCTGATCTGCTGGATTCTCAGCGGTCTTACACAACTCCATTTACGTTCGCAAGCTACCGAGTGGCGGCCCAGGCCCAGTATTGGGCCTGCCCCGGGAAGTAAGGGTTGTCTGTGAAATTGGATAAGGTCGCGTGGCGAACATCTAATATGTCGATCGGTCCTTTATGTGCGTAAACAATCTTTCCGCCAGGAGCGATCACGACCGTGTATTCCTCGTCTGCGTGCCATGACGAACCAAACGCAGTCTGAATCGACGGAAGGTCCGCTGCAGCAACCTGCAAGTTCGTATTTGAAGCATGTTGAGACTCCAGGAAGTGCGTCACTTTATCTGCATCTGCTGTTGCATTTGTGTTCACCGTTACGAAGTCATAGGCGCGTCCGCGATACATACGGTAGGTGGTCTCCAATTGGGAGAAGTTCGATGTCAGGTTTGAATTTGCTATGTTCCAGAAATGAATGACTGTGACCTTATCTCCGCTATTACTTCGCAAGGAAGTTAGTTCGGCTGCCGAGGCAGGTTTTAGTACGACCGGCTCAGCAATAATCTTTGCCCATTCCCGCTGAACATCCCCTGACTTCGACAGCCACTTCGTAGAGCATCCGAATGCGGGGCGATGTGCAACTGCCACCTCTTTGCCTTGAAGCAAGGCATCGATTGCTTCGCGAGCATCATGCACTTTGACTAGCTTCTGGTTCTGGTTGTCGTCGATACGCCCTTCGTAACGCAGCTTGCGGTCTTGATCAAAGATGAACACGTGGGGAGTAGCGACTGCACCGAACTTCTGCACCGTCGATTGAGTCTCGCCGTCATAGAGATAAGGCCAGGGGATCTGTTTGTCCTTTACCCTGATCTTCATATCAGCAGGAGAGTCGGTGAGATCTGTATACCCGAGCTCGTCCAGCCGGACTGCGGATGGATTATTCGGGTTAATCGCGACGAATGCTACGCCCTTGTCGTGATAGGTGTCATAAAGCTCCCGCATGCGGGACTCATAGTTCTCTGAGACTGGGCAGTGGATCGATTCGAACATCACCACGAGAAGCTTCGCTTTGCTGAACTCGGCCAAGGTATGTACTTGGTCATCGGTGCCTTTAAGGGCGAAGTCTGGAGCCGAAGTGCCGATCGGCATCAGCGGATGCTCTGTATTGGTCATAGGTGTGAGCCTTGTCGTGACCTCGGAGGGTGATGGAGCATCTCCCGTTTGCGCAAGAAGAGGAATTGCTGCGAAGCACAGACCGGTTACGGTGGCGATGATTTTCATATTGGGCATCTCTTGACTCCTAATTGGTGAGTGACGATCTTTGAATCGAGGTTGAGTGAACGGTGAAAATGGGAAATTACTTCATCGACCAATATTTTTGGGATCCTCTATGGGCCGGATCGTCTGGAAGATTCGCCAAGATCGCACGACGTATCTCCATCAGGTCGATCTCGCCCTGCTCGTGGAAAAGAACGTCTCCATTGGGCGAGAGGAGCACTGTGACCGGCACTGCCGCGCCAAGTTCCGGATCGAAGGCGTCTTGCATGGCGTAGATATCATCCGAGCCGTAGAGCAGATTGTTAGTGGACGCGTTCATCTTCTCGAGGAACTTCAACACCTGCGTCTCTTCAGCTGGGACGTTTGAAGAAACCGTCGTAAATGAGAATGGACGAACGCGGTACATACGGTTAGTGGCCATCAAGTCGGGGAACTCCGTTACACACGGGCCGCACCAGGTAGCGTAAAAGTTGACTAACAGGAGCTTTCGGGTTGGGTTGTGACGAAGCGAAGAGAGCGCTGTCGTGGTCGCCAAGGCGACTGACACAGGCTCGGAAGGTGGCGCAGCGCCAATCGAAGTCTCAGCACCTAAACGCAGCGGGCATCCGATGGCGGTCGTGCTTGGCTCCTTGATAGGAGAACCCGCAAGCAGAGCATCAATCGCTACAGCTGCATTGTGGACCGTACGAGGGCCTTCCCCCGGATCGTCGTCAATCCGGCCCGAGTAGCGAACTTTTCGGTCTTTATCAAGAATGAAGATTGAAGGTGCGACGGATGCCCCGAAAGCAAGCGCCGTGCCTCCCGTGTCGCCATCGTAGAGGTACGGAAAGTGAAACTTCCGGAAGGCTGCCCGTTCTTTCATGTCAGCCAGATTTTCACCAACGTCTGACCACGCAAGATCCTTCTCTGAAAAGGCCTTAGGATTACTTGACTGTATGGCGACGACAGCGACTCCCTTGCCCGAGTAGTTTTGTGCAAGTCGGTCCAGACGAGCTTCATAGAGTTGCGATTCTGTGCAGTGATCACACAAAAATGCGACGACCAGGACGCTACTGTTCTTCCATTCAGCCGAAGTGTGGAGAACTCCGTCGGTCCCCATCAGGCTAAAAGTCGGAGCTGTACTCCCAACGGCTATTGGGGATCTCGGTGCCTGGGCAACGCTAACGCAGGGGACGAGCAGAGCGAAGAGTGTAAGAGCGGTTGAAGCAATTCGGTACATATTGAGACCTCTGCAGGCGGCTATCTAAATGCCGAGACCTGGCGAAATTTGACCGGGTTGCAATCAAGCTTCATTCCAGATTCGCGAACCTTGCCATCTGCCGTCCGGTGACAAGGACACAACCAGATTTAGGCGTCATTTTGAGTCGCCACAAGTACGGTACGGAGGGGTGCATGTACGCTGCGGTCCTCTAGCGCGTTGAGAAGCTGCCTAACTAAAGCAAATGAAGTGTGTTAGTTAGATTGGATCGCGGTAGCTCAGTCCTGCTCTTCGCCTATGATATGGTTGGTCCCCAAGAGGTTTCGGGGTGCAGGTCGTTCCATGCAGGATAAGGTTCGCTTCACAGACATCGAAAAAGACGCGATTCGTGACACAGTCTCAAGAATTTTGGACCATCCATCCTTCCGCACCAGTGAGCGGAGTACAAGACTTTTCCGCTATCTGGTGGATCAGGCTCTCTTAAATGAGGTTGAAGCTCCCAAGGAACGGCAGATCGGCCACGAAGTTTTTGGCAGAGAAATAAGCTATGACACCGCCGTCGATCCGGTGGTCCGCAACGCGGCTTCTGAAACCCGAAAGAGATTGAAGCAGTACGACGCCGAACGCGGCTCTGCGGAGCGGGTTCATATCTTTCTGGCACCCGGGGCTTACGCCCTCGATTTTCGGTTTTCCGAAACTTCGGCATCGTCAGAAGAGATTAAGAACCCCAGCGGTTCAATCGTCTTATCCAGTGCGGAACCTGCGTCGATGCCACGACGAGTGCAGGCGTCGAAGCTTGTCGCCTGGCGAACCCTTTGGTTTGCGTACGGAATAGCGACCATCGCAATCGCATGTTGCATTGCCCTCGCCGTGGCCTTGTTTCACCAGAAAGAGTCTGGAAGGTCCAATGCCCGGGTACCTGATCCGCTTTGGGCCCCGATGTTCGCCACTGGAAAAGAGATCTTTATATCGCTTGGCCATGCGGATCCGCGCGGGAGTGAGGATCTGGCCGCCGACCTGGCGTTGGGCGGGCTGCAACGGATAACGGTGACAGATCTCAAAGCCTATACAAATATTTCTGGATTTCTTCAGTGGAATGGTCAACCTTTTCAAATGCGTACGGACAACCAGACGACCCTTCTCGATTTGCGAGATCGACCTACTATATTGATAGGCAATCACAATAACGATTGGGCACGCAGGCTTACCGGCAACCTCCGTTATAGATTTGATTTTGATGAAGCGCACGAAGGAAAGCCGGACCGCACCTTCGCCATAGTCGACTCCGATCAACCCGGTCAGCACCTTTGGCAGGTTCCCGTTGGCAGTAATAAGGCGGCTTCTGTTGACTATGCACTTGCAGGTCGAATGCTCGATCCAGTCACAGGGGGACTCGTCTTGTACGTCGCGGGGTGCGGCAGTGTTGGCACTCAGGCTGCCTCGGAGTTTATTACTCAACCTCAGTTTCTAAGTGGTCTTCCAAAGACTCTCAACAATCCGAAGGTCAGTATTCAAGTAGTCCTTAAGACACCAATTGTGGCCGGGGTGGCTGGGTCTCCCGAGGTAGTTGCAACTCATGTCTGGTAAGCATGGAACCACAGAGCACTGTGGCGATTGCGACGAAAACTACATGTCACACCGTTGGCACGGCGCGACACCAGATATTGGCTTCACGTATATCGCTGTGACCCCAACACAAAAGGGGAAAACAGTCTGGCTAGAACCAGTTAGCGAGCAAGCTTATAAAAGCTTGAAATAGACAGACGCGGAAGACAAGGTTCGTGACGCGAGACATTCGCTTCGCTTCGTGATCTTGCTGCTGTGCAGCGGATTCCGGCTTGCGGAGCCGCAGCGCAGCTATCGCGACGCGCAGCAGGTCGCATCAGAACTTCTCAGTTCCTAGACCAAATTAGCGCGCGCGGGTCCTGACAAGTCGGCTCGCCAGTGCTTATCTCCGACGAGCTGAACCTCAACTGTCGAGAACAGGCCAATGCACTCATCGAGCTGGCAAATGTAGCCGAATCATTTCCTAGAAGCGCGTTCCTCAGTACGAATCTGCCGAGCTGTTTCTAAATCGAGTTCAATGAGTGCATTGCCCTGTGGTCGTCAACTGAGAAACGGTTTGGCCTCAGCCGCCAACCGTACGCCGGCTGGATGTTTATCATCGACAATCAGAATACGCCGCGATAATTTCCTTCAGCTCCCGCTTGAAGTGTAGTTTTTCCACGCAACGCCATCCCCGCATCGGGATCGCGTTCAAAAGGGAAACCACTGTTTAAATCATGCCGGAAGTCGTTCCTGTGTTTTGCGGTAGTGGTGTCGGTTTCGGACAACGGTTTGCGATTCCGTACAGTTCGGTGCGAGGTGACCCGCGTCAAGCGTGCATCTCGCTGAAGACCGGCAGTTCCTTCGGCAGACGACTTGGCAACGAACGTGCGATTCTTATAGAAGAGTGCGCTAGCGCTTCCGGAGACTCCATTGGGATCCGTTGTTCTAGATATTCGTTATGCGTTGCGTCAACTGCGCAAGTCCCCAGGATTCGCCCTTACGGCGGTCCTCACCTTAGCCTTTGGCATCGGAGCCACTACCTCTATCTTTTCCATTGTTGAGGGTGTGCTGCTGCGCCCCTTGCCGTTTCCCAATCAGGCCAGACTAGTCACGCTCGGCGACAGGCTTGAGGGCGTAGAGTATGGCGCCGATGCACCCGGTGTTACACCGCATGGCATTCGCATTTATATGCGAGACACTCGTGCATTCTCCAACCTGGGCGGTTACCAGGGCTCTACCTATGAGCTTTCTGGCCTCGGTACACCGGCCCAGATCAATGGCGCGCGGCTTACAGCGAGCATGTTTCCCGTGCTCGGCGTCTCGCCATTGATAGGCCGCGCATTTACCCAGCAGGAGGACGATAGCAGTCAACAGGTGGTGCTGCTTAGCTACCAGACCTGGCGCAGTCGCTTCGATGGCGATATCCACATACTGGGCCGAAAGACTTTTCTCGACCGCAAGCCCTACGAGATCATCGGCGTGATGCCGCGCGAATTCGAATTCCCTCTCGTTCCGGGTCAGTTGAATCGCGCCGAGCTCTGGGTACCCATGAGCTTCACACAGGCTGAAAGAGGCCAAGGCTCTGCTGGAGCCTGGGCCTACAACATGGTCGGACTGCTGAAGCCCGGTGTGACCCCGGCGCAGGCCCAACAGGATGCTGTCGGCGCGGCGCAGGAGATCATGCGCAACTTTCCGCCAGCGCTCCGCAGTCGTCGTATTCATCCTGATGTCCAGCGGCTCGATGAAAGCATCGTGGCTCAGGCTCGACCGCTGGTCCGCACGCTCTTGCTTGCTGTCACGGTGGTCCTTTTTATCGCCTGTGCCAATCTCGCCGGACTATTACTGGTTCGCGTCATCCGCCGCCGGCGCGAGATATCCGTGCGTCTTGCGTTGGGAGCCAGTGGAGCGGCCATTCTGCGCCAATCCCTTATCGAAGCACTGCTGCTCAGCCTCGCGGGGGGAATGTTGGGACTGGCATTGGCGTCAGTTGCTCTTCGCATTGGCATCAGCTTCCTGCCTGAGACTCTGCCCCGCGTCAGCTCCATTGGCCTGGACTGGAAAGTAGTGGCCTTCGCGCTCGGATTGACGGTGCTCACTGGCCTGTTCTGCGGACTGATCCCTGCATTTGCTGCAGCACGCGTCGAAGTCAATGAAGCATTGAAAGAAGGTGGGCGCACCGGCTCCGCCGGCAGTGGTCATGCGCGCTTGCGCTCAGCCCTTGTAGTTGCGGAACTTGCAGTTGCCGTCGTTATGCTAGTTGCCTCCGGACTGTTGCTGCGAAGCTTTGAGAAGATGAGATCGATTGACCTCGGCTTGCACACCGATCACACGCTGACTGCCGCGTATAGCCTCCCTCGCGAGCAATACTCCAACCAGGCTGCCATTGACGCCTTCAATCTGACTTTGCGCACAAGGCTGGGGCAATTGCCGGGTGTGCAGGCTGTTGGAATGACTTCGTTGCTGCCGGCGGCCGGCGTGGATTTCGGGGGCACCTTCACGCCCGAAGGCTATGTGCCTCCCAAGGGAGCAGGGTTGAATGTGGCATGGATACCTCAGGTGACAGGCGACTACTTCCAGGCTCAGGGTATTCCCATCATTCGCGGTCGCGACTTCACTTCGGCCGATCGCGAGGACGCGCCCCTCGTCGTCATCGTCAACAGAACCTTGGCCGAGCACTACTGGCCTGGACAGGATCCCATCGGCAAACGTCTGCATCGCGGCCCCGCAGAGGCCGCTCTTCCCTGGCTGACCGTCGTGGGAGAGATCGGCGACGTCAAACAGCTCGCAGCGGATGTACCCACGGTAAACCAGTACTACATTCCCTCCAGCCAATTTAAAGCCGACGCCGGATCCTTTGCGTCTCCTGATATGTTGACCGGCAATGCTGGTTCTATTGTGCTCCGCGGTCATCTGCAGCCCGAGCAGATGGCTGAGTCTCTACTCACCGTTGTCCGCTCCATCGACCCCCAACTTCCCTTGACTCAGGTCGAATCAATGGATCGGGTGGTTGCAGAAGGTCAGGCGCCGCGGAGATTCAATACAGTACTCATCTCTGCATTTGCCGGTGCAGCAGTCCTTCTTGCTCTGCTTGGCATCTACAGCGTCATCGCCTTTTCTACCGCGTTGCGCACCCAGGAGATGGCAATCCGCTTGGCGCTCGGTTCGCAGCGCTCCAGCGTCATGCGGTTGATTCTCGTTTCCGGTGCCAAACTTGGCGTCGCCGGCTGCGTCATCGGCGCCATCACTGCCATCTTTGTCACTCGTCTGTTGCGCTCGCTGCTCTTCCAGGTTGATTCGCTGGATCCGATCGTTCTTGGGCTAGCGACTGTCTCCATTCTCCTGCTTGCACTCATGGCCTCCGTCATTCCTGCCCGCCGCGCTGCTTCCGTAGCACCCATGGAGGCGTTGCGATCGGAGTAGCTTGCTGGTCCGAGCTGCCAGCTTTCGGACGATTGCGACTTGAAATTAGATCATCTTCATGCCGGTTGTTGATAAATAGCCAGTGCACTCATCGAAGAATTCTAAGTACCGATAAGTCGGCTTAGGTTTACCTAACCGTTAATGGTCGCCTCGGGGTGTGAAACGAGACTGCCAGGATTGTACAGGGGCGTGACGGCTGCGCTATTAGAGCCAGACGCAGAAAGCCGGATTCACCGGTTGAAGGATATCCAAAGGAACCCCGGACAAAGTTGGCCGGTTCAATCATTTTCACAACCTTTCAGTTCAACTCCGACTCCTCGATCTACCTTCCCCGCAGACATGAAATACGAGGTGCTTACTCGAGGTTGGGCTGAGCGAATATCCTGCTCATTTCGACAGCACGAGCCTTGCGGCGGTTTGTAGCCATCCACCAAAAAAGTTTCAACACCGAAAGTGGGCTTGCGATGGTCGACTGGGCTGAAGTTGGTGCTTCAAGATCGCAAGTCTTCTGCGATGCGTCAGCCGTACTCATTGCATCCGCCGACCATTCCAAGATTGAGATGCCAATCATTCATTGCGCTGTCAACAATCGTCATTTCCGCTCCAACGTTAGGGCATAGATATCGTCGGTTCCCTCGTCGCGAAGCATCATCGGGGCATCGGCTGGGTCAAGGCCCATCCACAGCGTATAAGTGCCCGTGTACCGTGCGCCTTTCAGATCGGCAACTTGTTCCCGTTTCCCATCCGTAGCGCGAATGCGAAGGACTGACGGATCTGCCGTCCACCGGACGTAATATATCCAACGGCCGTCGTGGGACCATTCCGGAAAGGCCACGGCGCCTGTATCCAGCTTCGACCATCTTTCGTTCGATAGGTCGAAGAGTCTCAAGCTCACAGTGTCGAGTGTCATGGCGGAGATGAAATGACCGTCCGGCGACCAGCGGGGTACCAGGAGACCTTCCGACTCAGGAAGGACAGTGGCCTTGCTGGTTGCGAGGTCGAAGACACGCAGGTCAGACTTGGTGCTTGCGCCGACATTGGGCGACGTGGAAAAAGCAATCTTCTGTCCGTCAGGCGACCAGCTTGGGTCCGTCTCCGCCTTGCGATCCTGCGGCAAGATGCGATGCGGCTTTCCGCTTCCATCGGAGGCAATGACGGAGATGGCGTCGACGCCGTCGCCTGTCCGGTCTACAAAGGCAATCTGAGATCCGTCGGGGGACCAGCGAACCGACTTCGGGTGCAAGGGAGGTTCAGTTAGCTGAATGGGATGACTGCCGTCCAGATTCGCACGCCAGAGAACGCCCTCAGGGTAAGAGACGTACGCCACAGATTTGCCGTCGTTCGAAAAGACGACGAACTCCACCGAGATGCCCGAGAGAAAAGGCTTGAACTGGGTGGATTTTGAGTCGAAGCGAACAAGCTCGCCACGCCGGGTGCGGCCCGATGCAAAGATCTTTTTCCCATCCGAGCTGGAAATCGGCCTATCCCAAACGGTGGGGCCGAAGGTGAGTTGAACCGGGGTCGCAGGTTCGTTCGAACCAAAGATACGCTCTGGTGGAAGAAGCCAGATCTGGCCGTCGGCGACGAAGAAGAATCGTCCATCTGGCGCCCATTCTCCACTCCATTGAGTGGGCGATTTGCCCCAGCCAGGGAGGAGCTGACGGAGATTCGTTCCGTCGAGTGCGACCTCCCACAACAAGCCGTCTTTGGAAAACCGTATTGTCTTTCCGTTCGGCGACCATGCCAGGGACCTCAGATATCCTCCGGGTGAGGCGATTCGATGTGCGTCCGAGCCGTCCCGTCGCATCACGAATATTTCTCCGTTTGCCGAGGCATTAACCATCTTCTCTCCGTCGGGAGACCAGGCTGAGGAGACCACCGCGTCTGCAAGGTGGTGAATAGCGCCTCCTACGAGGCGAAAACTCCACAGTGAATTTGCAGGTCCTTGTCCGCCTGCCTGAGAGATGACCAGCAGAGTGGATCCATCCGGCGAAACGTCGCCGCTCCACGGATCTTCGATCCCAAGCTGGACGGGCGCCTCTACTCCGCCAGAGACCGAAACCTCCGCAACGCCTCCAG
Source organism: uncultured Acidobacteriaceae bacterium (assembly GCA_963771625.1). Lineage (GTDB taxonomy): Bacteria > Acidobacteriota > Terriglobia > Terriglobales > Acidobacteriaceae > Edaphobacter. The sequence continues at coordinate 24,276 of CAVYUE010000010.1, forward strand.
TTTGCAGTTGCGTGAAATAGATTCTGCTCCCGTCGGTCCCACCGATAGATTTGGCGCCTCCGTCGGATGTGATTTGTGAGTACGTGGAGACGCGCAGATGGGTCGGGTCATTCCATCGCGTCCCAAGGTACACAGCCAAAAGGACAAGCACTGCTGCAACACCGACGAGCCAGCGCATCGCAGGCGAACCAAAAGTGCGGCCGGGCGAGCGCGGCTCCCTTGCGGCGGACGCTCCTTCCTTTGTCAAGGAACCTTGTGGCACTACGAGAGGCTGATTGGTCGTCCGAGTGTCGAGCGTCAGATCGGTCGATGCATCGCCATGCGCCTCAATATCCTCCTCCTCAATAGTGATGTGGGTTACCGAATTACTGGCGTTGACCACAATTTGCTGCTCAACCCGCTCCAGCCCGCCGATCCGCTCCTCCACTTCCACTCGCGAGGTAAACCGGTAGCCGCGGCCGGAAATGGTCTCGATGATCTTTCTTCCGAATTCGCGCCGTGAGAACTCCTTGCGCAGCAGAAAGATGTGCTGCGTGAGGTTGCCTTCTTCGATGAATTGCTCAGGCCACAGCGCCTGCAGCAGTTCCTCTCGAGAAACCACCCGCTCCCGATGATCGATCAGGTATAGGAGCAGATCAAATGTCTTCCGACTAAGCGCAACCGGTTCCCCTTGCCATGCCAAAGTCCAGCGGGGCCGGTCAATTACGTAGCCTTCAAAGCGAATTAGATCGTTACGTTGCAGCAACATAGCCCGTTTGATGAGGAATTGAGATGTCTTTGAGGCTGAATTTAGGCGAAGAACTCGCGTTTCATGTCACAACGTAAACATCCGAACGAGTCCATCGACGACGAGAAAGCGATGTACTCGCGAGAAGCATACCAGACCGCGCAAGTGCACTCCTATCAACCGATCCGGGCCACGCTTCCTAACCACACGCCTATGACACGCATGCGTCGAATCTCGATCTACGAGGAACACACCGAAGTAACCATTTCGGTGACCGAGACCTCCTCCCATTCGACACCCACTTCGAGCGTAACGGTCACAGGAGAACCCAAACCGCCAAATGTCTGTCCCGAGTGTGGAGCGCGCTGGCTCCCTAACTTTCAAGATGCAATCCGCTCGCTCGGTCTGACCGCAACGCAGTTGAAAGCGGCCGCGAGTGAAGGCCGGCTGCACCTCTTCTGCTCGCCTCAGAACGAAATCTGGATCTGCGAGCGCTCGATTCAACAAATGAGGGAGACCTCCTGATGGTACCGACCTACACGTCCTCGGCCATGCGTTCCCACCCCAAGCACACCCTGAAATCCGACGCACTCCGGATCACGAGGGCGGCAGCGGCTGACTGCCAAAGATCGTTTGAAGAACTCAAGGAGAAACTCTGATGCCATCGTCAATTCTCGAAATCTCGCAGTTGCTCTCGCGCTGCATACTTCGCCAGTACTCCGGTTCTCTCCGTTACGGCCACACGAAAGCCTATAAAGCTTTGCAACTTCTCGGGCTGATGGTCATGTTCCTGGTGTCATGGAAGCCATTACTTGCGCAGTTGGTCCCGGTGAGCGGCCCTATCGCCTTACCTGCAACGAATGTCGCCAGCAGCAGCGCACCGCAGAATATTCTTCTGAAGACAACCTCTGCCGAGACCATCAGCGGTTTCACCGTACCTTTATCTCAAGGAAACAAGCAGGAATATACAGTCGGCACAGTGAGCGGTTGCTCGGTCGATGGCGTGACGTCCAATCCAGTCGGCACGATCTGCACCGTTCCCATCACTTTCAGCCCTGCGTACCCTGGCCAGCGTCCCGTACCCCTGCAGGTAGTCACCAGCGCTGGCAAGGTAAATATCGGCTTGAACGGCATGGGTATCAGTCCACTTGCAGTACTGACACCTGGAACTATGTCAACGCTGGCTGGTGAGATCAACGCGCCAAACTGCAATGCTTATAACGGGCCCGCACTGTCGGGGCCAATCTGCAATCCATCGGCGGGAGCAGTGGACTTCGCGGGGAACGTCTATGTCGCGTCGTTCTATAGCAACACCGTCAGCAAGATCGATACGAGTGGCAACATCACTGTGATCGCCGGTACCGGTGCGGGCGGCCTAAGCGGCGTTGGCGGTCCTGCGACCAGCGCAACTTTTGATCGTCCCGCCGACGTGGTTGTCGATCCGGCGGGCAACGTCTATTTCGCAGTTGAGACTGCTGAGCAGGTCTTGAGGATAGATGCCACCACGCAAATACTCACCAGCGTTGCGGGGAACGGAACACAAGGCTACAGCGGAGACAATGGCCCGGCCACCGAAGCGAGCCTGAACCGTCCGGAAGGTCTCGCGCTCGATTTGCAAGGCAATCTATATATCGAAGATCAGGACAATAACCTGATCCGCAAGGTAGATACTGCGGGCATCATTACGACGGTTGCGGGCAATCTAGCGACTATCGGTCAAGGCTCACCTACCTACAGCGGTGATGGTGGCCCGGCTAACCAGGCGAACCTGGCTCTCTGCTGTGAGGGCGTCTATGCGTCCTACGATTCCATCACCGTGGATCCTGCGGGCAATCTGTTCATCGGAGATTCCGGCCACCACGTCGTACGCGAAGTAACGACGGACGGCATCATTCACACCGTTGCAGGCAACAACGCACTCGGCGCCGGCTACGCAGGCGACGGCGGAGCTGCAACCAGCGCGCAATTGAATTGGCCGATGGGCGTTGCAGTGGACCCTGCCGGCGATCTGTATATCGCAGATTTTTCCAACAACCGCATCCGAAAAGTGGACGCTGCCACTCAAACCATCACTACCGTCGCTGGCAATGGAGCGTCAAGCTCTCCTGATGGTGGACCAGCAACGCAGGTCTCATTGAACGGCCCGCAGAAGGTTGCGTTAGATGGCGAGGGTAATCTCTACGTCGCCGACACGAAGAACAATCTGGTTCGCAAGACGGATATCAACAACTCCACGTTGACCTTCGCCACGCCCACTCCCGTCGACTCGACCGATACGACAGATGGGCCGCTGGGTGTAATCATTTCAAACATCGGCAATGCGCCATTGGCTCTGCCGCCTACGACCGAGACAAGTGCGAGTGTCTCCTCGGGCTTCTCGTTGTACATCGGTGAGAGCGGGCTGTGCCCCCCACCGGGCCCGTCTTCACCGGCCGGGACGTTGGCGCAAGGAAGCAGCTGCGGATTTGAGGTGGGCTTCACCCCAGTAAGTGTTGGCAGCATTACCGGCGCGCTTGTGGTGACGGATAACAGTCTGAATACACCCGCCCCCTATGCCACACAGACGGTCTCACTCGTCGGTACCGCGATCGCCGCCGTTAGCACCGGAGCGCTTACCATCGCACCCACAGCGCAGACATTTCCATCGACTGCCATGGGTAGCACCAGCTCCGCACTCACCTCCACTATCACCAACACCACCAACCAGGCTATCTATCTCAGCAGCGGATCGCTGACGGACGCAGTTGACTTCGCCCAGACGGCCAACTGCAGCGGCATCATCCCTGCCAACACAGGCACATGCACTGTCACTTTCACGTTCACGCCACAAAGCGCGGGTGCACTCACCTCCACCTACTCCATCCATGACCTCAACCATCCTGAATCACCGTTGACTGTAGCTCTCTCCGGCAACGGCACAGCTGTAACCTCGGTTCCGCAGGCGACGCTGTCACCCGCAACTGCAGACTTCGGCAGTGTGACAACAGGCACGGCAAGCTCTGCGCAGACCTTCACGCTCTCAAATCCAGGCACCGGATCGCTGGGCATCACATCCATCTCGCTCAGCGGGGCGAATCCGAACAGCTTCTTGATCGTCAACGACAGCTGTGCCACCGGCGCCGTACTCGACGCAAGACCAGCGCACAGACTGGCTGCCGCCCGTGGCCGAGCCAACCCACACGACTTTCCCGGATTGCCGCCAGCAGGAACCTGCCAGATCTTAGTTGTCTTCTCTCCCACCAGCGCAGGCCTGTCTACGGCGACCCTTACTGTCGTCGATCAGGCAGGCACCCAGACCTCAACCTTGACGGGAACCGGCGTCGCATCCACTCCGGCAGCGGCTCCGCAGGCTGCCCTCACGGCCGCCTCTGCGAACTTCAATAGCGTCGCGACCGGCAGCAGCAGTGCAGCCCAAACCTTTACCCTCGCCAATGCGGGCAACGCGGCTCTGTCAATCACCTCGGTCGCGCTCACAGGTGCGAACGCCTCTTCGTTCCAGATTGCAGCCAATACCTGCGGCACGACACTCGCCGCCGGAGCCTCCTGCACCATCGCGGTTACATTCTCGCCAGCCACTACGGGCAGCTTTACTGCCAGCCTTTCGGTCACCGACGCACTGGGCACGCAGACATCCGCTCTCTCGGGCACAGGCGTCGTATTCTCCACGCCTCCAGACTTCACCATTGCGGCAACTCCTGCAGTGCAGTCCAGCTATCGCGGGGCCACAGTGAGCTACATAGTGCAGCTTACTTCGGCTGACCCGAACAACCTTTTCACCAGCGCCGTCGCTCTCACCGCGGGCGGCCTTCCTGACGGAACCTCGGTCAGCTTCTCTCCAACCAGCGTCGTGCCCGGAACAACGCAGGCGGCGACCAGCACCATGACCGTCACCATTCCGGCGGTCTCTGGGCGAAGCTCTCCACCGATCTCACCGTTCCCCTTCAACTCTGTTCCCGCGGCCGTGTCCCTCGCCTCTCTCGGCTTTATCTGGTTCTCCCGCAGCAGGTGGAAGCAGCGACCTCTGCTTATGGTCCTGCTCGCCTTCGCAGCTCTGGCAGGTGCCACCGCTCTGACCGGATGCAGCGGCACAAAAACCGGCTTCGCTGTCCCCACCTCAACCTCCATCATCACCGTGACCGGAACCAGTGGCAGCATCACCCACTCCACCGCCGTCACGCTGACCGTTCAGTAGCAAGGGAGACGACATGATTCGAAGCAATCTCAGACTCAGAGCCCTTATCGTATCGGCCATCGCCCTCGCGTTCTGCGCATCGCGCCAGTCGGCCGCACAACAGGATCACCCGCTCTCCATCGGCGCCAACTACACCTACCTGCACAGCAATGTGGTGCCGGGCTGCGACTGTTTCAGCATGAACGGTGGCGGTGTGCAGCTTGAATACGGTCTCCGCCCCCATCTCTCCCTCCTTGGGGACTTCACGGCTACCCATGAGGGAGGCATCACGCCGGACCACTACGACCTCACCCAGTTCACCTTCGCAGGAGGTGTCCGCTACCGTCCGGCACTAAGCTTCCACCGCATCCATCCCTTCGCCGATCTTCTCTTCGGCGCCGCTCACACCACCGGTAGCCTCTCGCCCAATAACACCGGTTTCGGCAGCTCCACCGCCTTCGCGTTTCAAACCGGAGGAGGCGTAGAACTTCGCCTCAGCAGGCTCTGGACGCTCGTTCCCGTGCAGGCTGACTACCTGCTCACCACCTTCTCAAACGGAGCCGACGATCATCAAAACGATCTGCGCATCTCCGCCGGCATCATGATACGAATCCGCAAGTAGACAGTTGGAGAAGAGACAGGAGACGAACACCACAAACGAACAAGACTGCCGTCTTGATCGCGATGCGTCTCAGCAAGAACCACAATGGTCTTTTTATAACCGGGAGGAATCACAATGGTCTTTTACACATTGCAGGCGCTCTATTCACCTCTGTTTCTTAGCCAGTCGGCTTCGCCAGGGCAGATCGATACCACACCGGGTGTGCACCTTGCCGTGGTGAGCGAGTACGGATTGCAGCAATACTTTTACTTTCGCGGAGTGAACTACACGATGGCCGGTGTGGGAAATCCCGGACGTGCCTACTACCTGGAGGTCTTTGGTGGAACGGGTGCGGATGCTTTGGTGGCGGATGTGCCGGGCTTTTCGCATTCGCCCGGATCGCCGGTGCAGGCCTGGACACAGAATGGAGGGCGAAACCAGCTATGGACGATGCTTCCCGTCGGAGCCGGGGGTACTCCGGTTGGTAGCGGGTACTTTTATTTGCGCAATGTAGAGAGTGGTCTCGTGCTGGACGTGCCGGCTTACTCGAAGCAGTCGGGGACCGAGATCCAGCAATGGACGCTCAACTTCGGCAGCAACCAGCAATGGATCCCCGTGGCCCAGACTTCGGATTCGACGGTCACGTACGACTTCACGGTCGAGCCGCTCGGGGTAGACCAGAATGGAACTCATCTGCGCTTCACCGGCTCGCACCATCAGCCAAATACCCAGGGCCAGGTGTTTCTGATCAATGCGCCTGGACCGGACTATACGTCGACCGCATCAGCATTCACGGAAGTCTTCCCCATCGATGGGAACGGCAACTTCTCGCTTGATGCGTCAAAGTTTCTCGAGTCTGAATCGCAGCCGATTCCGCAGAATGCCGTAGCCGTCCTGGAGGATGGGAACGGCTATGTATCCGCTATGTTTCAGGTGCCGCAGGCGTGGCTGTGAATTTGGCTTATTCACGTGTGCGCTGCTGAAATAGCCGAGCACGTACTCCGTCAGGCTGGTAGTTTTGTCACCACCGTCTGGTGGAATCCTATGCTGTGACGAATGAGACAAGCTACATCCTATTTGCACGCACTGGCGGATATGACGTAGAAGCTGGGTCTCGCCCCTTGCGCTCCGTTGTATGCATGTCATGCATAACGAAGAACTGATCAGCAAACAACAAAGCCCACCATCTTCTAAACAGGGTGTGGGCTCTTTACATTAGCCCTAACTTTCCTACTTCATGGCTTTGTTTGGAACCTAAAAGAATTCGTTTATCCATACAACCCAACGCTTCCGCTTATCTCTTCATTGAGCACAACATGGCTACGCTAAAGGGCATCTATCTAAAGGAACAATGAACCTATGGAGGTAATCCGTGAAAGCTTTGAAGAGTTGGTTATTTGGACTTGCTTTAGTCGTTGTGTTGTTTAGCGCATCTGCATCTCCGGCGTCCGCGCAGGTTGTAGTGAGAGTTGGGCAGGACCATCCCCATCACTACCATCATCGATATCATCACCACCATCACCACTACGAACACAACTACCGCTAATGCCCGGCAATACAAAGCCCGTGACTCTTGCGATTGAGTCCGGGCTTTTGTGGGTTGGGAGGACGGCAGCCCTAGCCTAGATGTAGGAAGAATCCTGCTAGGCTGGGCCGACCCGAGCGCTGGCTTGGCCCTTCCGTGTCGATGATTTCACCTGACCTTCAAAGGCACGGTCTCTCGCCACTTTGCTCCAAGAGGAGCCACACGTAAATCCAAACACTCAAACCAATGTTTCTCGCTGCTGGCAATGTTTAGTTCATGCTGTCTGATCATTTATTCCATTGGGGGACATATCGCAGAGTTGCGATTATTCTGATCAAGTCATGGCAAACTTCGAATTATCACAGCTCATTGCGTAACTGACATCTGCAAGAGGCTGAACCGCTATGAACGAATTGAAAAAACTTGTCCTCATTGGCGCTGGGCGAATAGCGAAGGTTCACATGCAATCGGTACTATCGCTCGGCAGCGCCCGGATCGCAGCCGTAGTCGATCCTTCGCGCGAAGCAGGCGAGAACATCGTCTCCATCGCAGGTGGCGTTTGGTACCCGACCCTGGACAAGGCGGTTGAATCGGAGTCGTTCGCGGGCGCAGTCATCGCTGCACCCACTCCCTTGCATGCAGAACTCATTGAAAAATGTGTCGAACTGGGCCTTCCTGTCTTTTGTGAGAAGCCAGTAGACCTCTCCCTGGCTCGCGTCGATCAGTGCCTGGAGCGAACTAAATCTTCGAGTCTCCCCGTTCTCATCGCATTTCATCGCCGCTTCGATACGGCTCGAAGAGAAGTGCATGAGATTGTCCAGTCAGGTTCGCTTGGACGCCTTGAACACATTCTTCAAATCAGTCGGGATCCAAGGTTGCCTTCGGAGGCTTTTTTAGCGCATTCCGGCGGCATCGTCCGAGACATGCTGATACATGACCTCGATGAGCTCGTTTGGCTATGCGGGAAAGGCCCAGTTACAGTACAAGCTGATTTGGAGCGGTTTGTCGATCCGCCGTTGCTGGCCAGATACGATGACTACGACACCGCCGCGATTACCATCGTCTTTGAAAACGGACCGCAGTGTCAGATCTCAGCCACTCGGCGCTCTGTGTATGGATTCGATCAGAGAATAGAGGTTTTCGGCTCTGCAGGGATGGTGTCGTGTCCCAACGTTCCTGCCAGCAGCATAGTCAACGTTACCTCGGAAGGTTTTCGTAACGCTCCGCTACTTGATAACTTTTCTCAGCGGTATTT